>JAKVBQ010000017.1 GCA_022447205.1 Phycisphaerales bacterium
TCTGATTGTGGACCCCTTTGAATCTGTTCCCCCAGCTTGGCACAGCTGCCAACATCGCCAAGACCGAGGGTGTGGGAGCCCTCTACAGCGGTATAGTGCCCGGCCTACAGAGGCAAATGGCCTTCTCAGCCATCAGGATCGGCGCACATTTCCATGCGACTCACAAGCATCCTGATTGACAGGACTTGCCTCATGCCGGAAGCAGGATTGCCCGGATTTTCAACTTTGAACTAGTGCCGCCGAATTTGACTGGTAATTTCCTGAGTAGGAGGTTGTGCAGAGCCGCAGATGTTGCCGGAGCCGCACCAAGAGACCGGACGCAGTTCCACGTCTGGAAAAGGGACGAGGAGACACGAAGATCCAACGAGGGTGCTGAAAGACATTCGGCCATCGTTCGATGGCCCCCAGCCAGTCCGAAAACGAGCTGAAAAACCCCGGGGCTCAACGAGCCACGACTCCCACCCGCCGTCGTCACTTCGTGGCGGCGGCCGGGTTTTTGGGGCCTCCACGGAGGCGCGGGCAGGCAAAAGCGAAATGCCCGTTTCATCCCGCCAAGAAAGCGCCTTTTTTGGGCTCAATGGCGGAAAAGACAGGGTTGCTGAAGTTATTCGGGGAACTGGCGGTATGCTGTAGGCGTCGGCCTCATCCTCTTTATTGGGGTGGCGCAGGCCCGGCACATCAAACAATCCTCCCAAGGTGCGTGTCACATTGGGAGGGTTGCCTACGATCTACATGCGGCTCACTACCCGCAGACATGAATTCCCGTCAGGCACATACCCCACCAAAGCCTGACAAGCATTGACTTCGAATCGAAAGAAATGGAGAACCAGACGTGAAACTTCCAATCACACTCGGTGGCCTGGCCTTGGGTACTGCGGCGGTCTTCATCGGCCACATGAACTCCGATGCAATCGCGGCACGCTCGAATGGCGGAGGCGAAACAGCTCCTGATGTCATCGTGGGCGATCTCCATGAGATCATGCGCCACGGCCAGGTCAATGGAATCACCGCCTACTCCGTCGGCACCAACTCGTGCAACATCGGCAACGACTACCTGACCTGGGAGCCCAACAACAACCAGCACCCCACCATCGGTGGTTCGATCTACCGCATCCTCACCTTGGAGAGCGGCTGTACCAAGATCGAACAGATCGGTCGCTCCTGGCTCAAGCATGGGTTCTGTGCGCTCCAGCAGACGCTGTGCGGAAGCTGCTCGAACTCCGCCGGCGGTGGTTGTCCGAGTCGTCTCGGCTGGAACTGCTCCGATCCGTACTCGGCAAGCCTCAATGGCCAGCAGTCGAACCTCGGACCGCGTGAGGAAGTCAACCCCACGACCGGTTACTTCGAGTATCCCCCCGGTGGCGGCAGCTATGCAGCAACGATCGGGCGTCGCCTTCAGGTCCCCACGGACCTGCTGCAGGCGGAAAACGCATCCTTCCTCGCTGATGGCATCTACATCCACCCCGAGGATGCCGCGGCCTGCAACGGCAACAACAACGCCTCGTACCGTCGGCTCAACAAGTCCGGAACCAACACGCTGACCTTCGGAGGCAACCAGACCGTCCGAATGTCCCCTGCGATCTTCGCCTGGGAAGCCGAGGACCCCAACGTCCGCATCACCACGATCGACATCTCGGACTGCAACGAGCGCATTCACTACGGACAGTCCGTCTGCGAGAACGCCGACGGCAGCTGGACGTACATCTACAGCGTCTACAACCTGAACCTGCACAGTGCGGTCGGGGGCATCTCGATGCCGTTCGGCGGAGACGCCGTCCCGAGTGATGCAGAGGCCAACCTCTGCCCGTACCACTCCGGTGAAGTCTACGCAGACCCCACCTCGCAGTGGGACACCACGGTCGATTCGGGCACGCTGAGCTTCATGTGCGAGTCGTACGCCTCGAACCCGGACGCAACCGCGATCATGTGGCAGAGCCTCGGAACCTTCAGCTTCACCACTGACAGCGCACCGACCGAAGGCTTCGTCGACATCCACCTGCACAAGACAGGTGCGATCGAACAGGTCGCGACCCTGGTTCCGGGTATACCCGTGAACCCCCCCACGCCCTGCGAAATCGCCGACCTCAATGACGATGGTCTCGTCGACGGCACCGACCTCTCGCTGGTCCTCGGTTTCTGGACCGATGACTGCGGCGGCGGCTGCATCGGCGACGTCAACGACGACAACAAGGTCGACGGCGCGGACCTCTCCTACATCCTCGGCTTCTGGAACTGCGACGACGAAGGATGATCGGAAGGTGGCGACGGCACCGGCCGTCTCCACACGACATTGAATTGTCTTCAAGCGACGGCGGCCCCAGGGCCGCCGTCGTTCTTATCACGCGTTGCGAGCCGCCTCACACCCTCGAGCACGGGTTCCGGAAACGACACCCCTGAAGCGTGCCCGCACACCCCTCACGGTTGGATGAAGGGCATTGGCAGAGGCCTGAAACAGTACTGGACCCACTGTCAATGAGGGGTATAGTCTTGATGGGGCGGAAGTGCCCAACAGTCCTCTGCGAAAGGTCCGATCACTCCCGGAGACCGGGAGGAGGTACGGCCCTGGACCAGGCTGGGAGGAAGTGTCGGCCGATTGCGGCCGTCTTCACACGGCCTCTTCATTCCCGAGACGATCCTGACGAACAGACAAGCCGGCTGCTGTGACATCCTGACCCGCGGCTCGACACATCAGCGGAACACGAGATCAACTCCTCCACAGACTTGGAAACACTGAATGCGCACATTCACTCGACAAGCCATGATCGCCATCGCCAGCGCCAGCATCCTCCCGACGATTGCGGTCGGAGACGAAGCTCCGAGAATCCATCTCACCGGGCACCTCGCCGAGAAGTCCGAGTTGCAGATTCCCGGCGTCGCCAGCCACGAGCTCGTCGAGATCGACTGTCCGAAGGAACTGGCAGCACGCACCACGGTGGTGGTCCCGATCGACGGAATCGATCGAACCCTCGAGCTTTACAGGTACTCCCTTCGAGCGGCTGACTTCGAACTGCTCGTCCACGATGGCGTGCAGTTGAACCTGGTGGAGGCTCCTCCGCACCGGACCTACCGAGGCACCGTTCGAGACATGCCCGGCTCGTCGGTCAGGGCGACGATCCTCGAGAATGGGCTCGGCGCCCGCATCACGCTGGGGCAGGGTCTTGGGGACCGATGGGTCCAGCCGATCAGCACACTCGAGTCCGACGGAATCATGCCCCCCGAAGGCTCCACCGAAGAGACGCATGTCGTCATGACCGGTGTCAAGAGCGCCTTCATCGACGGGCATCGATGCGGCAACGACCTGTATGACCTGGGCACACCCGACCAGCCCACGGATGGTGGTCTCGCCGGCGACGTCAGCGGCAACCGACTCAATTCGATCGCTGCGTGCGCGGACTACGAGTTCTTCCAGAAGAACGGCTCGAACGTCGACAACACCTTGAGCGACATCGAGACGATGATCAACTTCTACGAATCGATCTACGAGGACGACACCTCCGACGGAGGCGTGAACCTCAACTTCGAATTCTCGGCAGCGATCATCCATGCGAGTTCAAACGACCCGTACAGCTCGAGCTCGGCTGATGGCATACTCTGCGAATTCAGGAACGAATGGAACTCGGGCGAGGAGACCAGCATTCGAAGGGATGTCGCCCAGATCTACACCGGCAAGAACGTGACCGGAAGCGTCATCGGCCTTGCGTGGCTGGGCGTGGTCTGCAACCTCCTGGGCAACGACTGCGGGTCGTACGGCAACCTCGCGTACAACATGATCGAGAGCCGCTACGTGAACAATTACGGTTTGCGCACGTCGCTCGGTGCGCATGAACTCGGGCACAACTACAACGCCCCCCACTGCGACAGCTACAGCGACTGTGAGATCATGTGTTCAGGCAACGGAGCCTGCGGTTCAGGCACGCCGAACGACTTCAACCCCCAGTCACGCGCCTCGATCTTGGGTCACATCAACAGCCAGAGCTGTGACATCGGTGTCGGCGACCCGATCGAACTGCCGTTCCTTGATGAATTCGATTCGATCTCGACGAACACCTGGGTGTTCAACAAGGGGGGTCTCGCAAGCACCAGTGCGGTGGGCGAACCGAGTCCGAGCCGTTCTCTCCAGCTTGATGCGACCGGTTCGGGCACCTATGACGCCGACGAAATCCGGACACGTTCCATCCAGGCCGCTGGCTACGACCCACTGTTCGTCAGTTTCCACACCCAGTTCAGGGGCGTCGAAGCCGGCGAGGGTGTCCGAGTCGAATACACGACCGGCAGCTCCGGCGGCTGGCAGGTTCTCGACGAGATCCTGAGCACCAGCGGCGGCACGGAATCCTCCTTCACCTTCCATGAATACGAGATGCCCGCATCGGCACAGACCAATCGGTTGAGACTTCGTTTCGTCTCCATGGTGAACAGTTCAGGCGATGACATCTACATCGACGACCTCTCCATCGGCGACTCGAGCGAGCCGCCCGTGGACCCACCCTCCAACGATGAATGCGGATCCGCCACGATCCTGACCAGCACCGGCACGATTCCGATCAATCTGAATGGAGCGACCAATTCCGCCGTACCGGGCTGCACCAGCCTCCAGAAGGACGTCTGGTATTACTTCGTGACCGGTACCCAGGGCACGGCGACCGTGACCCTGTGCGGCAGCGCTGCCCTCGACTCATCAATGGCCTTGTACACGGGACTTGCAGGCTGCCCCTACCAGGACTCGCAACTCCTCGAATGCCAGGACGACTCACCGGAGTGCGGCGATGATCCGTACATCCAGTATCAGACCACGGACTATGCCGCCGTCTACATCAGGATCGGATCGTTCACCGGCGAAACGACGGACCAGGATCTCCTGCTCACCATCTCGATCGAGGAGGACGAGACTCCATGCCCCGGTGACTTCGATCTCAATGGGCTCGTGGACGGAGCGGACCTCGCCTTCGTGCTCGGCGCCTGGAACACTGCAGACGGTGATGTCAACGACGACGGCAACACGGATGGGGCCGACCTCAGCATCGTCCTGGGCAACTGGGGCGGATGCCCCTGACCAGCCATGTGCGGACCAGGCAGGCCTTCGGATCCAATAACGTCCGGAGCTTGCCTGAACCATGCCTGGAAGTCATAAAAATCAGAACCGAAAAATCAAAGACACAGGCTTGAGTTAGACTGAATACAGCAAGATGAACTCCTCCAAAGAGAAAACCCGCCCCAGAGAACGGATGACCGCGATGACCTCGAAGAAGACCACGCTCCTTGCACTCTGTTTTGCAGCCCTTGGCACGATCAACACCACGAGCCAGGCTGATGACGGACACAGGGTCGCGTTCACGGGCCACCTTGACCAGAAGCAAGGGGACGTCCTCGGGATGGCGGAGCATGATGTTGTCGAGATCCCGCTGCCAAGGGAACTCGCCGAGCGCACCTCGATCAACGTGCTCGTCGATGGTGCACCGATGGACATCGATCTCTTCAAGTACTCCCTGAGATCACTCGACTTCAACCTGTTCGTCGCGGACGGAAACCTGATGGTTCCGGCCGATCCCCCCGAGGTGCGGACCTACCGAGGCACCGTTCGAGGACTTCCCGATTCCGATGTCAGGGCGACACTCGCGGATGATGGCCTCTACGCCAGGATCGACCAGGGCCCCGGCCTGAAGACATGGTGGGTCCAGCCGGTCCACACCATGATCGAGGAAGGGTTCGTACCTCCTGCAGGGTGGACCGAACGAAGCCATATCGTGATGTCAGGTCCCCACGGGACCTTCCTTCCGGGCTACCAGTGCGGGAATGAACTCATCGAAGACGACGGCAGGGGCAACGTCGAAGGTGGCGGAGGTCTTGCCGGGGAAGTCCCGGGCAACAGGCTTCATGCGCTCGCGGCATGCGCCGACTACGAGTATTTCCAGAAGAACGGGTCGAGTGTCGATGCCACCCTCATCGATCTCGAGATGCTGACGAACTTCTACGAAGCGATCTACGAGAAGGGCCCCGCAGCCGGTGGCGTGAACCTGAACTTCGAGCTGTCAGGTGCGGTCATTTACGCCACACCAAACGACCCCTACGAAGGCAACGACATCGGCACGATGCTGAACGATTTCGGGGACGACTGGAACCAGTGCGAAAAGCAGTCGATCTACAGGAACGTCGCAATCCTGCATACCGGCAAGCCGACCGGAAGCACGATCGGACTTGCATGGGTCAGCGTGGTCTGCTCGAACCCGGGCCTGAGCTACAACGTGTGCCAGTCCCAGTACACGCAGAACATCACCTACCGAACCTCGTTGGGAGCCCACGAACTCGGTCACAACTACAGCTCGAGCCACTGCAACTCGGACAGTGATTGCAGGATCATGTGCTCGGGCAACGGCGCGTGCGGGGCTCCGACCAGTTTCGGGGAGTACGCACAGGAGAGGATCGAGGACTGGATCGCCCAGTACCCATGCGGCTACATCCTTGCCGACGAAGCTCCCCAGATGCCCTTCCTCGACGAATTCATCCCCGGCGAGTCCGATGGCAACTGGGCCTACTTCGTAGGAGCGGTCTTCGCACAGGACTCGGTGAATCCACCGAGCGGTCCCTACACTCTCCGTCTCTCCGGAACCCTGGACCCCACCGGAACGGACGAGGAACCGGCATGTCCCAACACCTTCCAGGTGCATGAACTCCGCAGCTGGTCGCTTCCTGCCGGTGGTTACGACCCGCTGTTCATCAGCTTCCACACCCAGTTCAGGGGCGTTGATGCAGGCGAAGGTGTCCGAGTCGAATACGTGAACAGCATGGGCAACTGGACCCTCCTCGACGAGATCATCTCGACGACCGGAGCCGACGAGAACGTGTTCACCCTGCATGAATACGAAATGGGCTTCGATGCGATGAGCGACCAGCTCCGCATTCGATTCATCGCCATGGTCGATGAAGAGGATGACTACATCCACATCGATGACCTGTCGATTGGTGACCCCAGCTCACCTCCACCCCCGAACAACGAGTGCGAGACGGCGATGTTGGTCACCGCCATGGGCGAGATGCCAATCAGCATCGCTGGAGCGACCACGTCGTACGTCCCCGGCTGCTCGCAGCTGAGGAGGGATGTCTGGTACTACTACGACTCCGAGACCTACGGGACCTGCACGATCTCGCTCTGCGGCAGTGATGCTCTCGATACGGCTCTCGCCGTCTACAACGGACAGTTCGGGTGCCCGAACCTCGCCGGTCAGCTCATCTCCTGCACCGATGATCCGCCTCAGGATCTCGAAGACGAATGTGACGATGATCCCCAGATGTCCTTCTCGACCATCGAGTACCAGTCGGTCTTCATCCGGGTCGGTTCCTTCGTGGGGCAGGTCACGACGGAGGACCTGGTGCTCAGCATCGAACTCGAACCATTCGTTTCGGAGTGCCCGGCCGACTACAACGGCGATGGCGTCGTCGATGGCGGCGACCTCAATGCGCTGCTCGGTTCATGGGGCACGCCCGCACGGGACATTGATGGCGACGGCAACACGGATGGCGCGGATCTCAACATCTTGCTGAGCTCCTGGGGCCCATGCGAATGAGCTCACCAGACTGAATGTCAGGAACGATCCTGTACGACAGCACCCCGTCGCCTGCGCGACGGGGTGCTGTCGTACGATCATGTCTTGCGGGTCGGTTCGAGCGCTGGAGACTTCACCACCCGAGGAGGTCCGGTCCCGAGCAGATCCTCGGCATAGCTCGTCTCGATGCGGCGCTGGGTGATCGGTCCCTCGGGGTCACCGCGGAGGAATTGGCGGATCAGCTTCCGGGTGTCATCAAGCGATTCGGCCTCCTTTTCGGAGATCGAACGCAGGTGGTCGAATTCATCACGGGTCCCCACCATGAGCACCTTGCCCTTGTCCAGCATGCACATCCGATCCGCGATGGTGAACGCGGAATCCATCTCATGGGTGACGACGACGCTGGTGACACCGAGCTTCCTCGTCAGGTCCAGCATCAACTGATCGATTTCAGCCGATGTCACGGGATCCAGCCCGGCGGACGGTTCGTCGTAGAAGAGGATCCGGGGATCGAGGGAAAGGGCCCTGGCCAGGCCGGCACGCTTCTTCATGCCACCTGATATCTGAGAGGGATACTTCGATGCATGCTCCCGGAGTCCGACCAACTCAAGCTTGATCTTGACCTGGATGTCGATGATGTTCGGATCGAGCACGGTGTGTTCATGCAGAGGCAGGGCGACGTTCTCCGCGATCGTCATCGAATTGAAGAGCGCCCCCGACTGGAACAGGATCCCGAATCGCTTGCGGACATCATCCATACCGTCCTCGTCAAGCGAGGCAAGATCGCTCCCGAACAGTTCCACCCGACCGGAGGTGGGTGTCAGTGATCCGATCAGGTGGCGAAGGAAGGTGGACTTGCCGCACCCCGAGCCCCCCATGACCACCATGGTCTCCCCAGGCATGATCTCCAGGTTGACCCCATCGAGCACGGTCTGGGTGCCGAAACGCTTGACCAGGTCAATGGTCCTGATGATTGGCTCGGTCATTCGGACTTCCGATCCGATCGGGTGATTGGAGGGAACCGAACGAGCACCTGCTCGCCATCAGGTCCTTCTCCTTCGAGGCGGAACCAGTCGAGACGCAGGGTACCCGATGGGAGCCGGTCCAGACCGATCGTCCCACTGACCGACCCGGTCCAACCTCCCTTTTCAGGATTCGAGAAGAGCACTTCGTAGTCTCCAAGCTCCCACGGTGGTGGGCCGTCGAATTCCGGTGGTTCAGTCCGGGTTGAGCGAGCCCTGCCGAAGATCCCCAGCTTGGTCTTCACCAGCCCCGCCAACACCTCGATCTCCTCGTCCGTCGCCTCGGATCCGGCGCCAATGAATTCCGCGCGAAAATCATCGAAGGCTCCTTCCTGCATGGCGAAGAGGGCATTGTTCGGACCGGTCAGGAGCACTCTCCACTCCGTCTCCCAGCGATCCGTCGCCACACCCCAGAGGAGGGACACTGCAACGAGGCTTGTCGTCCCCAACGCCATGCCGCCATAAGCGTATTTCCGCCAGGAGACATCCTGCGCACGCATCCCGAGCACCAGGGCCAAGCCGCCGGCGAGGACGGCAACGAGACCGGTGCCGGGGCAGCAGAGGACGAGACCGGACGCGAAGGACAGGATGGCAAGCCTGGCTGCAGGACTCCGCTCGCCCCGCACGCCGGCAGGCTCGATCGGCTGTTCCGTGGACTCGGTCATGGCGCGACCTCATCCGTCGCGCGCGTTGTCGAGGCATCCTGCGGCGCACCCTCCTCGAGGTCGTCACCGGACTCCCCTGCAGGCGTGACATCCGAGACGGGAAGCTGAACCAGCTGCCCTCCCGGGAGGGTCACTTCGAGCAGATCAAGACGGATTTCCAGCATGGCACCCAACGCGGCATGAAGCTCGCAGACCGCTCCTCCAGTCGCTGAATCGTTCTCGAACTCGAAGACAAGTGCGATCTCATGGACCGGCCTGGGCAGATCCGAGGAGACCGAAAGCTGGGCGATCGACACGGACACGAACGCACCGAGCTCGGATGTGACCGACTCGACGAAGGCGTCGGCTTCCTCAGGAGTCGGATAGCTCCCCTTGTGCCGAAGGAACACCGATTCGAGCGCCTCCTTCCGATCGTCGGCCTCAACGTCGAAGACGACCTCGACCGCATGCATCACATCGGAGCGAATGAGATCGGTGCTCATCGCCTGGTACTTCTGGATGAGGATCATCTGGAAGGGAAGCATGCAGACTCCCAGGATGATCGCCCAGATCGCGATACGACGCCCACCGTAGACCCCACCGGAGGAGTCGATGACTCGAAGCGCGAACCAGCCGACGACCACTCCGAGGAGACTCGCCAGCGGACAGCAGAACACCAGGGAACAGGCCAGTGCGATCAGCGCAGGCGGATAGGTCTTCCAGGTTTGCATCTGGTTTCGTGGCATGAGGAGCTCCCCGGAGTGTACCGCGGGAACCGCGGATTCGGCGGCAGTGCTAGACTCATGTCATGGCGAATGCCGATGGATCAGATCGCACTGTTGTCATGGGGCTGGGCCGTTTCGGTGGCGGAAGCGGCGTTGCAAGACATCTCCTCGCCCGGGGCCACGAAGTGCTGGTGACCGATCTCCAGGATCGGGAAGTCCTCGCGGAAGAAGTCGCGCGACTCGAACGATGCGCAGGTTCGGAGCAACTCGACTGGCGACTGGGCGGCCATGATGTCGGTGACTTCGAGAATGCAGGACTCGTCGTCGCAAACCCCGCCGTACCGAGGCCATGGGACAACGAATTCCTCGCCGCAGCGGACCGGAACGGCGTCAGGATCACGACGGAGATCGAGCTCGGGCTGGATCGCATCGCCGGCGGGAAGGCCATCCTGGTGACCGGGAGTGCGGGCAAGTCCACGACCTGCGCCATGATCGACCATCTGATGAAGGCCGCCTCCCGTCGCAGCATTCTGGGTGGCAACATCGGCGGTTCTCTGCTGGATCCTTCGGATGAAGAGATCGAGGATGCGGATGCGGTGGTCGTCGAAGTCTCGAGTTTCATGCTCCACTGGTTGGGCCGATCCCCCGGAAGACGCGACCCTTCCGTTGGTGTCCTCACCAGCCTGAGCGACAACCATCTCGACTGGCATGAATCACGCGCCCACTACATCAACAGCAAGAAGATCATTCGAGACATGGTGCGTCGGGAACGCTTCATCGGCCCACTCCATGAAGATGAGGTTGCCGAGGAGATACGCCATGACGATTCCATCACACCGTGGTGGAACCCGGATCCGGACGACCCCTTCATGTCACGGACCGATCGGGAGGAGGTCCTGGACATGATCCGACTGGACCTGCCTGGAGCGCATCAGATCCGGAACGCATTCACCGCACTTCGAGCCGCCACGACCCACCTCGAACCCGATCCTGCACGCCGATGCAGACTGGCGATCGAGCTTGCGCCAGCCCTGGCCGACTTCAGAGGCCTGCCCCACAGACTGTGCCCCGTCGCGAACATTGCTGGCATCAGAGTCGTGGATGACTCGAAGGCAACGACACCGTCGGCGACCCTCCGGGCGGTTCGATCCTTCGAGACCCCGTCGCGAATTCATCTCATCGCAGGCGGATTCGACAAGGGGGCCGACCTTGGACAAATCGATGCGCTGGGAAACGAGGTGGGCGGGCTGTATGCGATCGGGGCAACCGCACCGATGATCGTGTCAGGATCGAATGCCAGGATCTGCGAGACCGTCGGGGAGGCAGTCCGAGCCGCTGCAACACGAATGCAGGAGGGAGACATCCTCCTGCTCAGTCCGGGATGTGCCAGCTGGGATCAGTTCGACAACTACGAACACCGCGGTGAGGTCTTCCTCACCGCGGCGAATCGTTGTCTGGGTTGAAGCCGGGTTTCGGCGTGCTGCGATCCCGTCACTCGTAGATTCGCTGGTTCCCGCTCTCGGGGATTTGGCCACCCTCGGGCGACAGATGAGATGCGCCCTCGTCCATGTCGATCCGGTATCGCTCGCTGTCAGGCGATTCCGGCGCTTCCGGATCCCGAAGTTCGATCTGGATGCGACATGCCTGCTCGGGAGGACAGGTCAACTGGTTCTCGAGCTGGCTTGCCGAATCCCCCGCTTCGGAGAACCCCCACTGGAGTCGACCGGGTGAATAGATCGGATCATCCCCGCCATCGGACAGGAACCGGAAGTTCAACTGCTTCCCGACCGGAACATCCTGGACGAAGAAGGGCGTGTCCGAACGCATGTCGTAGATGACCACGGTCTTCGGCGACATGGGCGTGGACACGTAGGCGAAGTATCCGGTCACACCGCCGTTCTGGTTGAAACAACCGCCTGCAGCCAGCAGGAGAACCATGGAGCATGGCAGGGCCAGCCGGGAAAGCAGGGGGCGGAGGGTTCGAGAACTCATCAGGGCTCCTTCGAAATCAGGATCATGCGGACAGCCCGAAGGTGCTGCCCTCTGGAACCCTATCGGCACAGACGGGCCCGAGGCGTTGGCATTTACACCTCGGCTGAGGGTACAGTTGGCATCATGCCCCTCCAGGACCCCCGAATCGGCCATGGCTACGACCTTCACCGCCTCGAGCCCCCTCCGCCAGAGGGAGCCGGCCAGCCATTCATCCTCGGTGGAATCAGGATCGACCATGACCGGGGACCGGTCGGACATTCGGACGGCGACGCCCTCCTCCATGCGGTCACCGACGCGATCCTCGGTGCGCTTGGAGAGCCGGACATCGGCCAGATCTTCCCTGATGACGACCCTCGGTGGCATGAAGCCGACTCAGCCGGCTTTCTGGAAGAGGCGGTGCAACGGATGGCTCAGGCCAACTTCGTGCTGGGCAACCTGGATTGCACCGTGATCTGCGAGCAGCCGAAACTGAGCCCGCACAAGGAAGCGATCACCAACACACTGGCACGACTCCTCCACACCGAGCCGGAGCGCGTCAATGTGAAGGGCAAGACCCATGAACGGGTGGATGCGGTCGGTGAAGGTCGTGCGATCGAGGTCCATGCCGTCGTACTTCTGCTCCCCCGATCAAACGCCTGAACGGAACACCTGCATCAGGAGCCTTCAAGCCAGGGCATGGACTTCGGCAAGGTGTGCACCGGCTCGTCTCAAGCGTTCCAGATGGCAGGTGATCTCTGGAAAAGCAGCCTCCAGAGAGACATGCCGGGCGAAGGGGTCATGAGCCATGGCTTGGCTGGACCGAGCCAGCCGACCTGCCACGAGTGCCACCGGTACCCCAGCCTCAGCTGCCAACCGCCCCACTTCCCAGGCCACCTTGCCATTGGGCGTCTGGTCGTCGTAGCAGCCCTCTCCAGTAACGACGAGATCGACTCCGTTGCAGGCAGCAGGCAAGCCGACCAGCTCCCCAACCGCTCGGGCACCTGGCCGCAGGAGCCCACCAAGACCGACGCGGAGCCCATACCCCGCTCCTCCAGCCGCCCCATCCCCCTCATCGCTTCCAGACGCCCCCAAGAGGTCGGAGAGGCGCTCCAGACCGGCAGCGAGCCGAGCGACCGCGTCGGGCCCGGCCCCCTTCTGGGGGCCGTAGACGGCTGCTGCGCCGTTTGGACCGCAGAGTGGGTTTCGGACATCAACCGCGACCTCGATCCGGATCCCGGCACACCGATCACGAGCAGGCCCAGGGTCAATAGAGTCCAACCTGAGCAGATCGGCACCCAGACATGGTCGATCCAGACGTGCACCATCAACAACAACCCCCGCCCCCAGTGCCTGCAGGAGGCCTACTCCGCCGTCCACCGTCCGGCTCCCTCCAAGGCCGATCATCAGATGGGAGATGCCCTGGTCCAGAGCGCTCAGGATCACCTCACCAACCGGGTAGGTGGTCGCTGACTCGGGATCAGAAACCTGAAGGCCGGAATCCATAAATCCAGCGGTATCAGCAACTTCCACAATGCCAAACCCCTCAGCCGTTTCATACCAACGCCCACGCTGCGGGGTACCCTCCCGGCCAGATGACCGAACCTCGACTTGATGCCAGCGGCCAGACAAGGTCGATGCAATGACCTCCATGGTTCCTTCACCTCCGTCAGCCATCGGGAGGACCTGGACGACCGCCTCGCTGGCGACGGAACGAATGCCGACCGAGAGTGCTTCCGCCGCTTCGAGGGCCGATACCGTGCCCTTGAATGAATCTGGGGCGCATGAGACGGTTGGCGGCTTGCTCATGGTCTGTTTCTTCCAGCCTGGAAGCGAGGGGCACTTCGACTCTCTGCGGGTTGCTCCGGCTACACTTACGGCCCTCCTGAGAGCAGATGACCGTGCCTGAACTCCTCACCACTGTACTTGCCCACGGCCTTCCCGAAGGCCTTGCCATGGGAATCGGAGCACTGACACCGGCTCTCGATCCGAGCTCGGGTCCGTTCGATTCATTCATCGGCGAGTTCGGCCCATGGGCGATGATCATCCTCCTCTTTGCCTCGGGATTCGGTATTCCAATCGGCGAGGAGGTCGTGAACATTCCAGCGGGGATCTTCGTGGGCCAAGGCGAACTCGCTCCCGGTTCCGCGTACCTGGCCGCCTACATCGGAGTCCTCGGTGGCGACTTCATCTGGTTCTCACTCTGCAGGTTCCTCGGCAAGTCACTGCTCAGGAGGAAGTGGTTCAAGCGACTCGCACACCCCCGCAGGCTCCTCCAGGTCAAGCACAAGTTCGATCGGAGGGGTGGCTGGGTGCTGGTCATCGCGCGCTTCATTCCAGGTACACGGACGCCGGCACTCACGGTGGCGGGCATCATGCACATGCCCTGGCGGTCATTCACCCTGATCGAACTCGGGCTCTGTGCGGTCACCACCTCCCTGCAGGTCACATTGGGGGTCCTGATCGGAAGACGAATCGCAGGGCAGTCCCTTGAGGCGACGGTCCTGACCGCACTGGCGACGGTGGCCGCCATCCTCGCCACCACCGCCCTCATCACCTGGCTGGTGAACCGGCGCAGGAAAAACACCCCATCACCTCGTGAACGCATGGCCTGGCTGAAGAGCTTCCGACGGAATCACGGGTACCATGGGACAGAATCGAAGTAATCACAGAACTCCAGAAGATCGATCCGGAGCACGCACATGAGAGCCGTCGTCACAGGACAGATTGGCATCGACAAGAAGCCCTACCTCCAACAGGTCAGCGCCGCCGCCGGCGAGAGGGGCGAGTCGGTCCCCCTGTTCAATGTAGGTGAGATGATGTACGGGGAGGCTCCCGACGTCAGACCGGGTCGCATCCTGGACCTGCCGATTTCCCGACTTGCCAGCCTGAGAAGAGCGGCGTTCAAGGACATCATCGCTTCGAGCACGCCCGCCGAGGAACACCCGTCGATCATGGTCAACACCCATGCGACGTTCCGATGGCGTCACGGACTGTTCAGTGCCTTCGACTTCGACCAGATGGGGCTCCTCGACGCCAACATGTTCATCTGCCTGGTCGACAACGTCGAGACGATCCACCAGCGACTCCATGAGGAACACGACATCGACGCCACGCTGAAGGACTGCATGGTCTGGCGGGAGGAGGAGATCCTCGCGACCGAACTTCTCGCGAATGCGATGGGTGCACATGACCAGTTCTACATCCTGAGCAGAGGCAGACAGCAGGACACGATCGACACCTGCCTGCGACTGGTCACCCGACCCGACATGCGAAAGGTCTACCCATCGTTCCCGATGAGCCACGTCGTCGGCATGCCTGACATCCTTGATGAGATCGACAGGTTCCGGGCGGAGATCGCCAAGTACTTCGTCGCGTTCGATCCGGCCGATGTCGACGAGAAGCTCCTTCTGGATCGAGCACTTGATGCCGCACGTGAAGGGCAGGACTGGGTCGAGGTGGAGCCGCACACCTTCGGCGGACGCAAGGAGGATTCCGGACTGCGCATGCCGGTCAGGGAGGTCCTCGACATCGCCGGGGACATCGACGGCCAGATCTACATGCGGGATTTCAAGCTCGTGGACCAGTCCGACATGATCGTCTCCTACATCCCGGAACTTGAGGGAGGCGTCCCGGGACTCTCAAGCGGTGTCGAGCGAGAGCTTCACCACGCCTTTGAACACACCAAGGAGGTGTACGTGGTGTGGAAGCCGAAGAAGGCACCAAGTCCATTCATCACGGAGACCGCCACCAAGATCTTCCCGTCCGTCGATGACGCGCTCGAGTACTTCGGCGAACAGGGCATGTTCCCTCAGCAGGATCTCTTCGGAAACTGAACGCGGGCATGCCTCGCTACAAGATCACAGTTGCATACGAGGGCACCGACTTCCACGGCTGGCAGAAACAGGAGCCGCTGGGAAGGCTCGTGCTCAGAACCGCCCAGGGTGTCCTCGAGGACGCCGTGACGAGGGTGGTCAGGGAGCCGGTCGTCCTCACCGGCGCATCGAGGACCGATGCCGGAGTGCATGCGCACGGGCAGGTCGCGGCGTTCACCACCACCAGGGACATTCCCGCAGTGAAGTTGCCGAGGGCGATCACGGCACGATGCCCGGCCGACATCCAGGTCCGTGAAGCGGAAGTGGTTCCGGAGCACTTCGACCCGATCGCGCATGCGACGAACAAGGAATACCACTACCTGATCCAGCACGGCCCGCACCTGCCCCCCCTCTTCGACCGCAGAACGATCTGGCGCACGCATCACGACCTCGATCCGGACCTGATGAATGTGGCGGCCAGGGGGCTGGTCGGACGCCATGATTTCGCGGCCTTCGCGCAAGCAAGCCATGGTCGTGAATCGACCGTCCGGGAGCTCTATCACTGCGAGGTCCATGCCATCGACCCGAACCGGCTGCGCATCGAGGTCCGAGGAAACGGGTTCCTCTACCACATGGTCCGGATCATCGCAGGCACCCTGGTCGAGATCGGTCGAGGCGCGTTTCCGGTGGAGAACATCACCAGGGCACTCGAAACGGGCGAGCGAAGGTGCTGTGGGCCGACCCTCGGACCACAAGGGCTCTGCTTGAAGTGGATTCATCATGAAATCCCGGAACCACCGCGATCCGGAGAGGAGTCGGGTGCGGAGAGTGATCCGTGACCGCTCCCGATCTCCGTACCTGCATGTCCGTGGTGCTGTGCCTGTCGCTCTGGGGCGGCCCCCCGGCTTCCGCCCAGTTCCTCGATCTGTCACCCATGCCGGAACGACCGGAACTTGGCGAAGACTCGACGCCTGCCATCCAGGCGGAAGTGCTCCGGGCGGAGATCAGTTCACTCAGGGGAGCCCCGTCGAATCCCACGAACGAGGTCGAACTGGTGGTCGACTGCATCAGAAGATCGCTGCTCACCTATCGATCGATCACCTTCAGGCTCCTCGCCGAGGCTGCGTCACGACCTGACGCGGACCACCTCGCCGTCACGGGTCTCATGCTTGCGGAGATGAGGAACGCCCTTGACGAGACCCTGATCCGGCTCACCGATGCCGCGCCAACGAAGGGCGACGGGACGATCCTCGAAGATGCGGAGCTCGCACGACTCCTCGCACTTCTCGACGCGTTCAGCGCTGGAGGCAGCAAGCTCATCGATCGAACGGACGTTGCGGATCCCGTCCAGCTCGACGAAACGCTTTCGATCGTACTGGCCCCACTTCTTGAAGCGTTGCTCGAAATCGAACCGCGTTCGCTGGAGGACCCCTGGCCTGCAGGGAGCATGAACGGCCGTGAGTCGAGCATAGCCGGGGGCTTCACCCCGGAGTCGATGCCTGATGCGACTCTTCGCGAACTCGCGAATGCGGTGATCGAGGGACTCAAGGACAGAATCGAACACCCGGACCTCAGGCAGGAAGCGGAGTCCGACATCGTGCTCATCGAACGCGGACTCCAGCTTGCGGTCCTCCTCGAGGAGGCCGACTGGATCCGCTCGTCTGGGCAAACGAAGATCCGAGACAGGATCAGGACTGCATTGGAGACATGGACGGCCCGCGGAGCAACGGCCTACAGCCGCCATGCATTCAACCAGTTCATTGCCCTGAGCCACCTGATCGAAGTGACCATGAACTTCGTCGAAGTGACCATGAACCTCGGCAGGTTGAGTCCACAAGTCAATTCGATCCAGCATGGCGTGAGGATGATCGCCACGCTGCCCCTCGCAAAGGGGTCGGATGAACGGGTCACATCGAGGCTTCGGCGAATCGACCTTGCAACCAAGGCGATCCAAGGCGAGAGGCGTTACCGGGAACTGAGACGCAATTCCCCACCCCGCCATCTCCTGGCCCCGACGAATTCCATCGACCGGAACTACAAGCGCTCGGAACAAGAGGTCTTCGAACGACTCCCAGATCTGGTGTCCTCCTCGATGGCGCTCACCAATCCGCAGCTGACCGGCACCGTGAAACGTCAGCTGGAGCTGATGGAGGACCTCTCGATACTCCAGGAATCGACCGGATGGAGCGAACTGGTGGTGGAACTCGTCCCGGAGGAAGAGGACGACTTCAACTCCATGATCGGAAGACTGGGCGATCGACTTCTCCAACCCGGCCGGAGAGAGGAAGCCCGACTTGCGCTCCGAACGATGAAGAAGCAGTTCGACGAAGCGATGCAGGACTCGATGTCCGCGAAACTTCGCGACGGAAGCCCCGATACCATCGCGATCACGGGAGGAAGGGACCAGGAGCTCCTCGTCGCGTTCGACTCTGCGAGAAGGGCGCTGATCGATGACTGGATGGATGGCGCGCCGGATGATGGCGGAGCGGACCGATTCAATGCCGTTGCATCCACGTTGAGCCGCATCGAGAGCCTCATGCAGGTCGACCAAGGAGGCGAGGACCTCTCACTGAACCGATGGGGCGGTTGGCCCATGCCCAGGTCATCGGGACTGATCGCTGCTTCTGTCCTGAAGAGTCGACTGAAGCTCGCGGTCGAATGCCTCCTCGCCGACGACCATCAGGGTCTTGGGCGACAGCTCGCCGAGATCGACGACCAACTTCCCATGACCAGGCTGGCGATACACATCGATTCGAAGATCGGCCCGCATACCAGCCGGATCCCCTTGGATACGGCTTCGAAGCTCGCCCGCATTGCGTGCCCTCCGACCAGGGGCGACATGCTGGTCTCCTTCAGGGAAGACCTCATCACCCTGGCCCGGTTCGTCTGGGAATTGAACCGGGCTCGGAGTTCGGGTGACGAGGCACTTGCCGAGGAGATCTTCTCCTACTGCACGGAACTTGCAGATACGATTCTGCATGACCTCGAGGGCGGGGAAGACACACTGCCGACACTCGCTCCGCTTCGGAACGATGATGTACCAGGCATGAACACGATGAACGGATCTCCATGAGATCCCGGACCCGAATCGGGTCACGAGAGAAGACCGATCATGAGAATACTCGTCGCAGGCCCGCATCCGGATGACCAGGAACTCGGCATGGGGGGAACGATCGCACGCCTCGCCGAGCAAGGGCACGAGATCCTGCTCCTGGACATGACCGACGGTGAGCCCACCCCACATGGAGATCCGGAAACGAGGGCGAAGGAGGCGGAGCACGCTGCGCGGACCCTCGGTGTACGACGGAGGAACCTCGGCCTGCGCAATCGATACATCGAACACTCGATCGAAACCCGCCACGCAGTGGCAGGCGTTCTCCGAGAGGAGAGGATCGAGGTCATCTTCACCCCCTATTTCCTCGACGCCCATCCAGATCATGTGGCGACGACGAGAATCGTCGAGGACGCTCGCTTCGACGCGAAGCTGACGAAGATCGACCTGCCGGGGGATCCCTGCCATCCAAGAAGACTCATCTACTACTTCTGCACGCACCTGAAGATCGTTCCGCAGCCGTCATTCATCTTTGATACCACGGGATTCCAGGATCGCCGCAGGCAGGCGATCCTCGCGTACGAAAGCCAGTTCGTCGTACCAGAGAAGAACAGGGCGATCGTGGACTGGATCGATGCCAGTGCCACCTTCTACGGAAGCAGGATCGGATGTGAATCCGGAGAGCCGTTCTACGTGCACGAGCCGATGGGTGTCCAGTCCCTGGACGGGTTCCTCTGACCCGTGACTCAGAGCGATCGAACGATGGAAACCAGGCTGTCGATCACGTGTGCTCGCTGGGCATCGGTGAGATCGGGGTAGATGGGCAAGGCGATCGTCTCCAGCGCAGCGCGCTCCGCGTTCGGAAGGCTGCCCTCGGGCTGCCCGCACTCCATATAGCAGTCCTGCATGTGCAGTGACAGCGGATAGTAGATCTCGGAACCGACGTTGACCTCGGCGAGCTTCTCACGAACATGATCGCGATGGGCGGCCGGAACACGGACGATGTACTGGTTGTAGATGTGCCGTGCGCCTTCGGGGGCGGGTTCCGGGGAACGGAGCGGAAGATCGGAGGCCTCGTCGAGGCACAGCGCGGACGTCGCACCACCTGCATCCGCGATGACCTGGTCGTAGTACCGGGCATTGGCCTGCCGACCTGCGGACCAGGTGTCGAGATGCCGCAGCTTTACAAGCAGCACCGCTGCCTGGAGCGCATCAAGGCGGGAGTTCATGCCGATCTCTGAATGGTAGTACTTGGGATCCATGCCGTGATTGCGCAGACGGGCGACGTGATCCGCGATCGCGTCATCATTGGTGGTGATGATCCCGCCGTCACCGAATCCGCCGAGATTCTTGCTGGGGAAGAAGCTGAAGCCGCTTGCGGAACCCATGGAACCGGCACGCCTGCCATGCACGTCCTCCGAACCGATCGCCTGGGCCGAGTCCTCGATGACGGGAATGCCGTGCTCCTGAGCGACGGCATTGACGGCATCCATGTCGGCGCACTGTCCGTACAGGTGGACGGGCACGATCGCCTTGATGCGATCGGCATCCGGTCCGGCGAAGGCCTCGGCCAGCGACTTCGGACAGATGTTGTAGGTGGTCGGATCGATGTCGACGAACAGCGGACGGGCACCGAGTCGGGTGATCGAACCGGCGGTGGCGAAGAACGTGTAGGTCGGACAGACGACAAGGTCGCCATGTCCGACACCGACCGCCTGAAGCGGAAGCAGGACGGCATCCGAACCACTCGCGCACCCGATCGCACGGGAAGCAGAGCAGTAACCGGCGATCGCGGTCTCGAGTTCGCCGAGCTTGGGACCTCCGATGAACCACTGGCTCTCGATGACCTCGCGAACCACGGGCTCGACCTCGTCACGAATCGTCTCGTACTGAGCCTTCAGGTCGAGGAGGGGAACCGTCACGTTGGTGGTGGAAACCGTCGTCATGTGCCATGCACTCCTTGCCACATCATGGGAATCGGGCATCGTAGTGGAAACGATGGTGCTCAGGTACCCGTGGAGCCGAATCCGCCGGCCCCCCGGACGGTCTCCTCAAGGGTGTCCACTTCCTCGATTTCCGCCCTCATGACTGGGGAAATCACCATCTGGGCGATCCTCATGCCGGATTCCACGGTGAATGGTTCCCGGCCGAGATTGATCAGGGGGATCTTGACCTCGCCACGATAATCCGCGTCGATCGTGCCCGGGGCGTTCGGCATCGAGACACCATGCTTCGTGGCAAGGCCACTTCGCGGCCGTACCTGGGCCTCGAAACCCGGCGGAATCGCCATCGCGAAACCACATGGGATCAATTCAATGTCTCCGGGTTGGACCTCGACCGAGGACTCGAGCGCAGCATGAAGATCCATGCCTGCCGCATGTTCCGTCTGGTAGTGGGGCACGGTCGCGAGCGGGGAAAGACGCTGGAAGCAGAACTGAACGGTATCCATGAAGACAGTGTACCTCTGGCCCAGGGCCGAATTGAAGTGCCGTTCCGGAGGAAGTGAGGCCCGAGCCGATCAGAGCGCCTTCACGGCCTCCAGGACCTCGTCGGCGTGGTCGGTCACCTTGACCTTGTCCCACCGTCGAGCGACCTTGCCATCCTCGTCGATCAGATAGGTGGTCCGGACCACTCCCATGTACTTGCGGCCGTACATCGACTTCTCCTGCCAGACTCCGTACTTCGCGCAGACCTTCGGATCGCCATCGGCATCCTTCGGATCCGCCAGGAGGGTGAAGTTCAGCCCATGCTTGTCGATGAACTTTCGATGGCTCTTCTCGTCATCGGGGCTCACCCCGAGTACCACGGCGTTCGCTCGCGAGAACCGGGCCTTCAGGTCGCGGAAGGCGCAGGCCTCCTTGGTGCATCCGGAGGTGTCATCCTTGGGATAGAAGTAGAGCACCACCGCCTTGCCACCGAAGTCCTTCAGGGCATGCTTGCGACCATCCTCGTCCGACAACGTGAATGCAGGAGCCTTGCGGCCCGGATCAACCAGCGACATCTGACACCTCGACCTGAAGATCGTCCCTTCGATACTGGAGATCGGGGACACGACTCGGATGCTCCGCGACATGCTCGCTACGGAAGACTCCGACCCAGCGGTTGGGGGCGATCTCGTGCAGGGCATGTTCGTTCATGGGGTCGGCAAGCTCCGGCTTCACGCCCTTGGGCGGATCCGGCCACCAGGGGACGATCCCCTTCTCGAATCCGTCGAGCTTCACGTACTCGGCGGGGCTCTCAACCACCTCCTCGACGGTCGTGAGCCGGTCCTTGATGTCACGAAGCATCGGAATCGACTTGAAGAGGCCGCGCGTGTAGGGATGAAGCGGATTGTCGAAGAGCTCGTAGACGTTGGCGTATTCGACGACACGACCAGCGAACATCACGCAGACGACGTCGGCGTTCTCGGCGACGACCCCGAGATTGTGGGTGATGAGCATGATCCCCATGTTCTTGGTCCGCTGCAGGTCGCGGAGGAGTTCGAGGATCTGGGCCTGGATGGTGACGTCCAGGGCGGTGGTCGGTTCATCCGCAAGCAGGAGCTTGGGCTGGCAGGCGAGCGCCATGGCGATCATCACACGCTGCCTCATCCCACCGGAGAACTGGTGCGGATAGGCCTTCAGTCGCTGTTCCGGCTGCGGAATGCCCACGTCATCCATCGCCTTGATCGCGATGGCGTTGGCCTCGTCGATCTCGACGTTCTGATGGAGGAGGATCGCCTCGATGATCTGGTCACCGATGGTGTAGACCGGATTCAGCGAGGTCATCGGTTCCTGGAAGATCATCGCGATGTCGTTTCCCCGAAGGGCACGAATGCGCTTCTCGTCGAACTCGAGCACGTTCTCCCCGCGGAAGAAGGCCTCGCCCCGGTCGAACCTGCCGGGAGGCCGCGGCACGAGCTGCATCGTGCTCATCGCCGTGACGCTCTTGCCACAGCCGGACTCCCCCACCACTGCAAGGGTCTGCCTCGGGTAGATCGTCATGTTGACGCCGGCGACCGCCTGAACCCGAGGACTGCTCGGTGAGGACGGGTTCGAGAAGGACACTGCGAGATCACGAACCTCCAGGAGAGGCACCGTCGGATCGAGTGTGACATTGTCAGCTTGATTTGCCATCAGTGCGCCGCCTTACGCATCTTCGGATCGATCGCATCACGGAAGTTCTCGCCGAGCACGTTGTAGGCAAGCACCGTCAGGAAGATCGCGACACCGGGGAAGACCGCCATCCACCAGAGGAAGACTCCGGTCTCACCGGTCGTCAGGGAGAGGAGCTTGCCCCAGGAGGACTGCCCGTAGGGCCCGAGCCCGAGATAGCTGAGGGTCGCTTCCGCGATGATCGCCGCCGCGACACCGAAGGATGCCTGGACGAGGACCGGGGTCACGCCGTTGGGCAACATGTGCCGGAAGAGCGTCGAGTGCAGGGGAAGTCCCACTGCACGACAACTCTGGACGAAGTCCTGGTTGCGGAGCTTCAGGAATTCGGCACGGATGAAACGGGCCGAACCCGTCCAGGTGACGCAGCCGATGATGACCATCATCACGTAGGTGTTTCGTGGGAGAACCGAAGCCGCGACGATCAGCAGGAAGAGGACCGGGACCGCCATGAAGATCTCGACGATGCGGGAGAGGACGAGATCCACCCACCCGCCGAAGTATCCCATGAGGGAACCGACGATCACCCCGATGAGCACGGAAAGCCCGGTCGACACCAGTCCGATCGAGATCGAGAGGCGGCAGGCATGCAGCATCTGGCTGAGGACGTCCCGGCCGATCGGATCGGTCCCCAGGATGAAATCCCTCTGGCCGTAGCTGGTGCTGCCGACTTCCGCGGCCTCGCGCACGTACGCGACGCGCTCATCGACCTTCTTCCCCAGTTCCTCGCCGGCATCGGTGATCGTGATGCGACCATTGCGGCCCGAGGGTGTCAGTTCACCGGATGTCAGGACCACGGCATCCGCCGCCTTGCCCGCGGCATCACCGTCCTGCGCCTCGATCGCGGCGGAATACGCCTGGAGCTGGTTCGCCATGCGCTTGAAGATGTCCAGGTTTCCGGGGGAGAAACCGGCTGATTCGAGCCGGGGCAGGACGGGGATCTCCTCCGCATCCTTTGCATCAACACCCTCTACGAGCAGAAGGACCAGGTTGGCACGTGAGCGCTTGGTGAGCGGCAGCGAGTCCTCGAACGACTTCAGATTGAAGACGATCGCTCGTGCGTAGAAGGCCACACCGTCCTCCACGCGGGTTTTCGCAACCAGTTCATAGGCATCAGCAGCGGTTCGAACGGGCCTACGGGAATAGAAGACCGGTCGGGACTGGGTCGGCGACCAGGGGACCAGCGTATAGGTGTTGTCGAGGACGCCTTCATCCTGACCACGGATGAATCGTTCGGGGTTCAGCACCGGAGCCGTCCAACGATCGGCGGACACGTATCCCGTAGAGAGGCAGATCACCAGAGCGAAGAGCGCGCGACCCCAGATCGGCCGGAAGGTCGGAAGCCAGAAGAGCAGGACGGCCACGACGAGTGAGGTGCCGAGGCAGAGGAACCACCTGAATCTGTCGGACTGGGACAGGTCGGTGACCTCGTCTCCGACCAGGAGGTACCGGAGCGTCGCGATCGAGACCACGATGGTGCCCGAAAGGAGTGCGGCTCCGGAGATCAACCCGAGACGATGCTGCTTGCCCATGGAGATGGGCAGGAAGAAGAAGATTGTGCCGAGAACTCCACCAAGGAGGAGGAGGATGTCCGTCGGGGTCAGGGACTGGAAGAGCGGGGAGTAGCCCGTACCGACAGTACCGTCCGCGGAGATCTCGCGAGTCCAGATGGGAAGTCCGTTGGCGATGACGGGCGCGAAGATCGCGAAGAACCCGATGATCCCGATCCAGATCAGGCCGAGCTGCGCACCACGTCGGATCACCACGCGATGCCAGGCATCCGCCCAGAAGGGGCGAGCACGTTCGACACCGACTCCACGCATCACATCGATGCCGGAAATCGTCTTTTCAGTTGTGCTCTCGCTGGAACTCATTGAATGGGGTCTCGATCAATCGTAGGTCACTCTCGGGTCGGCCATCGCATAGAGGATGTCCGCCAGGAGCAGCGCGATGAGGTTCAGGACGGCAATGATGAAGACGTTGGCCAGGATCACGTCCCGGTCCATGTTGAAGATCGCCTGCAGGATCAGGGAGCCCATGCCGGGCACCGAGAAGATCCTCTCCACGACGACCGACCCGGCCAGCATCGCAGGGAAGACCAGGACGAAGATCGTGATGATCGGCAGGAGACTGTTGCGGAATACGTGGTACCACTGCACGTCGTAGTTCGAGACCCCCTTGGCTCTCGCGGTACGTACGAAGTCCATCGTGTAGTTGTCAAGCATCGCGGCCCGGGTCTGCTTCGCGAGCACGGCGAAACCGCCGTAGACGAGGCACATCACGGGCAGCACGATGTGCCAGAGCAGATCGAGGAGGTAGCCTGACTGGAAGCTGCCTCCCGCCCCCCAGACCGGAAGGTACGGCATGTCTTCCGCACCGTTGGAATGCAGGCCGGATGCCGGGAACCACCCGAGATAGTCCTTGTCGGCGAGGAAGCCGATGGCAAGCACGCCGGCCCAGACGACCGGGATCGACCAGAACATGACGAAGATGGTTCCGGAGACCTTGTCGAACCAGCGGTTGTGCCTCGAAGCGGCATGAATCCCGAAGGGAACCGCCACGAGGTAGATGATCGGAATCGCGACGAGGTTGAGGAGCAGCGTCACCGGGAGTGCCTCACCGATCAGGTCGAGCACCGGGCGACCGATGGAGAAGCTCTTCCCGAAGTCCGGCCAGTCCAAACTGATGACGTTGCCGAATCCGACTCCTGCGGTCGGGTACGGTCCCCTGTCGAATGCCGCCTGGACCCTGGAAAGCGCCGCAACGGCCTCCGCCTGCCTGCGAACGGTGTCGCTGGCGGCCTCGAGGACCGAATCCCAGGCCGGTACCGTGATGTCAGGAGTCAGTTCCTTCAACATCCCGTAGTCGATCACGTTGGCATCGCCGACCGTTGCCGAGAACTCGGAGGTCACGGAACCTGCAGCCTCCCGTTCGGCGATGTCCTCAGGGACGCCTTCCTGGATGAGCTGGTCACGTCGGACCGCGATCAGACGTTCGGTGTCCTCGGCTGCATACCGCGCAATGGCGCCCCCAAGAGCGCGAGTCGCGAAGAGATACTCCGCTCGTGCACGTGAATAGGCCTTGTCCGCATCCTTGAACTCGGGGATTGCGGCAGGATCGCTTCCGACAGCGAGCCCCTTGGCCTCGCGCTCCCGAGCCAGATCCATGGCCGCCTCGACAGCCGCGATCCTGGCATCGGTGACGTCATCGGCGACAATCGCGTTCTCCTTCGCGATCTTCGCGAGCTCCTCATCCGAGAGCGACAGACCGTCACCGAACCATGACATGTCCGTGGGAAGATCCTTGACTGCACGCGGGGGGACCTCGAGGTCGTCCGCATAGTTCCGAAGGGAGCGGGTGCCGATCTTGACCGGAGAGATCTTGCCAAGCCAACGGAAGTACTGGGTCACCGCATTGTCATCAAGACCGTACCGGTCCTCGATGTACAGGAGCTGAAGACTCGCCTTGCTGTCGGCATCCACCTCGCCACCAGCAGCACGAAGCGAGGCACCGATGCCACCTGGTGCCAATGCAAGGAGCATGAACACCAGGAATGTGATACCGAACAGAGTCGGGATCATGAGCAGCAGTCGGCGGATGATGTATCCAAGCATGGGTTCAGCCGTGTTCTGGTGGAGTGCGCGACGTGAAGAACGTCAGTTGCCGGAAGGGACCCGGAAGAACTCTCCTGGGGAGAGTCCGGCGGGATAGGTCTGCACGTTTCCGACATCACGCTTGATCATCCGGATCCACGGGGAGACGCGGAGGAAGGTGTAGGGCTGCTCCTCGTGAACGACCGAGTGGAAGTCGTGCCAGACGAGCATGCGCTCGTCCCGGTCCATGCTGGTCCGGCCCTTGTCGACCAGGTCGCTCGCGGCCTGACTGTCCCACTGGATGAAGTTGTCACCCTGATCCTGGATCGAGGACCGGTGCCAGATCTGGCGGGGATCGGACTCGGGGGAGCTCGCACTCCAGGCCATGATCATGGCATCGAAGTCCCGGCGCTTGAGCATGTCGGAATAGAAGGACCAGTCGACGACGCGAGGCACGCAGGTGATGCCGACTTCCTCGCATTGACTCACCAGGTAGCTGATGATCCGTTCGGAGGTCTCGCCACTGTTGGTGATGGTGAACTCGAACTTGAAGGGCGTTCCCTTGGAGAAGTACTCGTCATCCTTCTGGTACTCGAGGATGCCATCACCATCAGCGTCCTCCCAACCGGCTTCCTTCAACAACGCACGAGCGCCATCGAGGTCGTACGGCCAGGGGGTGATTGCCGGGTTGGAAGACGGAGAAGAGGGGCTGTTCGGTCCGGTGGAGACGACGCCGACACCAGCCCAGATGTCACGAATCATGTCCTCGCGGTTCAAGGTCATGGTCATTGCACGGCGAACACGCATGTCGTGGAAGGGCGTCCAGGGTCCATCGGCCGAACCCCCGCGACGACCGCACTGCCATCCGATGAAGGAATAGCCGGATCGCATGTTGACCCACTTGTAGATCGCGTTGTCGGCCAGGAAATCGGTGTCCGAACGAAGCTTGTCGTACTGGGTCGAGCTGGGGGTGAGCATGTCACCATCACCATTTCGATAGCCCACCAGCGCGGCGGTGCTCTCCTTGATGACCTTGAATCGCATGCTCGAGAGCGGTGCCTTCTCCGCTCCCCAGTAGCGTTCATTCCGGACGATCTGGATGTCCTCTCCCGGGGACCACTGATCGTCGGGGTTGATGATCTCGAGCCTGAAGGGTCCGGAACCCATGATCAGTCCGGTGGACTGGTTGATCGTCGACTCCTCGAGCTTGCTGTAGAAGTGCTTGGGGAGCACGTAGATTCCGAGGGTGTAGTCGAGGTTCGTGAAGACCGCCTTGTCAAAGGTGAATTCAACGGTGTGCTCATCGATGATTTCGACGTCCTGGATCATCTCGAGGGTGGATCGTGATCGTTCCGCCTCGATTCGCTCGTTCTTGATGAAGTCCATGACTGTGTAGCGGACGTCCTCGGCGGTGACGGGGACACCATCGCTGAACCGCGCATCCGGATTGATGTGAACTCGGAGCCAGAGGCCGTCCGGATCGAACTGCCAGGCATCGGCAAGCACACCACGAGTCTCGAGGGTTTCCGAGTCGTATGCACCGAGTGATTGCATCACCTGGTCGATGACGCGTCGTCCATAGACATCACTCGAAAGGTACGGGGTGATTCGGGGCGGCTGGGCGCCGATGATCTCCGTGAACTCGCCGCCCTGCTCGAAGCCGGGAATGTCCCGGGGATTCGTGGCGAAGGACCATGGCTCCTGCCAGGCGATCTCGACGCCGGGACGAGCCCAGCCGTCCTTGCTCGCGGACCCCGAGTCGGCGGGAGCCGTGGTGACCGGCGCATCGGTGCCGGATTCGGTCTCGGCATCGGTCGTGGAAGTCGTCACGGTTGGTGAACCGGACACCCCCATCCCCGACATGTTGATGTTGATGGGGCGAGTCGCGATCGCGTCACGGATGGCATTGAGCTCCGCACGCAGTTCGCTGACATCAGCTGACGAACTCCCCTGCTGCTGGGAGGCAACCGCACCCTCGAGTTCTCCGATCTTGGCGTCGACCGCCTGAAGCTTGGAGAAGACCCGATCGTTTCCATACATCCCGACGACGACGAGGACGCCGACAATCAGGAGCAGCACCAGGAGAACACCATCTTTGAACCCGAATCGATTCTGCATTTCGCCTTCCAGACCGGCCACCAGGACCGTTCTTGACCATGAGATCGTCGTGACAGAGGGAACAGGCTACGTTCTCACACGAACGGGATCAAACCGTTCCTTGAGGTGGTCACCCACGAAGTTCAGGGCCAGGAGGGTCGCTCCGATGAGCACACAAGGCCAGAGAAGCAGCCACCAGCGACTCTCGACGGTGTTGAGCTCGCTCAGCCCCCCCGAAGCGAGGTTCCCCCAGCTGGGCAGTGGATCCTGGACCCCTATCCCCAGAAAGCTCAGGAAACTCTCAGAGAGGATCGCCGCAGGGACCGCCAGGGTCGCATAGACAATGATCGGGCCCATCAGATTCGGGAGGAGGTGGCGCAGGAACTGGCGCCGAGCGGGGACCCCTCCGGCCCGTGCGGCTTCCATGAACGGCTGTTCCCGCAGGCTGAGGACCTGCCCCCGGATCACCCTGGCCATGGCCAGCCAGCTGACCCCCCCGATTGCCACCAGAAGCGTCAGAACATTCAGAAAATGACGAAGACCGGAGCCCGGCTCCAGGCCACCACGAGCCATGAGGCCTTCGACTGCGACCGCCAGCAGGACGACGAGGAGGATGTAGGGCAGGCCGAACAGGATGTCGATGAGACGCATCAAGGCGGCGTCGACACGCCCCCCCTTCCATCCGGCAAGCGCTCCGTACAGGGTGCCGATGAGGACGGCGATCAGTGCCGAGGACAGTCCGATCGCGAGACTGATCCCTCCACCGGCCAGGCAGCGGGCGAAGAAATCGCGGCCCATGCGATCGGTCCCCATGAGCCGACCGGGAACATAGGCGCCGCTCCTTCGCAGTTCATCGATCCTTGCCAGGACGGACGGACTCGTGCTCCACCAAGACGGGGGGAGCAATGCAAGATCAAGATTCTGGGCCTCGTACCGGCTGCGCTGGTTCCCGTCGGCATCAACCGTCGAAAATGCCCAGGGCGCACCCAGCACGCATGCTCCTCCGATCAAGGCAAGGAGGATCAGGCCGAACCAACCTGGTCCGACTCGACGCATGGCGGGCCTGTGGTCCACGGCATGACTGCTCATGAACCTGATCCTAGTCGAGTTGAGGATGGAGCTGGTGACCGCGGAGCGATCGAGATCAAAGACCGGAGCCTGCAACCGACGTCCTGTCGGTGACGGGAGACGGATCAGCGGGCGCGGGTCGATCCGAGCGTGATCCCGCGTCGACCGAGGGGCCCTGCCCCACCGTCGTCTCCTCCTCGACAGGAGACGGCTCGACCGGGGCGGCGATCACCCGTTCGACAAGCTGTTGGGCTCGTTGGACACGTTCGGTGGCCTCAAGCAGGAGCTCGCGACGCAGCTCCTCGAGCGCATCGGCCATTGCGGCCAGTTCCTCGCCACGGACACGCATCTGGAGATCGATCTGCTCCTGTGCCTTCTCCTGGATGTCGGTGAGGAGCCTCACGACATCCTCGGAGCGTTGTTCCGCAAGCGCGAGGCGGTAGGCGATGCCGAGTTCCTGCAGGCGCTGCCGCGTGCGAATCTCCTTGATCCTCAGGGTATAGAGTCCGGGATTCTGCTTTCGAAGCTCGACCAGCTGCCAGAGTCGACGACCGTAGTTGCTGATCGCCTTGCGGAACGCCTCTTCATCCTGCTCACCCAGCTCGTCGAGCGTCTTGCCCCAATCAGGGTTCAGCTCCTTGACGACCTCCATGAACAGTTCGATGTCCGCCTGGGACGGGTTTCTCCAGCGCCCGAGAGGACGTCCTGTTCCGGAACGATCCCTGGCTCGCTGGCCCAGGACTCCCTGTCGATCCCCGCGTTCCGGATCACGATTCGATCGAGGCATCTCCTCCGACCCTGCTTCGGGGTCGGTCGCACGATCGACCTCTTGGGAGGAATCGACCGCATCCTGCTGGATCGCGTTCGTGGCTGCCGTCAACATCGCGGCGCAGATGACCATGAAGCACAGCCCCGCACATGGAAGGGCTCGTTTGTGTCGACGGTTGTGAGGCTCCATGTCGTCCATGCCTTGATGATGAGGTCAACGATCAGGAAGGAAAGCGGGCCGCCGGAGATCTGACTATCGGCGAAGCTCCACCTCGATCAGGGATATCTCTGCAAGATAGTCGTCAAAGCCCACGCCGGTCGTTCCGAGGATGGGCGCGAAGGCTGCACCCACGGCATCAGCCCCCTGGAGATCCTCGACCTGTCGGATCTGGCCGTTCTCCCCCGCTTCGAGGAGAGCCACCAACACGGTGTCGGACTCCGTCGGCAGGGAGAAGCCATCGAGAGGCGGAAGTTCGTTCGATTCGGGTGCAACCGCGACCATGCCGCGTTCAACGGTCGTGGCAACGTCATTGGAGTTCATGAACATCCGGGCCGCGACTGCAAACGCAAGCAATGCACACGCCGCCAGCGCGACTCGGCCCCAGACCCAGCCGGGCCGGTCCTGGATCGAATACGTGGCAGGGACGGGCAGGTGCTCGGTCGACGCCTCATGGACGCGATCAACCAGGCCTGCGCGATCGCGAAAAGCATGACCGCGTGCGTCAAGACGACCAGCAAGATCACGCAACCCGGCATCAAGCCGAAACTCATCAGCATCGTGATCGGGCAGTTGGGGGTTCTTATCGGCGTCGGTCATGGACTGGACCCAGACATCGAAACGAGGTTGAGCGGCCAAAAAGCGGCTTCATGAGGTCCTGAGACGGATTTGAACCGCCATCAAGGGCCTTCCACGGGTATGGAACGCAGGATCGGAAGCCGGATTGCATCAAACTCCGCCCTTTCTGGAGATCTTGGGGTCCGGCTGGAGCGCCTCCTTGAGCTTCTTCAGGGCACGGTGGTGTCGCGCAAGAAGCGTACCGACCGGCTCCTCAAGGAATTCGCTGATCTGTCGGAAGCTCATACCCCCGACGTGTCGGAGATCGATGATCTGACGATCCGCCTCCGAGAGCTCGGCAAGTGCAGCGTCAAGGGCTTGGAGCTCGACCGGCTCCAAGCTCGACTCAGCTGCTGTCTCGCCACCACCAAGGCCGACCAGGGACGCCTCCTCCATCGGCGTGGCCTGCCTCTTTCGACGTCGCATCTCATCTCGAAGACGATTCATGGCGATTCGAAAGACCCAGGCATCGAATCGACCGAACTCCTTGTAACCACTGATTTTCTGGGCAACCGTGCAGAACGCGGACTGGACGATCTCTTCAGCGAGCTCCGGATCCCCACACTGGGCACGGATCAGTCCGAAGACGCGAGGCGCGTAGGCATCGACAATGACCCGCCAGGCCACTTGATCCCCCTCCGCAGCGGCTGCCAGGGTCTCTGCAAGGCTTTCTGGCGTCGGGGTGTCCATGGGGTGCTCGGTGTGACAACGGGCCTTCGACATGAAGGTCTACCCGCTCTCTCATCGGCCGGGTGCGCTTTCGGGCAACACGAACAGGAGCCGTTGCTCCCGGAGAAGCCGCCTCAGGTCGGCAGGCCGCCGTGGTCAGGCTCGGAGGGCGAGGTCGGCACCCGCTGGAGCCGGGTTTCCACACCATCATCAGGGTGCCTCATGCCGCTGGAATCCCTGTAGCGAGTCGAGGCCGCATCCCAGGTCAGGTGGACGGTGCCGGTCGGACCGTTGCGCTGCTTTGCAATGATGATCTCACCCACGCCGACCTTGTCAGGATTCGCGATGCCCCAGTCCGGGTCATCGCGGTGGTAGTACTCCTCCCGGTGCAGCATCATCACCACGTCGGCATCCTGCTCGATCGAACCTGACTCACGCAGGTCACTCATGCGCGGACGGTGACCTTCACGCTGCTCTGCAGCACGATTCAACTGACTGAGGCAGATCACGGGAATACCCAGTTCACGTGCCATGGCCTTGACGCCACGACTCATCTCCGCGACCTCCAACTGTCGACTCTCGGTCCGTGATCCGGAGTGCATGAGCTGGAGGTAGTCCACCACGACGGCCTGGATGTCGAAACGCTCCTTCATCCGGCGAGCCTTCGAACGAAGCTGCAGGAGCGAAAGTCCGGGGGTGTCGTCGATGTACAGCGGCGCGGCATTCAGCTCATCGCACGCAGCGTAGATGCGGCGGTAGTCCTCCTTCTGCAGCATGTTTCGCCGCAGACGCTGCGAATCGATGCCGCCACGAGCGCAGATCAGGCGTTGAACGAGCTGCTGACGCCCCATTTCAAGCGAGAAGATCGCTGCGGGGTGACCGTTCATGGCCATGTGCTCGATGATGTTCAGGGCGACCGCGGTCTTGCCCATCGATGGTCGTGCAGCAAGGATGATCAGCTCGCCAGGCTGGAGTCCGTTGGTGAGGTCGTCAAGATCACTGAATCCGCTTGGAAGACCGGTGAGTGCTCGCCCCTCGTTCTCCTCGAGCGTTCTCATGACCTCCTCAAGCAACTCCCCGAGCTGCTGTGCAGAGGAATGCTCTCGCTTCTGGGCGATCCTGAAGATCCGCTTCTCAGCCTCCTCCAGGATGATCTGGGCTTCCTCCGGACTCGTATGGGCCTCATGGAGGGTCGCCCCTGCCGCTTCGATCAGTTCACGAAGCGTCGCCTTCTCACGGACCAGGCGAGCGTAGTGCGGGGCGTTGGACGCGCTGGGAACACTCTCCGCGAGCTCCGCGATGTACTCGATGCCCCCGACTTCCTCGAGGATGTCCCGGTCCACGAGATGTTGTGCAAGTTGCTCGACGTCAAGCGCACCATGCTTGTCGTAGAGATCGATCATGGCATCGAAGATCGCACCATGTGCGGGACGATAGAGATCGCCTCCGGACGAGACGATGCCGATGACGTCAGGGATGACCTTGTGGTCCCAGAGCATCGCACCGAGGAGGCTCATCTCCGCACCGGGTGCGTGGGGTGGGAGAGCCTCGAACAGACGCGTCAGGTCGCGCGATCCGAGTTCGGTCGAAGCAGTTGTCTCGGTACGATCACTCATGGTCCATCCATGAGACCACGGAAAAGCCCCGGTCTGACATGTTTGACAGGTCATCCACGCAAAGTTTGGGAATCAATCAGCCCGAGAGCTCGGTGGCCAGGAGGTCCTGATGGCGGCCGTTCAGTCGACGAGGACCTCACCGGCCATGACAGGAGCAGCCTCTTCCTGGTGCTCGAGAGTCTCGCGCATCAGGCGGCCGACCTTGAACTTCACGGTCTTCCGGGCCGGAACCTGGACCCGCTCGAGGGTCTTCGGGTTCTGGGCGACGCGAGGCGCACGCTCCTTGATTTCAAAGACACCGAAGTCTCTGAATTCGAGTCGGTTTCCACGTCCGAGTTCATCGATGACCTGATCAAGGAACGCTTGAACGGTTCGCTTGACATCGGCTCTTCTCTGCTGAGTGGAGTCTGCGATTCGGTCGATCAGGTCTTTTTTAGTCGTCGTAGGCATGCGGGCCCCTTTGCTGCAAGCTCCATGAAGGAGCCATAAGGAGAAACGATGCGTTCGACTTGCTAAATGGCATAGGCCCACATCTGACGGGGTCCCCCCTGAACTCCGCTGCTTAGCCTTCCAGCGTATCAGTCAAACGCCCGAGACGAGTATCGGCAGGGGACCACATCGGTGTCAACCCTTGACTGGAAACTCTAAGGCCAAGATTTACCGGTCGATGCGGGTTATCGAACGTGTGGTGTCGGCGTAACTGTTGGACGGCCGGCCACGATTTGAATACTGACGATCCCTGATCGATCGTTCATATCCAGACGCCAATCGCTCGATCACGGGGGCATGGGCACCCACCCTGGCATCCCGGCGGCCCATGAAGACCCCGAATTCCGAGCCTGAAACAGGGATCTGGGCGATCTGGGCCACTGCTCGCGCCTGCAAGGTGGGGAGAACGAGGCTGTGGTCGGAGGCCACGGGACCGACCATGTCGGGGGAGACGGACGCGTTCGAACGGTGGGCACACCCCGGAAAAACAAGGGCCAAACCACAAAGAAGGGGCACCAATTCCAAGCATCCAAATCTCATGATTTACTCCATCGAAGGGGGCACCCGGACCTGACACCAGGGTCGAACTCCCGCATGGAAAGGGTGCCACAGGAGGGCGCGACGTCCAGCGGCAAGATGAAGAACCGGGGTTGGAATCGCTCGAAAGAGTCCGAAAAAAGGGCTCAGGCCTCGGAGCGAATGCGATCGATCACCGAAGTCGAGCCGAGCCCCGGACGGTGTGCGAGAACACGCACATCGATACCGAGTTCCTCAAGCAGTTCGTACTCGACGATCTGTTCCGGGCGGTAGTCGCCACCCTTGACGTAGACATCGGGAGCGATGGCACGGATGAGTTCATGTGCCGTCTGTTCTCCGAAGACGACGAGGTAATCGACGCATCGGAGTTCGCCGAGAATCTCAAGACGCTCGCGCTCCGAGAAGATCGGACGGTCTGGCCCCTTGAGGGAAGCCACCTGTTCGTCGGAATTCACTCCGACAACGAGCACGTCTCCCGTCTGGCGAGCCTCACGAAGGTAGGCGACGTGACCGGCATGAATGACATCGAAGCAACCGTTGGTCAGGACGATGGCATCCCCCTTCGAACGATGGGCCTCGAGTTCAGGAAGCAGTTCCTCCATGGTGCGCACCGGACCGAGTCCGCTCCCGGACTCCTCCAGGAGTGCCCGACGCAGTTCGGGAATCGGAATGGGGCGGACACCGAAGGTCTCGACCTCCAGGCCTGCCGCGACATTCGCGAGGGCGACCGAATCGTTCAATGCCAGATCGTTCGCGATGCCCGAGGCCAACGCGGCAAGCACCATGTCTCCTGCACCAGTCACGTCGTAGACGCTGCGTGCCCGGGTGGGCAGGTGACTCGGCTCATGCCCCCGCTGCTGCAGGACGGCTCCGTCCCTGTCGAGCGTGATGACGACCGCATCGACCGCCCACTGGTCGAGATAGGTCCCCGCCAGCTTGAACCCATGAGCCACGCCACCCTCCTCGGGAGGCGAGATCCGGGTCGCAAGCTCCGCCTCGCTCCTGTTGGGCGTGACCAGGGAAGCTCCTGCATAACGCGCACAATCCTCGAGCGCGGCCGGATCGACAAGGACCGGAATGCCTCGCTCACGAGCAAGGCGTATCACATGCTGGCAGACCTCCGGCGTGCAGACACCCTTCGCATAGTCCTCGATGCAGACGACCGCCGCGCCCTCCAGAGCACGTTCGAAGGACTCGACGACCCGCCTTTCGACATCAGGGGCAAGTGGTTCACGTGACTCGAAATCGAGCCGGAACATCTTCTGGGGATGGCGATGCTGGGCAAGACCCACCAGACTTCGCTTCACGGTCGTCGGCCGAGTGGCATCCTCCACCATTCCCGTGACGTCGCAGCCGGATGACTCGAGACTCGCCTTCAGTTCACGACCTTCGGCATCGCCTCCGATCACGCCGACCAGATGGACGACGCCCCCCAGTGCGGCGAGACAGGCGGCGACATTGCTCGCGCCTCCGGGCATGCTGGTGATGTCGTTCTGGCTGCGCGCGGTCAGGATCGGAACCGGGGCTTCGGGACTCATGCGTTCGGCCGCACCTCGGATCTGCTGGTCCAGCATGAAGTCACCGACAAGGACCGCCTTGAAGGGCGTGAAGTCGGCGAGCTCCTCGTGGAGTCGAGCATGCATGTTGTCCGCTGGATCGGTCACCGATGTTGATTCTACAGCACGGGAGCGGTGCCACAGGCCTCCCGGATCCGTTCAACGACCACATCCCGTCCCTCGAGAAACTCGATACGCACCACGGGCACGAGAACGGGGGTTATCAGGGACTCGATGCCTGGAGAGCGCGCAAGTTTGACCCAATCCTTCGCACTGGTGAGGACGGCATCGGCACCGGCGGCCGCATGGCGTATCGACTCGAGCTCTGCAGGCCCGTAGTGAACGTGATCGGGAAAGGCGAGATGCTCGACGACGTTCATGCCTGATTCGGTCACGTGATCGACCAACGATGCAGGGTTGCCGAGGCCGCTGCAGACGACGACCTTCCGTCCCGGACAACTGGCGGGGTCGATCACGTCCTTGTGCACGCCGGACTCGTAGACGTCGATGTGCGACCAGCCATGGCGGCAGGTCGCATCGTGGCCGACGCCTCGATGCCTTCGGATCAGATCGTGGACACGACCGTCGTCCCCGCCCGACCTGGTGACGACGACCAGGTCCGCACGTTCGAGCGACCGTGCGGGCTCACGAAGCCATCCGTTGGGCAGGAGGTCACCATCGATCCCGGGGCGCAGTGCATCGACGAGCACGATGTCGAGATCACGGTGCAACCGTCGATGCTGGAAGCCGTCGTCGAGGAGGATCACGTCCGGCGCGTTCCCCTTTCGAGCGAGCGCTTCACGGATCGTGGTGACACGATCGGCGCCGACCAGCACTGGAAGCCATGGATGCTTCTGCCTGTATTCCTCCGCTTCATCGGAGCCACCGGTGCGATCGGCTCGGTAGCCACGCATGGCGATGGCGGGTGAGGCCCCGGCCTCGTGCAATCCATCGGCAAGAAGACTGCAGAACGGAGTCTTCCCGGTCCCCCCCACCGTGAGATTTCCGATCGAGATGACCGGCGCACCGACTCGTGCGGGACCACCATGAAGCTGGCGACGGACATCAAACGACCAGCCGAGGTGATAGACCCTGGCCGCCAGATAGCCGAGCGGGGACAGGAAACGCGGAAGTGGGCCTTGCGAATTCATGACTCTGGCTCCGTGGCGTCACGCTCGATCGAAGCACGCTTCACTTCCGCGATCTCGGCCTTGAGCCGATCCGCCGCCTCAAGCGCATCCATCATGAATTCACGGCGGTGGATGCGAAAGCTGTTGATCACATCCACCGCAAGCAGGAGCACGGTGAGAAAGATGAGCCCGAGTGCGGAGAGCCATGCGACGACGTAGCCGCTCGGGCTCACTTCGGAATCGACGAAGCTGGCGGCCCGCAGCAACGCGAATACGGCGAGCACCGCAAGGACGAGGGTTCCACGACGCAAGGCACGGGTCGAAGGCAGGAAGGACTCGGCACCCAGGCGGTGCCAGTACCACACGGAGAGGAGGATCAGGGCTGCCGAGACCAGCAGGCCTGCGGGGACGGGGACATCGATCGCGGAGAGTGGCATGATCATGCTGACCCCCCGCCTTCAAGCAATCCTCGAAGCTGGGGCTCGAGTTTCCTCATCGGAAGACCCATCACCGTGCTCGGATCACCATCGACCTCGATCGTCCAGCCTGCAGCGATTCGGTCCGCGAGGTTGTACCCGCCGGATTTGCCCTTCCACTCACCGGAGGCGACGTAGTCCTTGATCGTGTCGTCATCCAGTGGACCGATCCGAACGACGGTCGCATCACTCCATATGGACCGTGAATCATCTCGGAGATCGATGATCGCCACCCCGGTGACCGTTCGATGTGTGCGACCCGCCAGCTCCCCGATCATCGCCATGGCTTCCCTGTCGTCTCCGGGCTTGCCGATGAGGCGGCCTTCCGATGCACACAGGGTGTCTGCGGCGAGAACGACGCCTTCGCTGACGGAACGTCCCTCGGAGCCCGCGATCCGGCTCAGCGCACTGACTGCGGCACAAGCCTTGAACCAGGCTCGGGCAAGACAGGCGGCATCGACTCCGCCGACCGCCTCGACGAGCGAGTCGTCGTCGACGTCGAACCTCGCACGATGAGGCTGAAAGCCCGCCTCCTCGAGCATGAGCAGCCTGCGAGGCGATCCGCTGGCGAGCCACAACTGCCTCACGCGCCGACCCCCAGTCTCGAGGAAAGTGCTCCGAAGACCTCGTCGACCCCCAGGGAGAGCATGCTCGGTGCCGGTCCAGCCCCAGAGCGATAGTCATGACCATGCCCGGTGGCGGACGGATCCCGAAGGACGGAGTCAAGACATCCATACGGTCCGACCTCCTCGGGATCCGTGGGGCCGAAGAGGGCGACCATCGGCCTTCGGAACCCCACCGCCATGTGAAGGGCCGCCGAGTCGGATGCGACGACGACACGACTGCCCCGGATGACCGCCATGAGCTGGCCGACCGTGGTCTTTCCTGCAAGGACATGAACCCGCAGTGACGAGGCGGACGGATCGCTCATGATCTCGGAGGCGAGTGATTCAATCGACGAGGACTCGGCAGGACTGCCGACGAACACAAGATCCTGAAGTCCAAGATCGCCGCTCCGATGCGCGAGCTCGACCCATCGTTTCGCCGGCCACTCCTTGGAAGGCCATCGGCTTCGGGGTGCGAAGACTGCGTAGCCTTCGGCCGGACGATCCGGAAGGGACGACCACCAGTCGATCGCGTCGTCCGATGCGTGCAGGTCCATGTCCATCACCCGTGGGATCCCGAGGTCATCGACCAGTGACATCATCCGGTCCACGGCATGCGTCACGGAGGTGCGCACCCTGGTCGTGTAGTGGATCCAGCCGAATTCACGAGCATCCGCGAACCCGATGCGGCGGCGTGCTCCCGTGCATCGAGTGAAGAGTGCGCTTCGTGCGAGTCCCTGGCAGTCGAGGACGAGATCCCAGCCATGCTTCCGAAGCCCTGAAGCCCACCGGACTCCACGCAACGCACGAGATGGGGATCGCCAGGCTCCACGAAGCCGGGAACGGGGAAACGATACGACCGAATCCAGGGCGGGGTGGGAGGCGACGACCTCCGTGAACTCCTGCTGAACCAGCCAGTCGATCCGGGCATCCGGCCAGGCCGCACGGAGCGAGGAGAGCACCGGCACCGTCCTGCAGACATCGCCGAGCGCGCTCGGTCGGATAATGAGAATGGATCGAGGTGTCGATTCTTGCATCGTTTCCCGCATGGACGCAGCTGCTGGCCGTGTCCATGCGGAGTATATGACGGAGGACCGGGTTGTAACCTATCCTCAAGCATGCGACGCGGAAGGATGGCGGTTGTAGTATCAACCGACACCGGTTGGGAGAGGCTCCCCTGCCGGCACGACAGGGCATACGTACCAGCTCGAGAGCTTGCGAAGAAACAGGACCTCACTTGAACGACGGCACTCCATCTCGACCTCAAGACACACCGCAGAAGGGACATGGTGGCGACAATGGCGCCTCCAGCGAGCGGTCGGATCCGACGGAGGACTCGAGGGAATCCTCCCGTACCGGACCGGGATTCGACACGGTCATCGGACGAACGATCGTCGATCGAGGGCTCGTCACCTCGGACGAACTCGATGAGGCGATGTCGATCGTCGCGGAGCGGCGCAAGCTGGAACCGGCCACGACCCTGCCATCGATCCTGCTCGAGGAGGAACTGCTGACCCCGAAGCAGCTGGAGCGAGTGCGAGGAGAAGTCGAAGCGGACAGCACCAGCCAACGGATCCCCGGCTACAAGATCCTCCAGAAGCTGGGTGCCGGTGCCATGGCAACGGTCTTCCTCGCCCGGCAGCTGAGCCTCGATCGGCTGGTTGCGATCAAGGTGCTGCCGAAACGACTTTCCGCGAGCGAGTCATTCATCGAACGGTTCTACAAGGAAGGTCGCGCTGCAGCCAAGCTCAATGACCCCAACATCGTTGCCGCATACGACGTCAACCAGGCCGGAGAGCACCATTACTTCGTGATGGAGTACGTCGACGGCGAGACTCTCTACGACCGGATCAAGCGCGAACGGCAGATCGACGAGCCTGAAGCCCTGAAGATCGTCCGCCAGGTCGCCTCCGCACTCAAGCACGCACACGAACGGGGCTTCATCCACAGGGATATCAAGCCCAAGAACATCATGCTCGGCAAGGCCGGCAAGGTGAAACTCGCAGACCTCGGACTGGCCAGGGCACTGACTGACAAGGAAGCTGCCGAGGCCGAGGCGGGGCGTGCCTATGGAACACCCTTCTACATCAGCCCGGAGCAGATTCGTGGCAAGGTCGAACTCGGTCCGGAAGCGGACCTCTACGGCCTGGGCGCAACGATGTACCACATGACGACCGGGCGAGTTCCGTTCGAGGGCCGCACACCCTCACAGGTGATGCATCGCCACCTCCGAGATGAAGTCGTCCCCCCAGATCATGTCAACTCAAGGCTCTCGCCCGGGACTGCGCAGATCATCGAGATGCTGCTCGAAAAGAGACCGAGCGACCGGTACGGCTCGGCATCCGACCTGATCGAGGACATCGACCTGGTGCTGGCCGGCAAGAGTCCGTTGCATGCGGGAGGACGCGTCGACCTCTCTTCAGTGGCGGAAGCACTCTCGGGTGGCACCGAGTCCCAGCCAGCCATAAAGCTGCGCAAGGCACCCCGAGGGAACTCCATGTTCGGAGAACCGGTGGTCCTGATGCTGATGTGCCTGCTGGGCCTGGCCCTCTTCGTGATCCTGCTGCTGGTGCTGAACCAGGCGTGACCGCCATGCCCCAGGCCGGGCAACTACGCCGTCCGAGGAGCCGATCAGCGGACCCGGGCGATCATCTCGATCTCCACGGGTGCATTCAGGGGAAGGCCGATCGAGCCGACTGCGGCGCGTGCGTGACGGCCGGCATCACCGAAGACCTCGAGGAGCAACTCGCTTGCACCATTCGCGACGGTCGGCTGAGCATCGAAACCAGGCTCGCACTGGACGAAGACACCGATGCGAACGATCTGTTCGACATCCTGCAGACCTCCGTCCAATTGTGCCGCCAGGACCGCAAGCGCATTCAGGACCGAAAGCCGGGCGGCACTGGAGGCATCCTCGATCGATACCTGATCAGGGACCCGCCCGCAGACGGAGAGCGCACCATCCACGAAGGGCAGCTGCCCGCTCACGAAGACCAGGTCACCCGTCCTGACCGCGGGCACGTAAGCGGCAACAGGAGCAGGAGCAGCGGGAAGGGAGAGCCCGAGGGCACACAAGCGTTCTTCAGGAGTCATGAGACTTGGCAGCATATCGCCACGACCTCGGCAAGGACCCACCCCGCAGCCTCAATCAGCGCCTGCCACCAATGGCTGGTAACCACCTGGACCTCGATCTGGCCGGCACCCTCTCGTCAGTTCGATCGGAGCAAAATCGGCGACAGAAGCCTCCAGGGGGGATTCTGAGCACTCCAGCACCCCTGGTCGGTGCCAGCGAGCAGTGGGCAGCGGTGGGAAATCGAGCGAAATTGCAACAACTTGACATCCTCTGGTGGCCCCATACCGTATACGTGGAAGCACTGGGACATCCCCAGGGTGCCTTTTTCCTGTCGACGAGAGGATCAACACCTTTTATTCCGAGCACTGGCCCGCACCTTTACTGCTTTGCTTCATACGTACCGCGCGCCAAGACTCACCATGCCCTTCATGCCCGGCCTTCAACGGCCGATTCTGAACTCCCCACTCGTCGACGACAATCCGAGTAACGACCGCCGAATCCACCAAAAGGTGGACCTGGCGTGCTTGAGTGTCGCGAAACCGTGACAATCCGAGAACCGTGACCCCCCTGAACAGGGACTTGTCTCAGGTTCGAGATGTGAGGATCGGCCTCAGGGCCGTTCAAGCACCCGCATGAAGAGGTTCTGGCACATGTCCAGTACAGACAGCGTCAGGGGCCCGTGGCACCAGAAGTGTCGCCCCCGGCACCTCCTCAGATCGGCACCCATGAAGACAGAAGTTGACCTGGGAGGTCCATGCAGCATGCATGACCGACCGGAAAGACAGGCGTTCCGACTATCATTCATTGATTCACACTGAACTCATTTTTACCTCTATCAAATACGGAGACAACCATGCACAAGAGCCGCGGATTCACGCTCGTTGAGTTGCTGGTGGTGATTGCGATCATCGCACTCCTCATTGGCTTGCTGCTTCCTGCACTTGCCAAGGCCAGGGAGTCAGCCAAGGCCACCAAGGACAGCTCACAGATCAATCAGGTCCACAAGGCCATGCTCATCTACGCGAATGGCGACAAGGACAACGAGCTGCCCATCCCGGGCAAGATCTGGCCCGAGTGGTACCAGAACGGTGGAACCACCTACGTGGGTCGCTTTGGCCAGGAACGCGGCAATGTGAACAACGCCCACAACCTCTACGCGGTCGGTGTCGCGCAGGAATTCTACAAGCCCGAGATCCTGATCAGCCCGGTCGAAGTCAGCGACATCGTCAAGCGCGACGAAGACTATGACTACGACAAGTACCGTCCCACCGCAGAAACCTACTGGGACAACACCTTCACCGCTGACATCAACGGCAGCCAGAGCGGCCACTCCGATGACGCTGAAGCTTGGGGCGGCGAGCGACCCGAAGACGAATGCAACGTCTCGTACGCACACCTTGCGATCCACTCCAACGACATCGGCGCCAACGGCTCCAGTGGCCAGGAAAACCGTCGCCGAACCCGCTTCTGGGTCAACTACGCCCGAACCGGCGTCCCCGTGCTCGGCACCCGCGGCGTCCAGAGCGGCCTGACCACCGGCACCCGCTACGAGAAGTCCCCGACTCTCAGGATGCTCGGCCCGGAAGCCCAGTGGAATGGCAACCTCTGCTTTGCAGACAACCACATGGAATCCGTCGACAACTTCTTCGCAGCGAACTACATGTGCGAAACCGAAGGCGGCAACCTGCCGGACAACATCTTCAACTGTGAATTCGAATGCAGTGATGATGACAAGTGGATGCAGGCTGACGCCTGGCTGATCATGGCCTTCCGCGCCAAGGATGCCGGCAGCAGCTTCGGCACTGGCTCCACTTCCCGATACGACAGGCTGGACCCCTGAGGCCTTCAAGGCAAGATCCATCCAGCTTGAGCCAAGTAAACATCGACACGTTCGATTCAACAAAGACACATTGATATGAATGGACTATTCATGAACAAGAACCGCGGATTTACACTGATCGAGCTGCTCGTGGTGATGGCAATCATCGCCCTGCTGCTCGGCATCCTGCTGCCCGCGCTTTCCAAGGCCCGTGCCAAGGCACGTCAGGTCAAGGATGCGTCACAGCTCAGCCAGATCCACAAGGGTCAGGTTGTGTTCTCCTCCGACCAGGACGGCGTATTCATGACGCCCGGCCTGATCAACCGACAGCCCTTCGGGGGAGCAGAAGTTCCCGGCAAGGGGCTCGAGGATCTGACAGTCAACCACCATGCTGCTCTGTATTCCTGCATGGTCCAGCAGAACTACGCTTCTCCTCAGGTTCTCTACTCTCCCGCAGAGAACAACGTCAAGGTCGTCCCTGACTCGAACTACAACTTCGAAGAGTACAGACCCCTCGAAGGTCTTTACTGGGACGAAGCTTTCAGCGCCAACCTCGGTCTTGAATGCAATGTCTCCTACGGCACGATGATGATCAACGGTGCTCGCAAGAAGAAGCACTGGCGGGACTCGCTGGCTTCGGACTTCGTCGTCATCGGCACCCGGGGCATCAACGAGAACGACGGCACCCGATACGTCATTCCATACAATGGCGATTCAGGCAACACTGATCTCTATAATGAGAGCAAGCTGCTTGACTACTTCGGTGGTCGAAACGAGTTCTTCGCGAACCACTGCTACAACGATGGCCACGTGAAGCACACCAACCAGTTCCAGCCTGATGGGCATGCCCTCTACGAGGACGGCGACGGCGAAAAGCAGCCGGATGACGTCTACACGCACGAGACCTCGAACATCGACGGACCGACCGCCGGTTCCGACGCGTTCCTCTGCATGACGTACGGTGTCGAGAATGATGACCCCGATGACGTCAACAACCAGCTGATGACCTGGGACGATGATTGACCCGGATTCATCGAGGTCCAGGGCAACCTGACCACGTCTTCACAACGGCCGCCCCGACCAGGGGCGGCCGTTTTCCTTCAATGACCTTGATCCAGCTAAGATTGACTCGATGCCTTCCACCACACTGAAAGCCATGGCGATCTGCATGTCGGCGCACGCCTGCTGGGGCACTCCTGCAGCATGGCAGGAGCAGGCAGTCCCTCCCGGACGCAGGGCCGACCATGTCGCCGTGATGGAGATCGAGGGCCCCATCGATTCGATCACGAAGCAGGCACTGCAACGCATGACCAGCGAGGCCGTCGAGGAGGGTGCGGACCTCATCGTCCTGGAACTCGATACGCCGGGGGGCGACCTTGAAGCGACCCTGGAGATCTGCAACTTCATCAAGCAGGAGACGGGCATTCGAACCAGGGCATGGGTCCGTCCGGAGGCATACTCCGCAGGTGCGATCATCGCACTCGCCACCGAGGGCGTCATCATGGCACCGGGTGGTCGAATGGGTGACGCGGCGCCGATCAGGGGCGTGCCGGTGGCCGGGATGCTTCAGATGCCGGCGACGGAACGCGCCAAGATCGAAGCGCCGGTCCTTGCGGAGGTCGTCGATTCCGCTCGGCGCAACGGATACGACGAGAAGCTGGTCCAGTCGATGGTCAGCGTCAGGTTCGCCCTGTGGGAACTCGAGGCGGTCGACGGGTCCCGCAGGATCTTCGTCGATGCCAATGAGTACAAACGGATCTTCGGATCCGCTCCACCGATCGACCTGGGACGGGGCGAGTCACCAAGCGTCCCTTCCGAAGAACCACCCCTGGCCGGTGAGACCCGTCAGGAAGTGACATTGCTGCAGGACATCACGAGCGAACGGCCCAGGCTCGGGCCAGAGGACGCGGATCAGTGGCGCCTTCGAGGGCAGGTGATCGGAGAAGAGGGCCTGCTGGTGGCGAATGAGACGGATGCCTTGAGGATGGGTCTGTCGAATGCCACGATCGCGGATGACGATGAACTCAAGCGTCACTTCGGAGCGAGCCGGCTCGTCCGCCACCGGGAGAACTGGATCGAATCCACGACGCGGTTCCTCACCAGCTGGCCGATCCAGGCGATCCTCATCGGGATCGTGGTGATCGGCTTCCTCATCGAGATCGCGGCACCGGGCACGAGCATCTTCGGAGGGGCCGCCCTGCTCGCGCTCGCCCTGCTCGTCGGGGCTCCGATGCTCGTCGGACTCGGGGAGTGGTGGGATGTCATGCTCATTCTGGGCGGGCTGACCCTCGTCGGGGTGGAGATCGTGTTGATGCCCGGGGTTGGCATTGCCGGCATCATCGGGACCACGAGCCTGATGGTCGGACTCGTCGGGGTGATGGTCACTGCCGACATGGGGACCCCAGAAGCCAACAACCAGATCACGATCGGCGTGCTTGCGGTCATCGCCTCGCTGCTTCTCGGGGGAACGGGCGCATGGTGGTTCTCACGGCGTTCCGGTGGCTTCTGGCTCTTCAACAGACTCGTTCTCGACACCCAGACGGGAACGACGACCGACGCTCCCGACAAGGCAGACACGCCCTCCGCGAACACCGGGGACATCGGTCACGCCGCGACCAATCTGAGGCCCGGAGGCCGGATCGAGATCGAGAACACCCTCCACGCCGCCAGGTCGACGACCGGCTGGATTGACGCGGGCACGAGGGTCAGGGTGCTCAGGGAATTCGGCGGGGAGCTTGAAGTTGAGCCGATCGAAGACGTGCCGAGCGAGGGCCCGGCACGAAAGGAGACACGATGAACTGGATGACCATGCTTGCAGGCACCACCGGACTCTGGACCACCCTGGCGGCGCAGGCACCACAGGCCGATGCCTCGAACACCGCCTACATCATCGCGGCATTCGCACTCATCGGCTGCTCGGTGCTCTTCTTCATCCTTGAACTGTTCGTCCCGAGCGGAGGGATCTTCGCCCTGATCTGTGGTGCATGCACGATCGCATCGGTGGTGACGATGTTCATGTACACCCCCGCACTGGGACTGATTCTGCTCATCGGGTACGTGATCGTCGGGCCCTTCGCGATCTACTGGGGCATACGTGTGTGGGAGAACTCGGGGGTCGGCCGCCGACTGATCCTCGACGCGGAACTCGACTCTTCGGCAACGAACGAGCTGGGTGACCCCGACGAGAACGAGGAAGACGCTGAGGAATTCTCGATCCGCTCGCTGGTCGGCGAGGAAGGGGTGACGGACTCCTCCCTTCGTCCCGTTGGTTTCGTGAAGATCAAGGGCCGGCGGATCGATGCGATCGCCGAAGGCGACCTGATCGAAGCCGGAAGGACCGTCCGGGTCGTCGATGCATACGACAACCAGCTCAAGGTCCGTGAGGTGACGGACGACCAGCCATGACCCCGGACAAGTGGTAGGCTACCCCAATAGGAGGACCTGATTCATGCTGCTTATCCAACCCGTTCCAGTCCTGGCCCTTGCATGGTGGTGGTGGATTCCCATCGGCATCGGCGGCTTGATACTGCTGATCTGCACCCTGTTCGTGATGCAGTACTTCTCGCTCTGGCTCCAGGCCAAGCTGTCGAACGCCCCGGTCACCTTCTTCAGTCTGATCGGGATGCAGTTCAGGAAGGTCAAGCCTGACGTCGTGGTCCTCAACAGGATCTCCGCCAAGAAGGCCGGCATGGATCTCCCGACGAATCAATTGGAAGCCCACTTCCTCGCGGGTGGCAACGTGAGCCGTGTGGTGCGTGCGATGATTGCGGCCGACAAGGCCAAGATCAACCTCTCCTGGGAGAACGCCACCGCCATCGACCTGGCCGGACGTGACATCCTGACTGCAGTCCAGACTTCGGTCGACCCGAAGGTCATCGACTGCCCGTCGGTCGATTCCGGCAAATCGACGATCGCAGCCGTCGCCCAGGACGGCATCCAGCTGCGGTCGAAGGCAAGGGTCACGGTGCGGACGAACATCGCCCGTCTCGTCGGCGGTGCCACGGAGGACACGATCATCGCACGTGTCGGCGAGGGGATCGTCTCGGCGATCGGCTCCTCGGCAAACCACAAGGTCGTTCTCGAGAACCCCGACAACATCTCGAAGACGGTTCTGGCCAAGGGCCTCGACTCCGGAACCGCATTCGAGATCCTCTCGATCGACATCGCAGACATCGATGTCGGCGAGAACATCGGAGCGAAGCTCCAGGCGGATCAGGCCGAGGCTGACACGAAGCGTTACCAGGCCGAGGCCGAGCAGCGACGTGCACTTGCAGTCGCCCATGAAGCCGAACACCAGGCCGATGCCCAGAAGAACCGAGCACTCGTCATTCTCGCCGAGGCCGATGTCCCCAAGGCGATGGCGGACGCCTTCAGGTCCGGAAGACTTGGCGTCATGGACTACTACAAGATGCAGAACGTCGTCTCCGACACGGACATGCGCAGATCGATTGCGGACCCGGACGACAACGGCTGATTCGGAAAGCACCGTTCATTTGCCAGTCGTTCACATGGTCATCCCCTGTTTCAACGAAGCGAACACGCTTCGGCACTGCTTCCAACGTGTGACTGAAGCTCGTCTCCCGGACGGATGGGGCCGCGAGATCACCATTGTCGATGATCATTCCTCGAGCGAGACCGAAACCATCGCACGGGACATCGTTGCCGGGAACGAGCAGGCCCGCCTGATCCGCCATGACAGGAATCGTGGCAAGGGTGCGGCAGTTCGCACCGGGTTCTCCGATGCGCTCGGACGCGCCGGCGACGATGACGCGGTCGTGGTGCAGGACGCAGACCTCGAGTACGACCCGAACGACATCGCCCCGATGCTGAAAGCGCTCGAGGGCGACGGCATCGACGCCGTCTACGGAGATCGTTTCGACCGGGGCAGACGGGTCTCCCCACTCGGACGACTCCACACCCTTGTCAATCGTTCCCTCACACACCTCAGCAACCTCGCCACGGGACTTCGCGTCCATGACATGGAATGCTGCTACAAGTGCATCCGTGCCCCGCTGGCGAAGCGGATCCTCCCCGAACTCAGCGAGGACCGGTTCGGCATAGAACCCCAGGTCACCGCCGCGCTGGCACGAGCGGGCGCACACATCACGAACCTGCCGGTGAGCTACCAGGCGAGGGGGTTCGACGAGGGCAAGAAGATCGGTGCAAGGGATGGAATGAGGGCGGTCACGGTGATCCTCAAGGAATGGTTTCGCAGGGGACCGCGATGACGGACACCGATGACAGATCAATCGCCGACGTTCGCAGAAAGATGCTTTCGCCGAAGCGCATCGCGATCCAGATCCTCGGATTCCTGATCGGCCTGGCCTTCGTCATCTACCTCGTCAAGCTCGCCTTCTACGGCGAAGCGGACTGGTCACGAATCCGTGAGGCATCACCCTGGCTGATCGCCGGCCTCCTGTTGACCGGCCTGCTCGGCACGGTCCTCGACGGGCTCGTCTTCTGGGGGATCATGCGCCCCTATCACAAGCTCGGCGTGATGGAGGTCCAGGGTGCGAACATGACGGCGTCGTTCCTCAACTACGCGCCGGTCAGGTTGGGCACGGTCTTCAGGATCATCTTCCATGCAACGGTCGATCGGATCGCGCTGATCCCCATCTTCGGGTGGTTCGCGGCGATCACCGTGACCACGCTGGCGTGCATGGCATCGGTCGTCTGCGCGACGCTGATCACCGGTGGGCCGGGCGTCTGGTGGCTCTTCCTGCTCGGTTGCATGCTTCTCGTGTCAGGAATCCTGATCTGGTTCATTGCCAGGTTGCCAGTCGTCGAGAAGCATGGACGCGGCATCGACCGGATGTTCGGCGACCCCCGCGCACTGATCGCGGGGCTGGCAGGCCGACTCATGGTCCTTGCCTCGGGTTGCCTCAGGATGGCGATCGCCGCTGAGATCCTGGGGATCCCCCTCGGCGTCTCGGAGGTGATCCTGCTCTCGGTTGCAGCCCTGATGCTGAGTTTCAACCCGCTTGGCCGGTTCGGATGGCGCGAAGCCACCGTCACGATGGTGACCGCCCAGTTCGCCGCGAGCTCGCTGGGTGGAGAGAACGTGCAGGAGATCGCAGCCCAGCTCGCGCTCATCGAATCGGCAGGTGAAGCTCTGGTGGTCGTGCCGCTCGGAATCGTCACATCGATCTGGGCGACGAGACGAATCGCCCGGAGCAGGTCGAAGGTCAACTCGACCAGTTCGCCCGAAGAATCCGGCGAAGACCGTCGTCAAGTCTCAGATAGCGAAGCCTGACCAGCTCGATCGGGCTGCCGAGCCAGGGAGCGCGCCCTGCATGGCGGTCGACTCGACCGATGCCGGTACGAACATCCTCGAGCCTCACCATGGGGCGGGAGTCGGCGGCGGAGCAGAGTCGGGCGATCCAGCCCGCACAGGCGATGTTCAGGACCATCGACTGCAGACCGTCCACGATCGACCAGCCGTAGTGGGCACTGCCCCACAGCCTCGATCCATGCAGAGAGGAACGGATCCAGCGAAGGCAGAGTTCGTCGATCTCACTGGAATCAGGAGACTCGACAAACGGTCCGACACCCTCGATCGCACGGAAGTCGACACCCTCCGGCAGCACCACTGACAGCTTGGGCGTGAGGCCCCTGCCACGCCTCATACTCCGGTTCCGTCGCAACTGGGAAAGGGTGGTCATGAGACGCCCGCGATGCCGGTTGCCATCGTTGATCCTCGGGTCCTCGGTCCTGGCGAAACTCGCCTGCCGAAGCAATGCGGACTGTCTTCCGGTCGGAGGTTCGATGGGCAGCAGTTCCAGTTCACCGGGCAGGGCCTCACCGAGAAGTCGGACGAGGTCCGTGAATCGATCCTCACGGACATCATCGAGTCGTGCGTTGCCGAGTGACTGTGCGATCCAAGCAACGCCGTCAAGCCGAACTGAAAAGGCGATGTCATCGGAAAGCAGCCAACCATCCAGCACCGACAGGAGTGCCTGCCGTTCTCGCCTGCTTGCAGGCTCCAGGCCTCGAGCGAGGCGAGCCTCGGGGGCGGGGGCAGCGAGCTCCGGAAGCTCCTCGGCAAAGCGGCGGAGATCCGGAAGATGGGTTTCAAGCTCCGCCCCCTTGTTCTCCTGGACACTTCGGCAGAGGTAGTTCACACCGACCCGAAGCTTGCTCTCGCCGGGAGCGAGATTGAAAGGGAACACCTGACAGGCGATCGGCTTGGCAGCGAAACCATGATCGGCATGGATCCGGCAAAGGCCGTCCTCCTTGAGGAAGACGCAGCTCCCGTCATCATTTCTCTTCAGGTACGGGCTGCCCCGGAAGTGCACGATGGGCGATTCCCCGAGGATTCGATCCCAGGACTGTTCCTCGAGCTTCAGGAGATCCTCCTCACGAAGCTGGACGGTGAAATCCCGACAGCAGACACCGCACCCATGACAGCTGTACTGCTGCCATTTCATCCTGGGAACGAGTATCGGTAGCGCGACGTTTCCCATCGGTTCATGCCGGATGGTCGAGCAGGTCGCCGATCCGGTCCTTGATCAGCTCGGCCATGGCACGGGAGGCCGCACCTCGATGACTTCGGGCGTTCTTCTCTTCCGGGGCGAGTTCCGCACTCGTACGTACATCACCGGACACCTGGAGGTAGGGGTCGTAACCGAATCCGTTGCTTCCTCTCGGCTCGTCCACGATCGCTCCCTCGAAGACCCCCCTGGACTCGGCGAGCACCTCGCCATCAGGAGTGGCGAGGCACATCGCACAGACGAACCGTGCCGATCGATCCTCTTCGGGAATCCCGTGCATCAAGGCGACGAGTTTCTCGTTGTTGGCCCGATCCCGCTCTTCCCTTGACCCTTCGATCCCGGACCAGCGCGCGGAATGAACACCCGGGGCGCCATCGAGTGCGTCGACCTCGAGCCCGGAATCATCGGCAAGGCAGATCCGGCCGGTCATCCTCGCGTACTCGACTGCCTTGATGCGAGCATTCTCCTCGAACGTGCTTCCGTTCTCGTCGGGCTCGGGATGGACATCAGGAAGAGCGTCGAGCCCGTCAACCTCGATGCCGAGAGGCTGGAGCACCGGCCTGACCTCATCGAGCTTGTGAGGATTGCCACTCGCAAGGAGCACTCGGGTCATGAGAGGTCCCTTCAGGTCTGAAGCACACCGGTACGGAAGGATTCGTCGGACCTCGCACCCTCCGCGACCTGCAGGGCGAAGGCAAGTTCATCACGCGTCTCACGGGGATCGATGATGCGATCCAACCAACCGCGAGCCGCTGCATAACGAACGTCCTGCTGCTGCTGGTAGGAATCGGAGATCGCTTCCAGAAGCTGCTTCCGGGTGCCCTCGTCGATCTCCTCGCCACGACGCTTGCGTGCGGCAAGGTCGATCTGCAGCAGGGTGCTGGCAGCCTGCCCCGCTCCCATCACGGCGACCTTGGCATTGGGCCAGGCAAGAGTCAGCATGGGATCGAAGGCCCGACCACACATGGCGTAGTTGCCTGCTCCGTAGCTCGAATTGAGCAGCAGCGAGATCTTGGGCACCACGCAGTTGGACATCGCGTTGACCATCTTCGCTCCGGCCCGGATGATCCCGCCCTGTTCGCTGTCCCGGCCGACCATGAAGCCGGTGGTGTCACTGGCGAAGATGATCGGGATCCTCCGCTGGTTGCAGTCCATGATGAAGCGTGCCGCCTTGTCCGCACTGTCGTCGTAGATGACCGCGGGCATGTTCATCGAGCTGGTCGGTCCGGTCCGGCCACCCGGCAGACGACGTTCGGTGAGCTTGCGCTGGTTCGCCACGATCCCGCAGCTCCGGCCACCGACCCTCGCATAGGCACAGACCATCGAGGATCCGTAGTCATGTCGATAGAGGTCGATCGAGTTTCCGTCCACGAAGCACTCAAGCAGTTCGACCATGTCGTACTGACTGCCGGGAGTCGAACGGAAGATCGTCAGGATCTCGTCGGTCGAACGGACAGGGGGTGAAGCCTCGAAGGGAGGCTCCGAAACGGTGGGCACGGAGTCGTATCCGAGCATCAACCTCTGGAGACGATTGATGCAGGCATCATCGTCAGGCTCCCTGAAATCGACGGTCCCCGAGATCTCGGCATGCATCTCGGCCCCACCGAGATCCTCGGAATCGACTTCCTGGCCGATGGCCGCCTTGACCAGGGCAGGCCCTGCGAGATAGAGACCGCTTCCTTCGGTCATCACGAGTGAATCGCACAGGACGGGGAGGTAGCCTCCGCCGGCGACGCAATTGCCCATGATCGCCGCCAGCTGCGGCAATCCAGAGGCGGATAGCACGGCGTTGTTGCGGAAGATACGCCCGAAGTCATCGGTGTCCGGGAAGACATCTTCCTGCAAGGGCAGGAAGACACCCGCGGAATCAACGAGGTAGATCAGGGGCAGACGCGTCATCTGGGCGATCACCTGGGCGCGGATGATCTTCTTGCAGGTCATCGGGAAGAACGCACCCGCCTTCACGGTCGCGTCATTGGCGATGATCATGGTGAGGCGTCCGGCAACCTGCCCGATCGTGGTGACCACGCCGGCACCGGGTGCGCCCCCGTACTCACCGTACATGCCCCATGCCGCCCAGAGCCCGAGCTCCATGGGACGAGTACCGGCGTCGACAAGGCGATCGATCCGCTCCCGAGCGGTCAACCGGCCATGACCATGCTGGCGCTGCACTCCCTTGGCTCCACCACCCGCCCGAATCTGCTCCTCGAGGAGGGCATATTCTCGGACTGCTTCTGCAAGAGCCGGGTCATCATGAATGTCCGTCGATTCTGAATTCATGCCATGTTGGTCCTTGGAACCTCCCTGAGGGGCTCACATGATGGTTTGACGGCGATCAGTCCAGTTTAACAAGGGTGAGACAGAAGCCCCTGATCCTCCTTCGGTAGGATCCACCTCCCACTGGAGGATCGGCCAGACCCTTGCGAGAAATGGCCTTCGCAGGTACCCTTCCACGTTCTGTGCATTGAATTCAGAAGCAAACCCCGGCTGGGACCGGGTGCCCCCCCGATTGGCGGGAGGGCAAGACGGATGACAGATGACCATCACCGCTGACAAGAAGAACGAGCTCGTCCAGGAACACCGGGCGAATGACAAGGACACGGGTTCACCCCAGGTCCAGATTGCCATTCTCTCCGAGCGCATCAACGCGCTCCAGGGACATTTCAAGAGCAACCACAAGGACCACGCATCGCGTCGTGGGCTCCTGATGATGGTTGGGCGACGAAACCGGCTGCTCCGGTACCTCGCCCGAACCGATCGACAGGAATACCTGCAGTTGATCAAGAAGCTCGGCCTCCGCAAATAATCCATCACCTCGGGACTTGCACCCGAGGTGTCTTTCGATTCATGCCGCAGGAGCGGCAGTGGGCGTCATGCACTCGTTCAATCGACTGCTGGACGCCTTCTGCCGACCGAGTGGCGAAACGAGTGAATCTCCCCCAGGGGCCGATTCACGTCACCCATACGCCAAAGCGCTCGTTTGAGAACGGGCCAGGCAGGAGTACTCATGAAGAAAACAATGGTTGAACGCGAAGTCGGCGGCAGGATGCTGCGCTTCGAGACCGGACGCGTCGCCAAGCTCGCCTCCGGCGCAGTGATCGTCACCTACGGTGAAACCGTGGTGCTTGCGACCTGCATGCGAGCGGACCCGCGCCCGGGACTCGACTTCTTCCCGATGCAATGCGACTACCGCGAGAAGATCAGTGCGGGAGGCAAGTTCCCCGGTGGCTTCCGCAAGCGAGAAGGACCGCCGAGTGAGAAGGAAGTTCTCACGATGCGCATGATGGACCGCCCGATGCGGCCCCTCTTCCCCGACGGCTTCATCGACGAGGTCCAGATGCAGGCATGGGTCATGTCCCATGACGGCCAGAACGACGCCGACGTCGTCGCCTGCTGTGGCGCATCCGCGGCACTCCACATCACCGACGCCCCCTTCGAGGGCCCGGTCGCGACCGTGCGTGTCGCCAGGATCTACACCGACGACGGCCCTCAGTTCGTCCTCAACCCCTCCCAGTCCCAGGTCGAATTCAGTGATCTCGACCTCGTGCTCTCCGGACACAAGGACGGGATCAACATGATCGAGGTCGGTGCGGCCGAGATCACGGAAGAGGACATGGTCGCCGCCATGAAGTTCGGCATCGAAGAGGGCATCACGCCCATCCTCGAGCTGATGGAGGAGCTCAGGGAGAAGTGCGATGCCCCCGAGAAGCGACTCGGCGAACTCGCCCTCCCCTCCGACGAGGTCTTCAACACCGTCAAGGATGCGATCTACGACGAACTGGTCGAGGCGCGCAAGATCCACGGCAAGCACGATCGGAACTCGACCGTCGATGCGCTCCGTGAGAAGGTGCTCCACGAGCACTTCGCACTTCCGGAAGGCGGCAGCTACCCGGAGTACAAGGCAGCGGAAGATCGACACAAGCAGGCCAAGGAAGCATTCCGGAAGCTTGAGAAGAAGATCACCCACATGCTTGTCGCGGAAGAAGGCATCCGTGCCGACGGCCGTGGTCTCAAGGAGATCCGCGCCATCGAGATGGAACCGTCGATCTTCCCGCGCACCCATGGCTCCGCCTTCTTCCAGCGTGGCGAGACCCAGAGCCTGGTGACCTGCGTGCTCGGCACGACGAAGGCCGAACAGATCGTCGACGGACTCATGCCCGAGTACGCCAAGAAGTTCTATCTCCACTACAACTTCCCCCCCTTCTGCACCGGCGAAGCCGGCCGCATCATGGGACCGGGTCGTCGCGAGGTCGGACACGGCTCCCTGGCTGAACGCAGCCTGCTGGGCATCCTGCCCTCCGGCGAGGACTTCCCCTACACCATCCGCCTCGTTTCCGACATCACCGAATCCAACGGCTCCTCGTCGATGGCTTCGGTCTGTGGCGGCTGCCTGGCCCTCATGGATGCCGGCGTCCCCATCGTGAACATCTGCGCCGGCATTTCGGTCGGTCGATTCACCTCGGCAGCGGGCAAGGTCTCCCACGTCACCGACATCCTCGGCGAGGAGGACTTCTTCGGCGAGATGGACTTCAAGGTCTCCGGCACCGTGGACGGCATCACCGGGATCCAGCTGGATCTCAAGGCCCGAGGGCTCTCCATCGAGGAGATCGAGACGATCTTCGAGCAGGCCAAGGTCGGTCGACTCGAGATCATCGAGCAGATCAAGTCCGTCCTGGAAGCACCCAGGGACGACATCTCGAAGTACGCCCCCAGGATCATCACCGTCAAGATCGATCCGGACAAGATCGGCAAGCTCATCGGACCCGGTGGCAAGACGATCCGCTCCATCCAGGAGCGCACCGGAGCGACCGTGGACGTCGAGGAGGACGGCACCGTCTTCATCGCCTCCGTGGACGCGGACGGCGGTCTCCAGGCCAAGGCCGAAGTCGAAGCCCTCGGGGCGGAGATCAAGGTCGGCTCCATCTACGATGCCAAGATCGTGTCCACCAAGGACTTCGGTTGCTTCGTGGAGCTGGCTCCTGGAACCGATGCGATGTGCCACATCTCCGAACTGGACAACGGCTACGTCGAGAACGTCAACGACGTGGTTTCGGTCGGGGACGTGATCAAGGTCAAGGTGATCAACGTGGACGACAACGGACGCATCAAGGTCTCACGTAAGGCCCTTATGCAGGAAGAAGTTGCGTCCGAAAGCTGAACGGCACTGCCGTCACGCCAATGACACGCAAGCCCCTGAGGAGATCATCCGATCCCCTCGGGGGCTTTTTCTTTTCACGAAACAGCCCCTCGTTCCAACTTGCCAAAATGGCGGGCAGCGCAGAAGATCTGCCCCAGTCAAAGAGAACATTGGGGCGCACAGCACATGCCGGAACAACAAACTGACTCGAGTGCCGAAATTGACTCGATCGAGGGCGAAGTGAAGTGGTTCGACGCTCGAAAGGGATTTGGTTTCATCGTAGGACCGAGTGGTCAGGACATTTTCGTTCACTTCTCCGTCATCGACCAGGAATCCGGATTCCGGACTCTGAAGGACGGCGAGAAGGTGACTTACAGCGCGACCGAGGGCACGAAGGGCTGGTCGGCGACACAGGTACGAGCACTTGCTCGAACCGGCGCCGAAGCAACCCAGACCGCCACCTGATGATCGCCACGTCGCCGGTTCCAGCTGGGCGACATCATGGACATTGAACCAGTGGAGCTCCTGACGTCAGCACTCGTGGTTGCGGTACTGACTGCGCTCTACCTCCAGAGCCGGCTGGTCAAGAAGATGCGACAGTCCAGGGAGGCGGAACGCCGAGCTCAGGCTGCCGAGAGGCTCGCTGAACTTGGTTCCATGACCAGCGGACTCGCGCACGAGATCAAGAATCCGCTCTCGACGGTCGTGTTGAACGCCCAGTTGATCAACGAGGAGCTCGAGGAAGCGGGTCTGGATCAGGAGCAGGGTGGCCGCCTCCAGCGACGAACGAAGGCTCTGGAGCATGAAGCGGTCCGACTCAGGGAGATCCTCGAGGATTTCCTGAGGTTCGCAGGGCGCATGAACCTCGACCCGAGCGAACATGATGTCAGGGCGATCGTCGACCAGCTGGTCGACTTCTTCCACCCGCAGTGCGAGCAGGCGAACGTCCTGATCCGTGCGGATCTTCCCGACCATCCGATCCGGATCAAGGTCGACGAGGGACTGCTCAAGCAGGCCCTGCTGAACCTGATGATCAATGCAGTCCAGTCCATGGAAGACCTGCCGGACGACAAGGTGCGCGAAATGATGGTTCGGCTGGAGGAGGACGAGAAGGAGGTCCGCATCCACATCATCGATCACGGCCCGGGAATCGCCGAGGATCGAAAGGACGAGATCTTCCATCCATACGTCTCGAGCAAGCAGGGTGGGAGCGGCCTGGGACTCCCGACGACGAGGCGGATCATCGAGGTCCACGGTGGCCACATCGAGCTGCACAGCAAGGTGGGTTCCGGAAGTGACTTCACGGTCCACCTCCCCCGCTCCGAGTGACGCCCCCGCCGAAGTTCAATCGAGGAAGTCCATCTCCCTCAGTCGTTCCGGAACGTAGACCTCGGTCACGTAGGAGATGTCCTTGGTGATGAGGGCTTCGACCTCCATCTTGAAGCCGTTCCCGAGCATCTTCTTGATCTCGCGCTGCCAGCCCCGTCGATCCTGGAACCACGGATACTCTGCGATCTGCTTCGCCCTCGTGCGATCGCGGTCGTTCAGGTCGATCTTCACGTCATCGCTGAGATCACATCGTTCGTAGTCATCCGAACGGATGCCGATGTACTTCGCCTCGGGCACCGCCATGCGCCGACTCTCGAATGCAAGGTTGATGGAACCCTGCTTGATGACGCTGTAGATGTAATGCCCCCAGGGGTCACAGTCGAGAAGGCAGTAGATCGGAAGTCCCAGTTCCGCATGAAGTCGGTGCAGCATGCGGCGCACCCCGCGCGGCGGCTGTCCAGATCCCTCGGTCAGGATGCAGTTGTGCTTCTCCCAGAAACGGTCCTCGTTGAAGCGACTCCAGACCGTGTCCTTCTCGACATGCAGGACGAAATCCGCCTCGCACTTCCCGAACTGGATGACGTTCGGTTCGCAGATCGATGGAATCGCGTAGCCACCGGTCCCCATGCGCCGGCAATCGATCTCATCCCCGTTGTCGAACACGGTGATGTTCCCGACCATGGTCCCCCGCTTCTTGGCGAAGATGTGGAGGTCCTCACGCAGGGTGTCGAGGGTGACCTCGATGTCCTCGAGGATCCCGTCCGATTCCCCCTGGTCGGCGAAGGTCTTCTCCTTGGTCCCCTCGATCGTGTGGAGGCTCATGTAGTACATGCCGCGGAGACTGAGGGTCTTGCTCGCCTCGACGAGATCCTTGCAGCCCTTGGAGAGCAGGATCGTCTGCATGAACTTCCTGGCCTGGTTCAGGTTGAACAACTCCCGACGCTGGGTGTTCGACCCCATCTCCAGGATGCGCTCCTTCTTGTTGAACCGCATGTTCGAGACGGCACGGGTCGGGACGTCGAAGAAGGGATCCTTTCGGGCGAGGCTTCTCGAGACGACGTCTGCGGCAAGCTTCTCGATCCGTTCAAGGGTCTGGAGATCCCTCTCTTCACGGCTGATGACCGGCTGGGCGGCCCGTTTCTTGCGGGCCGGTGCCTTGGAGGTCTTCTTCTTGCTGCCGGACTTCCCTGCCGCGGCGGTCTTCGCCTTCTTCTTGGTGACCTTCTTCCGACCGGTTGCTGTAGCGGAGGCCGCCTTCTCGGTCTTCTTCAGGATCCGACCGGCCTTGCGAACGGTGCTTCCAGCGGAGGCTTTCTTTCGTGTGGTCTTGCGAGCCATGGGTCACTTCCTCCGGGTTCGCTTGGCACGTGTGCGAGAGGCTCCCGCCTTCTTGCGTGAAGTCCGCGAAGCAGCCGAGGATCCGGTTGAAGCGGAAGCTGCCCCCCCGAAGAGGTCCTCTTCATGTTCACCTTCACCGGGACGAGCCTCGTCGAGAATCACGACGTCCTCGTCCCGGGCGAGTCGGCTGGATTCCTCGACGACACGGCCCTCGTCATCGAGGACCTGATCGGCTTCGGCGGTCTTCTTCTCTGCAAGGGCGAGCAGGGCGTCGTACGTGAGCTTCGCATCCGAACCGGTGATCGACTCGCAGCCGCGAGCGATCTCGCCGATATAGCGCTCGAAGACGGAACGGCGATCGGATTCCCGCCTCATCTTCTGTCGGCGACGGATGTAGGTACCCAGCTTCCGACCGCATTCCTGAAGCGCGAGCTTCATCTCCTTGCGGATCTCATCGTAGTCAGCGATCGCTTCCTTCGATTCACTGGTGAAGGGGACCCAGACACTGGCCATGTGGATCATGATGACCATCGGGCCGACAGGCACGCTCCCACGAGGCTGGGTCAGCCCGTAGTTCTTCCAACTCGCCTCGATGGCAGCCTTGAAGGAGCAACAGGCCGATTGCTGATAGAGCAGCGGGACACGATTCGCGAAGCGAAGGATCCGCGCATGATCATCCCCGGGAAGCGAACCGCCGTAGGCCAGACCGACCTCGATCTGGAACGGATTGCCACGGTAGACCGCGGGTGGCCGGCAGGTCGCCGTGAAGAACTCGGCCCGAACCTCCTTGAGGAGTCCGGCGAGGAGTGACTTGCTCCCGATCGGAACGAGGCAGTTCGTCGGCGGGGACATGATCCGCACCTTCTGGATCGCGTCGTAGAGCTTCTCGGCGTCCTGATGCTCGACCGCCTTGATCCAGGTCCGATCGGTCAACCCGGCCTTCGAGCAGATCTCCTTGGCGACATTCGGCCCGACCCGGCAGAACTCGTTCTTGAAGAACGCTCCAAGCTTGGTCGACTGGGTCCTCTCCAGCATCTGGATGAGGGTCCCCAGTTCGATGCCCTTCGGGTGTGGCTTGATCTCGGTGGGTTCGAGCGGAAGTTCATCGACAGCACGAGGGAACTCGATCTCGTTGCTGCTCGGCGTCACGTAGGTGATGCTGGCATGCGGGTTGGCGATTGCGGTCTGCTCGAGGTACTCGCCGATCGACTGCTTTCCCTTCAGGAAACGACCTTCGAGTTCGATGGACACCTGGGTGCCATGACCATCCTTGAAGAGATGATCGACTTCGGGATGTTCGGTCTCGCTCACAACGTCCGCACGATTCTTCGAGGTGTCCATCTTCAGGATCACTTCGTGTGCGGGCTTGCGACGGCCGGTCTTCGTGATGATGACCACCGGTTGCCCCGTCGTCATCAGCCCGTACATGCCGGCAGCGGAGATGCCGATCCCCTGCTGCCCACGACTCATCTTCATTCGATGGAACTTCGAGCCGTAGAGAAGCTTTCCAAAGATGTTCTCGATCTGCTTGCGAACGATTCCGGGACCGTTGTCCCGCACCGTGATCTTGAACCGAGTCTCGGAGAGTTGCAGGATCTCGACCCGGATGTCGGGAAGCACCTTCGCCTCCTCGCAGGCGTCGAGCGCATTGTCGACGGCCTCCTTCACCGTGGTCAGCATCGCCTTGCGCGGATTGTCGAAGCCAAGGAGGTGACGGTTCTTCGCGAAGAACTCACTCACCGAGATCTCACGCTGGCGACTGGCCATCTGTTCGGCGGACGCACCGCCGGACTTCGAGGCCTTCCTTCTGGTGCTGGACTTCTTGGATGCGGTCACTTCGGCTACAGAACTCATGATGGGGGATCCACTTGCGAACATCCAACCGGGATCCTGCAGCGAAAAGCGTGCCGTACGATCCCCTGCTGGTTGGCGAGTCGCGATCCACCGCATCGAAGGCCCGACCTCCGTGCCGAGCGCGACCGGAGATGATGCTACTCGAAGGGGCATTGGCAGG
>JAKVBQ010000018.1 GCA_022447205.1 Phycisphaerales bacterium
GGATGAGCTGGCTTCACCAACCGGATCAACCACGTACGACGTTGTTCTCGTCGATCTTGAGATGCCTCGCATGGGTGGCCTTGAAGCGGCGGCGGCATTGCGTGCTGAAGGATGCACCACTCCGATCATCACCCTGAGCGCACATCGCTCTGAGGACGTCGAAGTGCGCGCTCGCCTCAATGGCTGTGATGCCTCCCTCGTGAAGCCGGTCCCACCTGTCGAACTGGCGCGGAGAATTCATCTCGTCCTTGAGTCCTCGGGGCTCCGACGCGCCGGCTAAATCAAACTCACTTTGTAGAACAGCGCTTTTGCATTCTTCTTGTATGGAGCGTGCTGCTAGTCCTTCTATGGTTCACTATGGACGATTTGGCCTTCATGGATACCTCTGTGCCCGCTGTTATCATGGACACATCATGCGAACCGTGATCATCAGTGATGTGCATGCGAACCTCGAGGCACTCGAGACCGTGCTCGAGGATGTTGCAGGGCGAGCGCATGATCGGATCATCTGTCTCGGTGATGTGATCGGATACGGCCCCGACCCCTGTGCCTGCATCGATCTCGTCGAGCAGCACTGCGAATTCTCCCTTCTGGGGAACCATGACTACGCCTGTCTGTACGAGCCGACCAACTTCAATCCGATCGCGGTGCAGGGTTCCTACTGGACGCGAGCGCAGTTCGAACCGGAAGGTGACGGACTCAGGAACGATGATGCGGCACGTCGCCAGGCCTATCTGCACCTCATGCGGACCTTCTCCTACCTCGACGATGACCGCGACTACCTCCTGGTGCATGCCTCCCCGAAGAAGCCGCTTTCCGAGTACCTCTTCCAGGATGATGTGCAGAAGGCGAGCAAGATCACGGGTGCGTTCTCGGCCATGCGTGGAGGTGCCTACGCATTCGTGGGTCACACCCATGTCCCGGGCGTGTTCTCCGCCGAACGTGACCAGGAAGGTCGCATCTCGATCGACTCGCTCTATGAGTTCGACTACGCGAACGAACTCGAAGGACCGTTCGAACTGGATACCTGCGACGGTCGCATGAGCTTCATCGTGAATCCGGGATCGGTCGGCCAGCCACGGGACGGCGACCCGAGGGCGAGCTATGCCATCCTCGATACCTCCGGACCGGTTCCCACCGTCGAATTCACCAGGATCGCCTATTCCGCGGAAACCACCCGCGCCAAGATCCATGCCAACCGGCACCTGGGGGATCGCCTCGGGGACCGTCTGATCGTGGGTGAATGACCGCTCTGGTGGCGGATCCGCGGTGTCTCCAATAGCATTTCCCCTTCCGGCCTCCCGGGCCAGTTGTCTCCTCAAGCAGGCGAAGCAGTGCGAACCGCGATCATCAGTGACATTCATGCCAACGTCTATGCCCTCAAGGCCGTCCTGGAGGACATCGAGGCCCACGAGGTCGATCGGGTGATCTGTCTTGGTGACGTGATCGGATACGGTCCCGACCCCATCGAATGCGTCGATCTCGTTCGTGAGCATTGCGCACTGACCCTGCTCGGCAACCATGACTTCGCCTGCCGGACCCAGCCCGTGAACTTCAACTTCATGGCACGGGACGCGGCTCTCTGGACACAGGATCGCCTGGACCTTCCCTACCCCGACGAGGCGGCTCGAGAGGAGCGGATCCGTTTCCTTGATTCACTGCCCGTTCGCCAGATGCTCGATGACGATCCGCGCTTCCTCTGCGTGCACGGCTCCAGCCGCCATCCAACCAACGAATACGTCTTTCCTGATGACGGCTTTCGCGCCGAACGCATGAAGCCGCTCTTCGATCGATTCGAGGGGATCTGCTTCGAGGGTCACACTCACTGGCCCGGCGTGTTCGTCTGCGAGCAGCTTTCCGGTCAGGATCCGAGCTATTCCTTCTACCGGGGCTTCTGTGAAGAAGGCCGACAAGGGAGTCTCTGCGGAGGTACGCAGACCGGCATCGACCGTATCGTCCTCCGTCTTTCGGAGGGGACGCGGTACATCATCAACCCTGGTTCGGTCGGGCAGCCACGTGACGGTGATTCCTGGGCCAGCTGGTCGATTCTGGACCAGCCGGATGGCGAGACCGACACGGACCCCACCCTGACATTCCACAGGACCAACTACGACTGGATGCGCGTTCGGGAACGGATCGAACAATACAGGCGCGATGGTGACGACCGCCTGGATCCCTTCCTCGGCGAGCGTCTGGGCATGGGACGCTGAAAGCAGTCATGGACGCCTCGACACGCAAGATCGTCTTTCCCCTGATCATCGCAACCGTGGCGTGCCTCGTCGTCGCTGCCGTGATCCTCGGACCCGGCCGGACCGCTGACACCAATGAGGCGCCTGCGGCAGCACCCGACGCCTCGACGGTTGCGGAGGCGGCGACCATCTCACCGGATGAGAGTGCGTCCCCGGACGCGAGCATTCAGGAGGCAACCGCCGACGTCGCTTCCACTGCTGCCGCCGAATCCGATGCGGACCGGGAACTGCCTCCGATGCCGGAACGGGAAGGGGGCTGGGGTCGTCTCGTCGCAGCTGCGCCAGCCGGGACCCTTCTCGAGCGTGGCGGCGCGAGCTCGATCGGTTCCCTTGATCCCGAACGCGAGCGACTGCAGATCGACTTCTCCTCGAAGTCGGCTGGCATCTCGAAGATCACGTTCAGCAACTTCTGGCGCACCGGTGCAGCCAAGCGTCAGGCCGACGCCCATCATGCGGCGATCGCCGACGGCGTCTCCGATCCACCTCCGCTCCCCGATGAAAGCGAACGCTACGTCCTCGACACGTCCGGGATGCTCTACACCGAATCGGGCGCAGCGGTCGAGACGCCGATCCTTGCCGTGCGCTCCCTCCGGATCATCGGCTGGGGGGACACCCCTCAGGACGTGCTCCTGTTCGGTGACGTCTGGTCCGAGGTCGAACCGGGCCTCTTCAAGTCGGAGATCCGCGAGGAGGGAACCGACCAGGTCGTGTGTTCGATCACGCGTCGGTTCGTTCTTCCCGAGGGTCGCTACGAGATCGCGCTCGAGCAGTCGGTGGCCAACGAGTCCGGCCAGCCCCTCAGGGTGCAGTGGATCCAGTACGGGCCCGGTGACCTCGCTCGTGACGAGACCACCTACCTCCAGGACATGCGGCGTTTCCACTTCGGGTACCTGATGAACTCGAAGCGCGATCCGAGCCAGTCCCACGTCCTCTATTCCGGGATGATGCTCGAGCGTCGCACCGCAGTGGAGATGGCCGAGACCTACCGCGAAGATCCCATCGACAACATGCTGTGGCCGACCGAAGCCTCCAGGGAGGACGGGTACTCCCTGTCCTGGTTCGGCACGACCAACCGCTACTTCGCACTGTGCATCCACGCTCCGTACGATCCGCCCGACTCGCCCTCCAAGCGACTCTCGGCGATCGAGACGATCAGTCCCCTCGGATTCGGTGTGGATGAGGAGCAGAATCTCGAGACCCAGCTTCTCGGCAAACTGCAGTACGTCGATGCCGGCGGGTCCGTCGACTGGGACATGGGCCTCTATGCCGGACCGCTCGAACGATCCGTCCTCGACGGCGTCGAGCCCTACGTCGGGCTGAACATGGGTGGCCTGATCCTGTACCTGATGAGCGGCTGCTGCACGTTCTGCACGTTCGCCTGGCTGGCGGACTTCATGGTCATCTTCCTGTCCTTCATCCACGGCTACGTCTTCGACTGGGGCATCTCGATCATCTTCCTGGTGATCCTCGTCCGAACCCTCCTGCACCCGATCACCCGCAAGGGGCAGATCAGCATGCAGAAGAACGCGAAGGCGATGGGCGAGATGAAGCCGGAGCTCGACGAGCTCAAGAAGCGCTACGCGAACGACCCCGAGAAGCAGCGCAAGGAACAGATGCGTCTCATGCAGGAGAAGGGGATGAATCCCCTCGGGTGCGGCGGAGCGATGCTGCCGATGTTCCTGCAGATGCCGATCTGGATCGCCTTGTACGCGGTCCTCTTCTTCGCCTTCGAACTCCGTCAGGAATGGGCGTTCTACGGCATCTTCCAGTCCTTCGACGGTTGGGCGTTCATGGGTGACCTCAGCGCCCCGGACAACTTCATCAAGTTCTCCGGTGAACCCTACGACCTCTGGTTCTTCCAGTTCACCGGCATCAACCTGCTCCCCCTGCTCATGGGTCTGGTGTTCTACTTCCAGCAGAAGTACATGACGCCTCCGCCCAGTGCGAGCATGACCGAGGACCAGCTTCGTCAGCAGAAGATGATGAAGGTGATGATGCTCGTCCTCTTCCCGGTCATGCTGTACGGAGCACCGAGCGGACTGACCCTCTACATCCTCACCTCCAGCGTCATCGGCACCCTCGAGAGCCGCTACATCCGTGGGCACATCAAGAAGCTCCAGGAGCGCGAGGACAACGAACCCGACGTGATCGACGGTGGCGGAGGTGGTGGATCGGCGAAGGCCGCGAAGAAACAGGATCGAATGGGCAGGATGTACGAGCAGATGCTCGAGAACGCCCGGAAGCGCCAGGAAGCCAAGCAGCAGAAGAAGAAGACGTTCAAGAGGCGCTGACCCGCATCCCGAGAGGACGCTCTTGAATCCTGCCGACACCATCATGGCCGTCTCCAGTCCGCCGGGGCAGGGACAACGTGCACTTCTTCGCCTCAGTGGGCCTTCCGCTCGAGCGCTTGCGCGGCTTGAATCATGCCAACCCGGCTGTCACCGAGTCCGCCTGGCGGTGCAAGGCGGCACGTTGCCCGCGATCGCGGTGATCGCGCACGGGCCTGCCAGCTACACGGGCGATGACGTCGTCGAACTCCTCGTGCCGGGTGGAGACGCGGGTCTTGCCCACCTCCAGGAGACACTGATCCAGGAAGCGGAGGCTCGAGCAGTCGCCTTGCGACAGGCGGAACCGGGCGAGTTCACGGCACGGGCCTACCTGAACGGCAGGATCGACCTGCTCGAGGCGGAGGGCATCGCCGAGGCCATTCGCGCGGAATCCGATTCACATCTCCGCGCGGCACGACTGATGTCCGACGGTGGGCTGGGATCCGTCGCGCTCGAGCTCGTCGATTCACTGACCCACCTGACCGCGATGGTCGAGGCTGGCATCGACTTCACCGACCAGGAGGATGTGGTCGCGATCGCCAACGACGCTCTCGAAGCCCGGTTGGCGGATCTCGTCGCCGGCCTGGATCGAAGGCTTGAAGGCACGACATCGATCGAGCGCATCGAATCCGTGCCTCGCGTGGTGCTGGCGGGACCGGCGAATGCAGGCAAGTCGAGTCTGTTCAACGCGCTCCTCGGTTCGGAACGCACGGTGGTGACCGCCGTCGAGGGGACGACGCGTGACGTCGTGACCGAATCCCTCCTCCTCGAGACACCTGATGGCGATCTCGAGATCCTGCTCTCCGATGTGGCCGGTTTCGAAGCCGTGAACGAAGGCACTGATCCACGCATCGCGCGGGCGATGCAGGCGGGTGCAAGGGAAGCGGTCGAACGTGCCGATCTCGTGGTGCGTTGCACGGCGCCCGGTCAGGAACTCGCGTCGCTGGCCGAGGGCATTCCCGTGCTCGATGTCGCGACGAAGGGGGATCTGTCCCCGGTCGGGGTGAGCGGACATGTCGTTTCCGTCGTCGACGGGACGGGTGTTCGGGAACTCGCGGACCTGATCGCAGATCGCCTCGGTGCTCGATCAAACGTCCTTGGGAGCGGCATGCTCGCACTGACTCATCGTCACAGGACCGTCCTCGATCGATCCATGGATGCCATGGTGCGTGCACGGATGCTGGTTCTCGAGGCCGGTGAGGGCGTGATGCCGCCTGCTGAACTGATCGCCGCCTGCCTGCGGGATGGTCTGGATGCGCTTGGTGAACTCGTCGGTCGTGTCACACCCGACCAGGTGCTCGAACATGTCTTCGCGCGGTTCTGCATCGGCAAGTGAGCACTTCGATTCCCCAGCATGCTCGATGACTCGACACGCCCGGCCAGGTCGCGATAGCCTGTGGCCATGACCGTGAACATCATCCGGATCAGGCCTCGTTACTCTGAATGCGACCCCATGGGAGTCGTGCACCACACCGTCTATCCGATCTGGTTCGAGATGGGCCGGACCGAACTGCTTCGAATGACCGGGGTCAGTTACCGGGAACTCGAGGAGCAGGACATCCTGCTCGCCGTGGTCAGACTGGATGTCCGCTATCGGAGTCCGGCCCGGTACGACGAGGAGCTCGAGCTCGAGACCGAGCTCAAGTCGGTGGGTCGGGTGAAGGTCGTGCACGAGTACCGCCTGAAGCGGGATGGCGACCTGCTGGTCACGGGAACCACGACCCTGGCCTGCCTGAATCGAGACGGCACGCCCCGGTTGATCCCCGAACTGATGCTCGCTCCTCAGCCTGGATCCGACTGATCCGTGGCCCCGAGTTTCGTCTTGATCCTGGTCAGCGGTCCGCTGTAGAGCCGTCGGAGGTTGGCCTCCAGCCCCGTTCGGAGCAGCCGGTCGAGCTCGTACTTGGCTGGTGAGGAGTCCACCTCGATCGTGATCGTGGTGCCCCTGGTGCTGCTGAGACGGCTGCAGGCGAGGATCTCGGCCGGGACAAGCTGTTCCCAGGCCTGGCTGAAGGAGGAAAATCGCTTCTCGTCCCGAACGGCCTTCTTCTTGGTCGACTCGATGATCTCCCCGATCGAGGGGTTGAAATCGCGCCTCCTGCGGTATGGGGCGATTCGGGCGAGTCTGGCCAGACGTGGATCCTGCATGGTCCTGAGTGTCTCCACCACGAGGATAGGCGTTTCGCAGGTATGCTGCTCGCCTCATGAGTTCAGTTCACCTTGAATCGGTCAGGAAGGTCTTCGGGAGCACCGTGGCGGTGGATGGTGTCGATCTCGACATCGCCTCCGGTGACCTCTTCTTCCTGCTTGGGCCTTCCGGCTGCGGCAAGACGACCCTGTTGCGCATGATCGCCGGGTTCGCGACTCCCTCCGGGGGCAGCATCAGGATCGGGGATCGGGACGTGACCAGGCTTCCTGCCGAGAAGCGGGATACCGGGATGGTCTTCCAGAGTTACGCACTCTGGCCCCACATGAGCGTTCGCGAGAACGTCGCCTTCGGACTGAAGGTCCGCAAGCTCGAACGCGAACGGATCGACGAGGAGGTCGACCGCGCGCTCGCACTCGTCCGCATGGAGGAGTACCACGCCCGCAAGCCGAATGAACTCTCCGGAGGACAGCAGCAGCGTGTCGCCCTCGCCCGTGCCCTTGCCTTCAAGCCCAGCGTGCTTCTTCTCGACGAACCGCTTTCGAACCTCGATGCGAAGCTTCGAATCGAAATGCGTTCCGAGATCCGACGCATCGTCGACGAACTCGGTGTCACGACGATCTACGTGACCCACGACCAGAAGGAAGCGCTGTCCCTCGCCGACGACATGGTGGTGATGCGGGACGGACACGTCGTGCAACGCGGCGCACCCCGGCAGCTCTACTCCAGACCGAATTCCAGGTTCACCGCCGACTTCCTCGGGGAGACGAACCTGATCTCCGCGGAGATCTCCGGTTCGGATGGACCGGCCGTCACGCTCTCGACCGTCGCCGGCATGCTGACATCGACGGCCACGGCGGAGTCCGTGCCCGACAAGGGCAATGTCACGATCTCGATCCGACCGGAGTCCCTGAAGGTGCTTTCTGCCGGTGTCGCGTCGGAGCCCTCTGCGGGCGGATCCGCAACCGGTGGCAGGACGTCCGTGATCGAAGGGAAGCTGCTCGACACGATGTTCCTCGGGGAGATGGCCCAGTACCGGGTCGGCGTCGGGGAGGACCTTGTGCTCAAGGTTTTCGAGCTGAACCCCCGTGAAATGGCCCCGGGGAGCGATATTCGCCTGGGCGTCGAGTCCGAGGACGTCGTTCTGCTGCGGGACTGACCCTGACTCGGCTAGACTGCGCGGCTCATGTCATCCGCCACCAACATGCCTCGGATCGCGATCGTAGGGCGACCCAATGTCGGGAAGTCCAGCCTGTTCAACCGCCTGGTCGGCCGGCGGGTGTCGATCGTCGATCCCACGCCCGGTGTCACGCGTGACCGTGTCGATGGCGTGATCCAGGTGAACCCCCCCGAAGAGACGTTGGAGACCGAGCCTCGTTTCGCGGAACTGACCGATACCGGGGGCTACGGCGTCTATGTCGGCGAGGGTGCGCGCTTCGATGATGCAGGCGAGGATCTCGCCCGGCTCACCGATGCGATCGAATCGCAGATCCGATACGCGACGCGTGAAGCCGACCTCGTGATCTTCCTCCTCGATGCCCAAACCGGGGTGACCGCCCTCGATGAGCGCATCGCGACCATGCTTCGCAAGGAGGGGAGCGCCGAGAAGGTCATGACCGTCACCAACAAGGTCGACGACGATTCCTGGCAGGCCCATGCGCATGATGCCTCCGCACTCGGATTCGGTGAACCGATCCCGGTCTCCGCGAAGAGCGGCTACGGGCGTCGGCAGCTCGGTGAGGCACTCTGGGATCGGATCGCCGATGGTCAAGGCGCACCGCGAGATCCCTCGATCCAGTTCGCGATCGTCGGTGCCAGAAATGCCGGCAAGTCGACGCTGATCAATGCGCTTGCAGGGCGAAAGAGGGTGATCGTCTCCGAGATCGCCGGAACCACCCGTGATTCGGTCGACGTCCGCTTCGAGATCGATGACAAGCAATTCCTCGCGATCGACACCGCCGGTGTCCGAAAGCGGAAATCCTGGGCTGATGATGTCGAGTACTACTCCCATTCCCGTGCCCGGGATGCGATTCGACGGAGCGACGTCTGCATTCTCCTCGTCGATGCGTCGAAGGAGATCTCCCAGGTCGAGAAGAAGCTCTCACTCGAGCTTCAGAAGCAGTTCAAGCCGACGCTCGTCGCCGTCAACAAGTTCGACCTCGTCGAAGACGAGGTCAAGCCCGAACAGTACGTCGACTACCTGACCCAGGAACTGCGCGGCTTGAGCTACGCCCCACTGGTCTTCATCAGTGCGAAGGAAGGGGAGGGGCTCGACGATGTCGTGAAGCTGGTCGCCAACCTCGAGAAGCAGGCATCGCACCGGGAGACCACCGGTCAGATCAATCGACTGGTCCAGGAGATCCTCAAGGAGCGGGGGCCCTCCTCGAAGCTCGGCACCAAGGCGAAGATCCTCTATGCGACCCAGGTCGGCATCAACCCGCCGACCGTCGTCATGGTCGTCAACAAGCCCGACCTCTTCACCCAGGGCTATCGCCGCTTCCTCATGAATCGCCTCAGGGACCAACTGCCCTTCTCCGAGGTTCCGATCCGACTGGTCATCACGGAACGCAGCAGGATGTCCCTGTCCGCCCTCAAGGGCGGTGACCACCGGGCCGGGGAACGACTCATCGAGGAAGATGCTGGCGAATCGGACTGACGGTCCGCTACAATCAGCACGGAATTCGTTCTTGAACCCGTCACCCCACCAGGCAGGGTGGCGGAGGCTCAACAACCTGCCTGGCGACATGTCAGTCCCTGTTCCGCCCGTTTCGGGGTCGTTTCGACGCTCCTCCATCCGGGCCGGCTCCACCCCGCAGGGCACGAACATGTGTGAAAGGTGAAGAACGATTCCCAGTCGCTACAAGTCAACCGGTTCGATCGTGAAGCTCCCGGTCTTCGAGGACGAGTCCGATCCCGATACGAGGGATGTCCTCAGTTCAGAGGAGGCCTATCGCCTTCGCAAGCCTCCGACTTCGATCGTCGTCCGCTACGGGTCGATGCGCATGGTCGCGGAGTATCCCTATGACGGACCTGCGAAACCCGGTTGCGGAAGCAAGCTGATCGCCAGGACGAGCCGAGGCCTCGAGGTCGTCGAGATGCTCACCACGACCTGCCCCAATTCCGGGTGCGGGAAATCGGTCTCCCGGAAGGAGATGCTCGACTACATCGACAATTCCGGTGGCGCGGACTATCCGTTCAAGACCTCGGGCAAGATCCTTCGTGTCGCATCGGTCGAGGATCTCAACAGGTGGAGCGAGATCCAGGCTCGTGTTCGGGATCGAATCGGGGACATCAAGGAGGCCATCTCCAAGCACGGGCTCGCCGACGAGATGCACCTCGTGGACGTCGAACCGATCCTCTCCGAAGAACAGCTCACGGTCTTCTACACCTCGGAGGACCGAGTCGACTTCAGGGAACTGGTGCAATGGCTTGCCCGTGAATTCAGCTGTCGCATCGAGATGCGTCAGGTGGGAGCGAGGGACGAGGCCCGGCTGGTCGCCGACTACGAGCGATGCGGCCAGCACTGCTGCTGTCAGAACTTCCTGAAGGTCCTCAAGCCGGTCTCGATGCGCTCGGCCAAGGTCCAGAAGGCCACGCTCGACCCACTCAAGATCTCCGGGCGTTGCGGTCGGTTGATGTGCTGTCTTCGTTACGAGGACGAGACCTACTCGGAACTGAAGTCCCGCCTCCCGCACAAGAAGACGCGTGTCGGCACTCCGGAGGGTCCCGGTCTCGTCATGGATTCGAAGATCCTGGTCCAGCTGGTCCTGGTGAAGCTCGAGGAGGACAGTCGCACGATCGCCGTCCCGGTGGAGGATCTCTGTGATCCCGATGACTGTCCGGATCCCGCGAAGGCGAAGGCACCCGATCCACTGCGCGGCATGCCCTCGGAGACGATCGAACGCAGCGAGAAGGGGTCCGGCAGGAAGCGTCGTCGCCGTCGTCGCGGTTCGAAGAACGCCCAGCAGGATGCGTTCCGCGAAACCTCACAGGCTGAAAGTGCGTCGCCCGGGAGCGCTCGTGGCTCCGATGCACTCGCTCCCGAGGAGGGTGGGTCCGAGCCATCGACCGGCAAGAAGCGCCGTCGCCGTCGACGCCGCAGGTCGAAGGACGGTGGCTCCGGTGGCCAGGCGGCCGAGGGCATGACGCCGGAATCCGGCACACCCGCTCCCTCGAACCAGGCATCCGACGGTTCCGCTCAGCCGAAGAAGAAGCGCCGTCGCCGTCGACGCAGGCGGAGCGGTGGAAACGACAAGAACTCCGGCCAGGCCCCATCCGAAGGCTGATTGCGCGGTACTCTATCCATGCATGAGCGCTGAATCCGACCACTCCACGACTGAATCCGGGCAGGCCTCCTCCGGTGGCATCTCCGACACGATCCAGGCCCTGATCGTCGCCTTCGTCATCGCGATGACCGCTCGTGGTTTCGTGCTCGAAGGCTTCGTCATCCCCACCGGGTCGATGGCTCCGACACTCATGGGCCAGCATGGCCGCTACCACTCCCCGCAGACCGGATGGAGCTATGCCTTCGACTGGGGGAACAGCAACCGCGGCTTCGGCTCGATGTGGATGAACTCGGCCAAGATCCTCGTCGACGCCAGTCGACAGGCGCAGGCGATCAGTGACCCCACCGATCGGAGGCGGGTCCTGCGACAGGCGATCCGCAAGGCCGCCATCAACAGGTGGGATCCGTACTTCGGCCTGGACAGACCGGTGGAACGGTGGGAACCCGATCCATCGAAGGCCCCGAGATCCCGAAGTGGTGATCGCGTCCTGGTTCTGAAGGCGGTCTATCCGCTCATGGAGCCGGATCGTTTCGACGTCGTGGTCTTCAAGAACCCGACCGATCCCATGGGTCCGACCCAGAACTACATCAAGCGGCTGGTCGGGCTTCCCGAGGAGAAGCTGGTCACCGTCGACGGCGACATCTTCACCGGTCCGCTTGATCGGGGTGTCGAGCAGATGAACGTCGCTCGGAAGCCGGAGTCGGTCCAGCGGGCGGTCTGGCAGCCGGTCTATGACTCGAGCTACCAGCCGATCGATCTCGAGGCCTGGCGTGACTCCGAGCGGGTGTCCTGGTGGGGTGGCCCCTGGCTTCCCGATTCCAACGGCGAACTCGACTGGTCGATCGGCACCGACCGGACCTGGCGCTGCACGTCCTCGGGTTCGAGCCGACTCCTGTTCAACGGTGACGCGTGGCCGATCACCGATTTCAACATGTACAACATCTATCGAGGCCACTCATCGGGTTCCTCGATGACACCTCCCCTGATGAGCGAGCCCTATGCAGTGAGCGATGTCCGGGTGAGAGGCACGATCGATGCCGTGGAGCCGGGTGGCTTCGACTCCACCACGCTCGAGATGACCACGCGTGGTCTCCTGCATGAATGGCAGGTCACCCGTGATGAGGTCAGGCTCCGACTTGTCGACGCCACCACCGGCGCCGAGATCGCCTCGGATGCGGTGACGTTCTCGCCGCCCGCGCGTGCCTTCGAGGTCGACTTCTGGCATGTCGATCAGCAGATGTGGCTCTTCATCGACGGAAAGCTGATGCTTCAGCTCCCCTACGATGGCTGGGATCCCATCGAACGCTTCCAGGCAAGCTTCCCCGGTACGTCGGTCGAAGCCTACATGCGCTCGCCCGAGATCCCGAGGCCAGAGCCCCCGGCCCTCGCATGGCGTTTCGAGAGCACGCCCTTCGCGCTTCGAAGCGTGCAGGTCGCTCGGGACATCTACTATCGCCCCGTCGAGCTTGACGAGCGAAACGTCGGTACGGCTCGGAACCCGGGCAACCAGTTCTTCGAGAACGGTCCGCCGATCTACGGCCTCGGGTTCGGCACCAACCTCCTGGAGCCCTCCCGCATCGAGGCCGATCAGTTCGTGATGTTCGGTGACAACAGCGCGGCGAGCCGTGACGGTCGCATGTGGGGACGGCCTCACCAGCTTGCCGTCGATTATTCCGGTGATTCCGCACCGTTCGTCGTGCCTCGAAAGCTTCTCATCGGGAAGGCGTTCAGCGTCTACTTCCCCGCACCGCTTCCATCCCGGCTGCCATGGCCGCTCTCGTCGGTGAAGATCAACATCGTCCCCGATTTCGGCAGGATCCGTTTCATCCGTTGATGAACGCGCTTGGTCGCGCCTTCATCATTCGAGTGCGTGAACGCGTGTGATGCCCCATTCAACATACGAACGGGATGCGCGGTCCGATTTCACCTGACCGAGGAATCATCGTCGACATGGAGTTTCCCGACGAGTTCCGCCAGCTCCCCCAGCGAGTCATTGCCTCTTGACTGCCAGTGGTTCGTTCTGATCGGTTCGATCCTGTCCACCACCTCGAGGAGCTCGATCAACCTCGTCCTGGGCGTGCCCAGGAGGGCGGTTTCCTTGTCGTCCAGCTCGATGATGTCGCTGATCCCGAAGAGTTCTCCGAGACCATCATCGCCGGGGAAGGACGGCCTTGCGGGAGTTTCCTCGTCGACCTTCCGAGCTGCGGCGAGGAAGGCGATGGCCGCAAGGCGTTCGGTGTTCCAGTTGCGGGCAAGGCGCTCCGCATCGATCGGATTGCGCAGGCCGAATCCCATGATGACCCTGAAGAACGGTGGTCGCAGTGTGGCTTCCCGTGCTGCCGACCAGCCGAGGGGGTCATTCCCTGCGATCCTGGCAAGCCTGCGGTCGAGCAGGTCCCTTGATTCGACCGAGCAGCTCCGCCCGGGGAGCACGGCTCGGGCCAGTTCCATCAGTTCCGTGGCCGCCGCTGCGGACGCGACCGATCCGGCAAGATGTGATCCATCCCCAAGATGGACGGATACGGCGAACGCATCGGCGAGGGACCTGATCAGATCAGATGAGTCCTCCTCGACATCATCTTCATCAAGGCATGAGATCATCGCGGCTTCGGCGAGCAGGAGACGGATCGCAGCCCGCATCGGTCGTACCCATTCACCGAAGGGGATGACCTCACCGCGTCGTTCGGCGACGATGTCCGCCTTCCATTCGCATCGCTCGAACTTGGCTGCTCCACGAAGGATGCCGATGATCGGTGCAGCCTGTTCGAGTGCTCCTCTCGCCTCGTCAAGCATCGCATCGGGAATGTCGTCACAGGAACCGGTGACCGCGACGATCTTTCGGATCATGTCGAGGAGCTCCTGGTCGGATTTCGTGATCCTGGCCAGGTATGGGAATGCCTGTTCATAGAGCACCGCGGCGTTCGCGAAGTTCGCGGGATCCGCGCCTCCGGCGATCTTCTCGAGGATGCTGGTGTACCGGCGGATCTGGTTGTCGGCCTGGATCTTCCGATCGAGGAGCAGGTCGTAGGAAGGCATGACGATCTCGGCGAGCAGTCCATATTCACCTGCAAGAAGGTCCTCTTCGAGTTCGGCGATGGCCCTCTTCGCCTTTTCCGGGTCTTCCTCGAGAAAGGCGGTCTGTGCGAGTTCGAACCCTGGTCGTGCGAGTTCAAGCTGTTCCGCGAACTCCTCCTCATCGAGGTTCCGGATCAGCTCGATCGTGCCGTTCTTCTCCCCATCGGTGAAGGTGCCGAACATCTCCGCGAACTCCGCTGCGTCGTAGTTCAGCGAGAGCATGGTGGCCTCGAGTGATTCGAGTTCGCTGCCCATGGATCGAGCGAACTGGAACGGGTCGGGATTCTTCGAATCAAAGCCGCCGAGGGCGATGTTCGCGCTCGCCTGATCGAGATCGCCTCGTGCGATGGCATCCTCGATCGAATCGAAGCCCTGCTGCGCACAACTCAGGCCGACCAGTGAGTTGATCACCATGCCGTCCGATGCGGAGTGCCTGCTGAGGTTCATGAGTGCGGCAAGGGAGTCCGCCGAGGATGTGGATTCACCATTGGCACGACGCATGTTGGATTCAAGGGAAAGCAGACGCGAGAGTTCACGCATCGGGGCCAGGTGGGGGACGAGTGTCATGTAGCCGTCTTCGACATTGGGCCCGAAGTCGGCGTAGTCGAGTGCGGACGCCTCGTGGGCGAGCTGAAGCGCTCTGGAGCCGCGCTCGAGGAGATCAGCCACTTCGCGAGTCTGGTATGAGGCGGGGCCCGGTTGCTCTTCGATGTGCTCCATGATCCGCATCCAGTCATCCTGGAACCCATCGCCAAGCTGGATCAGTTCGTCGAATGCCCGCATGTAGACCAGAGCCGCGTTCTCCCTGTCATCGCCGGGTTGCAGGGCATCTCGGAGCACGTCCCTCTGCTGCTGTTCATCCGTCTCCTGGAAGGCTGCAGCCATCGACACCGAGTGCAGCCCTGAAACCAGGATCAGGGCGGTGACTGCCGGGATCAGATCTCGTCGTCTGTTGCAGGACTTGATGTGGCACCCACTTTCGGAGTCACCTCAATGGTACGCAGGATTCAAGTGCCCGTATGCACCCGACACGGCGATTTCCCGTCGGATTCCGGGTCTTCACTTCCGACCTTCGTCCGTCTGGTGAAGGTCAGTACGAGGAATACCAGTCCCCCGATCAGGAATGGAACCAGGTAGTAGAGCACTCGGAACGTGATCAGCGATGCAACAAGATCCGCCTCGCTCGGGAATCTCGGTGCGAGCACCACGAGCATGATCGCCGTGAACACCCCGATGCCGCCGGGGACCGCCGACATCAACGCGACGAACTGGACGACGGAGAAGATGCCGACGAATGCGAGCCATCCGAGGTCGTGGTGCGGGGGGAGCAGGACGTAGAGGACGGTTGACGCGATTGCGAGATCGGCCACCGACGCGGTGAGCTGGAGGAGACCGATGCCGGGTCCCGGCAGCCTGACCTCATGTCCCCTGAACATGAATGGGCGTCGCCTGACCATCGTCAGCACGAACCAGAAGGCGATCGCACCCAGCAGTGCCGAGGGGATCACGTACCTGAACCACTCATGCGCGAACACAGGTCCGACCTTCGGGAGTTTCGAGAGCAGTCTGGTCAGCTCCGCCCCTTCAAGGAGCAGGGCACCTGAGGAGACGAACGAGAGGCCCATGTAGTAGGTCAGGACCCCGAAACCGACGATCATGCCGACATCCCGACCCGAGACACCCCACCGTGGGTAGACGCGCAGTCTCAGCATCGCACCGACGAGGACCCCGTGGCCTGTGGTGTTCGTGATGCTGTAGCCGAGAAGCCCTGTTGCGAGTGGTCTCCACCAGCCGATTCCGATCCTGCAATGGCGTGCCGCAACCAGGTCGTATCCAGCCAGGGCAATGAGCCCCGGAATGACCAGGCCGGCCGCGATCGCGACATGCCAGCCGGGGATGGCGAGGACCGCATCCCTGATCTGGCCGAACGAGTACTTGTGCAGCTCGAGGTAGATCGCATAGATCGCGAATCCGAACACCACGATGGTGAAGATCGGACTGAGCTTGCTGAGGCTGGGGAGTCGGAAGGTCACGGTTGGAGGATATCCATTCTCGCCTGCGGGGGATCGGAGTGCCCCTTCCAAGAAAAACGCCATGGCGAGAATCGCCATGGCGTGCTTGCTTGTCTCTTGCCGTTCGCTTGTGAGCCGACCCGGACGGGTCGCCTCGAGAACATTCCGTGTTCGAATCGAACTCAGCGACGGGGCTGACGTTCCTGGGCTTCGTTGATGCGAAGCGCCCGGCCGTCCATGTCCTGTCCGTTGAGCTGGTCGATAGCCTTGCGAGCGCCTTCGTCATCCATCTCGACGAAGCCGAAGCCACGTGAGCGACCGGTTTCGCGGTCAAGGATGACACGTGCGCGCTGCACGCTGCCGAATTGCGAGAAGAGATCTTCGAGTTCTTGGTCCCCTGCGGACCAGGGCAGGTTGCCCACGTAAATGTTCATCAGTAGCACCGGTCTAAAGTAAGTCACAGGTTGAATACGGTATCGATGCCTTCCTGTGACAGCAGGTCAATCGACTACGCACGCCGTGCCCCAGCGTGCCTCAACATGGTACCGGATCTGATGAACGATTGGAACGATTCAAGCTTTCTCTGTAGCCATATCGCTTAATGGTGCCGTGTCAACGAGTTCGTCACTGATAACAAATGTGGACTCTGGCCCTGGATTTCCACATTTGTCCCGGTTCATCCGATTTCAGTTCCGGCGATCGCCACTCTGACGCAGAGTATGCTGCCCTGATGAGACGCCCGCGAGCCGGCGGAGGTTGGCCTGCAATCTGGTACACGTTGACCAAGAGTCGCGAGGCGGGTGGTGTTCTTCGCATGTGGCGTGCAATGCGCACTCGCAATGCGTGCAAGACCTGCGCACTCGGGATGGGTGGCCAGAAGGGGGGAATGGTCAATGAAGCCGGTCATTTCCCCGAGGTCTGCAAGAAGTCGCTCCAGGCGATGGCCGCGGACATGGGTGGTGCCATCTCCTCTGAGTTCTGGGCGGATCACGACTTCGATGCGTTGCGGGCGCTCTCGCCTCGCGAGCTTGAAGGGCTCGGCCGCATCGTGCACCCGCTCCACGCCGGCCCGATGGATGACCGATACCGACCGATCGCGTGGTCGCAGGCGATGGATCGCCTGGTCGATCAGTTGAAGAGCACGCCACCCGAGCGGACCTTCTTCTACTTCAGCGGCCGCAGTTCCAACGAAGCGGCGTTCCTGCTCCAGCTCCTCGCTCGGCTGCATGGCACCAACAACGTCAACAACTGCTCCTACTACTGCCACCAGGCATCCGGTGTCGGGCTCGCAAGCGTGACCGGATCGGGAACCGCGACCATCACCCTCGACGATGTCGACCAGTGTGACCTCCTCTTCCTGATCGGCGGCAATCCCGCGAGCAACCATCCGCGCTTCATGCGCTCGCTCATGGAGCTCAAACGCCGGCGTGGCAGGGTCGTGGTCGTGAATCCGATGCGCGAGCTCGGTCTGGTTCGCTTCAAGGTGCCGAGCGATGTCCGCAGCCTGCTCTTCGGCACCCGGATCGCCGACGAATACCTGATGCCGAGGATCGGAAGCGACATCGCGGTGCTTGCAGGGATCGCCAAGGCGACGATCGCCCTCGGCGGGGTCGCGGAATCGTTCGTCACCGCTCATTGCGAGGGCTGGGATGCCTGGCGGGGATGGGTCGAGGGGCTCGCCTGGGACGATCTCGAGTCCGCGTGCGGTGTTCCGCGTCGTGACCTCGAGCGGATTGCGGCGCTCTACGCGGAGAGCGAGCGCACGATCTTCGCCTGGACGATGGGGATCACCCACCACGAGCACGGCGTGGCCAATGTCCAGACGATCGGCGGCCTCGCGATGCTGCGGGGCATGCTCGGTCGACCGGGTGCGGGGCTTCTGCCCTTGCGAGGGCACTCCAACGTGCAGGGTGTCGGTTCGGTGGGGGTGACGCCGGTCCTCAAGCCGCCGATCCTTGCGGGACTCGAACGAAAACTCGAGGTCGAGCTGCCGAAGACGCCGGGTCTCGACACGATGGCGTGCATGGAAGCGGCGGAGCGCGGCGAGATCGACCTTGCAGTCTGCCTGGGCGGGAACCTCTTCGGGTCGAACCCCGACTCCGCCTTCGCAAGCCGTGCGCTGCGCAACGTACCGCTGGTCGTTCAACTCTCGACCACCACCAACACCGGTCACTGCTGCGGCCTGGGTCGGGAGACCCTGGTCCTCCCGGTGCTTGCTCGTGACGAGGAATCCCAGCTCACCACGCAGGAGTCGATGTTCAATTTCGTCCGGATCTCGGATGGAGGGCCCGCCCGTCACGATGGTCCGCGAGGTGAGGTCGACCTGGTCTGCGAGCTTGGCGAGCGCGTGGTCGGGAACGAGCCGGTCGACTGGACGGCGATGCGCGATCACGACGCGGTGCGGTCGCTCATCGCGGAAGTCGTCCCCGGTTACGGTGCGATCGCCGAGGTCGGCGCAAGCAAGCAGGAGTTCACGATCGACGGTCGCATCTTCCATGAGCCGAGCTTCCCGACGGAGAGCGGGCGTGCCCGGTTCCATCTCGCCGACATGCCGTCCTTTGAACTCGAGCCCGACGAGTTGGTCGTGATGACCGTGCGAAGCGAGGGCCAGTTCAACACCGTGGTCTACGAGGAGGAGGATCTCTACCGCGGTCAGGACCGGCGCGACGTGATCCTCATGAACCCTGATGACATGCAGCGGCACGGCTTGTCGGCCGATGATCCCGTCGAGGTGACGACCGCCATCGGCTCGCTTCGCGTCCTCGCCCGCCCCTTCGAGATCGCTCGTGGCTGTGCTGCGATGTACTACCCGGAGGCGAACATTCTGGTGCCGAGGACTCTCGACGGCGCTTCGAAGACGCCGGCGTTCAAGAGCGTACGGGTCCGGATTCGCGCACTTGAGGCCACGAACGGCTGAGTCCGCGCATCATCAATGGATGAACTCGTGTCCCAGGTTCATCCCTCGGATGCCTCCTCCGCGAACCGTCGCCACAGCATGGTGAATTCCTCCGGCGTGTCCGCGTCCTCGAAGGTCGCCCCTTCCGGATCGATCTGCTCCGCACCAACCGCCTCCTGCCATGCACGGAGCGCACGAACGCCCTGTTCGAGGAGCTCGGTGGTCAGGTGTGCGAGCGAGGCATCCACGAGGCAGGGGAGTGGCTGCGAATCAAAGTGGACCATCGGTGCTCCTGACACCTCCATCAGTCTTTGAAGCGCGCTGGGAGCGATTGCCGGCATGTCGCAGGGCACCACGAGATAGCGGTTCGCGGTGCCGCTTCGCAGCACGGCTTCGATGCCTGCGAGCGGCCCGCAGTCCGGGCGTTCATCCGCGACAACGGCATGGCCTCGCAGTCCGTGCGGGTTGCCGATGAGGACCACCTGTTCGCAGATCAGCTCCATGACGTCTCGGATGGTCTCGATCATGCTTCGTCCATCCGGGAGAAGCAGTCCACCCTTGGGCACACCCATGCGACGACTGGCTCCACCGCAGAGGATGGCGGCGCAGATGTCGCTTCGTGGTTCGACTGTTCGAATCATGACCAGGGCAGCAGCCCGGCCCCGTCGATCGAACCGGCAGGAACCTCGCGCAACGCAGGGCGTTCGCCGGTACCGACTTGATCAATCGTCAAGGTGTCTCCAGCCTCGATCGTGCCCTCGACCAGAACCTTGCCGTACATGCCCGAGCGGTTCCAGAGGATCCGCTTGAGCTCCGGTGAGATCGAGTCCAGGATGTAGCACGGCGTGCGCACCTTGGTGATCTCCAGCTCGAGACCGCTCGAGAAGCGCACCCGGTCCCCGAGCGCGCAGTCCTGGATGCGGACCCCTTCGAGGGTGAGGTTCTCGCCGATTGCGCCGGGAGCCAGTTCGTGACCCTCCGCACGCATCGACTCGAGAATCTCGAGATCGATCATGCAGACCGCCTGGGTCGGGCTGCGGTGGGATTCATGATCGTGTCCATCACCTTCGAGTCCGGCGGTGGAGACGTGCAGTCGTTCCCGCGGGAGCTTGGGGATGCCGCCGGGGGAGGTGTTCACGGAGATGACTTTCATGCACGCATCCTACCGGCTGTACTCCTCGCTGCCATGGCTGATCAGTCGAGGAGGATCGAGCCACAGGTGAGACCACCCTCCGCCCTGGCCAGTTCCGAGTTGTCCACCACTGCGAGTGCGAGCCCGCGCTGATCGAGCCGGTCCACGGTGCGTTGGAAGCTTCGATCGACGATGAGATGCTCACGCACCCGGAGGACGTTGCCGGCGAAGGGTTCTTCGGGATGGACCTCGATCACATCGAGCCCCGTGAAGAGAGCGGGATCGATCCACTCCGGGTTGAGCAGCACCGCCTCCTCATCCGCCTGCGAGCACCCCGACTTGAAGTGCAGGCATCCGGTCTGGCCGACCTCCTGCACCCGGTATCCAAGAGGGTCCAGGAACCCGGCCAGTTGTCGCGCGCCCTCTCGGTTGGTCCGGTCGCCACAGCCCACCCAGAGGCGCCGCCCGATCCGAAGCACGTCGCCACCATCGAGGGTGCCCGGGGCCTCGATCCGCACCACCGGTCGTCTTGTTGCAAGAGCCTCTTCGACCGCGGGCAGTTCGCCTCGTCTCGAGGCCGCGCCCGGTCGGCTCATGACCGCGAGTTCCGGCACCACCACCGCGGTGTCCTCGATGAACACGCAATCGGGCTGGTTCGGGTCGGCAGCAAGGCATTGGATCCGGCATCCCAGCCCCTCGAGGGTCTCGAGGTAGGCCGCATGCTGTGCCCTGGCTCGAGCCAGGTCGATCGGGGTGCGATCGAGGTGTGTGAGCTCGCAATCGGCGATTCCGGGGCTGATCTCTCTGGCAAGTGCTTCCATCTCGTCGTGGACTGTAGCATTCGCATCATGAGCATCGACTTCTCACTGATTGGACGTGCCGCGGTGGTCTCCGGCGGCACTCGTGGCATCGGGCGGGCCACCGCCCAGGCCTTCGCCGAGGCTGGTGCAGCCGTGACCGTCACCGGTCGTGATCCGGAACGGCTCGCGGAGACGGTCGCCTCCCTTCCCGGCTCCGGCCACGAGAGCCTGCTTGCCGACACCACCGATCTTGACGCGGTCCGAAGCATGGCGGCCGAGCGGGCGGCGCGTGGCCCGGTTCACATCCTCGTGAACAACACCGGGGGTCCGCCTGCGGGTCCCGCATCGGCAGCGGAACCCGAGGCGTTCACCGAGGCGTTCGCGATGCATCTGGCGGCAAGCCAACTCATGGTGCAGGCATTCCTGCCGGGGATGAAGGACGCCGGTTACGGGCGGATCATCAACATCATCTCCACCTCGGTGGTCACCCCGATCCCCGGACTGGGTGTGAGCAACACCATCCGTGGTGCGGTCGCGAACTGGGGGCGTACCCTAGCCGTCGAACTCGGGGCCTTCGCGATCACGGTCAACAACCTGCTTCCCGGGTTCACCGGAACAGATCGACTCTCCACGCTCTTTGAAGGCAAGGCGAAGAAACTCGGCTGCTCACCGGAGGAGGTTCGCGAACAGGCGATCCGGTCGATTCCCGCCGGTCGGATCGCCGACCCGGAGGAACTCGCTTCCGTCGCCCTGTTCCTCGCGTCACCGGCGGGCTCCTACGTGAACGGAGTCAACCTCCCGGTGGACGGCGGTCGGGTTGCCAAGGGGTGACGTGTCCATGACGACGGTTCTTGAAGACGGGATCCCCGAAGTGAACGAACAAGAGACGACCACCATCCGAAACCTCGTGAATGGCGGCCTGGTCGATGCCATCGACGGGGGATGGGGTGAATCGATCAATCCAGCGACCGGTCGTGTTCATGCGCGTTACCCGGAATCCGGAGCCGAGGATGTGGACAGGGCGGTGTCCGCCGCCGTCGAGGCCTTCCCGAACTGGAGCGGTCTGCCCGTCAGGGAACGATCGGCACATCTTCGCAGGCTCGCCGACCTCATCGATTCCAACAGGGATCGACTCGCACGTCTCGAATCGATCGACCAGGGGAAGACCCTCGCTCAAGCGACCGACATCGAGATTCCTCGAGCCGCTTCGAACTTCCGGTTCTTCGCCGGAGCCGTGGAAGGGGCCCCGAGCGAACTTCACCAGATGGACGGTCAGGCGATCAACTACACCTTGCGGCGGCCGCGAGGTGTCGCCGGCTGCATCTCGCCCTGGAACCTGCCGCTCTACCTGCTCACCTGGAAGATCGCGCCGGCGCTGGCCACCGGGAACACGGTTGTCGCGAAGCCCAGCGAGGTCACGCCCGCGACGGCAGGCGTGCTGGCTGAACTCGCCATCGAGGCGGGTCTTCCACCGGGTGTGCTCAACATCGTGCATGGCGCGGGTTCGACCGTCGGTCAGCGCATCGTCGAACACCCTGATGTACCGACCGTCACCTTCACCGGATCCACCGCGGTCGGACGTCGTATCTCCGAGGTCGCGGGACCGATGTTCAAGAGGATCTCCCTCGAACTTGGTGGGAAGAACCCGGTGATCGTCTGCGAGGATGCCGATCTCGATGCCGCCATGGACGACATCGTCCGCAGTTCGTTCGCCAACCAGGGCGAGATCTGCCTGTGCGGATCACGGATCCTCGTCCACCGATCACGGCTGGCCGAGTTCATGGACATCTTCCTTCAGCGTGTGCGGGGTCTTCGGGTCGGCGATCCCCTGAGTCCCGAAAGCGACCTTGGCGCGATCGTCTCCCGCGAACATCTGGAAAAGATCGAGTCCTACGTGCAACTCGCGGTCGATGAAGGCGGAAAGATAGCGTGTGGAGGAACTCGTCCTTCCGCGCTGCCCGAGCGATGTTCGGATGGTTTCTTCTTCGAACCGACGGTCGTCCTCGGCCTCCCGCAGGCCTGTCGGACCAACCAGGAGGAGATCTTCGGCCCCGTGGTCTCCGTCCAGGGCTATGACACCCATGCGGAGGCCGTCACCAAGGCGAATGACGTGCCATATGGACTTGCCTGCTGCATCTACACGCGTGATCTCGCTCGAGCCCATCGAATGGCCGCTCGCATCGACGCCGGGATCGTGTGGATCAACTGCTGGATGGTTCGTGACCTCCGAACGCCGTTCGGTGGCTGGAAATCAAGTGGTGTCGGACGTGAAGGCGGACAAGATGCCCTTCGTTTCTTCACCGAACCGACCAACGTCTGCCTGAACCTGGAGTGATCACCATGCGGATCCTGACAACAGTCCTGCCACTCGCCTTCCTTTCCATGCTGGCATCATGCTGCACACAGGCTCCGACGTTCGAGTCGCTCGATCCGCGTGCGGAAGGTGATTTCTTCCTCTACCGCCTCGATGGCGATCGTTACCCCGGGGAGCCGGTCCCCGAGGGTGGGGAACTTCTCCAGGGCTGGCTGATCCTCGATACCTGTCCGATCAATGACGATCTGACCAGGAACCGCATCTTCCGGGCGTTCGATGACGGGATCGATGATGCGCCCGGCGGGGAGCCGGTCGACTGCTTCAATCCCCGGCATGCGATCTCCGTCACGACCGATGGGGTTCGAATGGACTACCTGATCTGCTTCCAGTGCTCGAACTGGTACAGCTACGAGAATGACAAGATGATCGGGGGCGGAGGGACGAGCCGTTCGCCGGCGCAGGTGTTCGACGAGATCCTCTCCAAGTGCTCGGGAAAGACCAACCCAGATGACAAGTGAACGAATCGATTCCACGCGCGCCCCTGAACCGGTCGGCGCGTTTCCCCATGCCCGTCGGGCTGGCAACCTCCTCTTCCTCTCCGGGATCGGACCACGAGTGAGAGGATCGAAGGAGATCCCCGGTGTGACCCTCGACGACGAGGGCAACATCACCGACTACGACATCGAGGCCCAGTGTCGCTCCTGCTTCGACAACGTGCGCACGGTGGTCGAGGATTCCGGCATCCCCTGGACCAACGTGGTCGATGTTCTTGCCTTCCTCACCAACATGAAGGACGACTTCTCGATCTACAACGAGGTGTATGCGGAGTACTTCGCCGGCGAGGGCAACCCGAATCCCTCACGGACCACGATCGAGATCGGTTCGTTGCCAACGCCCATCGCGGTCGAGGTCAAGGTCACGGCGATCATCGATTGACCCGTCGGGCGGTCGGGTCACTCCATGACCCGACCCTCTCCATCCAGGGTGTTCGTGGCGGCTTCGATGATCGACCAGACCAGGATGCCCAGCCACAACGGGATCCCGATGCAGAGCGGGAAGATGAAGATGCCCCCGAGGAACATCCCGACGATCCCGCACAGCCCGAGCACGAGCTGGATGGTTCCGTTGCTGGTCCGGCCGACGATGAGGTTGTTGATGCCCGGGAGACCAAGGAAGAGCGGGAGCAGGATGCCCAGGAGGATGTAGAGGATTCTCTGGTGGGGTGACTTCGGGCGCTTCGAGCCGAGTGATTCCTGGATCGCCTGGTTCGAATCCGTCGCGGGATGCATGCGTTCCTCGGGTTCCGCCATCGGAATGACGAGGCCCGCCTGGTCCGGAGTCACCCAGCTGGCATCCGGACCCTTCACCTGTCCTCCGGAGCTGACGCGACCCTCTTTTGCGTATCGCTCGAGTTCCTCACGAGAGTAGGGACCGTACTCCGCGCCGAGTTCGTCTCGATAGGTCCAGTTTCGCTCCATGGTCGGCTTCCCGTGTCAAATGGTGGTTGTGGCTCAGGGTGTCACGCCTTCCAGGGGGTTCTCGACGCTGTTGTTCTCGTCGGCGAATGCTCCCATGCCCGTCGATCCCTCGTAGGCACCGGCGCTGGAATAGGAGCAGACGACCGGCTTGCCGTCCCTTCCCGGAAAGATGATCTCAAAACCATTGTTGGTGATTCGGTACTCAGGATTTCCCTCGGGGCTTGCCGGAGTCGGGGGATACAGCGTCGGACGATCCTTGAGGCCTGCCAGCAGGGTCTTGCCCTCCTCGTCGGAAGGAGCGGCACCCTTCGTCGCAATCCAGCCCTGGATCGGCTCGGCGGCCCAGTTGGCGAGCTTCTCGAGGTTGGCTTCGACCGATCCGGCAGGCGGATTCTCATCCAGGGTCTGCTGAGCATCCCTGCCGTCCCAGATGACCAGGAAGATGGCCAGGGCGCCGATCACCAGGAGAACGAGAATCAGCACCAGTGGTGCCAGCGAGCCGCCCCGGCGGGGCTTCCCGTTGCGGGGACTGTTCTGGGGGCGCTGGGTGGGTCTTGCGTGTTGGTTCATGGGTTCCTTCTCGTACTCGGTGGGGTGTCACTGGGGGTGAATCTCATTCGTGGCCATCCGGTCACGGACATCGAAGTATCGCGCGGACCGGGCTGCCGTCAAATCCCTCGAGGGGCAGGGGCAGGGCGATCAGCTCATAGGGCCCTGGTTCCACGTTCCGAAGCAGGAGTCCCTCGAGAATCGACACGTCATTGGCGAAGAACCTCGCGTGGGCGGGCAGGTCCTTCGATTCCTGGGTGTCCACGCTGGGGGCATCGACTCCGACAAGGCGTATGCCCTTTCCGGCGATGTGATCCACCAGATCCGGTTCGAGTCCGCAGTAGTCGTCGTTCCAGTTCTCGATGCCATCAAAGGTTCCGGTGTCGATCAGCAGTCGCTCGGTCTCGGGGATCGGACCCTCCAGATCATCAAGACCCAGCCGGCCGCCCCTGGGGCCCTTGGCGCGCATGACATGACAGGGGCCGACGTAGAGTTCGATCGGTTGCTGCTCGATGCCTCGCCCGCCCGCCCCGTAATGGCCGGGTGAATCAGCATGGGCGCCCACGTGAACCGAGGTGCGCAGGGTCGAGAGCGTGACCGGCGCGCCGTCTTCCAGACGACAGAGAAATTCGCGGGACGGTTTGGTGTCACCGGGATAGACCTGAGTGCGATCGGAAAGCACGGGTGAGATGTCGATCAGGGGCATGACGGGTCCTTCTTTCAATCAAAAGGCGCGAGGGGTCACGAAGGACCGTTGGCGAACAGCAGATCCGGCATCATGGCCAGGCCATAAACCACCATGCACAGCAGGACGAGGATGCATGCGCCCACGACCGACACGACACGCCACTGTCTTGCCGCCCGTCTTCTGGCGCGGTCGTAAGGGATGGTCGTGAACGAGACCATCTCGTACAGCGGGATGAATCGATCGCCAAGCGTTCGATGGAGGAACTGTTCGAGCTTCTTCTTGTAGCGGAACCAACGCTTCCCGGTGTGGTCACGCATCTCCAGGAAGTTCGCGAGCGCCATGTCCGCGATCGCATTGGCATGCTCGACCCGATCCTTGAAGTACCGCTCCATGGCACGAGGCAGGTCGTCCGCACCCTGCTCGATGTGTTCGGCGAGGGAGACCGAGTCCTCGAAGCTCGCGTTGGCACCCTGCCCGTAGAACGGCACGATCGCGTGCGCTGCATCACCGATGAGCACCGTCCTGCCGACATGCCATGGGGCGCAACGGATCGTGCCGAGGAGCGAGACCGGATTCTCCCGGTATTCCTGCTCCAGGTCGGGCATCAGCGCGCCGGCATCCGGATAGTGGAGCCTGAAGAACTCCTTGACGTTTTCCGGCTGGACCGATTCGAAGGAACGTTCGCCCTTGTAGGGCCAGAACAGGGTGCAGGTGAACGAGCCGTCCTGGTTCGGGAGTGCGATCATCATCTCCGCGCCGTGGGGCCAGATGTGAAGCGCCTTCGGTTGGATCGCGAACGGGGCGTGGGGCCCGCTCTCGACGGGTGGGATCGTGAGCTCCTTGTAGCCATGCTCGAGGACGTCCTGGGTGCTCTCGAGTGCGTTCGCACGTTCCATCGCGGCTCGTACCGCCGAACCCGCGCCATCCGCACCCACCACGATGTCGGCCTGCTCCGTGCACGTGGATCCGTCACGCTCCGAGGTGAATTCGACGACGCCCTCTTCGTGATCGACGTTGGAGCATCGCATTCCGAAACGGAGCTCGATGCAGTCGTGTTCGTCCGCCGCCTCGATGAGAAGCAGGTTCAGTTCTGATCTGCTCACGGAGTTGATCGCATGGGAAGCGTCGGCTGAATACGGCTGGAACGTGGACTTGCCCAGGGTGTCGTGGATCATCCTCCCGGGCATCGGAATCGCCTTCTCGAGGAGTCGATCCCGAAGACCGGCTCGCTCCAGTGCGTCGATCCCCCTGCGACTGATCGCGAGGTTGATCGAACGTCCTCCCGCATGATCGCTCTCGCGCGGATCCTCCCGTGCCTCGCAGACCAGGACATCATGCCCGGTCCGACCGAGGAGTCGTGCGAGCAGGCATCCGGCAAGTCCCGCCCCGACGATCAGTACCTTCGGCTTGTCGGTCATCCCTCTCCCAGGACTGTTGCAGCCGCATGGACGTCGATGAATCGGTTGTAGAGAGGGGTTGGTGCGAGGCGGATGACATCCGGTTCGCGGAAGTCACAGATGATGCCGTGTTCCATGAGGGCGTCGAAACGCCTGCGGGGCTGATCCGTGACGTGGATCGAGAGCTGGCAGCCCCGTTCGGAAGTGCTGCTGGGCGTGATCACCGAGCAGGTCTCCGGCATCGATTCCCGAAGCAGGTACTCCAGGTATCCGGTGAGCGCCCTGCTCTTCGCACAGAGCGCTGACATCCCGGCTTCATCGAAGAGCTCGAGTGATGCGACCAGTGGTGCCGCCGCGAGGATCGGTGGGTTGGAGAGCTGCCATCCTGCCGCGCCTTTCTGCGGCACGAACTCCGGAATCAACTGCATCTGGAATCTCGAGTCCGGATCGTTGCCCCACCAGCCCGCGAAGCGCGGGATCGAACCGTCATCCCCATGACGTTCATGGACGAACGCGCCTGCGAGCGCGCCCGGACCGGAGTTGAGGTACTTGTAGGAGCACCAGCAGGCGAAGTCCACGTTCCAGTCATGCAGTTGCAGCATGACGTTGCCCGCGGCATGGGCAAGATCGAATCCGGCCATCGCCCCGACGTCGTGTGCCGCCTTTGTGATGCGCGCGAGATCATGGAACTGACCGGTCCGGAAGTGCACCCCTCCGAACATGACGAGAGCGAGCTCTTCGCCGAGGTCATCGATCATGGCCTCGATGTCCTCGATCCTCAGTGTCTCCTCCCCTGCCCTGGGTGCGCACAGCACGAGTGCGTCGTCCGGATCGATCCCGCGAGCCCGTAGATGGGTCTTCACGGCATAGGTGTCCGACGGGAACGCTCCGTCCTCGATGAGGACCTTTCGCCTCGCGCCATCCGGTCGGTAGAAACTCACCATCAGGAGATGGAGGTTCACCGTCAGGGAGTTCATCATCACGACTTCGCCGGGCTTCGCACCGACCAGTCGTGCGCCCGTCTCGGTGAAGATTTCGTGGTAGCTGTACCAGGGGCGTGTCGAGTTTCGATGCCCTTCGACGCCGAGCCGGGCCCAGTCTTCGAGCTCTTCGCAGATGAGCTCCTTGGCGCGCCTTGGCATCAGCCCCAGTGAATTGCCGCAGAGATACGCACCATCATGTCCATCCGGCGCCGGGGGGATCTCGAATCGTTCCCTGAACCCCGCGAGGGGATCGATGGCATCGAGCTTCCTTGCGTAGTCGATGCCTGTTTCGAAACTTGCAGTCGTCACTTCACCGAGACTCGTCACGATTCGATACCGTCCTGCCTGACCGGAGTGGTCGGGGCGACCGCCTGATTCAAGCCGAGGAACTCCTCGGCGGTACCGGCGAGCATTCGCTTCTTCTGTTCCGGGCTGAGATCGTTCATCGAGCGGATGAGTTCGCCGGGTTTGCTTTCGCCAAGCGGGAACGGGTAGTCCGATCCCATCGCGATCCGCTCGGCACCATGAAGTCCCACGAGGTAGCGGAGGGCTTCCGGGTCATGAACGAGGGAGTCGATGTAGAACCGGTCGAGATAGGTACTGGGTGCGCGATCGATCTTCTTGGCGCAGAGATCGGGGCGGACTTCGAATCCGTGATCCATCCTTCCCAGAGCGAAGGGGAAGCTGCCGCCTCCGTGTGCGAAACCGATCCGAAGGTCGGGGAGCTTGTCGAAGACTCCGCCGAAGATCATCGAACTGATCGCGATCGCCGTCTCGGTGGGCATCCCGACGAGCCAGGGCAGCCAGTATTCGGGCATCCGGTCACGACCCAGCATGTCCCAGGGATGGACGAAGACGCATGCCCCGAGTTCCTGTGCGGCCTCGAGCACCTCGACGATGGACGGATCATCGAGGTTCTTCTCTCCGACGTGGGTGCCGATCTCGATGCCGGCAAGTCCGAGTTCGCCGGTCAGGCGCTCAAGTTCCCTGATCGCACGTTTCGGCTCCTGGAGCGGGACCGTTCCGAGCCCCTGGAAACGTGTCGGCCACTCACGGACGACCTCCGCGATGTGATCGTTGAGGATGCGGGAGAGGTCGAGCGTGTCATCCGGTTTCGCCCAGTAGTTGAACATGACCGGAACCGTCGAGAGAACCTGCATGTGGACACCCGTGGCGTCGCAGTCGGCGAGCCTGACCTGCGGGTCCCAGCAGTTCGACTGGATCTCCCTGAAGAAGGCACCATCGATGTGCATGCGTGCACAGCAGGGCTTGTGGTGTTCGAGTTGCAGCCAGCCACCGTACCCGTACCGTTCCTTCAGGTCCGGCCAGTTCTCCGGAAGGATGTGCGTGTGCAGGTCGATGTGGTTTGGATGATCGTCCATCATGAACCTGCCATTCAGGACTTGAGTTCGTCGGGCATGACATACGGCCCCGGACGTTCGACGCGGTTGCCGCATTTTCCGCAGGTCGACCGTTCCGGGTCCTCCCAGAACGATTCCATCGCGGCCTTGAATGCATGGACGATGTCCTTGCAGTCGAACTCGTTGTCATGAACGAGTGCGTTGCACTTCTCGCAGTAGAAGATCTGGTGCTCGAGTTCGCCTTCCGGTCTTCTTCGCTCGACGACCATGCCAAGGGTCCCTTCCGGACGGCAGGGGGCATGCGGTACGTTGGGTGGAATGAAGAAGGTCTCACCCTCTCGGACGACATGATCGACGATCCGGTCTTCCTCGTAGGTCTTGACCACGATGTCGCCGACCAGCTGGATGAAGAACTCCTCGGAATCGGTCTTGTGAAAGTCGTTGCGTGCGTTCGGCCCCGCGATCACCATCACGAAGAAATCCCTGCCGCTGTAGAGGTACTTGTTCCCGACCGGCGGCTTGAAGGCACCCCTGTTCTCCGAAACCCACTTCATCAGGTGGATGGGAGAGCTCACGGAACCGTCTGCTTCGATACCGCACGGTTCGTCAGGCGTGTCTGGGTTGACGATCGAAGCCTGGGAATCGCTTCTGGACATTCGAAGTTCTCCTGCCTGCTGCTCGGGTCCGGCCTCTGGTTCGTTCATTCTACACATCCGAACATGCATGGTCCTGATGTGTCCCAGTGACACCACATCTGTCGTTACACTGCCTTCATGCCCGTTCCTGCACGATTCCTGCTGTTTTTGGCATGGCTGGTCCTTTCCGGCTGCCAGATGTTCGATCGTGGTGAGGGCTTCGATGGCTCCGGTACCGTCAGTGGCGGCATGGCGACCGTGAAGGTGCGGATCCACGGCATCGCGAAACCACGCGGCACGCTCAACGTCGGTTTGTACTCCAGCTCCGAGACCTGGCTGACGACCGAGTACAGCCACTCGAAGAACGGTCGTGTCGGCAAGGTCGGCGAGGTGATCGAGATCGTCCTCGAGGACGTTCCATCGGGTGCGTATGCGGTGAGCCTCTTCCAGGATCTGGACGACACCAGCTCGCTCAGCCGCAATGCATTCGGCATACCCACCGATCCCTGGGGCATGTCGAACGATGCGGTCGGCACGCTTGGTCCGGCCTCCTTCGAGGCGGCAGTGGTGAAGATCGAACCCCCGGAAACGGTTCTCGATGTGCGGTTGAGGACCGGTCTGGGCATTCTGTCGGACGTGCCGGATCTCGTTGAGGAGGCTGGCGAGGAATCAGGGGGAGACTGATTCCTCGTTCATTCTGTCCTGCCGCTCCAGAGGTGGGTAGGGAAGTCCGCTCGAATCCATCGCGATCTCCAGCTCCTCCCGACATGCCTGGATCATCTCGAGCCTTCGCAGGATCGATTCACTCGAGGAGAATTCGGTACGGACTCGCCGACCACTCTCGGATTCCACCTGACTGTGCAGCTCGCGACGAACCGTGTCGGGAATCCTGCCATCGCGTTCGCAGAGGATCTCGATCGCGAGGTTCTCGATCGCCCGGTAGGTCAGGGTCTCTTCGGACTGTTGTTCGAGCTCCTCGAGGAGCTGGCGGATGCGCTCTCGCCTCTGGTCGGACGTCGTTCGCATCATGGCCAGCTGGACTTCCCGTGCTCTCAGCTTCTTGTTGAGGTCGGGCAGGGTGCCGATCTCCTTCAGCTGACGTCGGAGCAGGAACGTGGCGATGCCGAAGGCGATCGCTGCGCCCGCCATGGCCGCTCCGATTCCCAGCAGTAGTCCAGTCGAGATCTCGATCATGTCAGCGCTTTTCGCATCCTTGAGAGCCCCTGAGGGGGATTATCACACTCTATGAAGATGGAATTCCGGACACCAGCCCCGAGTCGGGATTCCTCAATCCGGCATTCTTCCTGCTGACAATCGCCATGAGCTCGCCACAGCCCATACCTTGGCGGCCATGGATCAAGCGACATCGGACAGCCCTGAGACGATCGACTGGGTCGTATCGCCCGCGCGGGAGAAACCGGCCCTTGCCTGCTTCGTGGCGGGGGTATTGGTCCTGATCGGCTACCTCGTCTCCCTCTTCGCCGAGGACTGGATCTGGGGTGCGCTGGCCGTGGTCTTTTTGCTTGCCACCGTGAGCCGGTTCTACCTGCCAAGCCGTATCCAGGTATCTCAAACAGGTGTTCGTGCCGAGTTCCCCCTTCGGACTCGGGAGGCACCCTGGGATGAGATCGAGTGGGTGCGCCATGACGCGGTCGGCGCATTGATCCGAACCCGGACCAACAGGCTGTTCCAGAGCGCTGAATTCACCATTCTCTTCGGGCGTGCCGGGCATCGAGTGATCGAAGGGCTCAAGGCGTTCGCTCCCGAGGGCGTGGTTCAATATCGTGGTGGGGACAAGGAGCCCTCACCGTGAAGAAAAGCCTCTCAGAACGTTTCAGGCATGCTTTTGCCTTTGAGAAACAAGAGGACTTCACGCCCGATGAGCGGGATCAGGAGCTGATCGAGGTGGTCTGCAAGGCCGTCGTCGAGCGGGGCATGGCGACCCCGGCAACCCTGTTCCTCGAGTCCACGCGTCCGCTCAACTACATCGGCAGCCAGGCGATGGTCTTCTTCGAGCCGGTGGTCCGTGCCGTCCTGAGGCATCCCGAGGCGTGGGAACGATTTTCACGCATTCTGGAGCATCGGGGAGCGATCGAGTACCTTTGCCGACGCATCGAGGCGCTCGATGATGAGCGCCGGAAACCGGCATCACCTTCGAAGACCGACTCGGCGGATCCTTCTGCCGAAGAGGCCGAGGCAACTGCGAGATCGACACCACCTGATGAGCAGTGAATCCACCTTCAACCCCGCCGATGTCAAGGTCATCCTGGCCACCGACTGCGGTTCGACCACGACCAAGGCGATCATGATCGAGCAGGTCGATGGCGTCTATCGGCAGACCTGGCGTGGAGAGGCCCCGACGACCGTCGAGGAGCCGTTTGCTGACGTCACGGTCGGTGTCATCAACTCGCTGACCGAGATCCAGGAGGTCTCCGGACGGCGGCTCCTGGACGACCAGGGCCGCATCATCCGCCCCGCGACCGCCGACGAGGGCTGCGACATCTACATCTCGACGAGTTCCGCGGGCGGTGGGCTCCAGATGATGGTTGCCGGCGTGGTCCGCGAGATGACCGCAGCGAGTGCGAAACGTGCGGCACTCGGTGCGGGCGCGATCGTGATGGACACCATCGCGTCCAACGACAAGCGTCGCCCGCACGAACAGATCCAGCGGATTCGTGAACTGCGCCCCGACATGGTCCTGATCTCCGGGGGCACCGATGGTGGTGACACCAAGAAGGTGACCGAGATCGCCGAGCTGATCGCTCCGGCGAAGCCGAGGCCTCGTTTCGGCAAGGCCTACGAGCTGCCGATCATCTTCGCGGGCAACGAGAAGGCCCAGCCCGAGATGAATCGTGTCTTCGGTGATGGCGGCTTCGACCTCAAGATCACCGACAACCTCCGTCCGAGCCTCGAGCAGGAGAATCTCGGCCCCGCCCGCGACATGATCCATGACGTGTTCCTCGAGCACGTGATGGCGCATGCCCCTGGCTACGACAAGCTGATGTCGATCACCGATGCCCCGATCATGCCGACGCCCGGTGCGGTCGGCGACATCCTGCAGACGATCGCGAAGGGCAGGGGAATCAACGCGGTCGGCGTCGACATCGGCGGTGCGACGACGGACGTCTTCAGCGTTTTCGACGGCACCTTCAATCGAACGGTGAGCGCCAACCTCGGGATGAGCTACTCGATCTCGAACGTCTGTGCGGAAGCGACCCTGCCGACCATCCTGCGCTGGGTGCACATCGACATGGACGAGCGCGAGCTTCGGAACCGCGTCAAGAACAAGATGATCCGTCCGACGACCATCCCGCAGACCCTCGAGGCCCTGGTGTTCGAGCAGGCGGTCGCACGCGAGGCGCTTCGACTCGCCTACAAGCAGCACAAGGAATTCGCGACGACACTCAAGGGTGTGCAGCAGCAGCGTACGGTCGGCGACACCTTCAGCCAGCAGAGTGGCGGCGAGACGATCGTCGACAACATGAAGCTCGACCTCCTGGTCGCTTCGGGCGGCGTGCTCAGCCACGCTCCAAGGATGCACCAGACCGCGATGCTCCTGATCGACGCCTTCGAACCCGAAGGCGTGACCGAGCTGGCCAAGGACTCGATCTTCATGATGCCTCACCTCGGCGTCCTCGCGTCCGTGCACGAGCAGGCCGCCATGGAGGTCTTCGAGCGTGACTGCCTCGTCTACCTCGGCACCTGTGTTGCGGCGAAGGGCGCCGGAAAGCCCGGCAAGTCCTGCTTCAGCTGGTCCCTCGACGGCGGATCCCGTGGTTCCGGCGAACTTCAGTTCGGGGATCTGGAACATGTCGAGCTCGGCCCGGATGAGAGCGCAGAGATCGAGATCCGACCCGCCCGCGGGTTCGATGTCGGTGCAGGTCCCGGCAAGGTCCTGAAGCGAACCGTTCGTGGAGGCACCGTCGGACTGATCCTCGATGCGCGGGGACGTCCGCTCGCGCTGCCCGAAGAGCGCCAGGCGTGTCGGAGCGCGATGCAGAAGGTGATCGACCAGATCGGGCTGTATCCCGCAGCCGAGTCGACTCCGGTCACCCAGGAATCGGGGAGTTCAGACTGATGGCCAAGGCATACACCCCGGGACTCAAGGTCTCCGCATCGACCGAACACGAAGCGCATCGCATCCTCCCGATCCAGGGTGAGGTCAAGGTTGCCGAAGGCGATCTCGTCGATGCCGACACGATCGTCGCCGAGACCTTCATGGATGGTGATGTCACCCCGCTCAACGTCGCGAACCTGCTCTCGGCCCAGCCCGGCGAGGTGCCGGGGCTGATGCTGAAGCAGGAGGGAGATTCGGTCGAGAAGGACGAGCCGATCGCACGGAGCAAGGGGATCTTCGGGATGTTCAAGAACGAGTGCAAGGCACCGGCGAGCGGGACCTTGCAGGCGATCTCCAAGACGACCGGACAGGTGATGATCGCCGGGCCGATGATCCCAGTTCAGGTGAAGGCCTACCTCCCCGGGCGCGTCGACTCCGTGCTGCCCGGTGAAGGCGTGGTGGTCAAGAACACCGTCACCCTGATCCAGGGGATCTTCGGGGTCGGTGGCGAGACCTCCGGTCGGATCGTCATCGCGACCTCCAGCCACGACGAGGAGCTCCGTGCCGAACTGATCACCGAAGAGATGTCCGGGGCCATCATCATCGGTGGCGGCCGGATGACCGCCGAAGCGATCCAGAAGGCCCGTGAGGTCGGGGCTTCCGCGATCGTGTCCGGCGGGCTCGATGATTCCGACCTCAAGCAGATTCTCGGCTACGACCTCGGGGTCGCCATCACTGGAACCGAGAAGCTCGGCGTGACGGTCGTCGTCACCGAGGGCTTCGGCGAGATCGGCATGGCGCGTCGGACCTACGAGCTGCTGAGTGCTCGAGCGGGCCGGCAGGCTTCCGTCAACGGAGCCACTCAGATCCGTGCGGGCGTGATGCGACCGGAGATCCTGATTCCCGTCGAGGATGGGTCGGACTTCGACGGGGATGCAATTGAGACCGAATCAGGTGTCCTGGAACTCGGAACGCCGATCAGGATCATTCGGGATCCGTTTTTCGGAATGATCGGGACGGTCGCGGCGCTGCCCGAAGCGCCACAGGTCCTCGGATCTGGTTCGAAGTCCCGTGTCCTCGATGTTGCACTCGAATCCGGAGATACGGTTACCGTACCTCGGGCAAACGTGGAACTGATCGAGACCTGACCCTTCCTGTGGTCTCGACAAGGATTCAGACATGAACAGAGCCGGTCAACGCATAGCTCTTGCCCTCAATGCCCTGCTGCTCGCCGGTCTCACCGGGGTTGCGGCGGCATCGAGCCCGCTCACGGGAGCACCTCCCGCACCTCCATCCGGCGTGAGTGCCGAGGACAAGCCCTGGGATGGTGGCGGCACCGTCCTCCTGCGCTGGGAGGCGTCCTCCACCGAGGAGATCAAGGGCTATGAAGTCTTCGCGCACCAGGAGGTGTCCGGGTCGGTCGCCGCGGCCGAGGCCGAACAGTCTGCGAAGGACGAGGCCGAGGCGCAGACCGAGGCGATTCTCGAAGGCGAAGGCGTCGCTCCCGAGGATGCCGAGCAGCAGGCCGGGGAACGTGCGGCACGGGACGTCGCCCCTGTCACTGACGTTCCGAAGTGGAACTCCCTGGGTGTCGTTCCACCGGACCAGCTGGAGTTCATCGCGAGCGGTCTCGACAAGAGCACGCCGTATCGATTCATGGTTCGTGCCATCGGTTCCGACGGAGAGGCCTCGGCCGATTCCAACGTCACCCCGGCACTCGTCCCGTACGCACAATGGTTCGATGGCGCCAAGCTGCCCCTCTTCTGCATCCTGTTCGTGATCTGCGGAGCCGTCTTCCTCTACGTCATGCTCGCTCGTTCCGGCATGCCGATGAAGATCCGCACCATCGCTGGCCTGAAGGCGGTCGATGAGGCGGTCGGCCGTGCGACCGAGATGGGCCGTTCGATCCTCTACATCAACGGCATCCAGGACATGGATGACCTGCAGACCGTGGCCGGCGTGACCGTTCTCGGTCATGTCGCGAAGACGGCCGCCGAATACGACGCGAAGATCGAGGTTCCGACCAGTCGGTCACTCGTGATGACCGCGGCACGCGAGGCGGTCCAGTCCTCCTACTACACGGCCGGACGTCCTGATGCCTACAACCCCGACCTGATCTACTACGTGACCGACGAGCAGTTCGGTTTCGTCGCCTACGTGTCAGGCATGATGACCCGCGAGAAGCCCGCAGCCTGTTTCTACATGGGCGCGTTCTTCGCGGAGAGTCTCATCCTCGCCGAGACCGGCAACTCCGTCGGTGCGATTCAGATCGCCGGAACCGCGCAGCCGAGCCAGCTGCCGTTCTTCGTCGCCGCCTGCGACTACACGCTGATCGGCGAGGAGTTCTTCGCGGCGAGCGCCTATCTCTCCGGCCAGCCCGACCAGCTCGGCAGCCTCAAGGGACAGGACGTCGGCAAGATCATCGTCGGTGTCTTCATCATCATTGGTGTCGGACTGGCCACCGTCCAGGCCGCCACTGCAGGCATGCCTTCGATGGAGTCGCTCCATGAAGGCGCGACGTCCGCGGTCGATTTTCTCGTGAACACGATTCTGGGAAGTTGAGGAAGGATCTCGGTGCAGGTACTCACACGCAGCATTCCACTCCTCATCACCGGCCTTGCCGGTCTGGTGATGATTCTCTCCGCCTTCTTTCCCTACACCAGTGAATGGGGCAAGGTCGCCGGTCAGTTCTTCAACATCCTCGCGGCGTTCGCGTTCGTGCTGGGTGGCGGCAACCTGCTCAAGATCCACTTGAAGAAGGTGTCGGACCAGTCGAAGGGCTGGGGCTACTCGGGCGTCATCCTCGTCTGCTTCATCGCCACGCTGGTGGTCGGGCTGGGGAAGCTCGGGGTCTATCCGAACCATGACTATCCGAACATCCGGTTCAGCGGTGAGACGCAGAGCTCGGGCGCGTTCTGGTGGGCGTACGAATACGTCTTCAAGCCGCTGACCGCGACGATGTTCTCCATGCTGGCCTTCTATGTCGCGTCCGCCGCGTTCCGCGCGTTCCGCGCCAAGAACTTCGAGGCGATCCTCCTGCTCGGGACGGCCTTCATCATCCTGCTCGGTCGTACCTTCGCAGGCGTGCTGGTCACCGGCTGGATCGACCCGCAGGGACCGTTCGGTGGGCTTCGACTCGAGGAGTTGAGTGTCTACGTGATGCAGGTGTTCAACACCGCAGGAAATCGCGCGATCATGATCGGCATCTCCCTCGGCATCGCCTCCACCTCGTTGAAGATCCTCCTCGGCATCGACCGCTCCTTCCTCGGATCGGGGGACTGACACCATGATCACCATGCTTGCCAATCTCGATCGCCGCTGGATCTTCCTTGCCATGGCCCTCTGCGTGGCGATTCCGATCCTCGTGATCGGCCTGACCGGAAAGACCCTCCCGGAATCACCGACCCCACTTGCGGAAGCCTTCTTCCACGAGGTCGATGTCGCCGGAGAATCCCAGGGACGTCCCGGCCGGGTCCTCATGGCCTTCGACTTCGACCCTGCCTCGGCTGGTGAACTCTCCCCGATGGCGAGCTCGCTGGTGCATCAGTGTGCCGAACGAGGCCAGAAGATGTACTTCGTCTCGCTCTGGCCCGTCGGGCCCCAGATGATCGAGGACGCCATCGCGAAGGTCATCAATCGCCACTACCCCGATCTCGTCTACGGGGAGGATTACGTCAATCTCGGTTTCAAGGCCGGGAACGAACAGGTCATCAAGGTGATGGGGATCGATCTGACCACGGAGTTCCGGACCGACACCAAGGGTACGCCGCTCGATCAGATTCCGATGATGGAAGGTATCACCACCCTGGAGAACTTCGACCTGATCGCGGAGATCAGTGCGGGCTATCCCGGCACCAAGGAATGGGTCCTCTACGCGGCGACCCAGTTCAACATCCAGATGGTGAGCGGGATGACCGGGGTCCAGGCGCCCCTGATGTATCCCTACTACCCGGGACAGCTGGACGGACTGCTCGGCGCGATCAAGGGCGCCGCGGAGTATGAGTCGGTGGTCAACGCCTGGGTCCTCCAGAACAAGCTTGCCGAGATCCTCGTCTCGGGGGGCATGGCTGAGGACCAGGCTGATGATGTTTCGGCCGTTCTTGCTTCCGCGCCTTCCCAGGTCGGGACCTGGACGGAAGGCGCGGACGCCTCGTCGTTGAGCCCCGAGACGAAGGCGGCCCTGATCAACACGGCGGCTGCGCCCATAGCCGGTGAATTCCTCGAGGGTCAGCGACGCATGGGCCCGCAGCTCTTCGCACACCTGCTCATGGTCGGCCTGATCATCCTCGGCAACGTGATCTTCTTCGCCCAAAGACGACAGGGAGGACGGTCATGAGCGACCAGAATGACAACATGACTGGTTCACAGCGCACGATCTGGGGCGTCATCGTCGTGGCGATCGTCGGTCTGGTCATCCTCCGGTCCTTCATCGGGACCGGCATGGGCCGGGTCTACGTCCAGCCCGAGGACCTCGCCTTCGTGCAGCTGGCACCCAGCGTTGACAACGCGACTGAATCCGCGACCGATCCCAAGTGGGTCCGGACCGACAGTGAAGAGGGCAAGGCGTACATCGAGGCAAATCCCGATGCGGAGATCATCGGATGGGTCGAATACGCTCCGGCAGCACCGAGCAGCTACTTCAGGCAACAGGCCAGCCTGGCTTCGAGTGATGGTGGGGGAGCTTCGATCGGCATGAACCCGATCATCATCTCCTGGCCGCGCACGATCGGACTCTGGGTCGCGGCATTCTTCACCCTCGCCATCTTCTCCTTCCTCTACCGTGACAACCCCTTCTACAAGTTCGCGGAGAGCGTGGTGGTCGGGGTCTCGGCCGGATACTGGATGGTCGTCGGGTTCTGGGATGTGATCATCCCGAACCTCGTGCAGCGCCTCCTGCCGGTCTTCTCGAAGAGCTACTTCACGCCCGGGATGGAACTGCCCGGTGAGTGGTCCGCCTACTGGCCGAATCTGTTCTACATCATCCCGCTGGTGCTCGGCATCATGCTCATTCTTCGCCTCGTGCCCAAGTGTGGATGGCTGAGTCTCTGGCCGCTCGCCTTCATCGTCGGCACCATGGCGGGGCTCCGCCTGGTCGGATACATCGAGGGTGACTTCCTCAGTCAGATCAAGGCATCGATCGTTCCCCTCTACGTCGAGGGCACCGACACGACGACCACCTTCAGGACGTACTGGGGCACCTTCTGGGCGAGCCTGTCGAACATCCTGATCGTGGTGGGGGTCCTTGCGACGCTCGTCTACTTCTTCTTCTCGATCGAACACAAGGGTGTGGTCGGGGGCACGGCGAGGGTCGGCATCTGGTACCTGATGATCACCTTCGGTGCAGCGTTCGGCTTCACCGTCATGGGGCGTATCGCGCTGCTTGCCGCACGCGTGGAATTCCTCTTCGACGATTGGATGTGGCTGATCGATCCGAACCAGCAGAGGGTGATCCTGGAGGCATCGGTCGGATTGCTGCTTTGACGACCCTCGACAACAGTCGAATCAACACCGCCGTGCTTCTCTGCGCGGCGGTGTTCGTTTGTGGCTGTGCTCCACGAACGCCGTTTGAGCGCGCCGTGCGTGGGGCGGATGAGGGTTCCTGGGAACTTGCCGCGCCGGGTCTCCTTGCCCGGCTTGTCGATCCGGATGCGACCGTCGTGATCGAGCCCCTCGGCGAGGTCGACGACATCGGCATGATGACCGCCTACGCGACGCCTCGTCTTCGAGCGAGCAGGGTGCAGGTCGATCCGTTCCTCCATCCCATCCATGCGGCTCCGGAAGGTGGGACGCGACTCACCCGAAGGGAACTCCTCGAGGGCGGGCACCTCGAAGGGCTCGAGCTCGCGTGGCTGGACGATGCGCTCGAGGCCTATCTCGTCCAGGTGAACGGCTCCGCCGTGCTCGACTGGGTTGATCCCGTCACGAAGGCTTCGACCGGTGAGGCGACCGCGATCGTCTGGAGTCACTCCAACGAACATGCCTACGGCAGCCTCGGACGAATGGCGATCGAGGCGGGCCTGGCCGATCCTGATGCCATGAGCCTGGATCTCCTGAGGTCACTTCACGCAGCCGACCCGGACGGGATCGGGCTGCTGATGATGCAGAACCCCAGATACATCATGTTTCGTGCACTGCCCGAAGGGGAGTCGATCAACGGATCGCGTGGTGTTCCGCTCGTCCCCGGGGTCTCGCTCGCGGCCGATCCATGTCATGAGACCGGGGGGATTCTGCTCGTCGAGCCGATCAACGGTTCCCCGCCGCGGATCGGCCTCGTGCATGACGGCGGGGCGGCCATCGTCGGCCCGCAACGCATCGACAGCTACCTTGGTGTCGGTCCGGAGGCCATGGATGCCGCAGGTCGGGTCGTGGTTCCGGTCCGTGTGTCTCGGATCCGTTTCAAGGATGTCGACTGAATCTCCAGCCTTTTCGTGGGACCGAGCGAATCACCCGGAGGCGGTCATACCCTGCCGGTCGTGTTGTCTCGATGACCCGACTTGAAAGGAATGAACGATGATTCGATGCCTTGTCGTCCTTGTCCCCTGTCTCCTGTCTGCGAGCCTGTACGCCGGTGGTGGAGCAGGGTGGCATTTCAACCAGCTCGCCGAGGCCGGAACCTCGGTTGCCGCGGATCATGGCGAGGGCAGCCTCGATCTTGCCGCCTTGAAGGGCATGGCTGCCGCCTATGAGGGGACGAAGCTGAATGCAGATGAGTCGGATGCCCCCGGTTCATCCCTTGGTGTTCGTGGCTCTGCAGCGAATGGTGCCTGGTTCGAAGTGAACTCCATGGTCGACGGGCCTGCGGCCTTGAGTTTCGCCTACCGAGCGAGTGCCACCGGATTCGATGACAACCGAGTGCAGGTCTGGAACGGTACGGAGTGGAACGACCTGGTTCGTTTCGGCCTCGATGGGTCGAAAGGCAGTCGTGGCTGGGTGCGATTGGTCGTTCCCCTGAGTCCTCAGGAAGGGCCGCTTCGGATCCGGGTGCTTCTGGGCGGGGCGGAAAGCGCCAATGGCATCATCCGTTTCGACAATGTCAGGATCGGTCCACCTGAACCGCCGACGGAATCGTCTTCCCGGTGATCAACCCTGGTGTGGGTGGTGTGGGTGCACGGTCGCATGAGCGGCCGTGTCACCTTTCATCTGCTCTGGGCAGTGGCCAGGCGTTGACGACTCAGTCTGATGGCGAGTTTGATCGCGGCCATCATCGAGTCCGGAACCGCCTTGCCTTGCGTTGCGATGTCGTAGGCAGTGCCATGGTCCGGACTCGTTCTCAGCAATGGCGTGCCCGCCGTCACGTTCACGGAGCTCCGGTTGCCGAGCAGCTTGGCGGGGATCAGGCCCTGGTCGTGGTACATCGCCACGACGAGATCCCATCTGCCTTTCGCCGCCTCGATGAAGATGGTGTCGGCGGGAAACGGGCCGTGGGCATCGACGCCGGCGTTGCGGGCCATCTCGATCGCCGGCACGATGATGCGCTGATCCTCGTCTCCGAGGAGTCCGTCCTCACCGGCATGCGGGTTCAGGCCACAGACCGCCACTCGTGGGTCTTCGATGCCCAGGTCCCGGCAGAATGCAGCGCCGAGATCGATCGGTTCAAAGACCCGGCCGATCGTGAGGAGGTTCCTGAGCTCCATCAGGGGGACGTGTGCCGTCGCGAGTCCGACCACGAGCTTGTCGGTGTGGAAGAGCATCGAGTGGCGCTTGCTTCGGGTTCGATGCGCGATCAACTCGGTGTGGCCGGGGAAACGACTGCCGGCGAGAGACCATGCCGTCTTGCTGATCGGACCGGTCACCAGGGCATCGATGTGGCGCGGGTCGTCCTCTTCACGCATCGCGTCATCGATCGCATTTTCAACGAACAGCTTCGAGAGCTGACCACCGGCCTGGGTTGGACCCGTTTCACAGGATCGCAGACTCTCGGGGAGTTCATAGTCACGCACGATCACCTCGTCCTTGATCGGGCGTTCGAGTCGTGTGGAGTCATGGGGAATCCTCGACCATGACGGGCGCTCTTCAAGTCGATCTGCGGTCAGGGTCAGGGTTTCGTTGCACCCGTAGATCACGAAGTTCACGCCACCCGAGGGCTCCATCCTGGCAAGGGACTTGACGAGGACCTCCGGGCCGATCCCCAGGGGATCACCCATGGTGATGCCGATGGTTGCCGGTCTGGTTGGTTCGTTTCGAATGACCATCCGGGCATTCTAGGGAGCCAGTTCCGCTTCAGGTGTTCGATTCCTCCGGGATTCGAACAAGCTTCGAGGGAATCGGTCATGTGAAAGGGGCACCCGAAATCGGGTGCCCCTTCTTCATGTCGTGAGGGTGTGGTCGGATCAGCAATCGCCCCAGTACCCGAGGACGATGGAGAGATCCTCGCCGTTGGTGGTACCGTCGTCATTGATGTCACCTGCGGCCTGGCCCCAGTTGCCGAGGACCCAGGCAAGGTCGGAACCATCGACGACGCCGTCGTCATTGGTGTCGGCGATGCAGGGGGTCCCGCAGGTGTCCGCAGCACACGGGACGCTCTCACCGGCGAAGGTGCCGCCGGCGAGCTTGCAGAGGTCCGAAGCGAGCTGATAGCACTTCCCGGCGATGCAGCAGGCACCGGTCGGTTCAGTGCAGGGATCGTCCGCACAGGTGCTGTTCGGCCCTTCCCAGGTTCCGCTGACCGCCGCGCAGTCTGACTGCGTCACTTCGCTGCAGAAGCTGTTTGCGCAGCAGGCTCCGGTGGGATCGGGGTTGTCCGTGAAGCTGATGTCCATGTCGTAGCTGTTCGTGGATCCGCTGTCGAGGAAGACCCTGAGGTACACGCGTCGGATCGTGCTTTCGTAGTTCGAGGCCGAGACACGCTCGTCATTGGTGTTCGTGACACCCTCGTCCACCAGGTCGCCGGAGCAGGAGACCATGAAGAGCTGGGCGTCGATGTCACCGTTGGCATGTGCGAAGTCGAGATCGAAGGTCACGGTCTGTCCGGCGGGCAGGTTCAGACGGTACCAATCCTCGTCATCCGCCTTCACGATGAGATCGGGCAGCGAGGTCTGTGACGTCAGGTAGCTCGCCTCGGAACAGGAGTCGTTGTCCTCGTAGAGATCGTCGTCAGGGGTGCCGTTGTTGAGGTAGTCGTCGAAGTTGCCGACCGAGTAGGCACGTGCGAAACGACCGTAGCCGTCAAGGCCGTTCGTGTTCGAGCAGGAGGAAGCGCCACAGGTCAGGACGCCCATCAGCTTCTGGTCGCTGTCGCGGTAGGCACCGGATCCAGAGGAGCCGCCTTCGGTGACGCCGTCGTTCCAGCGAACACCGAACCAGTTGGTCGATGAACCGCACACCGGGTTCGAGTTCACGTCGCCGTAGCTGATCCGCATGTAGTCGCCTCCGGGGTGATGGAGGCAGGTGACATCGAGGTTGGTGGACGGGGTGTCGGTGGTCCAACCCACCCAGTACGTGCCACCGGGAACGGAACCGTTGATCCTCAGGAGGGTGCTGTCCGCGCTTCCATACGTGGCGGTCAAGGTGGATCCGCTGGTCGATGCACCATTGGAATAGGAACCGGTGCAGTTCTGGCGCTCGTAGCGGAAGACGAACTGGGTGCTGGAGGCCTCGCTCTGTGTCGAGATGCAGTGGTATGCCGTGATGAAGTACGGCTCCTGGTCCTGTGCCGTGGTGGCGATCAGCTGGCCGGAGCAGACGTAGCCGCCGAACAGGATGAGGGCGGTCGCGTTCCCGACGTCGTTCCATGAGGAGTCGCAGGTTGCATGGTTGTGGCATGCGCCCGAACCACCGGCAAGACCGTCCTTGAAGATCGGCAGGTAACCGTGCATGAAGTCGGTGAAGTCGAACGGAAGGCCGGCACCGAATGCCGTGTCCGGTTCGAAGTACTCGATCACCACGCCGGTGACCGGTTCCGTCATCGACTGGATCCGACCGTCATCCATCGGGCCGTCATCCGTGAAGGGACCCTTGACCGTTTCCGGCATGCCGGATGCGTAGGTTCTCAGCTCCGCACCCTCGGGCATGTCGACATTCTGAAGGATGACGCTGGTGTTCTCCGCATCGATTGCATGGATCTCGATCTGCCAGATGCGCCCGCCGGGGACGTCGATCCACTGTCCGTCTGCCTCCGAGATATCGAGGGGCCGCGGGACTGCGAACCGAAGGGGCTCGCCCTGCTGGAGCAGGAAGTCACCTTCGACGATCAGATCCACGTGGTCGATGGCGGGAAGGTTGATCCTCGGCGTGGGGATGAAGTCGAACCCGAGGCGATGCGCGATCGGCATCCTGAGGCCGAGGGGCTTCTCCGCACGATCCCGCTCTGGCGCGGCATAGCCTTCAGCCTCGAAGACCACTGGTCCGTCCAGGGGCGAGGTTTCATGGCCATCGATCGAGGTCAGGTTCAAGGAGACGAGCGCAAGTCCGGTGAGTGTCGTGGTCAGGGAAAGCATCGATATCAATCCTTAGTCAGGAAGCGTTCGGCTATGTCCGCCGGTACCGTCGTGGTGGGGTTCGGGACCGGCTTTCGTGAGGTGGTGACAATGGGCGACAGGGTGCCCATCATCTACACCTTCGAAAGTACCCCACAACAGGTTCGGCTAAAACATAAACGAATGCTTATTTTCTCATTTTCCTCGTCTTCGTGGGGTGTTCCTGGCGTTCTCTCCCTGAATTCGCCTCGATTCGGGGCCTTGTGACGTCTTCAGGGTCGGCCTGCTCCCGGCAGCACAGCCCCGCCGATGTCATCCAATCCGTGGAATCGGCTCGGACCTGTCCGGAATGAAAACAGGCGCCCGCCGAAGCGGGCGCCTGTGAAAGAGGTCAAGCAATGCCTCGTGGGGTCAGCAGTCGCCCCAGTAGCCGAGGAGGACGGTGAGGTCCGAACCATCGGTGGTGCCGTCTCCATTGACGTCGCCACCAGGTCCGTCCCAGTCTCCAAGGAGAATGGTGAGGTCTGAACCGTCGACGATCGAGTCGCCGTTCAGGTCACCCAGGCAGGTGCTGCCGCAGGTGTCCTCGCCACAGGCTCCTCCGATGAACTCGCCGCCTGCGTCCGCGCAGTCGGCTTCGCTCAGGGTGCTGCATCCGTTGTTGAGGCAGCATGCACCGGTCTGACCGGAGCAGGAGCTGTCGGAACAGGAGGTCCCGTTCCCGAGGAAGGTGCCTCCGAGATCCGCACAGGCCGGACCCGTCTGCAGGCTGCATTCGAAGCCGAGGCAGCAGGCGCCTTCCTGCGAACCGCCGCCATTGTCACCTTCGATGGTGAGCGTGGCGACACCGTAGTCGGCTGCGCCGTAGCCACCAAGGGCGATGACATAGAGCTGTCCGGCACTCGCCGAGAACTCGATGGTGGTGGTGTAGTTCTCGCATCCATCCGTGTCGTCAAGGCAGACGATGACGTTCTCGGGGGAGCAGTCATCGGTGTGCACGCTGAGACGCGTGTCCCATGCCGCCTGGTTGCAGGTCGTCACGACGTACGGCCCGCTTGCAGGTGCGGTGAAGGCGTAGAACGCGGTGTTGAGGAACGCGTCGGTTCCGAACTCGCCCGGATCACAGTAGCCGGTGAGGTCGAGGGTGACTCCGACGGCATCCGTGGTGTCGACGCTGTTGTCGCCGACCACGACCGTGGTCGGGTCGCATTCGCCGCCGCCACCGCCGCCACCGCCACCGTCACAGTCGGTGCAGTCGCCGTTGTCGCAGCCGTATTCGTCGCAGTTCAGGAACATCGCGACACCGGGCGGGCATTCATCACAGCCGTAGTCGGCGGGGATGTACGAGCCGTCGTCACAGAAGGTGTCACCGAGCCATGCATCGAAGACGTACTGCGGGAAGCAGGTTCCCTGGCAGTCGGCAGCCCAGCCGTCCGGGCAGTCGTCACCGCCACCGCCGCCGCCACCGCCGCCGCCGCCATCGGTCGACAGGGTGAGGGTGCCGGTACCTGCATCGCCTGCGGAGTAGCCACCGACGACGATGAAGTAGGTGTTGCCGCCCGTGGCGTCGTAGCTGAGCTCGGTCGTGAATCCGTCGCAGCCATCGGTGTCATCAAGACAGGTGATGACGGAGGAGGGATCGCAGTCACCTGCGTGGACCGAAAGACGGGTGTCGAACGTGGCCTGGTTGCAGGTCGAGACGGTGATGGTCCCGCTCTCATCCGGCGTGAACTCGAAGAAGACCGAGTTGTAGATGAGGTCGTCACCGAACGTGCCCGGGTCGCAGTAGCCGGTCAGGTCGACCGACGTGCTCGAACCGGTGGTGTCGAACGGGGTGTCGCCGAGGCCGATGACGGTTGCGCCATCGCAGTCGCCGCCGCCGCCGCCGCCACCGCCACCGCCGCCACCGTCGCAGCCGGTGCAGTCGCCGCCGTCGCAGTCGAACTGGTCACAGTTCAGGTAGATGGCGACGCCAGGCGGGCATTCGTTGCAGTCGTAGCTGGGGTAGTCACAGTAGTCGGCCGGGATGTAGGAACCGTCGTCGCAGAACGTGTCGCCCTGCCAGTCGGTGTAGACACCGTCCGGGAAGCAGGTTCCCTGGCAGTCCGGGGTGAAGCCGGCGGGGCATCCGCCGCCTTCGCCGCCGTCAACGGTCATGTTGTAGTTGTTCTCCGTGTCGGAGTACATGAAGACGTTGAGGTACACGGTGGTGTTACCACCGGTGTTGTTGGTCCACGAGATGCTCTCGTCGTTGTTGTTCGAGTCGCCGGTTGCGATGATCGAGCCACCGCAGGCGTCGTAGAGGTTCGCATCGATGTCGCCGTTCGCATTCACGAAGTCGAGCTCGATGCTCAGGTCGTAACCGTCCTCGACAACGATGCGATACCAGTCCTCGTCGGTCGAACGAACGACCAGGTTGGAGTAGGTGCCGTTGCCCATGTAGCTCGCCTGGGCGCAGGTGTCGTTGTTCTCGTAGCCGTCGTCACCGGAACCTTCGCCCAGGTACTGGTCGAAGCCGTTGGTGTAGGCGCGCTCGAAGCGACCGTAGCCGTCCAGCCCGCTCTGGTTGGAGCAGGAGGCCGCACCGCAGGTGAGCACACCGAAGAGGCGCTGGTCGCTGTCACGGTAGATGCCCGAACCCGAGGAGCCACCTTCGGTGGTGCCCTGGTTCCAGCCCATGCCGACCCAGTTCGCACTGGAGCCGCAGACGCCGTTGGAGTTGGTGTTGCCGAAGCTGATGCGCATGTAGTCGCCTGCGGGGTGGTGCAGGCAGGTTGCGCTGGTGCCGGTGGGGGGTGAATCGGTCGTCCAACCGACCCAGAAGACACCGGAAGGCAGTGCGCCGTTGATCCGGAGCAGGGTGTTGTCGGAGGCCGCCCAGGTGTCGACCAGCGTGGAGCCGGACGTGCTGACACCATTGGAGACGCTTCCATTGCAGGTGGGTCGTTCGTATCGGAACACGAACTCCGCACCGCTTGCCGCACCCTGGCTGCTGATGCAGTGGTTCGCGGTGATGTAGTAGGGGGTCTCGTCCTGTGCCGCGGTCGCGATCAGCTGGCCGGAGCAGACGTACCCGCCGCTGAAGAGCACGAGTGCGGTCGCGTCACCGATGTCGTTCCATTCGGGATAGCAGGAAGGCGTCAGGTTGCAGCCGCCGGCACCACCGGCAAGGCCGTCCTTCAGGATCGGGCGATAGCCGTGCGTGACTTCGCTGATCACGAAGGGAAGTTCGCTCTTGTTCGCCATGTTGGTGGGAACGAAGTACTCGACGACCACGCTCTCTCCGGGGCGGGTCTTCGACCAGGCGTTTCCGTCACCGGCAGGTCCGGTCCCCGTGAAGGGGCCGGCGACCCTGTCGGGCTCGATCGGGGAGTACATGCGGACTTCGGTTCCGCGGGGGAGGCTCATGTCCTCGAGATGAAGGCGGGTGTTCTCCGCGCCGGAACTCAGGACCTCGATTCGCCAGATCTGGCCGCCGGGGATGTCGACCCACTGGCCATCGGCTTCGCGGATGTCGAGTTCGCGGGGGACGCCGTAGCGAAGGGGTTCGCCTTCGGCGAGCGCGTCGTCATCCTCGACCATCAGGGGGAAGATGTCGATCGGGCCCAGCACGAACATCGGAGCGGGAATGAAATCGACGCCGACCTGATGCGCAAGAGGCATCATCGAGGCGGGCTTCTTGACCGGTCGGTCAGGCAGGGTCGACCTGTGACCATCGGCTTCGGTGATCTGCGGGGCAGCGTATGCGGTACCGGCGACGAGGCCGGAAACCGCCATCGAGCCTGCAGCAGCCAGGGCGATGAAGGAGTTCGTCATCTTCAAGTGCTCCTCTTTCTGTATCCGTATCTGTGGTTGTGAGGGTTATTCGGGACGCTGCCATGCTACAGGAGAACCTCGCATCAACAACGAATGATGATGTCATGAGGCCGATGTTCGTGAGAACATCGGTCGATAATGATTTGAAAGTGTCTCAATAAATGAAACGACAGTGGTTTACGGGCTGATGGTGATCATGCTTCCCTCGGTCGTCAACGCGTCGTAGACCCGTTCGACGTCCGGTCCGAGGAGCCTGATGCATCCCATCGACTGATTGGCCCCGATCGAGTCCGGTTCCACCGTGCCGTGGATGCCGTAGCCGAGGAGGCCCTCGTTCGAGGGGTCGATTCCCTGCAGGCCGATCCAGCGTTCGCCGATCGGATTGCTGGGGTCGTCGGGGAGGAAGAACTCGCCGGTTCGTGGGTTCTTCCACTGCGGGTTCTTGAGCTTGGAGTTGCTTCGCACCTTGAACCGTCCGGTCGGTGTTCCGTTGAGCGCACCCAGTCCAACGGGATAGCTCGCGATGATGACCTCGTCCTCTCCGTTGGACAGGTACAGGTCGAGCGTGAAGTCCGACTTGCTCACGTGGGCGTGGAACACGCCCACCGGGAGCTTCAGCGCCTGGCCGAGCCTGATTCGGGCAGGATCACGGATCATATTGATGTCCTGGATCATGCCCCATTCGACGTGGACATCCGACTGCCTTGCGATCCTGTCGAGGGAATCCCCGCCCTGAATCAGGTATCGGCGGACGAAGGGATCTCCCGGCATCATGTTCGGTGTGTAGAAGAGGTCGGCACCCAGCCGGGTCAGCGCGGCGCGGGCCGCCGCCCGGTCATTCGAGCCGAGCATGCCCTCCATCACCAGGTCGCTCAGCTGCCTTCTCGCCTCCATCGGATCGGTTTCGACCATGGTCAGGGCGCCGAGCAGCTGTTCAGAGGCTGCATTCGTCGTCTCGACAGGAGCCATCGGGTCCGGCTCACCCGCAGATGTCGTGGTCCCGGATCCCGGGGTGGGAGCGGTGGTGCTCGCCTCGGTGGGCGTGTTGCCTTCGGGTTCGCTGGTGATGAACGAGCCGTCGGCCAGCTCGGTGTTCGCCGTGCTGCTGCCCGTGTTCGCTGATCCTCCGATTCGGCCGCTCTCGAACGTCGAACCTCGTCCATCGTTCGGATCCGTGTTGCCGGTCGGTTCGAGATCAAGGGTGAGATCGGTCGTCGATCCCGGATCCGAGGTCGTCGCCATCGTGTCTTCCGGTCCGGACCACATGTACCAGGTGCCCCCCAGGATCGTCACGATCACCAGGAACGCGATGAACCTGCCCGGACGTCGCCTTCTTCGGCGATACATGTTGCGTCGGCTGACGGGACTTCCTGATTGACTGGCGAGTGCCATGTGCGGTCCTCCGAGGCGACCAAGGAAAGGTGAATTGCCGTGAAGTCGAGTGCCTACGACTTCGAAGGTCTCTGACTCACGCAGTCGATCGTCCGTTCATCAGTGACGACCAGATCGACCCGATGGTCATGGGGTTCGACCGGGACCCGTTCGCACATGGAGGCCTCGAAGCAGGTTCCGATGAGGCGTGCGGCAGGGAGCCGTTCCAGGAGCCGATCGTAGTATCCCCCGCCCCGTCCAAGGCGTTGTCCCCAAGTATCGAACATCAGCCCCGGGACCAGAACCAGTTCGATGGCACCTGAGGGCACCGGCTCACCGGTGCTCGGGGTCCGGACCCCAAGGGCATCCGGCTCCAGTGAATTGATCGGCTGAACCAGTTCCACGGCTTCAAGGACTCCGGGCTCCGCTCCTGCTCGTGGAAGGAGCACCCTCCGGCCATCCGCTCGGAGCGTTTCCAGCGCATCCTCCAGACCTGGTTCCGAGTTCAGTGGGGCGAAGCCCAGGATGCATCCCGCCGCGGCAACCTCCGGGCGTTCGAGCAGTCGGTCGGCGAGTGCTTTGGAGGCCCGGCTCCGCTCCTCCGGAGCCATCGAGCGGAGTCGTGCCAGCGCTTGCCTTCGGAGATCGGCCTTCCGTTCCGGTGCGCTCATTCGCCTTCGCCCTTCCCCTCGAGGTCGTTCAGGGTCGGTCTGAAGAACGAGATCGACGATCCCAGGTAGTCGGAGGTCGCTTCACCGGGAGGGAACTGATGCGGCGACCTGTAGGTTTCGCCGTCAGGTCCGTCGGATCGGTTGGCTCGATCCCTGAGGTGGGGTGGGACTTGCAGGCTGCCTTCCGTTCGAACATGCGCCAGGGCCCTGCCGATCGCGCTGGTCGTCGAATCGGATTTGGGTGCCCGCGCCATGTACAGGGCGGCATGGGCGAGGGTCAGCTGACATTCGGGCATGCCGATTCGTTCCGTCAGCAGCCAGGCGTTGGTGGCAACCGCGAGCGCGTTCGGATCCGCGAGACCGATGTCCTCGCTGGCGAGGATCGCTATCCGGCGTGCGATGAACGTCGGGTCCTCTCCGGCATCCAGCATCCGAGCGAGCCAGTACACCGTCGCATCACAGTCCGACCCCCGCATCGCCTTGATGAAGACGCTTGCAATGTCGTAGTGACGGTCGCCCGAAGCGTCGTACACGGCCAGTGTGCGCTGGATCGATGCTTCCGCGACCTCGATGTCGACCCGAACCTCGTCCGCCCCTTCGATTCTTGGCGCCGGATCCAGGCTGCGCGCAGCGACTTCGAGGGCGGTCAGGGCACGTCTGGCATCGCCATCACAGAGGACAGCCAGCCGTTCGATCGCCTCATCCGTCACATGCAGGGCGAGATCGCCCAGTCCTCGATCCTCGAGCACGGCCTTCTTCAGGATGCGTTCGATCGCCCCGCTGTCGAGTGGTTCGAGCTGGACCACGGTCGACCGGCTGACCAGTGCGCCGTTCAGGGTGAATGAAGGATTCTCCGTGGTCGTTCCAACCAGGAGCAGGGTGCCCTCTTCCACCGCTTCCAGGAGGACGTCCTGCTGCGATCGATTGAACCTGTGGATCTCATCCAGCAGGAGGACCGTTCGCCGTTCGCTTTCCTCGATCCGCTTTCCGGCCAGGGCGATGATCTCACGGACCCTTGCAACACCCAGGGCCGCGGCATTTTCCCGGACCAGTGCCGCATCGCAGGCCTCACCGATGAGGAACGAGAGGGTCGTTTTCCCGGTGCCGGGCGGCCCGTGGATGATCAGGGACCCGATCGTGCCCCCCTCGATCATCCGCCTCAGGAGACAGCCAGGCCCCAGAAGGCGCTCCTGGCCCTCGAAATCCTCGATCGATCGAGGGCGCATCCTTGCCGCCAGTGGCTCCACTGCGACCCTGCGTCGTGCCCTCTGAGGTGCCCAGAGATCCTCCATGGAGGCGAGTCTAGCCGACATGAACCTCCGTTGTTCGGCATGGAATACCGTGAACCAGTCGAGACGGGGGCGCATGAGGCCGATACTGTCCCTTGGACAGCGACCCAGCAGATCCATCAGAAAGGGATCCACCGCATGTGTGGAATCATCGCCTACATCGGTTCACGTGAAGCTTCACCGATCCTCATCGAGGGATTGAAGCGTCTGGAATATCGTGGTTACGACTCCGCCGGGCTCGCCGTGGTGGGGGATGACACCCTGGACATCTCGCGTTCGGTCGGTCGTGTCCGGGGCCTCGAGGAACAGCTGGGCAGGGAGACCGCCACGTTCTCGGGTTCCATGGGCATCGCCCACACCCGTTGGGCGACTCATGGTGGCGTCACCGTCGAGAACGCCCACCCGCATCGCGACGACCTCGGTCGAGGGCACTCGATCGCGGTTGTCCACAACGGAATCATCGAGAACTACCTCACGCTGAAGAAGTGGCTCGAGGAGAAGGGTCATGTCTTCGCTTCCGAGACCGACACCGAAGTCCTCGCCCACCTGATCGGCGAGCTCTACGACGGCGATCTCGAGCGCGCGGTCCAGGCGGCCCTCCGCGAGGTCACCGGTGCCTATGCGATCGCCGTCGTCTGTGCGAAGGAACCGGATGTCATGGTGGTCGGTCGAAAGGGCTCGCCCCTGATGATCGGGGTCGGCTCGAACGAATACGTGGTGGCAAGCGACCCCAGTGCGATCGTCGCCCATACCAAGCAGGCCTTCACGCTCGACGACTACTCGGTCGCGAAACTCACCCGGGACTCCTTCCGGACGTCCACGATCGACAACATCGAGATCACGCCCCAGATCCGCGAGCTCGAGCTGGATCTCGGTCAGATCGAGCTGGGCGAATTCGAACACTACATGCTCAAGGAGATCCACGAGCAGCCGACCGCCCTGCGCCGGTCGCTTCAGGGTCGTCTCGATCTTCGCGGTGGAAGCGTCGTCCTGGGCGGAATCACCGAACATGCGCGTCATCTCGCAACAGCGAAGCGGATCGTCTTCGTCGGCCAGGGAACGGCACTGCATGCAGGCATGGTCGGTGAATACCTCGTCGAGAATCTTGCGAAGATCCCCGCCGAAGTCGAGTTCGCCAGCGAGTTTCGCTATCGAAACCCGATCGTCGAACCGGGCACGGTGGTCATCGCGATCAGCCAGTCCGGGGAGACCGCGGACACCCTTGCGGCGATCGAGGAGGCGAAGCAGAAGGGTGCCCTCACGCTCGGGCTCGTGAATGTCGTCGGTTCCACGATCTCTCGAGAGACGGATGCCGGCATCTACCTCCGGGTCGGTCCTGAGATCGGCGTGGCTTCGACCAAGGCGTTCATCGGACAGCTGCTGGTCACCACGATGCTTGCCGCGTTCATCGGTCGTCGCCGGTTCCTCTCGCAGGAGGATCTGCACAACCTGCTCACCGCGATGGATCGGGTCCCCGACCAGGTGGAATCCGTCATCGCGCAGTCCGACCAGATCAAGACGGCGACCGCCCGCTACGTGAACAGGGACAACTGGCTCTTCCTCGGTCGCGGGCTCAACTACCCCGTCGCCCTCGAGGGTGCCCTGAAGCTGAAGGAGATCAGCTACATCCATGCGGAGGGCATGCCGGCAGCCGAGATGAAGCACGGCCCGATCGCTCTCATCGATGAGGGCATGCCCGTCGTCGTGGTGGCGACCCGAAACAGCCAGTACGAGAAGGTGCTCTCCAACATCGAGGAGGTGCGCAGCCGCGGCGGCCATGTCATCGCGGTCGCCACCGAAGGCGACGAGACGATCCGCTCGCTGTGCGAGGAGGTCTTCTGGGTTCCCGACGTCCCCGAGCCCCTTCAGCCACTGGTCACCGTGGTCCCGCTCCAGCTCCTCGCCTATCACGCTGCCCTGATGCGGGGCAAGGATGTCGACAAGCCCCGGAATCTCGCCAAGAGCGTGACCGTCGAGTAGACCTGGTGGCAGGAACTCATAAGCAGTTGTTAAAAAAGCACTTGCGCCTCAAGGCGAGCTCTGCGCATCGTCAGGTTCGCCATGGGGGTGACTTGCGTGTGGATCTGTGCGGATTGAACGAATCGTACCGGCTGGATTTCGGGTGCCTCCTGACGGGTGAGATGGGTCCCTTCGCATTCGTGGGGCATACTCCTTGGGTTCGTTGAACCAAATGCAGCAGGAGGTTACGCTTTCAAGCTCACTGGCTCGGACCACCCAGACACATCTCCGTGTTCGAGAACAGTCGACGGTTTCCCGTTCCGCTTGCTTCCATGGGGCGGGGATCTGACAGGCTTCGTTGCACACGGAGCAAGGCATTCAGGGCAGAATACGGCTCACTTTGGACAGACCACCAAGGCACCATGGCTGAAGACAAGAACAAGTTGCGCAAGCTGTTTGGGGTCAACCCCATGCACATGGTCGGCGAAGGTGCTCGAAGCAAGTGCTGGGCGGTCCACGATCCCAAGACGCACGAGATCAAGTTGCTCAAGTACGTCGAGATCGAGGACGAGAAGGATCACCGTTGGGTGGAACAGCTCGAGAGCGAGCATGCCATCGCCTCCAAGTTCAAGCACCCGAACATCCGAGCCTCCTACGGCTTGAAGTACAAGCCGTCGAAGAGGAAGCCGAAGGATGTCGCCCTGCTGATGCAGTTCGTCGACGGCGTCGACCTGGTCGAATGGCAGAAGGCGACCAATCCAAACCTCGATCGACTGCTCGAGGTCTTCATCGCCTGCGCGGATGCACTCAATCACATGCACATGGTCGGCTTCGCCCATGCCGACATGAAGCCGATCAACGTTCTGATGGACAGCCGGAGCGAAGAGCCCCTGATCATCGATCTCGGTCAGGCGTGTGCGCTCAACACCGAGAAGGAACGCGTCCAGGGAACCCCCGGCTTCATCGCCCCCGAGCAGGTGAAGCGAAAGCCCATCACCTATCTCACGGACGTCTTCAACTGGGGGGCCACCATGTACTTCATGCTGACCGGACAGAAGGTCGACACCGAGAGCTTCGCCCAGCCGGGCGCGCTTCCCGGTTGTCCGGGGCCGCTCTCCGATCTCGTGCTCGAGTCGATCCGGGCCAATCCGATGGATCGGACCGAATCGATGAAGTACCTGCGAGACAATCTGGTCCGCATCCGCCAGTCCCTTGCGCCGGAAACGGCTGATTCCGGCAAGAAGACCGCCTGATCGATTGGAAAGAAGTCATATGACCCACCGACTCCTTCGGTTTCTCCCTGTCGGACTCATCATGGCAGCGACCGGACTTGGTTGCGCCCAGGATGCCCCTCGTTCACCGGAGGATCTTGAACGCTGGTCCGACGCGAGCCTCTGGTCACTGGAGGTGAAGGACATCGATGGTGCAGCCAGGCCCTTGAGTGCATGGACTGGCAAGGTCGGAGTCGTCGTCAATGTCGCGAGTCGTTGCGGATACACGCCGCAGTACGCGAAGCTGCAGGCATTGCATGATTCGATGAAGGATCAGGGGGTGGTCGTCCTCGGTTTTCCCTGCAACCAGTTCGGTAGCCAGGAGCCGGGAACCCCTGCCGAGATCAAGTCCTTCTGCACGTCGCGGTACGGCGTGACCTTCCCTCTCTTCGAGAAGGTTGACGTCAAGGCGGGTCCGAAGCAGAGCGACGTCTTCGCACTGCTCGGAACCCAGTCCGGAAAGCTTCCTGGTTGGAACTTCTGCAAGTACGTCGTCGGCCGTGACGGCAAGGTGGTCTCATTCTTCCCGTCGAACGTCGCGCCCGATGATCCAAGGTTCCGGGCCGCCGTCGAGAAGGCCCTGGCGAGCACCCCCCGTCCCGAGGGTGAGGAAGACGACGTCAAGAGCGCCCCTGAAACCGACTGATCCTTCCCGCTGCATCATGTTCCCGCTCCTGCAGGGGGGCAGGTAGAGTATCGATCCCCCGACTCGACCTTCCTGCAGCATCAGGAGTCCATGATGATCACGCTTCTTCTCGCAACATCCGTCCTGTCCTCGCCCGTCGGCTGCTCCGTGGACGAGCGGCTCGACCAGGCACTCGATCTGGTTCCAGAGACCGCCGAAGTCATCGCGGTCGTTCCGGATCTTCGGCGTGCCAATGATGATCTCGGACAGTTGATCGATGCCATGGGGCGACCCTCGACGGTGCTTGCCGGTCGACCGATCGAGATGTTCAAGGCTCAGCTCGGCATCGGTTCCGGCCTCGACGAACTCGGCTTTGCCGTCATGTACCTTGCCGGTGAAGTCGATGAACTCGGTGAGCCTGTTCCCGTGTACCTCGCTCCCACGAATGATCCTGCCGCGTTCGTTCGATCGAACTTCGCCGGTGCGACCGAACTCGAACCAGGCCTCCAGGTGATGGCGGGGGAGGAGCGTTCGTACTTCCGCCTGCTCGAGAAGCACGTGCTGATCACCACCTCGGAAGCCCTGGCCCGTTCCCATCGATCGGACACCGGGATGGCGGCGATCTTCAATGAGGAGGTCGATCCAGCGGCTGGCGTCCATCTCGAACGAACCGATCTCATGGTCTGGTCCAGAAGGGATGCATTCGAGGGCTTGATGGGGTCACTTGCGGATCGCGCTCCGATGGGGGTCCCCATCGGAGATCCCGCCGCGATCGGGGGGATGACCGCGGATCTCCTCTATGGACTCCTCCTCTTCGACTTCGATCCCCTCGGACTTTCCATCCGAAGTTTCATGGAGTGGATGCCCGGCAGCACGATGGCGGGTTTCATGGAGGGCGGTGAGGGCGATGGGCCGATGCTCGGAAGGCTTCCCGACAACCCCTACTACTTCGCGATGTCCATCGATTTCGCCGGTCTCGGGGGTCACGCAGCCTTCCGGAATCTCATGGGCCTTGCCAGCATGCCCCTGGATGTGCTCCCGGAGGGGATCCGGGAAGGTCGCCTCGGACTCAAGCAGCTCCAGTTGGCCGCCTATCCCAGTCGATTGGGCATCGCCCTGGGAGGCCTGCTCAACGACTCCGCCCTCGTGGTCTCTGCGGATGACCCTGAGGCGGTGAAGGAGGCCTTTCGCACGTTCCTGATGTCACTCGAGGGCGATCGTGGTGGGATCCGTTACCAGCCGGAATGGGTCACCGACAAGCCCTTGCGGACAGGCGGAGTCGCGGATGCCTTCCGACTTCAGGAAACGGTACTCCCTCCGACGGGAGACGCGCCCCAAGGTGGGTTTGCAGGATCGGCGATCCAGCGGATCGCCCTCCAGTTGATCTATGGTTCACGAGGGCTCAGCGGTTTCACCGGTACCGAAGGTACCGATGCATTCGTGATGACCTTCAGCCAGCGCCCCGATGTCTGGAAGCGCGCCCTGGGCA
>JAKVBQ010000019.1:0-39213 GCA_022447205.1 Phycisphaerales bacterium
TCGCCTACATCGCCCTGGACAGAACCGAGGATGCCCCGTCACTGGATCGGGTTCTCGATCCGAAACTCGGTTGCGTGAGCTGGGAGACGCTGGCTCGGGGTGGTCTCCGCACCTGCTTCGGCACGATCTTCACGGGATTCGGTGAACCGGAACATCCGTGCGGGTATCGCGACCACGATGATCGTGACGGAGCCCATGAGGCGGGCGCCAGGCAGCTTGAACTCTACGAACGATGGGAACGGGAGGGACACCTGGTCATCGTTCGTTCGACGGTCGACCTCGAGCGGGCGATGAACGGAGCAGGCCCACCCGCCATCGTCCTGCTGATGGAATGCGCGGATCCCATCCGATCACCGGACGAGGCGAGCTGGTGGGCGGATCGCGGCATCGCGATGGTCGGCATGTCGTGGTCGCATGGGTCCAGGTACGCCGGTGGCAACAGCCGGGCGGGCGGACTGACCGACGAAGGTCGGGAACTGGTCGCCGCACTCGACGAGGCAGGTGTCGCCCATGACGTCTCCCACCTTGCGGATCGATCGGTCGAGGACCTGCTCGGATGCGCACGCGGCCCCATCGCCTCGACCCACTCGAATGCACGGAGCCTGCTCCCGAACAGCACCAATGCGACACGACACCTGACGGACGACCATGCGCGGGAGATCGCCGCGCGCGGCGGCGTCGCCGGAGTCAATCTCTACAGCAGGTTCCTTGCCGAAGGTCGAAGGGCCACGATCCAGGACGTGCTGGCCCACATCGACTGGCTCGCCGGTCACTTCACGCGCCACCGGGTCGGGCTGGGCTCCGACATGGACGGTGGCTTCGGCCCCGACCTGCTGCCGGTCGGCCTCGAGGGTCCAGACCAGCTCGCTCCGCTGGATGATGCGCTCGTCGCATCCGGCTGGAACGACGAGGAACGACAGGCGTTCAGGACGGACGCATGGCTGGGCTTCCTCGAACGGGTGCCCTGCCTCGCACGTTGAATTCTGGAATGAATGATGGAAGGTCAGTGACCGCCGGCGGTCCGCTCGTTGTTGAGCGGGACCACGCGAGGTGTCGCTCCCTCGGGAAGCAGGAGATGCAGGATCAGCCCGCTCCCGTGCAGGTCGCTGCAGGCGGCGGCATCATCGACCAGCAGGTCGAGCCTGAGCCCGTTCGACGAGAACCCGGGTATGGACATGGCACGCGTGATCAACTGCTCGTTGCGTCGGACCCAGGTCTCGGCGGTTCGAAGCTCACGGAGCTGCGCCTCGCGGGCGATGAGGTGCACTCGCCCCGCCTCGTCGAGGCCGACCTCCACCCGGGCATCGATCGAAAGCGGTACCGGTGCGGGGCGCAGGCCGGGGAACAACGCGAGGAGCGAGCCTTCGATCGGACGGATCGGGGCCGGTGGGTCGATGGGTTCGTGGTTCGATGGTCCGGGTGGTGCATCCGGCACCTCCGGTGGCTCGGTCTCGGCGAGTGCACGGGCCTCCTCGGCACGAACCCGCTCGTCATGCTCGAAGACCTCGTCGAGTTCCTGTTCGAGCGCATCGCCGGCGGACTCGAGTGCGGGGGCATCCTCCTCGCGAGGTGCTTCCGCCGAGATGTCGATGTCGAGCGAATCGTGGGTGGGATAGCGAGGCTCGGAAGCCTCGGTCGAACCGAGGACCGCAGGTTCGTCGACAGGCTCATCGACGGTCGCATCGGGTGCCTCCCGGGAAGCATGCCAACGGTCCGCACGGCCGGATGTGAGCCCCTCGATGACCTCCCCGCGTGCTTCCCTGAACTGTTCGATGAGTTCACGGGTCGAGAACCCGCCGGGAATCGGGATCGAATGGTCCTCGAACGGCCTGAGGCCGCTGATCCGCTGCAGGGAGTACTCGTCCCAGCGGACCTTCGCATCCATGAAGCGGCTGGCGGTCCGTTCGATCCGATCGGCCGCATTGCGTGCCTTGTCGAGCTCCGAGCCGAAGAACACCAGGCTGGTCCGTGGCGTCCGACACTCGACCTCCTTCGCGCAGTCGATGGTGTGCGCGAGCATCTTGTACGCGGCGACGACGGCCGGATCGTCGGTTCCGGAGAAGAGCAGCAGGTCTTCCTCGAGTCCGATGTAGGACGTGATCGATTCCTCCGGACCGGGAATGACCACGAGATGACGAACGTTCGAAGCCAGCCAGTCGATCGCCTCGTCGATCGTCGCGAAGACGGGGGGCAGGGTCAGCCGAGCATCATCGTCCTCGTCGGGGAAGAAGAGCATCAGGTGACAGGTGCCCTCGTCCATCTCGATGAGACCGGAGGTGCCACCGGCAAGCGCGAGGCGCTTCACGTACTGCGGCGGCCAGATGAATCCACCGACCGGCATGTTCCCGCGGATGACGATGTCGACGTCGTTGCGGGCATCGGTGCCGTTCTCCAACGGAACATCGGTCGTCTGCAGGGCGGGTTGGGTCGAACCGGTCACGACCGCGTCGATGAGCTCATCGATCGCATCGCCCTGGTCGCTGTCGTCGTACGGCGTGTCGTTCATGAATCGGGATCCGTCCCTGCCATGCCCGCACCCTCCGGGTGCCTGACCTGTTCCTGTACCACCTGAACCACGCTGCGATCGGTCTGATCCGGACCGGTCACCCGCAGTGCAGCATAGGGATCCGGGGCCGGGACGCCATCGATGATCAACTGATATTCGTAGCGACCCGGCTTCAAGGCCACCTCGAGCTCGTGGAAACGGCCCGAATCATCGAGGGCGAGGGGCAGGCCCTCCTGGCTCCACCCACAGAAATCACCGGTCACGGCGATCCGGCCAGCCTCACCGGCGGGCTGGAGGAAGCGAACTCCGGACGGGGTCGGCACGCTGCCATAACGTTCGGGAAGACCGCTCGCGGACTCGAAGGCCTGCTGGTCATCGTCGGAATCGACCATCTTCACCGTCTGGGCGGGCAATCGGTCCCGATTCTCCGCCTGCAGCTCGGTGGGTTCGGACTCGCTGTCCACGATGCCGCGATGGCCACCCACTCCGGTTCGAACGCGCTTCAGGACATCCGCCACCCGGGTGGTGAGTGGCGCGGTGATCGAAGGTGGCTTGGGCTCCTGCATCGACTCGGGGTAGGCCGCCGACAACGGTGCCTTGGTCGCCCGCGCCTGCGCCTTGAGGGTGGTGTCCGCGGCACGCTCCGCACGGAGCCTGGTCACGTCGGTCGTCTCGTGGTCGACGACCCACTTCGCCAGTGCCGCGAAGTCCGCCGCCGCCTCGGAGCCGGGCGCATGCGCCTGGATCACCTGACCCATGCTGACCGATTCACGGAGTTCCTCGTGCTCGCGGATCGCCACGGTCACGAGCTGGTGCGGGAACGTCTCCTCCAGCCGACGCAGCACGCCTTCGGAACGAGGGGAGTCCGGCCGATGCAGGGTCGGCAACAGGAAGAAGTCCGCTGGTCGCCCGACCTTCTCCATGAGTTTCTCGATCGTCTTCACCTGGCGTTGCGCACCCTTGAGTGCGAAGTAGCCGGTTTCCACGGGAATCACGGTCTCGTCGGCGGCGCGCAGCGCGTTGAAGGTCAGCAGGCCGATCGAAGGCGAGCAGTCGACGATGCAGAACGCATATCGATCGGAGACCAGGTCGAGCACCTGCTCGAGACGACGATCCCGATCATGGCGATCGGCGATGCCCCCGTCGGCCTGTTCGAGCATGGCGAGTCGCATCCGGCTCGGCAGCAGGTCATGTCCCTTGCCAACCTCCCAGCAGGCATCCTTGAACCCGACGTCGTAGCGGAGATCCGCCGACATGAGGTCACCGATCCCACGCTTGATCGACCCCTCTGGAACGCCGAGCCCCGCGGCACAGTGCCCCTGGGGATCGAGGTCGACCAGCAGCGTGGGATGACCATCCCGTGCGAGCTGGGCACTCAGGTTGATGGCGGTGGTGGTCTTCCCACAGCCGCCCTTCTGGTTGACTATCGCGATCGTCCGCATGCACAGTGGCGTGCCACCCGACGTCCACAGGGTGGGCACGGCTCCCGGCTCCGTTATCGGAATTCCAGCCCTGAACCCTCCAGAACTGGAGGAAGGCCCGGACCTGCTCAGTCGCCGGAGACCCCGACCGCTCGCCAGCCCTCGAGCAGAAGGTCGCGCTCCGGAGCCTCATGCATCCGAACCGAGCCACGACCGGTGGGCACCACGATCGACAGGTTTCCGCGACGGACCTTCTTGTCCCAGCCCATCCGTTTGATGAGCTGACCGGCCTCGACACGGCCCTTGACCGAGACCGGCAGGCCACACGCCTCGAGCGTGGACCGGAGCTCGTCGCAGTCGACCTGGCTCCAGTCTCCCAACGCACGAGCACAGGCCCCCGCCGCGACCAGGCCGATCGCGACCGCCTCGCCATGCTTCAGTCCCAGCTCGGGAAGCGGCTCGATCGCGTGGGCGAAGGTGTGCCCGAGGTTCAGGAAGGCACGTGCAACGCCTGCACCGGCACCACGTTCCTCACGAACGTCCGCACCGACGACGTTCACCTTGATCGCCGCGGAACGAGCGACCAGCGAGCCACAGGCGGCCACGTCCCCATCGAGGATCCCGGGAGCCTGTTCGCGCAGCGCCTCGAGCAGGGACCAGTCGGCGATGAGCGCATGCTTGACGCACTCCGCGAGTCCGCAGGAGCGTTCGCGAGCGGGCAGTGATCGGAGCACCTCGGGATCGGAGACCACCCCGACCGGTTGCCAGAAGGCGCCGACGAGGTTCTTACCGAGCGCGCCGTCGGGAAGCGGCAGGTTCACGCCGGTCTTCCCGCCGATCGAGGCGTCCACCATCGCCAGCAACGTGGTCGGCACCTGAAGGACGGGGATCCCCCGCAACCAGCTGGCGGCGACGAACCCAGCGAGGTCCCCGATGATGCCGCCGCCGACCGCGACCACCGCACCGGATCGATCGATCCGTTCCCGGGCAGCCGCCTCGAGGAGGGCCTGGTGCACGTCGAGGGTCTTGTTCGATTCGAGGGCCTCGATCGTGGCGAAGGCCACGGAAAAACCTGCGCCTTCAAGGGCGCCGGCGACCTGCTCGGCATGGGTTTCCGCGACCGCGTGGTCGGCGACGAGGAGGATCCGCCTGCCGGAGGCGTCACCGAGGGCGTCGCGCAGGATCGTCCCGCACCGCGCAAGGGCGCCGGACTCCACGAGCACGTCGTAGGACTGATCACCGAGGGGGACGTTGAGTACGGTCATTGGTCGGCCTTCCTGATGGGATCATCGTGCCGTCGAGCCAATTCGTCGAGTGCGGAGACCGGATCGGTCGGGAGGACCCCGTCGGTCGACGGGCCCGGAACCTCGACGGGAGGCTCCTTGGCGGGGGTCCGCGCCTCGAACCGCCTCGACAGGAGGCGCAGCATGAACCAGGCGAGGAGCATCCCGACGACGAGGGCCATCAGGATCGGGCGGGACGGGAAGGTGGATGCGACCGGAATCGACCGTCCGACGAAGGCGGACCAGGTCCGCTCGGTGCCGTCACGGGCCTGCGCCGAGATCCGCTTGTAGTGCCGTGCGATCACCTCGACCTGAGCGCCGATCTCCAGATCCTCCTCGCGTGGCAGGTAGATCGCGACGACTTCCCCGTCGGGGCACTGCACGAACCATTCGACGCAGCCGTCCCAGGGCGGGTCGAGCACCGAGGTCTGTTCGAGCCGTCCGCGCAGGAGCGCAGGTCGACCGCGCCAGGCATCGGGCTCCTCGCGAGCGGCGATGACCATGCCCGACGTCCATGACTCGACACCCGTCGGATCGATGGTCTCCATTTCGAGCCGGGCCAGCGCCGTGAACAACGCGGCAAAGGCCGCCTCCTGGTGATCGCGATCATCGACCGCGGTGGCCAGTGCGGTCCGCTCCTCAGATGTCAGCACACCCAGCGCGTCATCCGGCGTGGATGACGAGAGCATGACGAGCGAGGCGATCAGGACCGGTTCCAGGAACACCCGATGCTCCAACCAGGGGAGCGGCAGACGACGTGAAGGCGCCGGCGTCCAGACTCCCGGTCAAAGAGAACGGGCGCGGCTCCCTGACGGGAACCGCGCCCTGTGATGACCCCAAGGGGATTCGAACCCCTGTTCCCAGGATGAAAACCTGGTGTCCTGGACCTGACTAGACGATGGGGCCGCCCTGGTCGGCACCAGTCCGACCAGCCGACATCCTAGCGATCCAGTCCCGTCCGGCAAGCCGTGAGGGGCGATGTGTGTGGACTTCTGGCAGGATCAATCGGGGGTTTTTCCAGGATCCCCGAAAGGAGAACCCACCATCGGTCGATCTATGGGACATGACCAGAACCTACCTGACCAGGATCCGCTACCGGTATGGACGCCTCTTCTCGGCGGTTGCGCTGCTGACCGGCGGACTCGCCATCGGGCTCACCGCTCAACCCAGGGGGGTTTCCGCCACCGACATCGAGGTGAACGCCACCGTGCCCACCACCCCTGAGCAGGTGACCGTGGACACCACATTCCACTCGGTGATGCGATTCGGACAGGTCTACGTCATCTTCCGTCACCACCCGACCGAGGAACGCAGTTGCTGGAGCGTCCATGACCTGGACGGCACGATCCTCGGGATCCATGCCGATCGACAGGCGGTGGAAGCCTTCTTCCCCGAGGTGGATACGGCCGAACTGATGTTCGCGGCGATCCGGAACCTCCGCGAGACCGACACCACGAACTGACCTCGAGGGATCCCCCCCTGCTACGCTCATGATCATGGATCATGGTGCGCCGGTCATCGTCTGCCCGCTCGAATTCGAACGACGAGCCCTGCTTCGAAGCGGGGTGTCGCTGCCATGTCGCATCGAGGTCTCCGGACCCGGACATGAAGGCATCACGAGATGGGCGGGCGCGAACCGGAAGCACGCAGGACCGGTGATCCTGACCGGTCTGGCCGGCGGCCTGGTGCCGTCGATGCAGGTGGGCATGACGGTGCTCGTCGATGCGGTGGTGGCCGCAGGCGGCAGGCGGCACACGCCCCCATGGCAACCGGGCATCACCAGGGACCTGGCCCGTGGCGCGGTGACCTCGACGACCCGAGTGGTGACCTCCCACCCCGCCAAGGGATCGTTGCACAAGGTCACCGGAGCCGAGCTCGTCGACATGGAATCACTGTCCTTCGCACGAGTGGGAGACGAACTCGGCTGGCAGTACGGCATCATCAGGGGTGTCGGTGACAGTCTCGAGGAACCGCTCCCGCCGGGGTGCGACCGCTGGGTCGATCACAATGGTCGCCCCGCCTACGGCGCGATCGGCAAGTCGCTGTTCCAGAATCCCCTGTCGATCCGCCGAATGCGGGAATTGAAACGAACCGGTGAGGCGGTGATGGCAGGCGTTGCGGAACTGCTGGCATCCACCCTGGCCACGGGGCGGTCCGGATGAGTCAGAACCCCGGACCGATCATCCTCTTCGGTGGGACCTTCGACCCGCCCCATCGGGGACACGTGGAGCTGCCTGCACGCGCGGCCGATCTCGTGGGCGCAAGCAAGGTGCTCTTCATTCCGACCGGAGTCAATCCCCAGAAGACGACACATCCGCCAACCGAGGCGATCCATCGAGTCGCGATGCTCGAAGCCGGCATCACAGGGGATCCGCGTGCCTCGATCTCGAGGCTCGAACTGGAACGGAGCGGTCCCAGCTACACCGTCGACACGGTGACCGCACTCGATGCCGCCCTTGGACCGGAACACCCGCCGATGCGGCTCCTGATCGGCGCGGACCAGGCCCTGAACTTCAGGACCTGGCGACGATGGCAGGAGCTCGAGGCACTCGCGGAACCGCTGGTGATGCCACGTGCCCCCCACACCATCGACCGGCTCGAGGAACGGTTCGAGGAGGCCCACCCCGGAGAGGCCGGCAAATGGATGGGCCGGGTGCTGGATCTCCCGGAAGTCGATATCTGCTCGACGACCATCAGGGAAGCCGTCCGGACGGGGTCCGATCTCGAGACGATGCTCACGAAACCGATCATCGACTACATCCTCGAGAACGGACTCTACGGTGCGCCACCCCGGCAGGGTAGAATCGGGACATGAGTTCCGGCCAGGAAGACATCTCATCGATCGCCTTCGTCAGTCTCGGCTGTCCGAAGAACCTCGTCGACAGCGAGAAGATGCTGGGCACCCTGGCGGCGGACGGCATGGAGCTGGTCGCCGATCATGACCAGGCCGACGCGATCATCGTCAACACCTGCGGGTTCATGGAAGCCTCGAAGGACGAGTCGCTGGAAGTGATCAACGAGGCGATCGACCGCAAGAAGGCCGGCAAGGTCTCCCGGGTGGTGGTGACCGGATGCCTGGTCCAGCGGCATCGGGCGAAGATGCTCGAATGGGCACCGGGCATCGACGCGATGATCGGCGTCTTCGACCGGGACCGGATCCTCGAGGCGGTGCGCGGCACGGGATCGGAACGAGAGACGCTCGATGTCGAATCCGGTGACCATCCTCGCTACTGGATCTCCGGCAACGCGCTCCAGGCCGCAAAGGAACGAGGACGCGATACGGTGGGCCTGACCGTGAACGGGGCGGATGGCAAGGGCATCGGCTACTTCGAGGATGACTCCAACCGGATGCGGCTGACCCCGAGACACTGGGCGTACCTCAGGGTCAGTGAAGGCTGCAACCAGAAGTGCGCCTTCTGCACGATCCCGTCGATCCGGGGCAAGATGCGATCCAAGCCGATGGAGACGATCCTGGCCGAGGCTCGTTCACTGGTGGCCAACGGCTGCTTCGAACTCAACCTGATCGGACAGGACACCACCAGCTTCGGCTACGACATCGGATACGACGCGGGGCTGGTCGGGATGCTGGAATCGATCGACGGCGTGCTCGCCGAGGCGGGCGGCGGTTGGGCGCGACTCATGTACGCCTACCCGACCTACTTCGACGACGCGATGATCGACGCGATGGCACGCCTGGAGAACGTGGTCGACTACATCGACATCCCGCTGCAACATGCCAGCGACCCGATGCTCGAGGCCATGCGGCGCAACGTCAAGGCCGATGATCAACGACGCCTGATCGAACGAATGCGCGAGCGCAATCCCGGCATGGCGATCCGAACCACGTTCATCACCGGTTTCCCCGGGGAGACCGAAGCCGATCACGAGGCCCTGCTCGAATTCGTCAGGGACATGCAGTTCGACGCGATGGGGGTCTTCAAGTACTCCCGCGAGGGCGGCACGCCCGCGGGAACGATGGATGTCGACCCCGGGCTCCATGTCCCGGACGAGGTCAAGGAGGCCCGGGAGGCGGAGCTGATGCTGGCCCAGCAGGAGATCGCCTTCGAGAACGCGTCCTATCTCGCGGAGCAGAGGGTCCAGATGGACGTCCTGATCGACGGGCCGGCCGGTGGTGGCGCCTCAGGGCATGCCACCCCCGGCGTCTCCGGCGAACAGGCGCTCCATGTCGGCAGGTGCTATCACCAGGCCCCCCAGGTCGATTCGATCACCTATGTTTCAAGCCGAAACCAGCTGTCCACAGGGGAACTTGTTCGCTGTACGATCGTGGGGTGCGATGGCTATGATCTGATCGCACAACCCACGACGGACCTCGAAAGGCTGCATACGCTGCCGGTGGTGAACCCATGAAATACAGACTCGCACTTTGGATGATCATGACTTCCATCGCTTGCACGGGCTGCAAGTCGGAGGAGGCGCTCGCCAAGCAATCGAAGCCGCTCGTCAAGCCGGCAACCGCTGCGGAACCCGCCACCCGGATCACCGCGGAACCGATGGAGGCGGATGCCTCGAAGGACGCCGCCGAACCGGAGGCGGTGGCAGTCGCACCGGCACCGATCAGGATCGATGACGGAACGCGAACCACGTACCAGCTCGACCCCGCCGACCCGATCGAGATCGTCGGCTGGTGGGACAACGGGCAGTACCTCATGGTCGTCCAGTACGACTACGCCTACCGCGTGCTTCACGGGGAATACCCGGATGCCCCGGTGGTCGAGCGGGGACGATGGACCCAGAAGAACCACTCGAGGTTCACCCTCGAACCCTACAACACCAGCAAGGTCGAATCGGAGCAGGTGATCCTCTCCAAGGACCGTGGCCTTCCGATCGCGACCATCGAGGGACTGCCACCCTTCCACAAGCTGACGAAGGCTCCGGTACAGGTCGAGCGGCAGCTGGTCGGGAACTGGAAGAACAAGGAGAGCTCGTTGACACTCGACGAGAACGGCAGCTTCCAGATGACGCACGAAGGCTCGGAGAAGAGGACGACCGGCAGCTGGCGACTGGAACAGGGAGCACTCGTGCTCGAGCCCGGCGATCCCGAGGAGGACCCCGTGGTCTACACCCTCATCAAGCCGGAGCGAGGCCGAATCGATTCGATCGAGGATGGCGAGAACCCGCCCCTGCTGCGTTTCGTGCCGAAGCCCTCGAGCAACTCCTGAGCCCTCCAGTTCAATGCATCGACACATCAGCATCCCGGCCAGGCCGGGATGCTGTCATGCAGGGGCGCTTGAACCACGCGAAGAACCGAGGTGACGTTCTTCAAGGGCCGGGTTTCGTCTATGATCAAGGATCGACCACCATCTAGCCGAACCAAAGCACCGTGAAGATCCGCAACTTTTCGATCATCGCCCATATCGACCATGGGAAGAGCACCCTGGCTGACCGGCTCCTGCAGGAGACCCGTGCGGTCGATGATCGAACCCGCAAGGATCAGATGCTCGACTCGATGGACCTCGAGCGGGAACGCGGCATCACGATCAAGGCCGCGGCGGTGACCGTGCCGTGGGAGCACGGGGGCGAACGGTTCCAGCTCAACTTCATCGACACCCCGGGACACGTCGACTTCACCTACGAGGTGTCCCGCGCACTCACTGCATGCGAGGGCGCCCTGCTGGTCGTCGACGCCGCACAGGGCGTCCAGGCCCAGACCGTCGCCAACGCCTATCTCGCGGTGGAGAACGATCTCGACCTGATCCCGGTGGTCAACAAGATCGACCTGCCGGGCGCGCAGCCAGAAGAGGTCGCGATGGAGATCGAACAGGTCCTCGGACTCCCGACCGACGACTGCATCTTCGTCTCCGCGAAGACCGGTGAAGGCATCCAGGAACTGCTGGATGCGATCTGCGCGCGCTTCCCCGACCCGCCTCCCCCGACCACCGACAAGCTTCGTGCCCTCATCTTCGACAGCCACTACGACGACTACCGAGGCGTGGTGATCTCGACCCGTGTCTTCGACGGCGCGCTCGAAGTGGGCCAGAAGATCCGGATGATGGGGACCGGTCGGACCTGGACCGTGACCGACCTGGGCAAGAACACGCCGTTCCCGGTGCAGGTCAAGCGGATCGAGACCAACGAAGCTGGCTGGATGGTCGCATCGATCAAGACCCTGGGCGACGTCCGGGTCGGCGACACCATCACGCTCGAACACGACCTCGCGGAGGAACCGCTTCCAGGCTACGAGGAGCCGAAGCAGATGGTCTTCTGCGACTTCTACCCGGCCACCAGCGGAGACGGTTCGAAGAGGGGCGACTTCGAGACGCTGCGCGAGGCGATGGAGAAGCTGCACCTGAACGATGCCAGCTTCACCTTCGAGGTGCAGCACTCCGAAGCACTCGGGTTCGGATTCCGCTGCGGTTTCCTCGGCCTCCTCCACATGGACATCGTCCAGGAACGGATCGAACGCGAGGGTGGCGTCGACGTGGTGCAGACCGCACCGACGGTGTCGTACATGATCGACCTCAAGGACGGGTCCAGCGTCGAGATCCACAATCCCGCCGACCTGCCGGACCCCAACCACATCGAGGCGATCCGCGAACCGATCGTGAAGCTCGAGATCATCTGCCCCAAGGAGAACATCGGAGACCTGATGAAGCTCTGCGATGCCCGCCGAGGCATCTTCAAGGGCCAGCAGTTCCTGAGCGAGACCCGTCAGATCCTCGACTTCGAGCTGCCGCTCGCGGAGATCATCTACGACTTCTACGACAAGCTGAAGTCGATCACCCGCGGGTACGGGACGATGGACTACGAGATCACCGGCTATCGCCCGGACAATCTCGCCAAGATCTCGATCATGGTGAACGGCCAGCCGGTCGAGGCGCTCAGCCTGATCTGCCACCGAAACAACGCCGAAGCACGCAGCAGGACGATCCTGATCAAGCTTCGCAAGCAGATCGACCGACACCAGTTCGAGATCGCGCTCCAGGCCGCGATCGGCGGCAAGATCATCGCCCGCGAGTCACTGAAGGCCCTGCGCAAGAACGTGACCGCCAAGTGCTACGGTGGCGACGTCACCAGGAAGCGCAAGCTGCTCGAGAAGCAGAAGGCGGGCAAGCAGCGCATGAAGACCGTCGGCAGCGTGAACATCCCGCAGAAGGCGTTCATGGCGGTCCTCGAACAGGAATGACCGACGAACGTCGCTGATCCTCGGTCCCTGCTAGGCTGTCCGCCTCTTGAAGGAACCCCGAGGAACCCACCCATGAAGACCGAACGACTCATCGCCGTCACCGCCCTCGTCGTCGCCGTGCTCGCACTGCTCTCGAACCTCGGAAGCACGCAGTCCGCCGTCGCGACCCTCGATGATGATCCGGAACGCGTCGGGCCGGCGGACGAACTGGTCCTCTCCGGCGACGAACCCCTGGTCATCAGGAACCGGGAGAACCGGATCGGATGGGGTGATCGACCGACTTCCCGGGCCTGGAGCTTCGGCGCGGTCCACATCGACAGGGTGATCCAGTCGCTGCTCCAGTCCGACGCCTACGTCGGGGAACGGGACGAACTCCAGCAGGAGCTGGTGGAGATGGACGAGGAGTTCACGGCTCGCGGGGAAGCACTGCAGGAGGAGTACGCGGACATCACCGAGGAGGATCCGAACTTCCCGGAAGCCCAGCAGCGCATGCAGGCGATGATGCAGGAATACCAGCAGTTCGCCCAGATCGCCCAGGGCAGGATGAGCCAGCTGCAGACCATGCAGCTCGAACGCGGCTACCGGGAGATGATCGAAGCGGTCGAGGTGATCTCCGACAAGCGGGAGCTCGACATGGTGCTCCGGTTCATTCCCACCGCGGAACCGTTCGGCACCAACGCCGTGGAGCAGGCGATGCTGCAGATCCGCCTGCGCACGCTGCTTCGCTACCCGGACTCGATCGACATCACCGAGGACGTGCTCGAGGAGCTCTCACTCGAGGGCTGACTCCGGTCGCACCAGTCATTCCGCCAGGTGACGTCGATGCTCCTCCTCGAGGAGAACGACGAGCTGTTCCACGAGTCGTTCGCGAACATCCGGCATGGACGGAGCGTCCGCACCAAGTTCACGGCGAAGGCTGGTCACCGGCCGGCCGGCCAGTCCGCACGGCACGATCAGGTCGAAGTGCGAGAGATCGGGATCGACGTTCAGGGCGAGCCCGTGCATCGAACACCAGCGACTCAGACGAACACCCATCGCACAGATCTTGCGGGTCGGTGCGTCCTCGGTTTCCCCGGGGAGCCAGACCCCCGTGGCACACTCGTCCCGGATGCCCTCGAGTCCGAAGCTGGAGAGGGTGCGCAGCACCGCCTCCTCGAGGAGGCGAAGGTAGGGATGAATGCGAAGCCCCAGGCGATTGAGGTCGAGGATCGGATAGACCACCAGCTGCCCGGGACCGTGGTAGGTGATGTCACCGCCTCGATCGGTCGGGGCGAGCTCGATGCCCATGGCGGCCAGGCGCGACTCGTCGACAAGGAGGTGCTCGGCGACTCCCGGGCGCGGCGTGACGGTCACCACGGGAGGATCGTGTTCCACCAGCAGGATCGACATCGGCCCGCCGCCCTCGGCCCGAGAGGCCACCAGGGCCTCGTGGCGGTCCCTCTGGATGGCCAGAGCGGCCCCGTAAGGCTGCCGTCCGAGGTCCTCGATGAGGATCTGGGGGATGTCCGGGTGCGGTTCGGTCACCCCGATACGGTACACGCCCCGAGGAAACCGTAGAATGTCCGCGTGCCGACTATTCACCCAACCGTATCGATAGAGGGCGATGTGGAGCTGGCCGACGACGTCGTCCTCGGCCCCCGCTGCACGATCACCGGCCCCGTCAAGATCGGTGCGGGAACCCGGGCGGTCGGGGATGTCTGGATCCAGGGCCCCACCACGATCGGTGAAGGCAACATCATCTACCCCTTCACGACGATCGGTTTCGCCCCCCAGGCGAGGAACTTCGACATCGACATGCGGGGCCACGGGGTGCGGATCGGTGACCGGAACACCTTCCGGGAGCACGTCACCGTCAACCGTGCGATGACCGACGGCGGGCCGACCACGATCGGCAACGACAACTACATCATGGCCCAGTGCCACGCCGGCCACGACGTGGTCATCGGCGACTGGACGACCCTCGCGAACTCCGTCCACCTCGGCGGCCATGCGGTGATCGAGGATCTGGCGACCCTGGGTGGCGCGTCCAACGTCCACCAGTTCGTCCGCATCGGTCACGGCGCGATGCTCTCCGGTGCGGTCGGCACGACCCGCGACGTCCTTCCCTGGTTCACGGTGACCGCGACCAACGTGGCAGCGAGCCTCAACCTGGTCGGCATGCGCCGGCAGGGACTCTCGAGCGACGAGATCGACACCGTCCGCTGGGTCTTCAAGACGATCAACCGAAGAGGCCTCTCGCTGCCTGCCGCGATCGACGAGGTCCGCATCCGTCACGACGGTGCGCCGGAACCGGTGCTGACCAGGCTGCTGAAGTTCCTGGACAGCGCAGAGCGTCCGATCTGCACGGCATTCAACCGCGCGGCACGAAGCGGCTACGAAGTCAACAAGCACTGAACCGCTCGCGCGGCCGATGCAAGGATGCAACGGTGTCACTCTCGTTCCTGGTCCTCGGTTCCTCCAGCAGCGGCAACGCCACCCTGCTGTCCTGCTCAACCCCGACCGGTGAACGCCACCTGCTCCTCGACGCGGGTCTCGGCCCACGCACCTTCGCCAGGCGCATGCACATGGCGGGCCTCGATCCGGTCCGACTCGATGCGATCATCCTGACTCATGCGGACTCCGATCACATCCGTGCCAGCTGGCGTCGCACCCTGGAACGGGAGTCGATCCCGGTCCACATGCCCCTCGCCCATCGCCGGGACGCGGAACGCGATGCGGTCCCGAACCACCTGAGCAGGCCGTTCAGTTCGAGGTTCGAACCGGTACCGGGTGTCGTGGTCGATCCGTTCGAGGTGCCCCACGACCGGGAGGGTGCGAGCGCATTCCGGATCACCTGCGGGGACGTCGCCCTCGGCTGGGCGACCGATCTCGGCCGGGTGGACGCCGGGCTGATCGAACACCTGAGGGGGGTCAATGCGCTCGGGATCGAATCGAACTACGACCTGGAGCGGCAACGAACCTCGGGACGACCGGAGTTCCTGGTCAGGCGGATCACCGGTGGACGAGGCCACCTCTCCAATCGGGAGTGCCTGGAGGCGGTCAGGCAGCTGACCCGGCAGGAAGCGGTGCCGGGCACGATCGAGCATGTCGTCCTCCTCCACCTCTCCCGGGACTGCAACTGCCCGGAGCTCGTGGCGGGACTCTGGGCGGACGAGGCGCCGGAACTGGTCGATCGGCTGCTGATCAGCCGGCACGACCGACCGATCGAGCAGCTTCACCTCGGTGCCGGGGCGGGGATCCGGGAGCAGGGCCTGCTCTTCGGCTGACCCGGCTCGCACCGAACGCCGGAAGCGCCTATTCTCTGCGCCTTCACATGAGTGACCGAATACCCCATGAGTGCGGTTTGGCGATGGTCCGGCTCCGGAAGGACATCGACTGGTACCGTGATCACCACGGCGATCCGCTCTGGGGGTTGCGCAGGCTCTTCCTGCTGATGGAGAAACAGCACAACCGAGGGCAGGACGGCGCAGGCATCGGCGTCGTCAAGTTCGACATGCCGCCGGGCAACCGGTTCCTCAGTCGACTCCGGTCCGCGAAGCGCAACCCGATCGAACGTCTCTTCGATCGTTCGATGCAGCCGGCGGGCAGGCTCGGCAACCGGAGACTGCTCGAACTGGACGGGCTCCAGCTGAAGCAGGCGATCCCGATGCTCGGCGAGGCGATGATCGGTCACCTGCGCTACGGCACGCACGGAGGCCGGACCACCGAGGCCTGTCATCCGCTGATCCGACGCAACAACGTCGCCAGCAGGAACCTCGCCCTCGCCGGAAACTTCAACCTCACCAATTCGGCCCGACTCTTCGAGAAGCTGGTGGAGTACGGCCTGCACATCGTGGGCGACTCGGACACCCAGGCGGTCATGGAGCGGATCGGCTACATGCTCGATCGCGAGCACGAGATGCTGGCCAACACCATGGGCGAGGGCTCGTTCTCGAACCTCCGCGGCGTCGAACTCACACGGGAAGTCTCCCGCCAGCTCGACCTGATGCGGATCCTGCGCAAGGCGTCCTCGGACTTCGACGGTGGCTGGGTCCTTGCCGGACTGGTCGGTAACGGAGACCTCATGGTCTGTCGCGATCCGGCTGGCATCCGACCTGCGTTCAGCTACATGGACGACGAAGTGATCGCGGTGGCGAGCGAGCGACCCGCCCTGTGCACGGTCTTCAACGCGACCCCGGACCAGGTCAGGGAACTCCCGCCGGCCCACGCACTCATCGTCCAGCGATCCGGCGAGATCAGGGAGGCGGAGTACATCGCCCCCCTGCCCGCACGACGATGCACGTTCGAGCGGATCTACTTCAGTCGCGGCAACGACGTCGACATCTACAAGGAGCGGAAGCAGCTGGGCGCGAACCTGGTGCCACGCATCCTCGAGAAGATCGACCATGACGTCGAGAAGGCGGTCGTCGGATTCATCCCGAACACCGCGGAGACCGCCTACATCGGAATGCTCGAGGGCCTCCAGGCGCATGCGAACGCCAGCAACGCGGATCGGATCTGGGAGCACGTCCAGGCCGGAACGCTGACGCGCGAGAACCTCAAGGCGACACTGGAGACCAGTGCACGCGCCGAGAAGGTCGCCCACAAGGACCAGCGACTCAGGACGTTCATCACCCACGATGCCGCGCGCAAGGGACTGGTCGGGCACATCTACGACATCACGCGAGGCACGGTGCGCCCCGGCGACACCCTCGTGGTGATCGACGACTCCATCGTGCGTGGCACGACGCTCAGGGAATCGATCATCACGATGCTCTCCAGGCTCGATCCGAAACGGATCGTGATCGCAAGCAGCGCCCCGCCGATCATGTACCCCGACTGCTACGGGATCGACATGAGCCAGCTGGGTCGATTCATCGCCTTCGAGGCTGCGGTCGAGCTCATCAAGGAACGGGGTGACGGCGAGCTCCTCGAGGAGGTCGAACGCAAGTGCCTCGAGCAGGAGCAGGCCCCCGACCAGAACCTCGTGAACCACGTGAAGGCGATCTACGAACCCTTCTCGCTCGAGGTACTCTCCGCCAAGATCGCCCAGCTCCTCCGTGATCCGGATCTGGACTGGAACGGCGAGCTCGAGATGGTCTATCAGGACATCGAGGGTCTCAGGGCCGCGATGCCGGAACACACCGGCGACTGGTACTTCACCGGGGACTACCCAACCCCCGGAGGCAACCGGGTGGTGAACACCGCCTACCTCAAGTGGCGCCGAAACGACCAGTCCAGGTCCTATTAGCTTGAATCCCGGCGGATCGATCGAGGCAATTCCTGGGAACCCCCCCTCAGGAGCTCCTGTGGGGGGTCGAAGGGCCTGAATGCGCCGTCAGCTGTTGACGTTGGGACCGGTTGGTGGTTCAATGCGCGACTCGCCCGACCGTTCGAGCCGGGCGGTGGCCTCACCGAACGAGGATGCCTAAAGGAAACCAGATGGCACGATACCTTGGTCCCAAAGTCAAGCTTTCCCGCAGAGTCGGCGTTCCGATCGCGGACATCCCCAAGCACACCTCGAAGCGACAGCTGTCGCCTCCCGGCATGCACGGCTTCCGTGGCCGAAGGATCAAGGACTACGGCATCCGCAAGGATGAGAAGCAGAAGCTTCGCTACCACTACAACGTCCTCGAACGGCAGTTCCGTGGCTACCTCGCCACCGCGACGCGCCGTCCGGGCAACACCGGTGAGAACCTCCTGCAGCTCCTCGAGTGCAGGCTCGACAACGTGATTCGACGAGCAGGTTTCACCAGGACGATCTGGGCCGCTCGTCAGTTCGTGGTCCACGGCCACATCAGGATCAACGGCAAGAAGGTCGACCGTCCGAGCTACCAGGTGCAGATCGGTGACGAGATCACCGTCCGCCCCAAGGACTCCTCCACCAAGCTCGCTCGCGAGAGCATGGAGAGCCTTGCCGGTCACATGGTCCCCGGTTGGGCGGAAGTGAACCCCGCCGAGCTCACGATCAAGATCGTGGCCCGACCCACCTCCGACCAGATTCCGTTCGACGTCAACACCAACCTGATCGTCGAATTCTATCGTTGACCCCCCTGCCGAGCCCCAAGGCGCGGTACCATCGACATACCCCCCCTGCGGCGGTGGCCAAAGCCTCCGCCGCTGGTGTTTTTGGCCCCCCCGAAAGCCGGTCCGTACTGGCCTCGGACCTCATGGGAAGGTACCCTGACGAGTTCCGTTGAAAGGACGCCATGCTCAAGTTCCTACGCCTCTATCAAGGTTGGATTCTCGCGGTCTTCGGCACGTTCCTCGTGATCACGTTCCTGCTCCCGCAGGCGATCCAGGGGCTGTTCCAGAGCTATGCCGTCACGGGTGGCGACTGGGCCACCGTGGGGAGCAACGACTCGACCATCTCCAATGGTGAATTCATGGAGATCCAGGGCGAACTCCGCATCCTCGAGATGGTCGGCAACCCGATCATCAGTGGTCTGGGTGCGGACAAGGATCCCGCCTACTGGTACCTCCTCACTCGAGAGGCGGACCAGGCCGGGCTGATCGGTGGCGCGGGCCAGGGGCAGGACATGCTGACGAACATGTCGCAGCAGCTCATCACGAGCGGGCGACAGGTGAGTGAGACCAGCCTGCTTCGGCAGATGATGGGAACCGCGGGGTTCACCGACCGTCAGGTCTTCAGGACCCTCGCCAAGGTGCAGGGCGTGAGCGAACTCGCTCGCCAGTTCCAGACCGCGGCGCGCTACTCCGATGAACGACTGCGACAGGCCGCTGCCGAGATGACGCTCGCTGCCAGCGCGGACATCGTGGTCATCGACGCCACCAAGGATCCCGAGGACGCCACTCCGGAGGCGACCGAGACCACGGAGGCCGAGGCCACGGAGACCGAGGTCGCGACGACCGAGGAGACCGAAGGCGCGGAGACCGAGGACGAAACGTCCCTGCTGGCCGTCGAGACACCGACCGAAGAGACGATCGTCGCCCAGTTCGAGGCACACCGATCCTCGAAGGCCGGCGAGGGCACGAGTGGCTTCGGCTACATGCTCCCCGACCGGGCGGCCTTCGAATGGATCAGGGTCGACAAGGACGATGTGAAGGCCGCGGTCGATGCGAACGCACAACTTGATCCGATCGACCTGCGCAAGCGGTTCATCAACGATCCGACCGAGTTCGGCGCCCTCGGCTCCAGCGACGGCCCGGCGAAGTTCAGCGACTACGAAAGCGTCGTCAGGGATCGGGTGCTGCGGGATCTCCTCGACACCCGCATGGCCGAGATCGAGAAGTTCCTCGCCGACCAGACCCAGCTCCCGAGACGAGGACTGAACCGAACCGGAACCGCCTACGACCTGCCGGATGACTGGTCGGAGCGACGAGCCGACTTCAGCGAACTCGCCAGCGCGCTGGCCGAGGAATTCAAGCTGGACACCCCGCCTGCAGTCTCCGATTCGGATGGCGTGGTCGGCGCGGACGAGATCAACCAGCTTGACGGCATCGGAACCGCCAGGAGCACCAAGTTCGGTCGTCAGCCCACCCAGGTCTCGACCTACATCATGGCCCTCCGCGAATTCGGCAACGAGAGTTCGATCCCCGCCCAGGAGGGACTCGCCAGTCCGGTCTTCAAGGATCCCACCGGCAACCTGTACATCTTCAGGGTGACCGAGACGGATCCTGCACGCGAGGCGGACTCGGTGGACGAGGTTCGCGACCAGGTCCTCACCGATGCGACCAACCTCAGTCGGTTCAACATGATCGAAGGCAGGGCCTCGGAACTGGAATCCAATGCCATCGACTACGGACTCCAGCCGATCGCCGACCAGTACGACAGTCAGATCCGGTTCACGCCGAACCTGACCGAGGCCGACGCCCGACTGCTCGCCTTCGGCATCAAGAACCCCACCCGCATCCCGGGCCTGAGGAACTCGGAGAACGTCGTCGACACGATCGTCGAGCGTGCCTCCGGACTCGACTACACGGTCCCCACCGCGGACATTCCCGTCGACGAACGCACGCTGGTCATCCCCGACGAGGAAAACCTCGCAGTCGCCGTCGTGCAGATCACCTCGGTCAAGCCCCTGACCAACGAGAGCTGGCGCGAACTGGCCGCTTCCTCCGGGATCATCAGGGTCCTCGCCAGCGAGGAGACGGCGATCGACTTCACCGAGACGTTCTCGCTGGATGCGCTGATGGCTCGACACAACTTCAAGTCGCTGCGCCCCAGCGATGACGACGACACGCTGATCGAGGAGGCTGAAGAAGAAGGCCTCGACGCCACCGGCGAAGACGAGGAAGCCACCGGCTGATCGCGGCACGGCGACGAGAAGGACGAAACGAAACGAGCGAAGCCTCCCCCTGGGGAGGCTTCGCTCGTTTCAAGGCCGCTCTCCCGCGGTTTCAGCTGACCCGGGAACCGGGTGGGACCTCACCGTCGATCGCCAGCACACGGACTTCGCGCTCCTCCTCGCCCTTGATCTCGCTGGCGGCGAGGATCATGCCCTGGCTGATCTCTCCGCGGAGCTTCCGGGGCTCGAGGTTCGCGACGATCACCACCTGCTTGCCCACGAGGGACTCCGGTTCGTACCAGGCCTTGATCCCGGCACAGACCTGCCGCCCCTCGGGGGTTCCGTCGTCAAGGGTGACCTTGAGGAGCTTGTCTGCATTGGGGTGGGGCTCGCACGCGCGCACGGTGGCGACACGAAGGTCGATCTTGCTGAAGTGCTCGAAGTCGATCGGGGGAAGCGGATCGGTCATGTGGTTCCTCGGTTCAGTTGGGGTCAGACGCCGATGGCTGCTGCATCACGGTCGCTGAGCAGTCCGCCATCGGCACGTTCACGTACCGTGCCATCGCGTTTCCAGGAACGTTCACAACGCGGTTCCTCACGCAGGTCCTCGATCTCGATGTCGCCGAGGCCGTGCTGGAAGCGTGCCCGGCTGACGCCGCAGAGATCGGCGAAATCCTCGGCGAAGGGGGCGAAGGCATCCTCGGGATCAGGCACCGTGACCCCCGCATCCAACGGGTTCTCGATACCGCGGGCCTTGGCCTCCTCAAGTGCCTTGAGCACGCCCTCGCGCTGGATCATCACCGCAGGCCACTCGGTCGCACTCTCGTAGGAGAGATCGAGATGGGCGGCCTCGAAGACACTGCCCTCGTCCCCGTGCAGGGCCTGGAAGAGCTCGGCGGCGGTGTGCGGGATGATCGGCGCCAGGAGCCTGCTGAGGAGTTCCGAAAGCGCGAAGATCGTCGTCTGGCAGCGACGGCGACGTTCCGAATCCGGCGCGTCGCAGTAGAGCCGGTCCTTGACCGCGACACAGTAGGTCGCGGAAAGCGCCTCGTTGCAGAAGTCGAAGATTGCAAGATGCGCCTCACGGAAGGCATAGCGATGCATCGCCTCCCGGACATGTCGCTCGACCTGCGCGGCGTGACCGAGGATCCAGCCATCGACGGTGTGCGGTTCGATCGAGTCGAGTCCGACTCCGTGCGACGCGGAATCGAAGTCCGCCAGGTTCGAGAGCAGGAAGCGAACGGTGTTCCGCACCTTTCGATAGCTCTCCCCTGCCAGGCGGAAGAATTCCTCGTCGACCTTCACGTCACTGTCGAAGGCGAGGGAGGAGACCCACCAGCGGCAGACGTCGGATCCGTAGGATTTCAGGAGCTCGTCGACCTCGAGGGCGTTGCCGAGGGACTTGGACATCTTCTTGCCGTCCTTGTCGACCATGAACCCATGGGTGAGGACGGTCTTGTACGGCGGGGAACCGGTCACACCGAGGGCGGGCAGCAGTGATGCCTGGAACCAGCCGCGATGCTGGTCCGAACCCTCGAGGTAGAGATCCACGGGGTAGCCGAGATCGCGTTCCCGCATCACCGAGTTCCAGCTGGAACCGGATTCGAACCAGACGTCGAAGATGTCCTGCATCTTGGTCAGGCTGCCGATATCGAGCCCTTCCGGTGCGTCGGGATCCCCAGCCTGGTCGTAGGTGGCGAGGAGCTGCTCCGGCGTCTCCGTGAACCAGGCATCGCTGCCACGCTCGCGGAAGGCAGTCGCGACGGCGCGAGCGCTCGCTGCGGTGAGGAAGCTCTCGCCGGATGGCATCCGGAACGCCGGGATCGGAAGCCCCCAGGCACGCTGCCTCGAGAGGCACCAGTCAGGTCGCGATTCCAGCATGCCGAGCATGCGGTTCCGCCCCCAGGACGGAACGAAGTTCACGGTCGAGGTCACCGACTCGATCGCACGTTCCCGAAGCGAGGGGCCGTCGCCGTAGGTGCGATCGACTCCGATGAACCATTGTTCCGTGGCCCGGAAGATCACCGGCGACTTGCCACGCCAGTCATGCGGGTAGCTGTGACTGAACATGTGATCGTGGAAGAGATGCCCGCTGTCCCGAAGGTGCTCGACGACCCGGGGATTGGCATCCCAGATCGACATGCCGCGCATCCAGTCCGGAACGGTGTCGTCGTAGGTTCCGTCACCAAGCACCGGACAGTAGACGTCGAGTCCCTCCCGCAGCCCGGTGCGATAGTCATCGGCACCATGACCCGGGGCGGTATGAACCAGTCCCGTGCCGTCCTCGAGAGTCACGTAATCCGCGAGCACGACGGAACTCTCCCGGTCGCAGAACGGATGTCGATAGGTCAGCCCGACCAGGTCGGATCCGGTGCAGGTGCCGAGCACCTCGATGCCTTCGGCGCCACCCCTGGCCGCGACCCGCTCGACGAGTTCGGCGGCGATCACCGTTTCACTGCCGTCGATCCTCGCCAACGCGTACTCGAAGCGTTCATGAACCGCGATCGCGAGGTTCGCGACCAGGGTCCAGGGTGTCGTGGTCCAGATCATGAAGGAAGGCGTCGTATCGAGTTCGATCCCGAACGCCTTGCCGACCGCCTCACGGTCGGACGCCTCGAACTCGACGTAGATCGAACAGTCCTCGCGATCCATGTATTCCAGTTCCGCCTCGGCGAGAGCGGTCTGGTTGTCGATCGACCAGTGCACGGGCTTGAGGTCCCGGAAGACCAGGCCCGCAGCGACGAGGTCCGCGAAGACCTCGATGGTCGCACCCTCGAAGGACTCCTGCATCGTGAGGTAGGGCTGGTCGTAGTCCGCGAAGGTGAGCAACCGCTCCATCTGGCCCCGCTGCCGCTTCTGGAACTTCTCGGCGTACTTGCGGCACTCACGACGCACCGCCATGCGACGAGCATCCTCCTCGAGGCTCGCGAGCTTCGAAATCCGGCCGGACTCGACGAGATCGGTCATCACCCGATGCTCGATGGGCAACCCGTGGCAATCCCAACCCGGAACATATTCGCACCACTCCCCTTCCATCAGGTGACTCCGGACGACGAGATCCTTGAGGACCTTGTTCATCAGGTGCCCGATGTGGATGTCCCCGTTCGCATAGGGAGGTCCATCATGGAAGATGAAGCGAGGGGCTTCCGAACGAGCGGCACGAACCCGCTCATACATGCCGGCAGCCATCCACTTCTTGAGGGACTGGGGTTCGTTCTGGGCAAGATTCGCCTTCATGGGGAAGGACGTCTTGGGCAGATTCAGGGTCTTCTTGTAGTTGCGCTTCTCAGCCTGCTGGTCGGACATCAAGAGCTCCTCGCAAGCGGGAGATTCTAGGGCAAAGGAGCCCCCCGGTGAGTTCAGAAGTCGGGCTTCTCGTCACCAGGCTTGATCGCCTCGTCGAGGTACTCCTGGAACGGGCCCATCTGGTAGCTGATGAAGCAGAAGACATGGTGCAGCGTGAACCACTCGGGATCGGTCGGATCCTTGTCCAGGTCGGCCCGCAATCGGTTCAGCTCGGCAAGCAGTTTCTCGGCCTTCATGATCCTCCTCGCCGATCAATGATCGTGGTCGTGGTCGTGGTCGTGGTCATGGTCGTGGTGATCATGGCCGTGGTCATGGTGATCATGGCCGTGGTCATGGTGCTCGTGGCCATGGTGCTCGATGGCATGGCCATGAGCGCCATGATCGTGCGCATGGCCTTCGAGCAGACCCGCACCCCAGGCGATGGCAAGACCGAGGAAGAGCGCCAGCGTCAGTCCGAACCGGTCATGCTGGTGGAACTGGAGTTCGGGGAGCAGATCCGCACAGGCGATGCAGATGAAGGTTCCCGCACTGAAGGCCAGGACCCACGCCGTGAACTGTGGATAGTCGGTCACGCCTTCGACGAGGAAGAACGCTGCCACGCCGATCGGGATCACGAGGGCGAAGAGCGCATTGACCACGAGCGTCTTGCCGCGACCGCTCCCACCCGCACGCATCAACGTCGTGATCGTCAGGGCATCGAACGGCTTGTGCAGGACGATGCCGAGGAAGACACCGAACCCGGCGAACCCTTCCGCGGTGCCTCCCATCGCCACGGCGGATCCCAGCGCGATACCGGCGATCAAGGTGTGCACGCTGAGGCCGAAGAGGGCGCCGGACCAACCGAGGGTGTGGTGGGCGTGCCCGCAGGCTTCTCCAGCCTGGTCATCCGATTCGTGGTGATGGAAACAGAAGAACCGTTCCAGCATGAAGAGGACGAGGAATCCGGCGAGGAACGCGAGGAACACGCCATGCGGATCGGCTCCACCATGCAGTGCGTGCGGGAGCATGTGCAGGACCGCGACGCCGAGCAGGACACCCGAGACCAGGGACAGGGCGAACTGGGTGCGGCGATGCCCGAGCCTGAAGAGGACGGGAACAATGCCCCCGATCAGGGAGACGAGGACGATGAGGATGCAGTAGATGATCAGGGTGCTGTACATGGGACCGTGGCTGTGAATGGAGGTGTTTCGAGGCCGCATGGTAGCACCTCGGAGACCATCCACGCACATGGCGGAGTCACCTCGGTGGAGCTAGAATGTCCGATCACCAGCGGGGCGGTAGCTCAATTGGGAGAGCGCCTCGGTCGCATCGAGGAGGTTGAGGGTTCGATCCCCTTCCGCTCCATGTCCCCCGCCACGACCCCGTCCATCAGGCCGGGGTCGCAGCACATCCGGGCACTGCGATCGGTTCATCCCCAATGGCGCGCCCGAAGAGAGCCGCCTGCCGGGAAGCGCTACACTTCAAGCATGCCAACGACGCGCGCACCGGCGGACGCCGCCGGCACCCCCACCCCGCAGGATCTGCAGTTCGACAGCCCCGTCTGGAAGACGCCGGCGATGCAGCAGTTCGTGCGCTTCAAGAAGGCACATCCGGAGTGCGTCCTCCTCTTCAGGATGGGGGACTTCTACGAGCTCTTCGGCGACGACGCGATCCTCGCGCACAAGGCGCTTGCGATCACCCTGACCGAGCGCACCAAGGGCATGCCGATGGCCGGTGTCCCCCACCATGCGCTCGAAGGCTACCTGCGCCGACTCGTGGAGCAGGGACACCGGGTGGCGATCTGCGACCAGGTCCAGGATCCGAAGGATGCCAAGGGCGTGGTCGAACGTGCGGTCACCAGGGTCCTGACACCGGGCACCCTGGTCGACGAAACCCTCCTCGAGGACGGCACCTCCAATCACGTGGCCGCGATCAGGATCGACGGTGACGACGCGGCGATCGCCACCGCGGAACTCTCGACCGGTCGGTTCGACCTGCACGAGACGACGCTCTCCTGCCTCGTGGACGACCTGATCAGGATCGGTCCGGCGGAGATCGTCCATGCGGAACTCGACGGGCTCGACCCGGACTGGCTGGTCGCGATCCGCAACGCGGACATCGCACCCTGCAGCGCTCGTCCCGCCTGGACGTTCGATGTCGAGGAAGCCCGCCACCGCCTCGAGAGCTTCCATGGTGTCTCGTCACTCGAGGGGTTCGGCCTGGCACCGGAGGCCAACTCGACGGCGGCCGCAGGTGCCCTGATGCGCTACCTGATGGAAACCCAGAGCCCGGATGGCGATGGCAGGAACGCGAACCTCGGACATCTGCGCCCCCCTCGCATCGCCACCAGCAGCCAGCACCTCATGATCGATGCCACCAGCCTTCGCAGCCTCGAGGTCGAGCGTACGCTTCGTTCGGGCGGTACCGAAGGCACGCTGCTCTCCGAACTCCAACGGTCCAGGACCCCGATGGGCAGGCGACTCCTGCGGGAATGGCTCTGCTGGCCGTTGATCGACCGGAATCGGATCGAGGCACGACAACGTGCGATCGGCGCGCTGATCGAGGACCCGGACTGTGGCGACCGACTTCGGGACATCCTCTCCGGGATCCAGGATGTCGCCAGGATCGGTGCACGCGTCTCGATGCGCCGGGCCACACCTCGCGACGTGGTGGCGCTGGGTCGGTCGCTCGGACGGCTCGTCGAACTCCTTTCCGAACTGGAGGCACGGCCCGCGTTCGAGGAAGCGCGCAACCGACTTGAACAGCTCGGACTGGCACTGGCCGGGGTCGAGGAACGGGTGCAGGAGACCTGCGTGGAGGATCCACCTGCACACCTCCGGCAGGGCGGGCTCTTCAAGGACGGCGTCGACGAGATCCTCGACGAGGCCAGGTTGCTGCAACGGGATGCCAACAGCTGGTTGCTGGACTACCAGGCGAAGCTGACCGAGGAACACGCCATCGCGTCCATGAAGGTCGGCTTCAACAAGGTCTTCGGGTACTACATCGAGATCAGCAACGCGAACCGGGACAAGGTCCCGGACTCGTTCACGCGCAAGCAGACCCTGAAGAACGCGGAACGCTACATCACACCGGAACTGAAGACCTTCGAGGAGAAGGTGCTGTCCGCGGAATCGCGTGCATTCGACCGGGAGCGGGAGCTCTTCGACGAGCTGTGCACGTACATCTCGGATCATGGCCCGGAACTCGCCGAGTACGCCTCGATCGTCGCCGCGCTGGACTGCCTGGCCGGTCTCGCCGAGATCGCCTCGGCCGGTGGCTGGTGCCGACCGGAGATGGTCGAGGAACCGACGATCGAGATCGAGGGTGGCAGGCACCCGGTCCTCGACCGCATGCTGAAGGACGACTTCGTCCCGAACGACACGCACCTGGGCACCGAGGAACACCCGGCGACCCTCGGGCTCATCACCGGACCGAACATGGCCGGCAAGTCCACCTACATCAGGCAGGTCGCGCTGATCACCCTGCTCGCCCATGCCGGGTCATGGGTTCCCGCGACGACTGCGCGCATCGGGCTGACCGATCGCATCTTCACGCGCATCGGAGCCAGCGATGAACTCCACTCCGGCCGATCGACGTTCATGGTCGAGATGACGGAGACCGCGAACATCCTGCACAACGCGACGGCGCGGAGCCTCGTGATCCTGGACGAGATCGGACGTGGCACCAGCACCCTCGACGGCTTGAGCCTGGCCTGGGCGATCGCGGAGACCCTTGCCGCGCGCGGTGCACGAACGCTCTTCGCGACCCACTACCACGAACTGACATCGCTCGCCGATCGCCTCGATGCAGTCGGGAATCTCCACGTGACGGTCCGGGAGTGGAACGATCGAATCATCTTCCTGCACCGGATCCAGCCGGGACGGACCGACCGGTCCTACGGCATCCATGTGGCAAGGCTCGCCGGCGTGGACACCTCCACCCTCGACCGGGCGCAATCGATCCTCGAGACCCTTGCCGTCGAGACCGGTCCACTGTCAGTGGCGAAGAACACGCCAACGCCCACGGAACAGGCGGACCAGCTCTCGCTCTTCAAGGAATACGTCCCCCACCCGGTGATCGATTCGCTGCGCGAGATGTCCATCGAGACGATGACTCCGCTGGAGGCATTCGATCGACTGCGGGAACTGCTGGATCAGGTTCGGGACTCGAAGTGACTCGCGTCAGGTCATGCGCGAGGAGAGCAGCAGAAGAAACAGCATGAGGCAGGCGAGACGCCACCATCCGCCGGTTCGCAACCACAATCGCGCGGTCTTCATGCTCGCCTCTTCGTCGAGAGGATCCCGAAGTCGCCCAATGCACCCTCCGACCGGGAGCCGGAACGAAAGCGCATTGAAGGCAGCACCTGAATCTACTGAAAGTCCCGGTGCGAATCCATGGTTCAAGCGAAGAATACAAGGCATAATTGCCTGGAATACAATCACTTGTACTCACGATGAGTGAAGAGAATGACGCGAGATCCAAACATCGGCCCCCCAATCGGCCCCCACAAGATGATCTCCACGTGATCATGGACCAGAAGCCCGGGATCGGGAGCAAAGGAAGAACGCCATGAACCAACTTGATGCACGGTTCCTTGCAGAGAAGCACGCGCTGGGCATGTCCTACACCGACTACCTCGCGAGCGACCCCGGACGCGCACCGCAGTGGCAGGCGATCCATGATCGACTCACGCTCAGCGACACCCAGGCCGCGCTGCTGGATGGCTTCACCCGCGAGATGAAGGTGCTCTGCCTCTCCGGGATGTGGTGCGGGGACTGCGTGGCCCAGGGACCGATGTTCGCCTGCATCGCGGAAGCGAGTCCGATGATCGACCTGAAGTGGCTCGATCGGGACGAACATTCGGACCTCTCGGAACTGGTCACGATCAACGCCGGTCAGCGAGTGCCGACCCTCATCTTCTGCGCCGAGGATTTCGAACTCGTCGGCTACCTCGGTGACCGAACCCTCAGCCGCTACCGGGCGATCGCGGCGAAGCAGATCGGTGCGGCCTGCCAGCTCCCCGGCGCCACCGTCGCCGAGGACGAGCTGGGTGCGACGATGCAGGACTGGCTCGACGAATTCGAGCGCGTCCAGCTGCTGCTCAGGCTCTCTCCCCGGCTTCGACAGAAGCACGGGGATTGAGCGTCACCGCGCGGGCGAGAACGGGCCTCGCCAGAGGATCCAGTCGCGCTGCTCCTCGAGAGGAACCTTGGGAACCGGTCGGCGGTAGCGGCGGGCGTCCCGGTCACGATCACAACAGTCTGCGGGCACGACCCCGCGCTGGTCGAGACAGTCGTTGCCGATCGACCAGAGTCGAGGCTGCCCGTCGACGATGCGGTAGCGAAGGGCCGCACCGTCGTACGGATCCAGCGGGATCGCTCCGAGCAGATCGGGACCCAGCTCCTCGAGCGACTCCGGCCAGGGCGCTCCGGGCGCGCGCAGTCGATGGCGTGTCAGGGCGATGATCACCTGAAGCGCTTCGCGATCGGTGCGCGCAAGTTGACCGTAGGTCGCGAGCGATGACGCATCCATGCCCAGGAGCGACATCGGGAAGGCGCGCAACTTCGAGGTGAACGAGGCATCCGCGGGCTGGAAGCAGGCCATGATCTGATCGGCTTCATACCAGTCGATGGCGTGCAGGGGTTCCGCCTGCATGACATCCGCCACATCGAAGTGGCGCTCGAAGAGGGTGGTGGCCTCCTTGCGGGAGCGGACATAGAGATTGACGAACGGCTGCAGCAGGGTGCCGAGGACGCCGCCACCCCCACCCACCGGAGCGACCCCGCCAACATGTTCGAGGAGCAGGATGCCATCACCCGCGCCATCATCCGAGTAGATCCTCTGCATGAGATCCCTGACGTACGTGCGCTCCCCGTCGAGGTCGATCCGGAACCGCCCGTGGGCCTCGTCACCGATCGAGAAGGCAGCGGCCAGGCGCGCCAGATCAGCCTCGTCGAAGGCGGTCGGGTGATGTGTCAGGAGCGTCGTGCCGGTCTGGCTGACGAGGCTGTCGATCGCACCACCCACCAGCTGTTCGATGAGAATGGGCCTCGACCCGAGATGCGCACCAAGGGCGTCCGCCGCGATCAGGCCATCGACTGCACGCATGCCATCGCCTTCCGAAGCCGCCAGGCAGGCATCGGCAAGGAGCAGCCGTCCGAGCCCACGCAAGGGTGCGAGGTACTGCAGGTCGAGCTCCAGCAATGGAAACTGGACCGGTCCCTCCTGGATGCGCCCCGCCTCCAGATCCGCGCGAACCTGTGGCATGAGGAAGAACAGGCGATCACCCGGTGCGCTCGGCAGGCCCACCTCGTACGGGGCGCCGAACCCGGGCCGGCCGAGGGCCGAACGAAGACGCTCGAAGACGGGTGCCTGCTCCTGGAACCAGTCACGAATCCCCTCGGGATCGAGTCCCGCGGAGAGGATCCCTGACTCGAGCGCCTCCTGGTGGGCGACGTCGATCGGGACGTCGGTCGTGCCGTTGAGGGTGGCGAGTTCGGAAAGATCGTCGAGACCCGCCATGAGGAGGAGACCGGACATCTCCGAGAGCGGGTCCTCACCCTGACCGGGGACCGCGAGCATGAGTTCGAGGAGTCCGTCCCGAACGTCCGGCCAGGCCTGCGCCTCGATCGGCACCTCGTTGATCGAACTGTTCCAATCCGCGATCGGATCGAAGCGGATCACCCGTTGGTGACGAAGCGACACCGCCCAGATGACACTCCAGATGATCAGGATGATGACGAGAAGCGGAAGCAACAACTTGAGGAGGAAGCGAACACGTCCGCCACGAACACCCTCGACCGGATCGACTTCCTGATGGACATCCTGCATGCCAAGGCTCCTCGAAGAGCAGGGAAGGGTCGTCAGGAACCCGCCCTGCCACCCCAGCCGCCGGTGGTCGCATCAGCGCCCTTCCGACGGGAATCCGCCAGCTCGTCCCAGCAGGTCTCGAGCATCTCACGGACACCCTCCCCGGTCGCTCCGGAAACCACCAGGGCTCGTTCACCACGAGGGAAACCGACCTGACCGGAGAACACTTCGATGAACTGGTCCCGCTCATCCTCGGCAACGAGCTCGATCTTGTTCAACGCGATCACTTCAGGCTTCTCCGCGAGCGCGGGGCTGAAGGTTGCAAGCTCGTTCCGAATGGTGCGGTAGTTCTCGACCGGATCACTGCCATCCGGGGGAGCGCAGTCGATGAGATGCAGCAGCAACGTCGTTCGCTCGATGTGCCGCAGGAAGTCATGTCCGAGACCCGCCCCATCGGCGGCACCCTCGATCAGGCCCGGAATGTCGGCGACGACGAGCCTGCGCTCACCCGGGAGATCGACCATCCCGAGCTGGGGCACGAGGGTCGTGAAGGGGTAGTCCGCGATCCTGGGCTGTGCGTGGGAGATGCGGGAGAGCATCGTCGACTTCCCGGCATTCGGGAGTCCGACCAAACCGACGTCGGCGATCAGCTTGAGCTCGAGACGAAGCTGGCGTTCGACGGGCTCGCCACCTTCCTCGAACTCGACGGGGGTCTGGTGCGTCGGGGTGGCGAAGTGGATGTTTCCCCGGCCGCCCTTGCCACCGCGAGCGGCGACGTAGCGCTGGTCGGGACGCGTGATGTCGACGAGGAGTTCTCCGGTTTCAGCGTCGAACACCTGACAACCCAGGGGCACCGGGAGTTCGAGGTCCGCTCCACGCCGACCGTAGCAGGCCTTCTTCATCCCGTTCTGACCGGACTCCGCCTTGAGGAGTCGACGACGTGCGAACGGCGCGAGCGTGTCGAGGTGCTGGTCACCGATGAGGAGCACGCTGCCACCATCGCCACCATCACCACCATCCGGCCCGCCCTTGGGGGCGTACTTCTCGCGTCGCAGGCTGTTGGAGCCATTGCCGCCACGCCCGGAGCGAACTGTGATGAGGGTTTGATCGACAAGCATCGATACGGTCCCAACAAGAGGAGGATCAAGTCAGAACTTCATGAGAACAGCAGCCCGGACCGAACCGGACGGGCTGATGGAGTCACATTCGGTGGAGTGGAGTTCCAGGCTCGTCAGGCGCGCTTGCGGGCGATGTGGTTGTCGACGACCTCGAACTGCTGGATCGAGGGGTCGGCAGGGATCACATCGACGAAGCGACCACGGAAGCGAACCGTGCCCGGGACCAGTGCCATCAGGGTGTCGTCGCGACCGCGAAGCACCTTGAAGCCGGCCTTGAACTTGGTGCCGCACTGGCGAACGATGATCGAGCCGGCGATGGCCTGCTGACCGCCATAGAGCTTGATGCCGCGGAACTGGGGATTTGAGTCGCGTCCGTTCTTGGACGAGCCCTGACCCTTCTTATGTGCCATTGCAGTGAACTCCACGCTAGGGGCGAATCGCCCACACCGGGCGAGCCCGGAAGTATAGCGGAATCAAGGGCAAAGGTGCGCTGGTGATCCGCAGGAAAATGGTCGGCACCCCCCCGTATCGGCCGGAAAGGGGGCTCTGGGAACAAATCAGCCGGTCAGCGCCAGATCCAGAGTGCGTTCGGGATCCTGGCATGCATCTGGATCGCACGGTCGGTGCTTTCCGGGGGGACGGAATCGACGGCGTCGCTCCCCCGCTCACCGGGGTTGCCGGAGATCCTGTAGTCCAGACGCAGTGTCTTGCGAAGCACGACCTCGTCACCGGTCACCGGATGATTCACGCGATCGGTGGCGTTGCTGAGTCCGGTCACGAAGATCGTCAGGTCGTTCGATTCGAGATCGGTCGCCGCCCAGATCAGCAGCCCGTCCCGGGCGTGTTCCTTGCCCTGGCGGAGCTCGCCGATGATCTGGTTCTCGTCCTCGAGGAGTGGGTTCTGCAGGAGCCCTCGCAGGCGCCGCGTGACCTCGGTGGGGACACGACGTCCGGAACGAACGATCTCGCCCTTGTCGGTGAAGAGCTCGGCTCGCGGGGCGAACATCCGGTCCTCACCGGTGGTGTTGGTCACCTGGTAGGTGAAATACCAGTACTTCGCGCCATCGATGGGATCGGTGTACAGGCGAAGGGCTCCGGGCTTGAACCCGAGGGTCCATGCATCGCTCGCGGCCGGAACCACCGCCGACGCCCGGGCCTCGGGCGCCAGTGCGCTCGATCCGAGCACCCCGAAGAAGAGGACGGTGGCCGGAAGAAGCCCCCTGAGGGAGCGAACCAGCATCGCGCGTGCGGTTCCAATGTGGTTGCGTGATGTGCTCATGACCTTCTCTTGTTCGAGTCGCCGTGCGCAGGAGTTGCAGTCCGGACCTCCGGACCTCTGGAACGCCAATGATATCGATTGAGGGGGGATCTGACACCCATCTGGAGGCAGGTATCGGCATCGACCTGCTAGATTTCACCACCATGGACGACCCCAGAGAACCCGAACGGGGGCCCGAGAACACCTCGATGCCCGCGGAAAGAGCCCAGGAGCGGATCGGACGGCCGACTCCGGATCAGCTCCTGCAGGCGATCGAGCGGTTGCTCCGGTCGGATCGCCGACATGCCGAGCGATTCATCCGATACGCGAAGGAGACCCGGATGAGCCTGGAGCATGTCTGGTGCTCCTTCGGTGAGGACGATTCGATCCTTGCCACCGCCCTTGCCTCCCCGAGCCCGGGCGGCACCGCAATGCTCTTCGCCTCCAGCCCCCACGCTTCCGAAGAGGCCACGGCGATCGGCCGCATCATCGAGGCGACCTGCTCCTCCCTCGACTCGTCGGGCACCGCACTGGCCCAGGCCCTGGTGGAACCGGGGGACATCCTGGAGCAGGAGGCATTCGTCCATGGCGGGCTGCGAAGACTCGCGACGCTCACCTACATGGAGCGACCGGTCCCGAAACGTAACACGATCCCCGCGCCGGAGTTGCCAGACGGCATCAGCCTCAAACGCTTCCGGAATGACGACCGGCCTGTTCTCGAGCGGCTCCTGATCGAGACCTACCGCGACACACTCGACTGCCCGGGACTCGCCGGACTCCGCTCGCCGAGTGACGTCGTGGACGGCCACATCCACTCCGGCATCTTCCGACCGCAGTGGTGGTTCATCGCGTACGACCGGGGCACGCCGTGCGGCGTGGTGCTGCTCAATGGTTCAGCGGGATCGAGTTCGATCGAACTCGTCTACCTCGGCATCATTTCCACGGCCAGGGGACGCGGCATTGGCCCCGCGCTGCTGCAACACGGCCTTCACGTGGTCGCCGGTTCGCGGGAAAGAACCATCGTCCTTGCCGTCGACGAGGCGAATGCACCAGCACTTGCCATGTACGAAAAAGCCTGTTTTCAAAGGACGATTCGTCGCGTGGCCCTGATCCGAAGCCTGAACCCGCCTGCAGGTGGAGCGACCTGAGGAACAGGTCGAGGGGTTCCTCTCCAACGAACGGCAACTTTCGATGGTGTCAAGTGACGGTTCCTTGTCCACAACGCATGGACACGCCCCACCGGGTTGGTGGAGAACTCAATCTGAATTCACGGATCGTCCGTAATTACCGTGCTTTCCGATCCACCGGCGCATGTGTCACACGAAAGTGGGGTTGCGAGCGGCCGATTGCGCGGTACATTCGTGATCAACCCGCAAGGACGCGGGCCACGGCCTCACGGCCGGACCGACTTCTCGTTCAGACGAGGTCATCGCCGCAGATCGCGACCCTTTCCGGCAAGCGACGGTCCCGACCTGCCTCGATGATCAAGCCCTGGTGTTCGACAGAAGAACACCCCACCCGGACGACCTGCCTCAGGCCGACCGGAACCAGGGTTCGAAGGAACGAGTGACCTGGATCGAGACCCCTCCCCCCCTTGGGACAGGCGGCCTGATCCGGCAAGGTGGAATGGAATCGCAGACATGTCACGGTCTCCCGGTTGTTCCCGCAGCAGCACGGAAGGGTGTCTCATTGCACCAACCCGAGCAGCCGCCATCCCGCCAGGACACCATCCCTCGAAGCCCCTGCACCCTCGAGATACACATGGCGCGCATGACCGAAACCCTCAATCGACCCTCGGCAGCACAGGATCACTCGATCTCCAACCGACTGGCAGATCGAATCGGACAGCATCGCTACGGCATGTGGTTCGATCACACCACCCACATGACCGTGGAGGGTGCCCGCGTCGACGTCGCGGCGGAAAGCCAGTTCGTCGCGGACTGGATCGGCAGGCACTTCCGACGTGACCTGGAAGAGGTCGCACGCCAGGCACTCGGGGAGGAAGCCTCGGTGGGACTCCGGGTCGCACCGGAGATGTTCACCAAGACGACCGGTCAGGAAGCCGAGCAGCAGGGTTCGACCACCACGCGCCAGAAGCACGGCCCCGCCGCACGACAAGGAGCCCGCGATGGTGCTCCCAAGGGCGGCGTCGGCTCCCGACGCCAGCAGCTCCGTCGCCTCGAGGAGTTCGTGGTGGGCACCTCCAATCGGCTCGCCTACCAGACATCCCTGGCACTCGCCGAGGACCCGGAGACCGCACCCCCCATCCTCTTCGTCCATGGAGAGTGCGGAGTCGGCAAGACGCACCTCCTCCAGGGAGTCGTCGAACACCGGGCGAAGTCCACTCCCGGCCAGTCGGTCAGGTACGTCACGGGCGAGGAGTTCACCAACGAATACATCGCAGCGGTCCGGAGCGGGAAGATCGACGGCTTCCGCGCGAAGATGCGTCGCCTCGACCTGCTGGCGATCGATGACATCCACTTCCTGAGCAACAAGAACGCGACCCAGAACGAGTTCCTGCACACCCTGGATGCGATCGGACTCGGCGGCTCCTCGATCCTCCTGGCCTCCGACGAACACCCCAGGCAGATCAGTCGCTTCAGCACCGCGCTGACCAGCAGGTTCCTCGCCGGGATGGTCGTGCGCATCGAGCGGCCGGAACTCGCGATGCGGGAGCAGCTCGTCCGTCAGATGGCCGGTGACCGCAGCCTCGACCTCACCGACGCCGCAGCGTCGCTGCTCGCCAGCCGGTTCACCGGTTCGATCCGGGAACTCCGGGGCGGCATCACCAAGCTCGCCGCGCTTCGTCGACTGGACGGCACCAGACGCGATGCGGTCGGCGCGATCATGGTCGAGCAGATGCTCGAGGGCGAATCCGCCCCCGGGCCACGCACGCCGGTCCGGCTGGCCGAGATCATCGAAGCCGTCTGCACCAGGATCGGTGTGGAATCCGACGAACTTCTGGGCCGTGGACGACACCGCCGGGTGGTTCTTGCCCGAGGCCTGGTGGTGCACCTGGCGCGCGAGCTGACCACGCTCAGTTTTCCCGAGATCGCTCGAGGTCTTGGACGCGAGAATCACTCCACCGTCCACACCGCGGCCAGACGGATCCTGAGGAATCTCCAGGCCAACACCCCGCTCGCACTGCCCGGTGTCGGAGAGGGTTCCCTCCGCGAGTTCGTCGAGCAGCTGAAGTACGACGTGGTTCGCCGTTCCTCGTCCCGCTGAGCCGATTCGAGACGCCGCCTGGTGTACACTCCGTGGATGCCCGCCAGGTCGACCATGCTGTTCATCATGATGCTTCTCTCAGGTGCCCTGACACCACCGGGTGCCGCGCAGGGCTACCTCGAGGTCGACAGCTTCGATTCCTCCCTCGCAGCCCTGGACAAGGCGCTGCAGAAGACCGCGGACGGCAGCAATCACTCGATCCTCCTCGCCCTGAGGCAACTCAGGGACGAAGGCATGCAACCGATCTTCCAGAGCCTCCTGCTCTCGGACGACACGGCGCTGAGGGTCGACGGCCTTCTGGCACTGGCGGAGATCGGCACGGGCACGATCGATCCGTTCCTGATGAAGACGTTCACGCCGGAACAACGGATGATCACGATCCTCGCGGCGATCGACCTCGAACTCATGGATGGCGACACCATCACCACGATCCTCGAGTTTCCGGATCTTCGAGCGGTCGAGTTCATCAACCTCGCGGTGATCGGTCGATCGATGGGTGTCGAGCCATCGAAGGAACGACTGCAATCACTGGCGAGCTCCGAGGACGTCACGACCCGATGCATGGCCGCGATCCTGCTCGCGGAACTCAAGATTGACGCCACGCCGTTGAACGACCGCATCGACGAGTACTCGTCGCTCGACATCGCCCGACGCGAGCGCTTGACGGCGGCACTCTCCGATCTGGGGTCCAGGCAGTCGTTGCCCAGTGCACTCCCGCTCCTCAAGGTGATGGCGGATGACGAGGCACTCTCCCGAGGAACGAGACTGGCCGCAGTCGATGCCTGCCTGGCATGCGACTGCCCGGAAGGCACTGCGATCTGGTTGCGTATGGCCGGCAAGAGTCTCACGTCGGGTGACCGCATGCGCCTGGGCATCATGGGTCTCGACCGACAGGTCATGCTGGAGGACTGGACCCCGTTCCGTGACGGCAGGCGGTTCAACGACCTGATCGCGGACGCCGGGGAGGCGGTCGCGTCTCAAGAGGGACTGACCGCGGCCACCACCGCACTGATTCGGGCACGCAATCCCATCCTGATGGACGGCGCACTCGCGATCGCGGAACGTTCCGATCCGGACGCCTCCGAGGAGGTCTGGAACGCCATCATCGAGGCATCGATCGAGGTCCCGAAGATCAGGCCGGTCGCCGTCCGCGTGGTGACGATGCTCGCAGACCGGAAGGCCGCCTGTCTGGAGGGCGTGGTCGAGCGGCTGCGAACTGCCACCGATGCAACGGTCGGCGAAGTGGCGATGATCGGCCTGCTGAATGCAGAACCAGAGGACTCCACCGCACATGCCGAACGCTACAGGGACCATCCAAGTCGTACAGTTCGATCCTTGGCGGTCGTGCTCGAGGCACGGAACAACAAGGATGAACTCGACCGGAAGTCCCTGGACGAACTTGCCGGCGTCGCCTCGGGGGCCGGGCGAGTCGATCCGGCCATGCGAGCGGTAGCGGCCTGGCTGTGGCTGAAGCACAGCAAGCAACACGAACGAGCGGTCGCCCGGATCGTGAGCGAGGCATCATGATCATCATGGAACAAGGCAAGAACTCCAGCCCGACAAGGGTGGAAGCATGGGGCAGCACCAGGTGAGCGACGCCATCCCCCTGAGACATGTCGAACTCAAGGCAGAAGAAGTCGAGGCCATGGCCCGCATGCTCCGCGGCGCGTCGGAAGGTGCGACCGTCGATGCCTTCGAGGAGGCATTTGCGGCCTCCATGGGCCGGACCTGCTGCGTGAGCACCACCTCCGGCGGCACCGCGGTCGAGATCGCACTCGCGGCATGCGGCGTTCAACGCGGAGATCGGGTGCTGGTCCCCGCGATCGGTGCGAGCGCGGCCATCGCGGCGACCTCACGTCTCGGCGCGATCCCCGTCTGCGTCGATGTCGTCCCCCAGACCCTCTGCATGCGTGCCGAGGATGCGGAGAAGCGACTCGATGAATCGGTGAAGGCGATCGTCGGCAGCGCGGACCTCGGCAGTCCCGCGGGCCTCGACGGGCTGGCACGCCTCGCGACGCGTTCGGAACTCCCGATGATCGAGCTGGTCGGTGCCGCGATCGGTGGCAGCGTCGGCGGCGAGCAGGTCGGACTGTTCGGGAGGATCGCGGTCTTCGACTTCTCCCCGGCCAGCGCCCTCTCGACCGGAACCGGCGGCGCGATCCTCACCAACGCGGACAACCTCGCGGACACCATGCGTGCCCTTCGTGACGGGCGGCGTGCCGTCGACGCCAACGGCGAACTGATCGTCAACGCCGCCGCGATGGATGCCCCGCTCGACGACCTCAGGGCGAGTCTCGGGCTCATCAGGCTCGGCGGGATCGCCAACAGCATCGAGGTCCGGAAGGACATCGCGGCCTGCTACTTCCGCAGGTTGAGCGGCAACACCGACCTGATCCTTCAGGCCATGCCCGACGGAATCGAGACCAGCTGGTGCAGGATGATCGTCCGCCTCAGCGACCAGTACTCGCGCGAGGAGCGCGACGAGGTGATCGAGGGCATGGGACGGCACGAGATCGGGGTCAGCCCGGGCGTGCAGCTGGCTTCCGAGACCATCGCACCCGCAGAGGTCCTCGGCCTCCCCTGTCCGATCGCCGAACGCGCAGCCGATCGGTCGATCTCGCTTCCACTTCACAACACGCTCGAGGACCGGGAGATCGACCTGGTCTGCCAGACGCTCGAGTTGATGATGCAGCGCACCAGCTTCAGGAGAAGCTGACCGAATTCGAGGGGGCCCTCGATCCGCCGGAGCTCACTCCCACTCGATGGTGGCGGGCGGCTTCGAGGAGATGTCGTAGACCACGCGGTTGACGCCCTTCACCTCGTTGATGATCCGGTTCGAGATCGAGGCGAGGACGTCGTAGGGAATGCGCGCCCAGTCCGCGGTCATGAAGTCCTGGGTCTCGACGGCGCGGATCGCGACCACCGAGTCGTA
>JAKVBQ010000019.1:39236-56049 GCA_022447205.1 Phycisphaerales bacterium
CGACCGAGCGGACCGGCAGGAGCACCGCGAAGACCTGATTGGTCGAGCGATAGAGTTCGTTGGCGATGATCTCCTCGAGCAGGATCTCGTCGCAGTCCCGCAGGAGGGAGAGCTTGTCCGGAGTGATGTCACCCAGCACGCGCACCGCGAGTCCGGGCCCGGGGAACGGGTGTCGCCAGACGATCGCCGGAGGCAGGCCGAGCACCTCGCCGAGTGCCCGGACCTCGTCCTTGAAGAGATCGCGCAGTGGCTCGACCAGCTCGAAACCGAGCTCCTCGGGCAGGCCACCGACGTTGTGGTGGAGCTTGATGTTGGCAGCGGTTCCGGCGAGGGACTGACCGCTCTCGATCACGTCGGGATAGAGGGTGCCCTGGGCGAGGAACTTCACGTCCTCCTCGCCGAGCTCCTCCGCGGTGCGCTTGAAGACGTCGATGAAGCGGTGCCCGATCAGGCGACGCTTCTCCTGAGGATCGGTCACCCCGGCAAGGTCGCCGAGGAAGTCATCGGTCGCGTCGACCACCCGGAGATCGACGTCGAAGTGTCCGCGGAAGGTGCGCTCGACCAGTTCCCGTTCGTTCTTCCGAAGCAGGCCGTTGTCGACGAAGATGCAGGTGAGCTGGCTGCCGATCGCACGGGCGAGAAGCGCTGCGACCACAGAGGAATCGACGCCACCGGAGAGTCCGCAGATCACCCGGGCGTCACCGACCTGCTCACGAACCCGTACACACTCGGCTTCCATGAACTCGCTCATCTTCCAGCTTCCGGAACAACCGCAGATGTTGAAGAGGAAGTTGCGAAGCATGTCGACGCCATGCGGGGTGTGCGTCACCTCGGGATGGAACTGCACGCCATAGAACCGTCCGTCGACGTGCTTGATCGCCGCATAGGGGCAGGTATCGGTCTCCGCGAGCGCCTGGAAGTCATCGCCCATGTCGCTGACCTGGTCGCCATGACTCATCCAGACCGAGGTGAGCGAGGGCACGCCGTCGAGCAGTCCCCCACGGTCCTTGATCTCGAGGCGTGCACGTCCGTACTCACGTGCGGGTGCAGGCGTGACGGTTCCGCCGAGCAGTTGGCATCCAAGCTGCATGCCGTAACAGATGCCCAGGACGGGCACCCCGAGCTCGAAGATGCGTTCGTCGCATCGTGGTGCGCCCTCTTCATGAACACTGGACGGCCCCCCCGAGAAGATGATCCCCTTCGGATTCAGCTCACGCAGCTTCTCAAGCGGTGTCGATGGCGCGACGAGGAGACTGAATGCCCCCGCTTCCCGCACCCGACGCGCGATCAACTGGGCGTACTGACTCCCGAAATCGAGGATCAGGATGGTTTCTGGGCGTGCTGCACCGGCATCTGGCATCCGAGAGCTCCATGTAGGGATGCTGGAAACGGTGCAGGATACCGCTCCGAGCCGATCTCGTCCCCCCCATCGGCGGGCGAGTCTGCCCGGTCGCAGGTATCCTGCCAGCAGACATGAGCCGCCTGGTTCCAGCCATCCTCCTCCTGACCGTGCTCCTGAGCCTCCAGACGGGCTGTACGGCCCCTTCCCCGACCAGGGGAGGGTTCGCCTCGCCAGCCCCGGCGGCCAGGACCCATGCAGTGGAAGTGACGGTTCGAAATGCCAATGCTCGCGGAGTCGTCGCCCGTGGCGACCTGTTTGCCATGGTCGAACTTCTGCTCGCGGATGACGACCTCGTCAGGTTCATGGCGATCGCGGGCCTGCAGGACCTGAGTGGTGAGACGAGAGGCTATCGCTTCTACGACCCCCCGGAAGTCCGCTACCAGGCGATTCTCGACTGGCGGGAATACGTGCGCACCGCGAAGGCGTTCGACTCGATGCGCATCGAACCGCCACCTGCAAGCACGACGGCGGACGGGGCCTCGAAAACCGTGGAGGATGCAAGAGGGTGACTCCTTCTCCCGACATCCAGATGAGGCTGAAGAGCCAGCCGAAGCTCCTCTCGAGTGTCCGTTCGATGCTGGTCAGCCTCGCCGAACGCATCGGTTTCGGTGAGATCGAATCAGGCCATGTCGCGCTCGCGGTCGACGAGGCGTTGGCGAACATCATCCGACATGGATACGACCAGCGCGAGGACGAATCGATCGAGCTGAGCGCCTGGGTCATCACCGAACCGAGCCCGGGCATCAGGATCATGATCGAGGACGAGGCGCCCCAGGTGGACCCCGAGGTCTTCAAGGGACGGGACCTCGATGATGTGCAACCGGGAGGCCTCGGCGTGCACATCATCCGAGAGGTGATGGACACCTGCCACTTCGAACGACGCGAGTCCAAGGGGATGCGCGTCATCATGGAGAAGATGCTCCAGACCAGCACGAGCAATGACGAATCGACACCAAACGGACACAGCATTCCCTGAAGAAGGAAACGCAAGCCATGGCATCCAACCAGGATCTACCGATTCAGCTGGACACGATCACGGACGGCGTGGTGATGCGCCCCAGCGGGGACATCGACCTCAGCAAGGCGCCTTCATTCAGGACCCAGATCGCGGAGGTCTTCCAGGAGAAGCACGCCAGGGTCATCATCGACCTGAGCGAGGTCCCGTACATGGATTCATCCGGGGTGGCGACCCTCGTCGAGGGGATGCAGATCGCCTCGCGGTCGGGTTCGAAGTTCATCCTCTCGGGGCTGCAGGAACGGGTGCGGTCGATCTTCGAGATCGCGCGCCTGGACACGGTCTTCACGATCACCCGCGACCTCGATTCCGCTGAAAGGGCGTGACCGGATTGGTGTTCACCCACGCCATCACACGAGTTCTTGGTTCGATCGGATCCGGCTGGTTCGCCGTCACCGAGTTCCTCGGCAGCCTCTGGTGGCTGCTCATGGACGCGATGGTCTGGCTGCATCGGGCGGTCATCCTGCGCAAGGTGAGGCTGGGCAGCAGCGCCCTGGTCACGCAGATGGTCAGGGTCGGCGTCCGATCGATCGCGATCGTCGCCCTGGTCAGCGGATGCATCGGTTTCATCCTCGCCCTGCAGACCGCCCCGAGCCTCCAGCAGTTCGGTCAGGTCGACAAGGTCGCGAACCTGGTCGGTGTCGCCGTCTTCCGTGAACTCGGACCGCTCATCGCGGCAGTGGTGCTGACCGGTTTCGCCGGCGCATCGATCGCAGCCGAGATCGGCACGATGGTCGTCAACGAGGAGATCGAGGCACTCGAGGCCATGGCCCTGAACCCGGTCAGGTTCCTGGTGGTTCCTCGCCTGATCGCCACCGCGATCAGCCTCCTCCTGCTCACCATCATCGGGGATCTCTGCGCGGTCTTCGCGGGCGCCTTCGTCGGCGTGGTCTTCCTCGACATCCCCTACGAGGTCTACAAGCACAACACCCTGACCCAGTTGCAGGTCTCGGACTTCGGGACCGGGCTCCTGAAGGCGTCGGTCTTCGGCCTCGTCCTCGGACTGATCGCCTGTCGCAACGGGCTCAGGGTGAGTGGCGGCGCCGCCGGCGTCGGCAAGGCGACGACGGACACCGTCGTTCAGACGATCGTCACCGTCATCTTCCTCGACCTGTTCTTCACCGCACTGTTCTTCGCGATCGGCTGGACCTGATCCCACGGGTCCTGGGATGTTCGCCACGGCGGATGATCGACTCGAGATCGTGAGGCGAGATGCGAGGTGCACGACCTGCGGGATCGTCGCGGACCATCGCCCGACCGGGTTCGACGAGGATCGCCGCGGAGCCGAGCAGGATCGCCGCCACCAGCGGTGCGGCAAGTCCGGCCAGGACCGACTCCGGCATCGGTGGGAACTGCATTGAACCGAAGAAGACCGGCGCGGGTTCCGCACCAGCCAACGGGAGGAGTCCGAGGACCGCGATCACCCCGAACAACACGCGGGATGATTCGACACCTCGTACGAACGGGGCAAGCAATCCGGCCGCGATCACCATCGGCAAAACGAGGATGCCAACCGCCCAGAGAAGACAGCGGGTCGTCTCGCGCACCCCATTCATGGACCATTCGAACGAATCGGGCAGAGCGGCACGTGCATCCCGATCGGTCTTCGCAAGCACTGCAATCGACGGCGCGACCATGGTGTCCAGTGCGTTCATCCGGGCTTCATGCCGGGCATGGATGACCTTCGCGGTCTCGCCGTCATGCACCCATGCCAGCGCGGTCCAGGAAAGGACCTGCAGGACGGCAAGGAGCACGCCGATGCGACAGAGCATCGCGGAGAGACGCGCCAGCCGCTCGTACGCCCCTCCGAAGACATGCCGATGAACCGTGGCAACGAGAGACATGCTGTTGGGCTCCAGAAACGAAGATTCGGAACACCCGGAACAGAGTGAGATCGACCACCTCACCCGGATGAACGAGCCCGATCGATGTGAACGGTCGGATCGACCCGCAGCCCCGTGGCACAGGCCGCAGGACCGCTACCGTCGAACAGTCGACATGTGGGATCCGGACCTTCAGGCTCCGACTCGAAGACGGGCACCCAGAACTGATGGCAGTCCTGCGGAGTGCACCGCCATCTCGGCCCGATCGATCTCGTAGGCGGTTCGATGCAGGGAGAACGTCCTGCGATCGAGATCCAGGAGCCCCCAGCTCGCCCTGCAGTCGCCGTCCCGCGGCTGACCGACGCTTCCCGGGTTCAGCAGGTAGGACCGATCCTCGCGAATGGAGATCGACCCACCCGAGAACAGGATCATACGGCGCACGTCCTCGGCCGCAGCGCCCCGTTCGAGCATGAACGCCGCCGGAACATGGGTGTGTCCGATGAAGCAGATGGCCGAGTCCATCTCGGAGAGCACCCGACCCGCCACCGACGTGGCGCGGACATAGCCACCGGAATCGACGGGTACGGGACTTTCATGCACGCACTCGATGCCGGGAGCGATCAGGATGCTCTCGGGCATCTCCTCGATGATGCTCCACTGTCGTGGGTTGAGGTGCGCCACCGAATACTCGATGCCGACCCGAGCCTCGGCGTTGAACACCGTGGCCTGAACGGGATCAAGGACCGCACGCTCATGATTCCCGATCACGAGCTGATCACATCGCTGGTCCACGAGTTCGAGGCAGGCCCCAGGCTGCGGACCGTAACCAACCACGTCCCCGAGACAGACGATGGCATCGACACCGACTTCCTCGATCTCAGCAAGGACCGCAAGAAGGGCGTGCAGGTTCCCGTGGATGTCGGAGATGATTCCGATGCGTGCCATGAGAAGGCGTCCCGAACCAGGAAGAGCGATGAGGCAGGACAGGGTCCGCTGCTCGATGTATCGGTCTCTGGAAGGCGCTCATGAAGTGATCTTCCGGTCATCACGGGATTTCACGCTGCAATCCAACCTGTTTCGGCGCTTCCGCGGCACGCAGGAGCGCGGAAGCACCCTCCAGCGCCTCAAGCGCCTCCTCGGGGGTCGAGACCAGGGTCGCCCAACCCTCCCGGATCATCCGCAGGCAACCGGCGGAACAAGGGTCATCGACCCGGCCGGGAATCGCCATTGCGTCCCGCCCCTGCTCCTCGATGGCCAGTCGTGCCGTGATCAGGGCGCCCGATCGGGCTGCGGCCTCCACCACGAGGACTGCGACGGACAGTCCGGAGACGATTCGATTGCGACGGGGGAACCGAGCCGGACGGGGTGGAGCATGGACGGGGTATTCACTCGCGACACAACCGCCCGCGGCGACGATCGAATCGAAGAGCGTCACATGCTCCGGAGGATAGGGAACCCCAAGACCGCTGCCGAGTACCGCGGTGGTCCCCCCCGCTCGCAGGAGCGCTTCACGATGTGCCGCAGCATCAATGCCTCGTGCACCTCCCGACACGATGTGAAAGCCATGCTCCCCGAAGAAGCGGGCGAATCGGCCCGCCTGTCTCAACCCATAGGTGGTGGGACGACGCGAGCCCACGATGGCGATGACCGGTTGCTGCCTGGCCCCGATCATGGCGGGCAGGGTTCCACGAACGCGCATGATCAGCGGTGGATCTGGAATGGACCCGAGCAGCCATGGGTACCGCGGATCCTCGATTCCAAGCATCAGGCAGCCGACCCGTCTCGCGGCTTCTCGCTCAGCGGTGACGAGATCGAGGGCGCGGGCGAATGCCTCCCGACAGGCGCCGGCTCGTGCATGGTCACATCCGGTTCGCTCCCGGATCGAATCCGGTTGCGCCTTGAGCACGCCTTCCGCGGATCCGAAGACGTCGAGCAGTCCGTGGACCGCACGTGCACCGACACCCTGGACGAGATCGAGGGCGAGGAGCGCATCGCTCACCTCGGGAACGGCCCCATCGACGGCATCATCGACCTGGTTGCACTGGTTCGACTGCATCGACCACGAAGCTAGCACTCGCCGAACGGATCCGATTCACGGGCCGCGAAAAGGCAAGCTCAACGGGAGACCGATGCCGCCATGTTGTTGTCGAGGGTCGCCGACAGGCCGCCGTCCACGAGGTGGATGCTGCCGGTGATGAAACTTGCGCCGGGACCAAGGAGGAACGAGACAAGGCCTGCGACCTCCTCCGGCCTGCCCAGTCGATTGAGCAGGTGGTCGATCGACATGCGATAGCGCTTCACCCTGTTCTCACTGGTTTCCGGGTGGTTCGTTCCCAGGATCGGGGTGTCGATCAGGCCGGGGCAGATCCCATTCACCCGGATGTCGTGATCCGCGAGTTCCGCCGCCGCTCCCTTGACGATTCCGTTCACTGCATGCTTGCTTGCATAGTAGGAGAGCATGTGTCTGCCACCGACCAGCGATGCGATCGAGGAGTTGATGACGATCGAACCCCCCCCGCTCTCGACGAGTGCCGGGGCGCACGACCTCAGGCCGTGGAAGGTTCCATGGAGGTTCACGTCGATCACCCTGCGCCACGCCTCGAGGTCCGCATCGAGGATCGTCGAATGCCCGCCGATCCCCGCGTTCAGGAAGACCAGCTCGAGCCCGCCGAAGGCCTCGACCGTCGCGGCCACCATCGCGTCATTCGCCTCGAGATCGCTGACATCGAGCACATGGACGATCGCATCCCCACCCGAGGAACGAATGCCCTCGGCGACGGTCTCCGCGGAGTCTCCATTGCTGTCCGCGATGCAGACCCGGGCGCCCTCGGAAGCCAGCAGCTCGGCGGTCGCCTTGCCGATCCCCGATCCGCCGCCGGTCACGATGGCGGGTCTCCCTGCGTGCAGCCCCGTCGTCATGTCGTTCGTGGCTCCGGACATGCCGGCTCCCTGACCTCGCCTGGATTGAACAGCAGGCCGATGAAGATCACGACCAGCGCGAGGGCGAAGACCCAGAGTCGACCGGTCCCATCGATGATGCCCGACAGGGTCGAAGCCTTCTGGAAGGGCGGGTCGGTGGTCGCCATCGGTTCGAATCGGCTGGGGCGGACGTGCACGGCAGCCCGTTCGATCCATCGGGACGGGGACTGTTCAAGAGTCTTCCAGACGGACATCGGTTCCTGGCCTCCGGGAACCAGCCCCAGCTGCGCGGCAACCAGTCGTTTCACGAGGCTCTGGTTGCCGACGGCAAGATCGTCCAGAAAGCCCCCGTAGGCCGCATGCAGCCTGGTGGCTTCCTCGATTTCGGTGCGGAGGTCTGCGAGGTTGGCCTCCCGCTCCTTCAGCTCGAGCTCAGATGGAATCAACCCTGCGGCAAGCAGCATCAGGACCCCGGCGAGGACATACGGCCAACCCGGGTCCAGGAGGAAATTGCCGATTCGATGCATCACATGCCGTTTATCGTCAAAAAACCGGCGGAGGGAGCAGTATTGCCGGTTCTACTTTGGCTTCGGGAAGTCGGGGCGGTTAGGCTTCCACCATGAACCAACCAGACAAGCCCTCACTGCCCCTGACGACCCACCAGAACCGGACGTTCACCGGCCAGACCATGCATCTGGCCGGACATGCCTTCATCGACTGCGCCTTCGAGGGCTGCACGCTCGTCCTGACCAACGGTCCGGTCTTCACCAGGAACGTCAGGTTCCAGAACTGCAACTTCCGTCTGGAGTACGACATCCTCTGGGGCGACCCGAAGTCGCGATCCCAGCTGAGGCAGCTCCTCGACCTGATCGACGGTGCCCCGGACGCCGGCGGGCGAATCGGGACCGAGTAGGCAGCCACCTTCGAGCCACTCAGACCGCCCGGGCATCTCCGATCGAGAGTGTGGGCGGGGCATCCTGGTCGGATGGGACCAGAAGGTCCATCGAGACGATCCAGGATCGCGGGATCTTCTGGACGACGCCCACCTGATCGGGCCCACGAGAATCGGTGAGGGCCACGAACTGATCACAGGCGTGGATGAGCAGCCCCACGGTGTGGACTTCAGCCAGGGGCTTCAGGGCGAATTCAACGAGATCATCCGCGTCCTCCCAGCCGGGCCCCCCTCGCGCCTCGGCATCGATCCAGACCACCGAGATCGGTGGCCATTCCCGCGCAAGGGCGGCACGGACATCCTCGGGCGAAGGATCAGACGGGGCGGGGACGTGGTCGGGTTCGATCGGATTGAGCGGATGGGTCATGGGGCCTCCTGGAGAGACAAGCTTCTTGCCCCCCCGAATGATTCGCATCGTCGTCGAATCCCGTTTCAAGAACTTCACCAGACGACGGAAACACCGGTAAAACAAGGGCAGAACCCTCATCTCAGGGTTCCTGGCCGGAAGAAACCCGGGGAAGACCAGCCCCCCCGGAGACGAAGGCTTCCAGCTCCTCCTCGGAGCTGATGCGAGCGCCATCCAGGAGAACAGCCCTGCGAGGCGCTTCTGCCGTGAGCGTTCGAATCCAGGTCACGTACCCAGCCGACGGGCCGCTCGATTCGAGTGCCTTGATGATCGCCTGGGGAATCGAACCCCGGAGCGTGACACAGCCGGTGGTTCCCTTCGCGATCCAGGTTGCCGAAGGATGCAGCACATCAACCAGACAGGTACGGTCCAGAAGCGCGGAGACGAACTGGACGCTCGCGATGCCACGCCAGCGAGGATAGACGGCCCAGATCACATCGGCCGCATGGAAGGGCAGGAGGAAGTCGTTGCCCGGCAGGTACCGATCGATCACATGCACTGTCGGTCCGGGTCCCTGACGGGCCTCCTTGACGATCGGCTTGAGCACTTCCGCCACCGGTCCGGCGAAGACGATGCCATCGAGAATCCCCTCGAGGGCAGGACGTGCCTTGAGCAGGCGAACGATCGCCTTGCGAGGATCGATCGCCCCGGGGACCACCAGCAACCTCCCCTCCTCCGGCAGGCCGAGCCTGCGCCGAGCCTCGAGACGGGAAACGGGATCGCCCAGCACTGGCGGCGTGTAGGGCAACAACCCGATCGAGGCTCGTGCGCGGCGCGAGAGCCACCGTCGCCCCGGACCGATCACCGAATAAGGATCGGGCGTGAGAATTCGCGCCCCGGCGAAACGATCGAGCGCACGACGGCTGATGAACCAACGCATGAAGGGGCGCGGCGCGATGCCGGGCACGGATGCCGGCAAGGAGTGCACCATCAGTTCCCAACGAAGCGAGCCATCCAGGACGACCGACTGTCGGGCCGAGTCATCCACCAGCCAGCGCAGCACCGCATCTCCAGTCGGCAGGATGATTCGATCCGGGCTCCACTCGTCGATGTGCGCACGTGCGCTATCGACCTCGAACGCAGCGGTCTCCGCGGAGTTGTACTTGAATTCACGAGGATCGATGTAGTGAACATCGACCTCGTGCTTCTCGAGCGTGGCGCTGAAGTTCTCCTCGACGTGCGCACGCACGGCTCCATTGAGAACGAGGCGCACCCGGGCTCCAGCCGAGCCCAGGAGCGCCACGTTATCGATCGCGAACGGCACGCAATGACCGGGGCATTTCAGTTCCTGGACAAGCACCCGCTGCATTGCTGTTTTCTCATGCGAGATCGGGGAACATCGTCACGACGGTGCCGACCAGATCCTTGACATGGCTGATCGACTCGTCCATCAATGCCTTCTCACCCTCATCGAGCTTGATCTCGATGACCTGCTCGACGCCGTTGGAACCGAGGACGCAGGGGACGCCGACGAAGAATCCGCCGATCCCGTACTTCTCCTCGCAGTAGGCCGCACAGGGGAGGATCCTCTTCTTGTCCTTGACGATCGCCTCGGCCATCTGGACCGAGCCGCTGGCGGGAGCGTAGTAGGCACTGGTGCCCATCAGCTTCACGATCTCGCCACCACCGACCTTGGCGCGTTCGACGCACTCGGTGATGTCGGACTCGGACAGCAGTTCCTGGACGGGAATGCCGTGTACGGAGGTGTGACGGGGAAGCGGGACCATGTCATCGCCGTGACCACCGAGAAGAAGCGCGGAGATGTCCTCGATCGAACATCCGATCTTCATCGCGAGGAAGGCACGGTATCGCGCCACGTCGAGGCAACCGGCCTGGCCGACGATTCGGTTCGTCGGGAATCCGGTCGCCTTCCATGCGGTGTAGACCATGGCATCGAGAGGATTGGCGACGACGATGATGACGGAATCAGGAGAGTGCTCGGCAACCTGTTCGGAGACGCTTCGCACGATCTTGACGTTCGTCTCGATGAGGTCGTCCCGGCTCATCCCGGGCTTCCGGGGAAGACCGGCGGTGATGATCACGACGTCGGAATCCTTGGTGTCGTTGTAGTCGCAGGTGCCGATGACCTGGCTGTCGAAGCCTTCCATCGGACTGCAGCAGAAGAGGTCGAGGGCCTTGCCCTTGGCGACGCCCTCCTTGTCGGGGATGTCGAGCAGGACGATGTCCCCGAGTTCCTTGGCAGCTGCCCAGTGAGCACAGGTGGCTCCAACGTTTCCAGCACCGATGATGCTGATCTTCGCGCGACGCATGATGACGTTCTCTCCAATTCTTGCGGAAACAGACTGCTCGGGATGCCCGGACTGGACATCGCGATCACGATGGAATCGCCCATGATAGGGGGTGACTCCGATCCGCGTCGGGATCGGGAGGAACCGGTGCCGGTGGTCGGTTTCCAGGGTCAGGAGCCCCACCCCCACGGCGGCAGCGAGGCGTTCTCCATGGTCCGAGAGAACGCGGGTCGGATCCTTCCGGTCGACCACCTGGCCGCCCGACGACAATTGCCTCGCCGTCCGGGAGCATGCGTGCGTGACCAATCCATGAAAGGAGCGCCTTCCTGTGGGAAGAAGGCGCTCCAGTTCGTTTCATCTGGCGTGAGTTTCACATCGGACGGGGAGACTCTCGGAATCAGGATGTCATGATCAACCGGAAGTTCCCCAGGCAGCGAGAAGTATGGAAAGATCCTCGCCATCCACGACCGAGTCGCCGTTCAGGTCGGCATCGCCGTCCATGCCCCAGAAACCGAGCAGCCAGCCCAGGTCTTCCGGTCCGACGCTCCCGTTGCCGTTCAGATCCGCGGTGTGCAGGACATCGATCCCACCATTGACCACGACCACGTCACCCATTTCGAAGTCGTAGTTCGCGAAGATCGCATCGTTCGCCTCGACTGTGATGAACGACCCAGGCTCGGCATCCTCTGGAACCTCGACGAACGCGTTGATGAGAAGATACTCACCAGGCTCGACCTGATCCTCCGTGAAGATGCAGGCCGCGCTGACCGTTCTGGAGCCATCGGCATTGGGGGTGTCCCAACCATCCCAACCGTTGCTGAAAAGCGGACCATCCCAACCGATTTCGGTGACGTCGTTGCCCTCGGCGGAAAGCGTGAACCCGAAACCGCCGACAAGTTCGGTGGTCTCCATCGAGATCGAGATCGAGACGAGCTCCCCTGGCTTCGCCTGGACGGTGTCAAGACTCAGCGTCACCTGTTCGGCATCACCGGCCAGGGCAAGCGTCGACGCGAGAAGGACGGATGAACTCATGAGTGTGAAGGTGTTGTTCAGCATGGCGTTAGCCTCCATTCAGGATTGGACCGATCTGGCAGGACAGACCGTGAAGGGACGTCCTTCGAGGTCGGACCGGACGAAGGGCGCTACACCCCCAGATACGATGCCGTGATGGAGGAAGGGCCACCCGGAAACGAAAAAAGCCACCGGAGAGATGTCCTCAGCCCATTGAACAAGACGCCCCTTTCGGAGCGTCTTGTGCAATGGGCCTACGAGGACTCGAACCTCGGACCTCACCCTTATCAGGGGTGCGCTCTAGCCAGCTGAGCTATAGGCCCCGTTTCTGGCGAGTCAGACACCTTACCAGTCCCGGGAATTGAAGGCAACCAATCGAGGGTTGGACACCCCCGGAGGAGAGCTGCAACCCCCTACCAGTCGTGGACTTCCCCGATGAGGGGCTCGACCAGATCCTTGATCGCCACCACCCCCATCGGCGTGGTGGCACCCTTCGCCATCACGACGGCGAGCTGCGCTCGTTCCCCCCGCATCAACCGGATCGCCTCGAGGGCCGGCAACTGGGGATCGAGCGTGAGTGCGGGGCGGATGAGTTCCCGGGTCGAGCGTTCCGGATGCAGGCCTGCATCCATGGCAAGGAGGATTCCCGCGACCCGGCCACTTCGATCGACGACGGGGAAGCGTGCGAAGTTGCAGGAGCGCAGGATCGACTCACGCGTCGCGCGATCGGAAAGCAACGGTACGGTCCGGACCTGCTTCCAACGGATCATCTCCTGGACGACACGACATTCGTGAAGCAGAAGTGCACGGTCGACAAGGTCGACCTGGGTCGAGGTCAGGACACCGGATCCCGCACCCTCCTGCATGAGGGAGAGCACCCGCTGGCGAGCGGAACTGAATCGAGAGGAATCGCCTCCGAGGAATCGGGCGAGGAGCCGGACGATCCCGCTGATCAGTGGCAGGATCCCGATCACGGAGAGCACGATCCGCATGACCTGCAGGAACCAGGCGAACCGATAGGTCCAGAGATCGGTGAACGTCCGGAAGAGATCCTTCGGGAGGGTCTCGGCAAGGACGAAGAGGAGCGGCACGAGGATGACGCTGTTGATCCCGATGGCTGCCCAGGGCCCGATCTCCTGGGCGGCGAGGATGCCGGCGATGCCGAGGGATCCGAGGTAGTTGGCCAGGTTGTTCAGGACAAGCAGGACGATCAGGATCCGTTCAGGATGATCGAGTTCGGACTTGAGTCGAAGCGCACTCCGATCCCCCGATCCTGAAAGGACGGCAAGTCGCACCCGGTTGATGGTGTAGACACCGGTCTCGAGACCGGCACAGAGCGCACTCAAAAGGACTCCGAAACACCCGAGCAGCAGGTAGAAGACGATGTCATCGATCATGACTCCGCCTCCTCTCCACCGAGAACCCGGACCAGAGCGGTCCGGACACGACCTCCGTCGGATGATTCGACGGTGCAGAGCAGGTTGCCGATCGTGATCTCATCACCCTGCAAGGGCTCTCGTCCGAGCAGATCCATGAAGAGACCACCCACGGTGCGGACCCGTCCGGGCAGGACGCCTTCACCGAAGAGCGCGGCCCATTCATCCACGTGCATCGCCCCACTCACCCGCCAGGAACCGTCCTCGAGCGCTTCGGGAGCCGGGATCGATTCCTCACCGAGCCCGATGATGTCACCGACCAGCTCCTCGACGAGATCCTCGATGGTGACCACCCCGGCCGTCCCTCCCCACTCGTCCACGACGATCGCGGTGCTGCTTCGAGTCCGTCGAAAATGATCGAGCAGGTTGTCGAGGTTGGAGAGTTCAGGGACGAAACGCGCAGGGTGCACGTGATCGGACAGCGGAGTCGAGTCACCGCGCGGGTCGAGCAGGTAGTTCCGCACGGAGAAGAGACCCTGGACGGCATCAGGATCGGAGGAACGCACGGGCAGCTCGGACAGGTGCGTCCTCTCCGCGTAGTGTTCGATCTCCCGTCGTGGCGTTTCCATGGTGATCGAGGTCATCGACACCCGAGGCGTCATGACGTCCGCGACACGAAGCCCCCGCATCCTGACGACCTCCTGGAGGAGTGACTGCTCGAGATCGTCGATCACGCCCTCTCGGGCGGACAGTTCGAGCATCGCGGCCAGTTCGTCCTTGTCGAGTTCTCGAGGACGGGAGGAAGGTGCGGTCAAACGAGCCAGGGGAGCGATGACCAGGAAATCGATCAACTTGCGCAAGGGACCGATCGACCTGTGGACCGCCAGAAGTGCAGGAGCGATGAAGAGCACCGCACGATCACGAAGCGAGGAACCGAGGATCTTCGGGATGACCTCACCGAAGATCACGATGGCAAGGACCGTTCCCGCACCACAGAGGACCGCCGCCCAGATCGACTCGGCAAGGTTCATCGAGAGCACCGAACCCACGACGAAGTAGAGGGTGTTGACTGTCATGTTCCCGAGCAGGACCGTGATCAGCAGCATCCTTGGTTGCGAAAGCAGGCTGTCGATCGCACGAGCGACCCGGGGATTGCGCCTGCGCACGGCGACCCGGTCGGATTCAGCCAGCCCGAACAGGACGGTCTCACTCGCGGAGAAGAAACCGCTCAGCACCAGGAGCGGAACCATCACCACCAGCAGCACGAGGTCAAGTGTCTCGAACGTGCCCATCAGCCGTCACCCGGCCCCGCGAACGGATCCAGGCCCTCGGGGTCCAGTTGCTCGATCATCCGTTCGATGTAGCGCCAGACGTTCAGCTGGAGTCGAACCTCCCCGCCGCAGTCCTCCCCATCAGCGAGCCTGGCCAGCAAACCACCCACCTCCTGTTTCAGACGCTCGCGTTCAGCCGTCGCCCACGCCTCGACTCGAGCCCGCTCCTCGGGGTCCCCGGAAGCGATGGCCTGCTCCATGTCCTCTCGAATCTCGAGGATCTCCATGAGGAAGGCCGGCGGGAGTGAGCGGTCCTCCGATGCAGCTGGACCACCAAGACGCCTCAGGATCAGGTTGGCCCGACGCTCGTCATCCTGGAGCAGGGCCAGAGCCTCGTTCAGTCGTGCGACATGACGCACCGCCTCCTCTCGGAGGAGGGGATCGGCCACCCGATCAGGATGATGTGCCGCGATGCGACGTCGAACGGTTCGGCGCAGGGACCCCGCATCCAGCTCGAAGGCCGGAGGAAGCCCCAGAAGTTCGAATGGGTCGTCGTCTGGATCGTTCATGTTCGTTCGTGGTCAACCGATCGACGGGCTGGCATCCGTCGTCAGGGTCAGTGACCGCCGCCACCTCGACGTGGATTGCGTCCACCGCTGCTGCTGCCTCGACGAGGGTTGCGACGGCTGCCGACGGTTGCCGAACTTCCGCGGCCTTCACCTCGACCATGTGCACTGGCTCGTGCCCGGTAGCCGCCGGCCGGGCGACTGCCGGTCGCCCCGGTGGAGGATCTCGAGACCGGTGCACCTTCAGGAGCCGTCGCCTTCTGGCTCCCCTTCTTCTTGATCGCTTCGTTGACGACCAGGTCACGGCCCATGAGCTTGCGGCCCTTGACACCATCGATGGCGGTCTGTGCCTGTTCGTGGTCACGCATCATCACGATCGCGAATCCTCGAGGCTTGCCGGTCTCCTTGTCGGTGGCCATGGCGATGTCCTCGATGTCGCCATACGGCTCGAAGAGACGGCGCACCGAGAACTCGGTCACCTTGTAATCGAGATTACCAACGTAGATCTTGAAGAGACCCTTGGCCATCGAGTGGATTCCTCGCCCCGGAGTGCAAATCGAAAAACATCGAGTGTACGAGCTGAAACGGACTGCTCCTCCAGCTCCAACAACAGGGTAGCACCTGCAACACAGGAAGCAACCATCGGATTGGCTGCGGAAGGCTGTTTGCAGGGTGACCCCCCACGCCGGCGAAGGAGCTCCCTGATGGCCTCGAATCGAGCCACTTCAGCGCCGGGTCCGATTAGATCGGGGGGAGAGGGCAAAAAAAGAGCGACCTCGGACGTCAGCCCGAGGTCGCTCGTAAAGTCGGCGATAACCTACTTTCCCGCTTGGCAGTATCATCGGCGACAGGAGCTTAACTACTGTGTTCGGAATGGGAACAGGTGTGGCCTCCTGCCTATGATCACCGACAAATCCACCGACGGGCTGTCGCCCGTCGGCGGAGTATGTCACGTAGCAATGTGCTTCGATTGTGCAACAGGTTCATTGAGATCCTGGCCAGTGAGCATTGACTGCATCTGTTCGTCCAAGCGCCGAAGGCGCCCGGTAGATGCGATCAAGCCTTTGACCGTTAGTACCGGTTAGCTCAACACATTTCTGTGCTTACACATCCGGCCTATCAACCTGGTAGTCTTCCAGGGGTCTCTCACTTAAAAGCGAGCAACACTAATCTCCGGGTGGGCTTCCCACTTAGATGCTTTCAGTGGTTATCCCTGCCGTACTTAGCTACCCAGCGATGGACCGAGCGGTCCAGCTGGCACACCAGGGGTACGTCCAACCCAATCCTCTCGTACTAAGGTCGTTTCCCGTCAATGTTGCAACGCCCACGGCAGATAGGGACCGACCTGGCTCACGCCGGTCTGAACCCAGCTCGCGTACCGCTTTAATGGGCGAACAGCCCAACCCTTGGGACCGCCTACAGCCCCAGGATGCGATGAGCCGACATCGAGGTGCCAAACCGCTCCGCCGCTATGGACGCTCGGGAGCGATAAGCCTGTTATCCCCGGGGTACCTTTTATCCGTTGAACGATAGCCCTTCCACACAGAACTACCGGGTCACTAGAGCCCTCTTTCGAGACTGCTCGACTCGTATGTCTTGCAGTAAAGCCGGCTTGTGCTCTTACACTCTAACATGCGGTTTCCAACCGCACTGAGCCAACCTTTGCGCTCCTCCGTTACTTTTTAGGAGGAGACCGCCCCAGTCAAACTGCCCAGCATGCATGGTCCCCTGCCCAGCTTCATGGGAATCAGGGTTAGGCCACAAACTAGCACAGGGTGGTATTTCAAGGATGGCTCCACCAAGTCCGAAAACTCAGCTTCAAA
>JAKVBQ010000002.1:0-71562 GCA_022447205.1 Phycisphaerales bacterium
GCGACGCAGAAGCGGGGGGGCGCCGCGAGGGGGTGGGCGGCGCGCCGGGCCCCCATGACGTCACGGATGCACCCGCCGATGCCGGTCGCGGCACCGCCATAGGGTTCGATCGCGGATGGGTGATTGTGGGTCTCCGCCTTGAAGCAGACCGCATGATCATCGTCGAAGACGATCACCCCGGCATTGTCGACGAAGACGGACAGACACCAGTCGATCCCCTCGTCGATCAGTTCGAAGGTCGCTGCGGCGACGGTCGCCTTGAGCAGGTTGTTGATCTGCACGGTGTCGTCCCGGACGACGTCGTGGTACGGACGGTCCCCTGCGGTCCTGATCACCGAGACGCCGCTCGGGACATCCTGTTCGGAATAGCGGATGGTCGACTTCAGCGTCTTGTGAACGCAGTGCTCCGACCAGGTCTGGGCAAGGGTCTCGAGTTCGATCTCGCGGGGATCACGTCCGAGTGCCTGGTAGTAGTCACGGATGCCGATCATCTCATGGAGATCGAGGAAGAGATGCGCATCACGGGACAGTGCTTCAAGCTCCCCATCGGAAAGCCCGCGAACGGGGACCTCTCGAACCTCGGGCACGGACCCGGTCCCGGTCGCGAAGTCCTCCGGCTGGTAGGGGGACTCGTGGACCGCATGGATGACGGGGTTCGCGAGTGAACGTTCGACCAGGCTCCTTGCGGTCGCCTGGTCGGTGCCGATCAGTTCGAACCGATTTCCGGTCTGGACCCTGGTGTCGACGCCGGTCATCGCCTTCACCGCGATCTGCACGCTCTCCGCGGCCGGGTCGGTGACTCCGGGCAGCGGGTGGACCTCGATCAGCGCGGCGCCGGTGGGAGCGGGTGATGCACCCGCGGTCACCGACTGGGTGACCGGATCGGCGAGGAGTTCCTCGGCGATCCGAGCGCACTGACCGTCATCGAGTGCGCCCTGGACGAGGTAGACGGACGCATGGCTGACCTGGTCGGGCGCGCTGCCATCGTCCACTGCAGCGAAGGCACGAGCCGCGGCATCGCCGCGAGGGTCATCGCGACCGGGTGCGGATCGGACTTCGAAACGATGGATCGGGGGGGGTGTCGTGGTGGCCAAGGCAGGTACCGTTCATTCCCGTTGAACTCAGGGGATGCAAATGCTGCAGATGGAATGGTAGCGCCAACCGGCCGGCTTCTCCCCCCCACCGACACCCTGCCCACGAGGAAGACCGCCCCGCCAGCGGACTGGCGGGGCGGTCGAAGGGGAGGGTTGTGTTTCGTCGGGTCAGAACTGCATCTGGAACTGGGTCAGGAAGACCATCTCGTTGGTCGCCCTCAGGAGCGGTCGGAAGCCGCTGTCGACGGTGGCGCTGACCTGGGTGATCTCGTTGAAGGAGTAGCCGAACTGGAAGCTCCAGCGGAGATCCTGCCCGTCGAGATACCAGTTGGCACCGATGGTCGCGATGCTGAGCGGACTCATCTTGGGGGGGATGTTGATCGGGTTGCCGCCGCTGTCAGTGAACTGGTTCAGGGTGGGCTGGGTGATCGGATCGATGTACTCATAACGAGCGAAGAGCTCCCATTTCGGGGTCATGTACATCGAGCCCTGGACGAGGACGCCCAGGAGGTTGGTGGTTCCGCTGACGCTGGGCTGGGCATTGAACAGGTTGCCACCGGTCGAACGGCTCCACTTGCTCTCGGAGTTGGAGTAGTAGACGGCGCCGTACAGGCTCGCACCACCGAAGTTGAAGGAGGCATCACCGGTAACCGTGATCCACTCGTTGTTCCCTGAACCGACGTAGGTCGGCTCCAGCTGGAACACGTTGACGGGCAGATCGGTCGGTGCCGAACCCATCTGGTAGTGACCGGCGAGCCCGAGCATGATGCCGTTCTCCTCGCCGATGGGGCTCGTCATCTCGGAGAATTCAGACCAGTCGCCGGCAAGCTTGTACTCGATGCGGGTCGTGAATCCGTAGCTCGCCTGCTGCTCCCAGTACGGGGAATTGAGGGGCTGCGTCCCGACCGGGAAGTAGCCGCTGTTGTTCGAGTCACCCGCGAGCAGGTTGTCGGTGCCACCGTCGGAGAAGGCGAACGACCAGGCGAAGTCGGTGCCGCGCGTGGAGAGTTCGATGCCCTGGGATCGTCCGATGCCCATGAGCTGGTCGACGGAACTGCGCCCGGCGGTGAGCAGGTTCTGGACCGAGATGAGGCTTTCGCGGGCGAACGGCAGCTTGAACTGACCGAAACGGATCGACCACTGGTTGTCGAGGTCGAAGGCGACGTAGGCATCAAGCAGGTTCAGTCCACCGACCGAAGCGGCGTTGGCGTTCTGGCCGCCGGCCTGCAGGGTGCCGAACGAATCGAACTGGGTCCGGATGTAGTAGCGGATGCCGGGTTCGAAGACATGGCCCTTGAAGACCAGCCGGGAGTGCGGCAGGTCGAAGCCGTACTGGTTGTCGGGGAGGCGCTCCGCCTGACCACCGGGTCCGGTGTTCGCGTATCCGGCATTGGACGTGCGGCTCCACATGTAGCGGGCCTGGAGGAGACCGCTGACCTGAAGCATGAAGCGGTTGTCCGCGCTGCGCAGGTAGAACCCGCTGTCAGGACTCCAGCCAGCGGTCGCCGCAGCATCCTGAAGGCTGGTTCTCGAGCTGCTGTCGGCGAGGACGTCGGCCACCAGGGAACGCATCTCGGTGGCACGCTCCTCGGTCAACCACTCCTGACGGGTCTCGGCCCGCAGGACCTCGACCTCCTGGCGGAGGTGTGCGTTGTCACGCTCGAGCATGTCCAGCCGCTCGGTGAGCCGGTCAAGCGAGGTGGCCTCGCCCGCAGGCGAGCCATCCTGAGCACCCAGGGCCATGCCGGTCAGGGCAAGGCAGGCCCCGGAGGCGATCATGGCGACAGGCAGTGCCCGCGTGCGGTGGGTTCTGGTTCGTCTGGTATGCATCCCGTTCAACTCCTGGCTCGGTACCGGAACATGCCCCCCGGGAGCCGTACGCGGCCCGTGAGCAGTCCGTCTGGGGCATCACCCCATGTGGGTGGACCCGATACCTATCGGACGAACAGGTGATAACACCCCAGAAATGTCCATCAGGAGTGCCACAAAGGGGTCCCCCCAGCAGACCGGGGGTCAGAAAAGGAGCTGGAGCTGGGCCCGGAGGACCCATTGGTCCTTGGCGTTGGAGTACCCCCACCCGAGATCCTGGAGGCTGTTCTCACTCACACCCACCAGGCTGCTCTCGAGATTGATCCCCCAGTCCACGGTGAGCTTCACGTTGTCGTTGATGAAGTGATTGGCCCCGATGGTCAGGATGCTCGAGACGCTGTTTCCAAGCGGCACGGCAAGCGAGGGCGGAAGCGCTGGCGCGTCGATCTGGACGGAGAAGTCATCGAGACCGGCGTCGGTATAGGCGTAGCGAGCGAAGAGCTCGAGCCCGGGGCAGACGGCATAGCCACCCTGGAGGACCGCACCCCAGGAGGTGACCTTGGATGCGGTGTAATCACGGATCGCGGGATTGAAGAAGGTGGTCCCCTGTCCGGAGATCTCGAATTGCTGCCAGACGACCGCTCCGAAGAGACTGAAGTCACCGAACTTCGCGCTGATGTCCGCGGTGACGCCCTGGACGGTGGTGCCGTTCAGGTCTGCATTGTTCAGGACGGGCGGTGGGAAGACGAAAGGCAGGCCGAAGGCAGTCTGGTCGCTCACGCTGGAGTTGTATTCCTGAATCATCCCCGCAAACCCGACCATGACACCGGTCGACTGGTCGACGGCCGCATTGAACGACTCGAACTGGTCCCAGTCGCCGGCGATCTTCCACTGTGCTCGAGCCGCGAAGGCGTAATCGGTGGGATCGTTCGAAGAGTTGGTGTTCATCTGGCCGGAGGACAGGGCGGTTTGCATCCCGTTGGTGTACGCGCCCTCGAGGGAGAACTGATCGGTCCGGTAGCGTGCATCGACCCCGACACCACGCCCGGAATTGAAGAACGCATTGACCATCGATCGATCGACCGCGAGCTGATGGCGGCTCGAGACGAGTTCCTCCCGCATGAAGGGCGTCTTGAACTGACCGACGGACACCTCGAGGCCGGAGTCGTAGGCCTTGGTGATCATCACGTCCTCGAAGTTGAACGCCCCGGTCGTCGGCCCGAAGGCACCGTTCACCTGATAGGACCAGGACGGATCGAAGACCGTGCCCTGAAACTTGACCTTGGCCCTTCTGATCCCGAATCCCCATCCGGTCCTCGAACCGGCCACCGTGTTGGTGTCGGCGACCTGATCGGCGAGGAAATCGGCGGGTGAATAGTCCTGCCCGCTTGGATTGTGGTTCAGGACCCAACGGACCTGGAGCTGGCCATTGATCCGGAGGGTGAACCCCCCGTCGTTGCTCGCGATCTGGAACCCGTCACCGGGTGCGTAGCCGGAGGAGACCCCGGCATCCTGGAGTGCGGTCCTGGTCGAGGCATCCGCCAGGACATCCGCCACGATCCCACGCAGTTCATCAGCCCGCGCCTCATTCAGCCAGGGCCCGGCCGCATCGGCATCCAGTCGACGCTCGAGTGCGACGCCACGCGCGCGCAGGCCGGCGATCTCGGCAGAGAGCGCATCGATGAGCGCCTGCTCGCCCTGTTCCGCCGCTTCGGAAGAAGCCATGCCCCAGGGAGCAAGAAGGGCGAGGCAGGGCGCGAGGATGGCTGACGTCCGGCTGATCGGCGAGGGGTATGCGCGCATCTGACGAGCTCCAATCGGCGCTCCGAAGGGGAGCACCTCGGGCAGCATCGGGCCATTCCGGCCTCCAAGGCCAAAACAACCGGATTTATCAGGGACACCAGACTGCGCACTGGGCGGAGGATGAAAAACCGGCCGGTCCAAATGAAAACCGGCCGGTCCCTGAGGACCGGCCGGCCGAGCCGTTCGACGCCCCGAGGGGCAATCGTTGGGTGGATGTTGAAGCGAAGTCGCTGATCAGAACAGGAGCTGGAGCTGAGCCCGGAGGACCCACTCGTTGTCTTCGTTGGTCTGACGCCAGCCAGTGTTGACCTGGGTGTTGTCAGCCCACTGACCGTTGAGGGAATCCTCGAGGTTGATGCCCCAGTCAGCGGTGAACTTCACGTTGCTGTTGATGAAGTAGTTGGCACCAACGGTGAGAAGCGTGAGCTTCGCATCGGCTGCCAGATTGGTACCGACGTTAGCATCGTTGAGGCCACGGTTGTTGGCCCAGGACATGCGACCGAAGAGTTCCCACTCATCGTTGAGCGAGTAGCCGACCTGACCGACGAAACCCCAGGGGTTGACGCTGTCGAGCTCGGTACCGCCTGCAGGAGCATCGCCGAAGTCGTAGTTCTGGTAGACGACAGCAGCAAAGATGCTGACGCCGGAGAACTTCGCACTGAAATCGGCGGTGACGCCCCACATGGAGGTGTGATCGGTGGCATAGGCATCCGCAACAGGAGCCGCTCCGTTTGAACCAATCAAGCCGTTCCAGGACTGACCCATGAAGCCGAAGCCAAGCATCATCGCCTGGTCATCGCCGGGGCTGCTGGTGAAGCTGTCGAAGTCGCTCCAGTCACCGCTCATCTTGTACTCGAACCGACCCTGAACAGACCACTTGACGGGGGTGTTGGTGTAAGTGCCTTGGCGGAGCGCGGTCTGGACACCGTTGGTGTAGGCAACGTCGAGCTTCCAGGCGTCGGTCTTGTAACCGAGCATCATGCCGACGGTACGGTCAGCGTTGAAGTACTCGTTGACGAGCGAACGCTCGACGGCGAGCTGGTTGGCGCTCGAGACGAGTTCTTCGCGGAGCCACGGGGCCTTGAACTGACCGAAGGTCAGGCTCATGTTGTCGTTCATGTCGTGAGTGATGAACGCTTCCTCGAAGTTGAAGCCGCCGTTACCGTCGAATGCACCGTTGACAGCGTAGTGCCAGGTCTTGTCAACGACGTTGCCCTGGAACTTGACCTTGGCGCGACGAACCTGAAAACCCCATTCGGTGGCATTCTGGTTAGCGAACGTGGGATCTTCGGAATCGTCATCGTCACCGATGTGGCTCATGACCCAACGGGCCTGGACCTGTCCCTTGATGTGCATGGTGAAGGCACCATTCTGCGAGCTCAGGAAGAAGCCACTGCCCGACTTGTAGCCGGCCATTGCTCCGCTGTCCTGAAGGCTCGTACGAGTCTGGCTGTCAGCCAGCACGTCCTGGACGATGCCACGGATCTCGGTCGCGCGGGTTTCGTTGAGCCAGGCATTGTCCTGAGCATCAACGCGAGCCTCGAGGGACTCGTTCTGAGCGCGAAGTTCTGAAAGTTCGGCACGAAGTGTGTCAATTGACGCACTCTCAATGTCCGTCGCACCAGCGAACCCGCTGGCCGACAGAGTTGCGGCTCCTGCCAGGAGCCCTACGGTTCGGATCATTGTCATCTGATCGACTCTCCAGACTTTAGGGGTGGGATCGGCTCTTGCTTGCCCACTACCTAGTCCATCCACCCGTCCGCTCGCCGCCCGTACCACCGAGGCACAGACCAGGACGGTTCTTTTCGATTGGGGGCTATTCGGCACCCACAAGGGCGCGAACAGTAGAAATGGACTGTTAAGATATTGTAAAGGAAGTGTAAAGGAAATGTTCAGATGCGCGCCCCTGCGCATGCTTGTACGTAAGTTCTTGTTTGACAAGGAGTTCCGCTTCCTGCCCAATCAGCCACTTTTGGCCAAACCGGGAATCGGCGAGACGCTTGCCAGCAAGCCCACAAAACCGAGCCTGGAAAGAGCTCCAGATCTCGACTTCATCACGCTCGACAAACTGCTCGCTCGCGCACGCGCAGTATACGAAATCAAGGCGTTGTCTGCAGGGCGGGCGCACCTTCAGGTGACTGACGCGCAACCGGCTCAAGCAGGGACAGGGCATCGACCAGACGAGGCACTTCGTGGAGGCGGCCACGGTGCTCTGCATCGATCTCCTCTGCCTGACCGGCAGGCAGGACGATACGACGCGCCCCCCGCCTCAGGGCCTCTGAGACCCGATGCTGTGCGCCGGCAGCCGGACGAACCGCCCCGGAGAGCGTCACTTCGCCGAAAACCGCGGTGCCAGGCTCCAGGGAACGGCCGTAGTGGGCCCCGGCAATCGCCAGGGAGGTCGCAAGGTCGACTCCGGGCTCGAGGACCCGCAAGCCGCCAGCCACCGAGACGAAGACATCCTGATCAGCGAGGCGAAGGCCGCCGTGCTTTTCCAGAACCGCAATCAGCATCGCCAGCCGGGCCGCATCGACCCCGGCAGCCCGCCGCTTGGCGGAACCGAGGAATCCGGTCGCGGTCAGGCCCTGGATCTCGGCGAGCAGGCACCGTGAGCCGGCCAGGGTGGGGACGATGATCGCACCCGGGGAGGGCTGAGCCTCGGTATCGAGGCGGACCAACTGCTCATTGACCGGTTCCAGACCGTCACTGGCCATCTGGAAGAGGCCGATCTCCTGGGTGGAGCCGAATCGGTTCTTGATCCCTCTGAGGATCCTGTGGCGATGGTGCTGGTCGCCTTCGAAGGCGAGGACGACGTCGACCAGGTGCTCGAGGAGCTTGGGACCGGCCAGGGTCCCTTCCTTGGTGACGTGCCCCACGATGACCACCGCCATCCCGGTCTTCTTGGCAAGGAGCGAGAGTTCGCTGGCGCAACGCCTGAGCTGGGCGGCAGCGCCGGTCCCGCCCCCGCTGCCGCGTCCACGGTCCGCGCCACCGTTGCTTCCGGAACCCAACCAGGCCATCTGGATCGAATCGAGGATCAGCAAGCGAGGCTTCAGCCGGAGCGCCTCCTGCAGGACCCGGGTGAGATCGGTCTCGGCCAGAACGTAGAGCGCTGATGAGGCCTCCTCACCGCAGAGTCCAAGGCGTTCTGCCCGCATCCGGACCTGCGCCGCGCTCTCCTCGCTGCTGGCATAGAGGACGCCATCGCCTGCACCTGCGAGGGCGCCAGCCACCTGCATCAGGAGGGTGCTCTTGCCGATACCGGGATCTCCGCCCAGGAGGATCGAGGAACCGGGGACGAAGCCCCCGCCCAGGACCCGATCCACCTCTTCTATAGAAGTAGGGATTCGGGGCAGGTCGGTCAGGTCGATCTCGTGAATCGGACACGCGGGCGTTCCGGTCGCCTCCGGGCCTCCAACCGGGCCTGAGGCGATGCCGGGACCGCCACGCACCTCGGAAGCCGCATCGAGAGGCTCCTTGAACTGGGCAAGCGAATCCCAGGTGCCACAGTCCGGGCAACGGCCCATCCACTGGGCCTGGGTCGCGCCGCATTCATCGCAGACGAAACTGGTACGTGATCGGGCCATGCTGCAGAGTGTACAGCCCGGATCAACGATCCTGACGTCATCCACGAAAGCGATGAAAACCCGTCAACGGGGACGTCAACGCCGCAGTCGACGCATGCGCGTGGTCCAGGCGGCGTAGTGGATCGCGAGTCGAATCATCTCCCCACGACTCGGATGACGAACGGGATCGGTCCCGAACGCGGTTTCATGACGCCATCGCCAGTAGCGACCACGCAACCTGAAACGCGTCGCGAATGCGAGTCGGATGAAGCCGATCGTTGCATCAAGAAGCATTCGAGGTCCCATGTGCGCCATCTTATTGCAAAACCTTTTTCACTTCCAAGCGCTTGTCATCCGAAGGGGTCTTTGCATACATTGCACACATGGCTGTCGTCGAACACAATGACGACGACACCCGGCAACGCCGATCGACGCTCCGACGCGATCGGCGTTGTTGCTTTTGAAGGATGTTCGGATTCGTCCCGGGACGTCCGCAATGCTCGTCAGTTGGACGAGGACTCGATGCCTTCCGAGGACACGATGTCCGAGGACTGCAACGGAGAGAAGCGGCTGCCGATCATCTTGATGCGACGGTTCGGGTTGGCCTGCCTCGGCATGAACGGATGCACGATGAAGATGATCAAGATCGTGCCGAGTGATGCGAGGAACATCCAGTCCTGCAGACCGAGGTAGATCCAGACGCTGGTGACGAGCACCACGAGCAGCGAGGCGGGAATCATGCCCTCCCACGCAAGCTTCATCAGCTGGTCGAAACGGAAACGCGGAAGCGTCCAGCGCACGGCCATCCCGAAGGCGACCATGAGGAAGATCTTGAAGATCACGATGCCGACCTGGAGGAACCCGAGCCACCACACCTGTCCGGCGTTGGTGAAGTCCCATCCGAAGAGTCCGGCCACCGGGTTGAGTGACCAGCCACCGAGGAAGAGCATCGTGAAGAACGCTGCGCCGGTGATCATGTGGAAGTATTCACCGAGGAAGAAGATCGCGAACTTCATCGAGGAATACTCGGTGTGGTAGCCACCGATCAGTTCGCTTTCCGCCTCGGCGAGGTCGAAGGGCGCACGATTGCTCTCCGCCAGCATGCAGGTGTAGAAGAGGATCGCGGCGACCGGCATCTGCAGGAGATTCCAGGCGCCTTCCTGCTGCTGCTGGATGATCATGAAGGGATCGAGGGTGCCTGCCATGAGGATCACGGCCAGCAACGAGAGCCCCATCGGGATCTCGTAGCTCACCATCTGTGCACTGGCGCGCAGGCCCCCGAGGAAGGAGAACTTGTTGTTGCTCGCCCAGCCACCGAGAACGACGCCGTAGACGCCGAGCGAAGCGACCGCGACCAGGTAGATGACACCGATGTTGATGTCGGCACCGATCAGGCGCACCACGTACTGCGCTCCCGGCTCGGCGATCCCGATCATGGTGATCAGGCCGGTGATGTCCATCGAACCGGCGAACGGCACGATGATGAAACCGATCATCGCCGGGGTCATGATGAAGGCGGGTGCGAGCAGGAAGAGCCACTTGTCGACACCGCGGGGGTTGTAGTCCTCCTTGAGGAGGAACTTCAGGCCGTCGGCGAGAGGCTGGAAGAGTCCGCGCGGCCCGACCCGGTTGGGTCCGACCCGGTCCTGCATCCAGGCACTCAGCTTTCGCTCGAGCATGATCGAGTAGGCACAGCCACCAAGGATCACGTGCAGCATCACGACGATCACGAGAATGGAGACGGCCAGCTGGACTTGGTGGGGATCGAGCGTGAAGGGCACGGAGGCGCTCCTGAGTGGTGGGGATCAGGGCGGCATTCTAGGGGAACTCGGTGGGGAAGTCCGGAGGAAAACCGGAGAAGCCCGGCGCGACCGTCAGCTCTTCTTCAGGACGAGGGCGATCGGGGTGATGATGCCGGCATGGACCGCGGAGCGGGCGTTTCGAAAGCGGTCCGCCCGCCGCGGATCGCCGCCTCCCGCCGGGCCTGACGGCGGTGTGTCCTTCGGGGTGTCGAAGAAGGCGCGCGCGAGGTCCCCGAAGTCCAATCGCTCGATCACGGCCAGCCCGGCGGCCTGCGCGGCGGCTTCATAGACCGCCGGTCGATCGACGAAGCTGAACGCTGGATTCGATGCCCAGGGCATCGGATGGACGAGATCACCCTCGCCGACCCGCATCAGGTCGTAGACGAGCACCGTCCCGTCGGGACGAGTGACGCGCGCCATCTCGGCGAGGAGTGTCGGCTTGTCCTCGATGTTCATGCCGACATGCATGAGGGTCGCGGCATCGAAGCGGTCGTCCTCGAACGGGATGTCGGTCCCGGAGGCGAGCCGGAACGACACGCGGTCGCTCAATCCGACGCGGCGCGTCAGTTCGGTCGCGGCGTCGACGAATTCCGGCGTGAGGTCGATCCCGGTGACATGCGCACCGGTCCGGTCGGCAAGAAAGCGGGCGGGTCCGCCGATCCCGCTCCCGACATCGAGGATCATGTGATCGGCTTCGACCCCGAGCAACGGGAGCAGTCGTTCACTGGCCTCGCGCCGACCGACGTGAAACTCATCGAAGGTGCCGAGGTCGTCGACCCCGAGTCGGTCGGTGTCGACACCGGCCTCGGCAAGATCCTCGAGGAGACGTTCGACGATGCCCTCGCGCCCGTAGTGGGACTGCATGGTGTCGGTCATCCGGTCCTCCGGGGCGCCGCACAGTGAACGTGATCAAGATCATGACACATGATGTCCACGGTACCATTCGACCTTGCACCCCGTCGGCGGGTGTCTCGCACGCGCTTCCCGAGGAGAACGACCCGTGCCCCACTACCACGACAGTGACGCTCCTCATTGGTATGTCCACATCGACATGGATGTCATCGATGCCGATGCTGCGCGGCCGTACCTCCGCGAGCAGACCCGGATCGAGGAAGCGAACGGGATGCACTCCTTCGAGTTCTTCGTCGATGATCTCGATGATCCGAAGAAGGCGGTTCTCCTGGAGTGCTTCCGGGATGACGCCAGTCAGTCGGCGCACATGGAGCACATTCGCCTCGAGCAACTTGCCAGCGCGTTCGCGAACTTCAGGATCCACGTCTACGGCAATCCGCCACGGAGTGTCCGCGATCGCATGCACGCCGCAGGGTTCTGGCCGCCGGCATTCGAGGGCGAGTTCACGCACATGCCGTACTTCATGGGGTTCCGCGGCTGAGAGGCGGGGTCAGGGGCAGGGTCCCCAGGCGCTCAGGAGTTCGAGGAGGTCCGCTCACTCGGTGGTGGCGGTCGTTTCGCCGGCGGCGCTGCCTACGAGCGCGCCGTCGGCTGCGGGAAAGTAATCCTGCATCGCAGTCACCCCCCAGGTCCCGCTGCGGAGACCCGCGATCGCCTGGGTCGCGGTGCGCGCGGCGGCGACCGTGGTGATCATCGTCACCCCGTGACGCACCGCGGCGGCACGGATGCGACCCTCGTCGGTGTCCGCACCCTTGCGGGTCGGGGTGTTCACGAGGAGATCGATCTCGCCATTCGCGATTCGGTCGAGGATGTTCGGGCGCGCACCCTCCGAGATCTTCGGCATCAGCTCGGTCTCGACGGTGTGCGAACGAAGGAAGTCGTTGGTGCCGCCGGTGGTGTAGACGGTGAAGCCCATCGAGACGAGGTTGCGCGCGATGTCGACCGCGGCGGTCTTGTCGGAGTCACGCACCGAGAGGAAGACCGAGCCCTCGCGCGGAAGCTCGAAGCCGCACGCCATCTCCGCCTTCGCGAGCGCGACCGGGAGCGAACGGTCCGCGCCCATCACCTCGCCGGTCGAACGCATCTCCGGACCGAGCACCACGTCGACGCCGGGGAACTTCGCGAACGGGAAGACCGAACGCTTCACCGCGCAGAAGCCGGCGTCATGGACCTCCTCGACACCGAGCTCGGTGAGCGAGGCGCCCATCATCACCTTGGCCGCGACGCGCGCCCAGGAGACGCCCTTCGCCTTCGAGATGAAGGGGGCGGTGCGGCTGGCGCGCGGGTTGACCTCGATCACGTAGATGACGTCGTTCTTCACCGCGAGCTGCACGTTCATCAGGCCGCGCACCTTGAGGCGCTCGGCGAGGCGACGCGCCTGGTCGCGGATGCGGTCGACCATCGCGTCGGTCAGCGAGTACGGCGGCACGGTGCAGGTCGAGTCGCCGGAGTGGATCCCCGCCTCCTCGATGTGCTCCATCACGCCGCAGACCACCGAGGTCGGTGCATGGCCGTCGAGGTCGAGGTCGGGATGCGAGGCGTCCGCGGGCACGTAGTCCGCGACCACGTCGACGTCGATCTCGATCGCCTCGGAGAGGAACTTGTCGATCAGGACCGGAGCGTCCGCGAGTTCCGACGCGTCGACCGCCTCCGCCATGTAGCGGTGCAGCGACTCCTCGTCGTAGCAGGTCTCCATGCCGCGACCACCGAGGACGTAGCTCGGTCGCACCAGGACCGGGTAGCCGATGCGGTCGGCGATCACCACCGCCTCCTCGAGGGAGTGGGCGATGCCGTTGTCCGGCTGGACCATGCCCAGTTCGTCGAGCATCGCCTTGAAGCGGTCGCGGTCCTCCGCGAGGTCGATCGCGTCGAGTCCGGTGCCGATGATCGGGACGCCGGCCTTGACCAGACCGTGCGCGAGGTTCAGCGGGGTCTGACCGCCGAACTGCACGATGCAGCCGACCACGCCGCCGGAACGATCCGATCGCTCGACCCCACCACCATTCAACCGCTCGACGACGTTCAGGACGTCCTCGAGGGTCAGTGGTTCGAAGAAGAGGAAGTCGCTGGTGTCGAAGTCGGTCGAGACCGTCTCGGGGTTCGAGTTGATCATCACCGACTCGTAGCCCATCTCCTCGCAGGCGAACGCGGCCTGGCAGCAGCAGTAGTCGAACTCGATCCCCTGGCCGATCCGGTTGGGACCGCCGCCGAGGATGATGATCTTCGGCTTCTCGGTGACCCGGATCTCGTCGTCCGCGGCGCTGGCGACGGAACCGTCGTCGGCGAGGGTGCGGACCGGGGTCTCGTAGGTCGAGTAGAAGTACGGGGTGACCGCCTCGAACTCCGCGGCGCAGGTGTCGACCAGCTTGAAGACCGGCTCGATGCCGAACGACTTCCGACGCTGACGGACCGCGAGGATCGAATCGGTCGAGATCGTGCCTTCATAGAGGTTCGCGAGCTGCGGATCGGAATAGCCGAGCTGCTTGGCCTTGAAGAGGACCGCCTCCGGCACGTCCGCGAGGGTGGCGAACCCGCAGAGGACGTCCTCGAACTCGACGAGTTCGCGGAACTGGTCGAGGAACCAGGGATCGATCCGGGTGAGTTCGTGGATGCGCTCGTCACTCCAGCCCATCTTCATCGCGTAGCGGACGTAGTAGAGCCGGCCCTGGCTCGGCACCGAGAGCTTGCGGACCATCTGGTCCTCGGGGATCGGCCAGACGATCGGCGAACCGTCCGCGGCGACGAAGTCCTCGGGCAGTTCCGCGTCGGCGAGTTCGTCGAGCGAGATGCCCCGTGACTCCGCGGCGCGGCGCGCGGCCAGCCACTTGTCGTTGCGGTCGAGGCCGAAGCCGAAACGCTTCACCTCCATCGAACGGACCGCCTTCTGGAAGGACTCCTTGAAGGTGCGACCGATCGACATCCCCTCGCCCACCGACTTCATCTGGGTGGTCAGGGTCTCGTCCGCCTCGGGGAACTTCTCGAACGTCCAGCGCGGCATCTTGGTGACCACGTAGTCGATCGAGGGTTCGAAGCAGGCCGATGTGGTCCCGGTGATCTCGTTGCGCAGTTCGTCGAGGGTGTAGCCGACCGCGAGCTTCGCGGCGATCCGGGCGATCGGGAAGCCGGTGGCCTTCGAGGCCAGCGCGGAGCTCCGCGAGACGCGGGGGTTCATCTCGACGACCACCATGTCGCCGTTCGAGGGGTCGATCCCGAACTGGACGTTGGAGCCGCCGGTGTCGACACCGACCTTCCGCATGATCGCGAACGCGGCGTCGCGCATCCGCTGGTATTCCTTGTCGGAGAGCGTCATGATCGGGGCGACGGTGATCGAGTCACCGGTGTGCACCCCCATCGCGTCGATGTTCTCGATCGAGCAGACCACCACGCAGTTGTCGTTGGCGTCGCGCACCACCTCGAGCTCGTATTCCTTCCAGCCGAGGACCGACTGGTCGATCAACACCTGGTTGATCATCGAGGCGTTGAGGCCGCGACGCACGATGTCGTCGAGCTCCTCGCGGTTGTAGGCGATGCCGCCGCCGGAACCGCCAAGGGTGTAGGCGGGTCGGATGATCGCGGGCAGGCCGATCTCGTCGACGAACTCGCGGGCGTCCTCGAGCGTCTCGACGGTCTTCGAGAGCGGTTGACGCAGGCCGAGTTCCTCGACGATGCCGTGGAAGACCTCGCGGTCCTCGGCACGCTGGATGACGTCGCGGTCCGCGCCGATCATCTCGATGTCGAATTCCTTCAGGATGCCCTGGTCGTGCAGGTCGCACGCGCAGTTGAGCGCGGTCTGTCCACCGAGCGTCGGCAGCAGCGCGTCGATCGGGGTGCCGTTGGCCTGTTCGAGTTCGATGATGCGGCGGACCGACTCGGGGGTGATCGGTTCGATGTAGGTCCGGTCACTGAACGCGGGATCGGTCATGATCGTCGCGGGGTTCGAGTTGACCAGCACCACCCGGTAGCCGTCCTCGCGAAGGGCCTTGCAGGCCTGCGTGCCCGAGTAGTCGAATTCGCAGCCCTGGCCGATCACGATGGGACCGGATCCGATGATGAGGATGGTCGAGATGTCCTCGCGGCGTGGCATCGAACGGTGGCTGCAGGTCTGGGCTCGTACGGAGGTCAGGACAAACTTGCGACAGTCTAGCGACCTTCTGCCCGCTTGCGGTGAATCGACACCTTCGTCACATTGACGAATCCTCGGGAAACCGGGAGGCTGGGCCGCATGGGAGACCTTCTGACCATGCTGGGCCTCGGCTTCGGGGCCGGCTGCCTGATCGCGCTGCTCGGACTCGGGCATTTCCGACGTCGCGGTGGCGGCCGACCGGCCCTCGGGCTCATGAAGGTCATTTGCGTCCCTCTCGTTCGCCTCTACTGGGGGGCTCGGTACCGGGATTTCGACCGAATGCCCGCCGAGGCGCCGGCAGAGGGCCTGATCGTGGTGAGCAACCACACCAGCGGGCTGGACCCGGTGCTGATCGAGTACGCCACCAACCTGGACATCCGCTGGCTGATGATGAAGGCGATGATGGTCCCGGGCGTCCGGGCGTTCGCCCGCTGGAAGCGCCTGTTCCAGATCGAGTTCGGGCCGGGGGACCGGGCGGTGATCCGGCAGGCCATGAAGGCAGTCAAGGCCGGCGAGGTCATCGGGATCTTCCCGGAGGGTGGCATCGAACGACCCGCACGCCGGATCCGACCCTTCATGAAGGGGGTCGGGCTGATGGTCGCCAAGACCGGGGCCCGGGTCGCCCTGGTCCAGATCGACGGGGTGCCGGAACACGAGAACGCCTTCACCGGGATCCTCCTTCCCTGCCGGGCCCGGGTCCGTCTGATCGACGTGATCGACTACGGCGAGGAACGTGATGCCGGCATGATCTGCGAGGACCTCCGGCAGCGGATGCAGGCCGCCACCGGCTGGCCGCTCGAGGACGAACCCATCGTCCACAATTCATGAGCCACGAGGCAGGAACCGCGGCCCGGCTGGTACCATCGGCTCCGCATGATCAGTCGAATCGAAGGTGAACTTGTCGAGGTCGATGACACCCGTGCCCATGTCCGGTGTGCCGGGCTGGTCTACGAGGTGATGATCCCGGCTGCGGATCGCGGGCGAATGAGCACTGCGGTCGGCGAAGTCGTGGTTCTCCACACCCTCCATGTCCTCGAGGGCACCGCACAGGGCACGAGCTTCCGACCCCGCCTCCTCGGGTTCGCGACCCAGTCCGACCGGGCGTTCTTCGAACTGTTCACCACCGTCAAGGGCATCGGGACCCGCAAGGCATTGCGGGTCATGGAGCTGCCGGTCGGTCGGATCGCACTCGCGGTCGCGGAAGGCGACATCGCCCTCCTCAAGTCGCTCCCCGAAGTGGGCAAGCGCACCGCCGAGACGATCATCATGGAACTCAAGGAGAAGGTCGCCCCCTTCGCGGACCCCGGTGCCACCGGCGGAACCGAAGGCGAGGTCGTCCACGATGCGGTCGCCGCCTTCGCCCAGGAGGCGATCGCGGTGCTGCTGCAGCTCGGCGAGCCGAGGGTCCGAGCGGAGGAACTGATCGATCGCGCCACCAGGGCGGACCGATCGATCGATACCGCGGACGGCCTGGTCACCGCGGCGCTCCGACTCAAGCAGGTCAGCTGAAACGCGACAGGAAAGGCAATCGCATGCGTCACGCAATGATCATGGCAGGAGGCTCTGGCACACGGCTCTGGCCGATGAGCCGACTGGCCAGGCCGAAGCAGCTGCTTCCGCTGGTGGGCGAACGTTCGCTCCTCGAACTGGCGGTCGACCGCCTCGACGGCGTGGTCCCCGCGGAACATCGCATCATCTGCACCGCGGAGAAGTTCCGAGACACGATCACCGAGGTCATCAAGGGCGTCGAACTCCTCGGCGAACCGTGCGGACGCGACACCCTGAACGCAGTCGGCCTGACCGCGGCGATCCTCGCACTTCGTGATCCGGATGCGGCGTTCGCCGTCCTCACCGCGGACCACATCATCGAACCCCAGGCGACCTTCGCCCGGGCGATGGAAGTCGGCTTCCAGCTCGTCGAACGGGACCCGAGGCGATTCGTCACCTTCGGGATCACCCCGACCTTCCCGGCCACCGGCTACGGCTACGTCGGGCTCGGTGCCGCGATCGACGGATTCGACGGCGCGTTCGCCGCGGCGACCTTCAAGGAGAAGCCGGATCTCGAGACCGCACGCGCCTACCTCGAGGCCGGCACGTTCAACTGGAACAGCGGGATGTTCATCTTCTCCGCGGCGACCACCCTCGAAGCGATCAAGCGCTTCCAGCCGGAGGCCCACGAGGGACTGATGCGGATCGCGGAGGCCTGGAACGGTGCCGATCGTCAGTCGGTCCTCGAGACGGTCTACCCGACCCTCCCGAAGATCAGCGTCGACTACGGACTGATGGAACCGGTGGCGGCGAACGCGGACTACGAAGTCTGCGTGGTGCCGATGGACGTCGACTGGCGGGATGTCGGCAGCTGGAGCAGCTACGCGGAGACGATCGATCCGGACCAGGACGGCAATCGCGTGCACGGCGAAGCGAACCTGCGCGACTGCTCGAACGTCCTTGCGGTCTCCGATGACCCGAAGCGAGTGGTGACTGCGATCGGTTGCGAGGACCTGATGATCATCGCGACCGGCGATGCGATCCTCGTGGTCCCCAGCGACCGCTCGGAAGAGGTCAAGCAGATGGCCGACGCCGTCCCCGAATCCCACCGTTGAGGTGACCGTGCGCTACCTCGGCATCGACATCGGAGCACGACGAACCGGATTCGCAGTCGGCGAAACGGAACTTGGCATGGTGCAACCGCTGCGTGTGGTCGAACACCCGCACGAGGATGCGATGCTCGAGGGTGTCGACGAACTGGTCTCGGAACACGCACCCGACGCCCTGGTGATCGGCCTCCCCCTGAACATGGATGACACCGAAGGCCCCGCCGCGAAGAACGCACGGCGACTCGCCGGCGTCCTCGAGGAACGGACCGGACTTCCGGTCCATCTCCAGGACGAACGACTCACGAGTTTCGAGGCGGATGCACGCATGGCGCGCAGCGGCAGGACCCACGCGGAGAAGAAGCGCGTCCGCGACGCGATCGCGGCCGCCGCACTGCTCGAGGACTATCTCGCCTCATGCGAGGGCTGAACGAACCGATCAGCCCTTGCCGCAGGCCGCGGTGTCCAGGTACCAGGCAAGCTGCCCGCCGATCGGCTTGATGCCCTTGATCGGGATCTCGTGCGAACCGTCATCACCGGTCGCGACGCGATGGATCATCTCCGCCTTGCCCTTGCCCATGACCAGAGGCACGATCATGCGCGAGGCGTTGATCAGCTTGTAGGTCATCGTCACGCGATCAGGCGGCACCACGGTCGGACCGTCGTTGAGGGTGACCAGTCGATCATCGACGTCGAGGGCACGTGAATTCGGGAAGAGACTCGCGGTGTGACCGTCCGGACCCATCCCGAGCAGGACGAAGTCGAGTCGGTCCTGCCCCTTCTCGCGCCAGCCGAGGACTTCCTGCAGGGTCTTCTCATAGGACTCTGCCGCGTCATCGCGAGTGGCCTCGATCGGGTGGACCTGGTTCTCCGGAATGTCGGAGTGGTCCCCGATGATCTCCTTGATGTGCTTGAAGTTGCTCCGATCGTCGTCGAAGGGCACGCGGCGTTCGTCGACGATCCAGAGATGCGTCTTGCGCCAGGGCATCCGACGATAGGCGGGGTCGATCATCAGGCGCTGGTAGAGAGGCATCGGCGTGCTGCCGCCGGAAAGCGCCAGCTGGAAGTCGCCGAAGCGCCGCACGCATTCGAGGGCATGCACGACGAGGTTGCTGGCAAGCCGATCGAGCACCGATTCCGATTCGTCGAACGCCTCGACCATGCCGGGCAGCGCCGGCGGATCCGGGATGGGATCACCCTGTTCGACACCGATCGGCTGGATGTCGGGGTCGGGTTCGATTCGGTGTTCGTGGTTGCCTGGTTTCATCGGACGAAGTCTCCAGTCAGTCGGCGGTACCGGGCGTGCGCTCGTTCCAACGTGCACCGTAGCGTGCGAGGAGTTCATCTGCCGAGGCTGGTCCCCAGGAACCGGGGCGATAGTTGTCTCGGATCGACCGACGCAGGACCTCCGAGCGTTCGTCGAGGAACGGCATGACCGCGGCCCAGGCACCCTCCACCTCGTGGCGATGCTTGAAGAGCGTCTGGTCCCCGCGCATCGCATCGATGATCAGGGGACCGTACGCCTCGAACTCCTCGGCCTTGAACCGTTCCTGGAAGTCGGAGTCCATCTCGATGGTGTCGAGCTTGAACTCGAGTCCGGGCACCTTGCACTCGAACCGGACCCGGATCGATTCACGAGGAGCGATCTCCATCACGATCTGGTTGGGAACCAGGCCCCCGCCGCCCTCGAAGGCGGGCAGGCCACGGAAGAGGTTCGCGGCCGGCGGGCGGAAGCGCACCACGACCTCGGTCAGCTTCTTCGCGAGTCGCTTGCCGCTGCGCAGGAAGAACGGTGTCCCAGCCCAGCGCCAGTTGTCCATGAAGAGTGCAAGCGCCGCGTAGGTTTCGGTCGTCGACCCCTCCGGGACACCGTCGAGTCCGGCGTACCCCGGACCGTCGTCATCCGGACCGTACTGGCCGAGTGCGCAGTACTCCTGGATCCGATCGTCCTCCGGGACGCGCAGTGCATCGATCACCTTGATCTTCTCCGCCCGCACGTGCGGCGAGGCGTAGCGGGTCGGTGGTTCCATGGTGACGAAGGCGAGGATCTGGAAGAGGTGGGACTGGATCATGTCCCGGATCGCGCCGGCACCGTCGTAGAAGGCGACGCGATCGTCGACCCCCACCGTCTCCGCCGCGGTGATCTGGATGTTCTCGATGTAGCGCTGGTTCCAGATCGGTTCGAAGATCGTGTTCGCGAAGCGAAAGGCGAGAATCCCCTGGACGACCTCCTTGCCGAGGTAGTGGTCGATCCGGTAGATCGCCTCCTCCTCGAACGCACGACCGAGCACGCGATTCAGCGAGGCGGCGGTGGCTGCGTCGTTGCCGAACGGCTTCTCGACGATGACGCGCTGCCAGGAACGGTTCGCGGGATCGATGCTGCACCAGCGCCGACCCTCGGTCACGATGCCGGAACGATCGATGCATTCCACGATCGGCTCGTAGAGGTTCGGCGCGACCGAGAGGAAGAAGAGGACGTTGTCACGACAACCGTTTTCGGCGGCGAGCCCGCTGATCCGCGCGAGCAGCGCGGGGTAGGAGTCCTGGTCGGTCGCGTCGCAGGCGTGGTAGTGGATCCGCGAGGCGAACGAACGCCACTCGGCCTCGTCGAAACCGTTCGCGTGCTCACGCACCCAGGACTCGAGTTCCTCCCGCCACGCGTCGTCGGTCTTCGGACGACGCGCGGTGCCGAGCACGCAGGCCTCGGGAGGCAGCAGCCCGGCGCAATGCATCTCGTACATCGCGGGGATGAGCTTGCGGCGAGTGAGGTCGCCGGAGGCTCCGAAGATCACGAGCACGCAGGGATCGACTTGCATGAAGCCATTAGACCATCCACGACGGATCGTGGTCGCTTCCCGCCCCGTCTTTCCATGATGACGGGGTGGAACCTCAGCCGCGAGGCAGGCAGGTCCTGATCACGTCCCGCAAGTGGGTCCGGTCGACATGGGTGTACACCTGGGTGGTCCCGATGTCGGAATGGCCGAGCAGCTCCTGGACCACGCGCAGGTCGGCGCCGCCCTGGACGAGGTGGGTCGCGAAACTGTGCCGGAGCAGGTGGGGATGGACGCCATCGAGACCGGAGAGCTTCGCGTACTTGCGAACGATCTGCCAGACCGCGACCCGCTCGAGGGGACGTCCGCCGGCCGAGAGGAGGAGTCGGTGGTCGTCGCGCCCGTCCTTGAAACGAGCCAGGCGCGGACGTTCCTCGTCGATGTACTTCAGGGTCCAGTCACGGGCAGGCTCGCCGATCGGCACGATCCGGGTCTTCGCACCCTTGCCGTGGACGGTGACCAGCATCGTCTCCTCATGGAACTCATTCAGCCTGATCCGCCCCACTTCCGAGGCCCGCAGCCCCGCGGCGTACATCAGCTCGAGCATCGCCCGGTCCCGGAGCCACAGCTGTCCGAACTCGGGAGCGGGTGTCTCGACCAGCTGGCGCATCGACCGTGGGCTCATCACCCCCGGGAGCTTCTTCCACCGGGTCGGCCGTTCCAGCAGGCGGGCCGGATCCCGTTCGATCCGGTGGTTGGCATCCAACCACCGGAAGAAGACCCGGATCGTGGCCAGATGCCGGGCGATCGAGCTTGGCTGCATCCCACGGACCCTGGCCAGGTCGCGGAGGTGCTCCGCAAGGTCATCCGGCTGGACCGCGGCAGGGTCGGTCAAACCCCGCACCTGCAGGTCACGGATCAGGTCGGACAGATCCCGGGCATAGGCTTCAAGGGTGGCGGACGAAAGACCCGCCTCGACCCGGGCAAAGGCCAGGAAATCACGAACCGGTTGGTCGAAGCTGCTGTCTGCCATGAACAGTCAAATCAATGTGGGAAAAGGACTTGCCGTTCATCGGCACGGCATCGTCGGTCCTTTCCCGATTCAGCCGGTGAAAGAGGGCGCAGCCGTGAAAACCACCGCAGCAGACCTCGAACAGCTCCGACAACCGCCCCATCCGGAAGCGGCAGGCACAGCGAGGGTCATTGCGCTCGAGATGTGGGCAGGCCTGATCTGAATCGTGCACTGTGAACACTCCCACCTTCCCTGATGGCATCGACCGTCGAGCGAGCATTCATCCAGAAATGAAGGATGCGCAGATCCTGCCGATCGCGCCGTTCAAGGCGCATCTCGCGCACCGTGTCAGCACCCAAAAACAGCCTTGAGAGGACCTGAGAGGGGTTTTCGAGGAAATCATGGTCAGGCACGGTCATTGCAATCAGAGAGGCAGCTCACGGCGATTGAGTCGCGTACGGCAAGGAGTGCCTTCATGCGGAACAGTTCGTTACGCCGGATGCTTCGAGATGCCTGGAGGCATGAACGAAGCATGGACCCGGAACACAACACCACCGTCGATCTGGTGGCCACCAACCGGCTGTCACGAGAGATCGACCGACTCACGCGACGAGCCGTGGCCCTCCACCTCGCCGCCCGGGCGGACCAGCGGAACGGAGGCACCTCGTGAACTACGGACTCTACCTCAGCGCGAACGGCATCTCCTGCTCCCAGCACAAGATGAACGTGCTCGCCAACAACCTCGCGAACGTGAACACCACGGGCTTCAAGCAGAGCCAGGTCGTGCTCGGCGAGCGTGCTCGTGAACCGCAGCATGCCACCTTCGGCACCGACGGGCGGAAGCTCCTGGAACAGCTCGGTGGCGGCACCCAGATCGGCTACACCGGCCCCACCCTGAGCCAGGGCTCGATCGAGACGACGAACATGAAGACCGACCTCGCCCTGATGGGCGAAGGATTCCTGCGCCTTCAGGGCGACACCAAGGGCGAGCACACCCTGACCCGTGACGGGCGACTCCGATTCGATGGCCAGGGGACCCTCCTCCATGCCACCAGCGGGCTCCCCGTCCTTGATGACCGGGGACGAAGCATCACCCTCGATGGTGACCAGCAACTCCGGTTCGCAGGATTCGGCTCGAACGGCGAGCTGCTCGACCGTGACGATCTCAACAACCCCTTCGCCCGCATCGGACTGGTGGACGGGCAGAAGAACGCGCTGCGACCGGAGGGCAGGAATCTCTTCGTGAGCAGTCAGTCCGTGACCCCGTCCGCGAGCACCGAAGTGATCGGTGGCGCACTCGAGACCAGCAACGCCGATCCGGTGACCAGCATGGTCGAACTCATCAAGCTCACCCGCGAGATCGAGATGAACTCGCGCATGATCCAGTACCAGGACGCCATGATCGGCCAGGCAGTGACCTCGCTCGGCCGCGTCGTCTGATTCAACTCGAACCAACCGTCCAAGGAGCAGGCGACCATGTCGACCATCGCACTCAACACCGCATCAACCGGCCTCAACGCACTGAGCACGTCCCTCGACGTGACCGCGAACAACCTCGCGAACGTCAACACCACCGGCTTCAAGTCGAGCCGCACGAACTTCGAGGATCTCTTCTACCTCACCCGCGCCCAGCCGGGAATCGAGAACGAGTTCGGCAACGCCCAGCCCAACGGCCTTCAGGTCGGCCTGGGTGTGAAGGCGAGCGGCACCAGCCTGAACCTGACCCAGGGCTCCTTCGAGACCACCGGGGATGCATTCGACCTCGCGATCCAGGGCGACGGCTGGTTCCAGATCGAACTGCCGGACGGCATCTCCTCCGACGACCACGGGTACACCCGCGCCGGTGACTTCACCCGCAACCAGTCCGGCGAATGGGTGATGGCCAACAGCGGAGGCTATCGACTCGAACCGAACTTACAGATCCCCCAGGACGCCACCCAGGTCACGGTCAGCGAACAGGGCGTGGTCAACTACGTGGTCGACGGCCAGACGGAGGAGGCGGGACAGATCACCCTCGCCCGATTCATCAACCCCGCAGGCCTCAAGGCGATCGGCGGCAACATCTACGTGCCGACCGAGGGTTCGGGCGAGCCGGAGATCGGCGAGCCCAACGAGAACGGCTTCGGCTCGATCCTCCAGGGCAACCTCGAGATGTCGAACGCCCAGCCGGTCACCGAACTGGTGACCCTCATCAAGACCCAGCGCGCCTTCGAGATGAACAGCCAGGTCATCCAGGCCGCCAACGAGACCCTCCAGGAAGTCGTGAACCTGCGTCGCTTCTGATCCAGGCACTGAGCAGTTGACCGGAACCCCATCATGAACAGCAACGCAATGATCATCTCCTCGCTTCTCCTCGCGATCGGCACCACCGCGGTCGCGGACGAGATCATCCTCAAGCGCTCGGTCCGGATCCGACACGACGGTCACTCGGTCGTGCTCGCGGACGTCGCCACCATCGAGGGTGAACATGCGATGAAGCATGCCGACCTCGTGGTCGCGACGTTCGAAGATCCCACACGACCGCTGGAACTCGCGATCGGCGACATCGAAGCCGCACTCGAACGCGCCGGTGCGAACCGCGCCCGATTCGATCTCACCGGGAACAAGGTCGTCATCCGGCCGTTCGCCGGCAGGAACCCCGCCACCGGCGGACCCGCGGCGTGCATGCCCCTGACGCTTGACGGTACGAGCGGCGAGGCATCCTCCACCAGTGAGATCGCCATCCAGCCCGTCGAAACACAGGACCAGGAGGTCGTCCTCGATCCCCGCAGCGTCCTCGCCGAGGACACCGCACGAGGTCTGATCGCGGAACGACTCCTCGCCGGCATGGCCCGGGAGGAAGGCCCGATGCGGATGCGCATCAGCATCCAGGACCCGAAGATCCTCGCAGCGCGGGAGCGCAGGCCGTCACTGGTCGGCACCGGCCGTGCCGATGACGGCTCGATCGGTTTCAGGATCATGCTGGACGGCGTGTTCGCGGGCACCGCTCTCGCCACCGTCGAGACCAAGATGCTGGTCTACAGGACCCGGGGGGACATGAAGCGGGGCGAACGCGTCGATGTCGACGATGTCTCGGTCCGTTCGGAGTGGATCCTCGCCAGTGACGGAGATCGTCGATCCCGGACCGCGTCCATGATCGGATCGACCCTCGACACCCGCGTCGATGCGGACACCATCCTCGAGAGCACCCACTTCTCACCGGTCATCAGGCGCAACATGCCGATCAAGGTCCGCTCTGGCGGAAGTGGCTGGTCGATGATGCTCGACTGCATCGCCCTCGAAGAGGGACGACCCGGCGACACCATCATGGTCCGCAGCGACACTCCCGGCATCCGCGCCCGGGACATCCGACCGATCCGCGTGGTCGTCGAGAATGCCGACAGCGCCACCCTCGTCAACTGACCCGTCGAAACGAACAGCAACCCACGGAACCAACCGATGACGACCCTTCGAAACACCGCCATCCCGACCCTTCCGATCCTCGTCGTCGCGGGCCTGATCCAGGCCGCGCCGCAGGAGGCGATGCCTCCGATCGAACCGAGCCCGGTGCGCATGGCGTTCATGAACAACGACGTCTCCCTGGCCGCAGCGGCACGAGCCGTCAGCCAGCAGCCCGCACCGATGATGGCACCGGAGGCACCCTTCAGCATGCAGCTGCCGGGACCGGGACATGCCGCGCGAGCCACGACGGTGGCGGGCACCGCAGGTCGGAGCCGGGGGCTCTTCACCGAGATTCCCATGAAGACCTGGCACGAGCACGACCAGGTCACGGTCGTGGTGCTCGAATCCTCTCGCGTCGAACGCAACCAGGAACTCGACACCGACAAGGGCTGGGACCTCGGCCTCGAGGTCGCGGCGTGGACCGACTTCTTCAACGCCGGCAACCTGTTCACCGCGAACGGCGGCAACAATCTCCCCCGCTTCGAGTTCGCCGGCGCCAAGGGTTTCGATGGCGAGGGTGACTACGGCAGCGAGGAGGAGATCACCTTCCGGGCCACCGCCAAGGTGCTCGAAGTGCTTCCCAACGGGAACCTCGTCCTCCAGGCCCGACACACCACCAAGAGCGACCAGGAGGCGACGGTGAAGACGATCACCGGCATCGTCGACCCGCGACACATCGGACCGGACGACACCGTCCTTCACTGGCGACTCTACGACCTGGATCTCAACATCCAGAACAGCGGCCTCGTCAAGGACGCCGCGACCACCGGCATCATCGCCCAGGTCATCGACGCGATCTTCGCGTTCTGACCGCGTACGAACACCACTCCCTTCATGTCAGGAGCCTCCCGATTTCGGGAGGCTCCTGTGCGCATGCGCAGTCGGTTGCTCAATCGATCGCGAAGGGGCGACCGCATTCCGGGCAGGCACCGCCCTGCAGGCCCTCGATCCGGTACCCGCATCCGGTGCAGTGTCCCGGGTCTTCATACGTGAAGCGACGAACGGCAAGCCACCAGACCAGGGCGATCGCCCCGAAGATGACCAGCAGCAGGATCATGTAGAGAACCATGAAGTAGAGGCCGTTCGAACCGGGCTCCCTGCTCGCAAGCAGGCCGAACACCGAGAAACCGATGCACGGCATGAGGCACAGGGTGACCATCGCGGCAACCAGGAGCCTGGCGGGGCGAGGAATGCGACCGATCATCTGAAGGAGAGATCGCGGGCGAAGAACCCGAGGCCCGCCGCCTCCTTGGCCATGGCCAGGGTCTCTTCGGTGACGGTGTTCGCGCGGACGGTGCCCTGCTTGAGGACGTCGATCACATCGTCGTCGCTCTCGAAGCGCAGGCGACGTTCACGCATCGGCTCGAGCAGTTCGTTGATCGCGGCACCGAGTTCCTGCTTGATGTGCCCGTCGCCGATGTCGTCACCCTCGGCGTAGCGTCGCTTGAGTTCCGCGACCCGATCCCCGTCGGGGATGAAGATCTCGCAGTACTGCATCAGGACGTTCCCGGGGTCGCCCTTCTCCGTCGGGCTCTGGCGTCCGGTGTAGATCTTGTTGACCTTCTTCTGGACCTGCTTCGCGGTGTCACTGATGTAGATCGCATTGTTGAGCGACTTCGACATCTTGTTGTCGCCGTCGATGCCCACCAGCCGACCGACCTTGCCGACGTCGGCGACCGGAACGGGAAAGACGCCGCCCTCCGCGACGTGGTCCTCGTCCTCGACCTTGTCACCGACGTTGCAGTACTTCTGGTTGAAGCGACGCGCGACCTCGCGAGTCAGTTCGAGGTGCGGGACCTGGTCCTCGCCCACCGGAACCGCGACCGGTCGGAACGCGAGGATGTCCGCGGTCTGCCCGACGGCGTAGAGCGGGAACCCGAACGGGTAGTTCTCGCCGAGACCCTTCACCTTGATCTCGTCCTTCAACGTCGGATTGCGCATCACCCGGTTGAAGGGCAACAGCATCGAGAAGAGGAAGGTGAGCTCCGCGATCGCAGGCACCTCGCTCTGGAGGAAGATCGAGGCGCGCTCCGGCTCGATGCCCATGCAGAGGAGATCGCGGACGATCTCCAGGGTGTCGGAACGGATCGCCTCCGGTTCATCCGCCCGGGTGGTGAACGCATGCATGTTCGCGAGGATGAAGTAGCACTCGTGGGAGTCCTGGAGCTCGACCCGGCGTCGGACCGAACCCACCCAGTGACCCAGGTGCAGCTTGCCGGTCGGCGTGTCGCCGGTGAGGATGCGGTCACGTCCGGTGGTGTTGTGTGATGCGTTGCTCATCTGCCCCAGACTGTAACAGGCGAAGGCATGAAAGGCTCTCCCGGGAAGCGCCCGATCACATCATGTACTGAGCGAGTGCGAGGTTCCCGAGGTTGAACAGCCCGTGGGCGATGATCGGGGTGATCAGGCGCCCGGTCCGCTCGAAGAGCCAGCCGAGCAGGACCGACAGGGTCAGGAGGGTCGCGACCGCGGAAGCGATCGATGCTTCCGGCAGGGCCGGGACATGCATGAAGACGAAGAGGCAGGAGGTCAGTGCGATGGCCCCGGTCCGGTTCCCCCCGATGCGCCTGAATCCCTGCTGAACCATCCCTCGATAGGCGAACTCCTCGATCACCGGCGTGACCAGGACGACGAGCAGCATGATCACGATTCCCCAGGGATCACCAGGTGCATCCTGCAGGTCCTTCAACGTGTCGTGGGCGACCAGGTCCGGCGTGACGTCGGAGACCACGCGTTGCACCCAGCCGACCAGCATGCCGACGGACTGCGCAAGCGGAAACGCCACCAGGAAACCCACGCAACCGATGCCGACCGATGCTCCGAACGAACTTCGGCTCGGGAGCGGATCGGACGACTCCGACCGGCGTGCACGAGCGACCAGCACCCCCACCACCACGATCATCACGCCCTGCAGGGCGTAGGCCACCAGCATCGACAGTGCCCTGGACTCGAGACCCTCGACCCCCTCGAAGAGACGGGAGGCGATGAGGCTTCCCCCGATACCGGCCAGCAGGAACGCGATCCATGCGAAGAGCAGCAGCTCGGGCTGGAGCGGCCAGCTCGGGCCATGCCTGCGCGGAATCACCCAGAGCCTTCGCACGATGATGAGGACGATGAAGAGGCCGGCGAGAACGACCAGCGTGGTTCCGACCATCGTCGAGAAGCCCGCAGCCAAAGCGCCCTCTCCTGCCGTCGAGACAGGACCACCGGCTTCCGATGCCGGGCCCTGGAACCCCGATGCGACCATCAACGGAAGCCCGCCCGGTGCGGACTGTTGGTGGGGAGACGAGCATGCGGCTATAACAGCTCCAGCCGCCGACGGCTCGGCATGCGTGGCACGGGTGGTCGACCCGAGGATGGCAACCAGCGACAGGATCAGCATGACTTCGATTCTCGACACCATCGTCGAACGCAAGCGACACGAAGTCGCACAGGCCCGGACCGCCGTCCCCATCGAGGCCCTGGAGGAGCGGATCCTTGATCGGAAGCCGGCACGCGACTTCTTCGGCGCGTTGACCGAGGCGCGGGAGGCTTCAAGTACCCGGGTGATCGCGGAGATCAAGCGAAAGAGTCCTTCTGCCGGTGTGATCTGGAACCAACCCGGTCCCTTCGACCCGGCTTCAATCGCGAGAAGCTACCACGCGGCGGGCGCCACCGCGATCTCATGTCTCACCGATGAAGTCGATTTCGGCGGTCGACTGGACTCCATCGACGCGATCAGGCAGGCGGTCCCGCTTCCAGTACTGCGCAAGGACTTCGTGGTGGATGCGTACCAGGTCTGGGAAGCCCGGGCCGCCGGTGCCGATGCGGTCCTCCTCATCGCGGAATGCATCAGCCCCGCGGAGATCCTCGATCTTCGGGAACTGGCGCACCGCCTCGGCATGAGCACCCTGGTCGAGGTGCACAGTGAGGCCAATCTCCGAGCCGTGATCGAGACGATGGACTTCACGGAGGACGGGCGGAGCCTCCTCGGGATCAACAACCGCGACCTCACGCGAATGGAGACCGACCTTGGCAACACCGCGCGCCTGGTCGACGCGGTGAGCGACGAACTCCAAACCCGGTCGATCCTCGTCGGTGAATCGGGCATCAGAACTCCCGAGGACCTGGCCTGTCTCCGGTCTTCAGGGGTCGGGATCGTCCTGGTCGGTGAACACCTGATGAAGCAACCGGACCCCGGAGCCGCCCTCGAGACGCTCCTTGCCTGAGACGAATCGAGAACAAGGAACACCGACTCCATGTTGAAAGGAACACCAGGCGAAGGATGAGCAGCACCCACCCCCGACAATCGATCGGCGTGATCGGCGCGACCGGTGTCGTCGGCCGGGAGATGCTCTCGATCCTGGGCGACCGTGGTGTCCCCGCCGATTCGATCCGCTGCATCGCCTCCGAACGATCTCGCGGCAAGCAGGTGCCCTTCGGCCAAGACATGCTGGCCGTGCAGGGGCTCGACGAGACCTCGATCAGCGACCTGGACGTGGCACTCTTCGCCGCCGGCTCGGAGTGTGCACGACGATGGGCTCCGATCGCGGTCGATTCGGGTGCCGTGGTGATCGACAACTCCAGTGCCTTCCGAGGGGACGAGTCCGTGCCGCTGGTGATCCCCGAAGTGAACGGCAGCCTGCTCGACGGCTTCCAGGGACCCGGGCTGATCGCGAACCCGAACTGTTCGACGATCATCGCCCTGATGTCGGTCACCCCGATCCATCGAGCCGCCGGAATCAGGCGCATGAGCATCGCCACCTATCAGTCGGTCTCCGGTGCGGGTGGCAGCGCCATGGAGGAACTCGAGCGACAGGTCGAGGAACATGCTTCAGGACGGGCACCGACCTCGAACGTGCTGCCGTCCCAGGCGCTCTTCAACGTGTTCGCCCATGAATCGCCGGTCGGACCGGACGGATTCAACGAAGAGGAACGCAAGATGCGGAACGAGGGTCGCCGGATCCTGGATGCCCCGGGACTCGAGATCACCGCGACGTGCGTCCGGGTCGGCGTGCCCCGCGCACACGCGATGGCGATCGATCTCGAACTCGAGCGCGGACTCGACGCAGCGGAGGCCCGGGAGCTCCTCGCCCACGCCCCGGGTGTCCGGGTGGTCGACGACCCCGAGTCCGGTCGATTCCCGGAATCGATCGATGCCGCCGGTGCGGATGAGATCCTGGTCGGTCGGTTCCGAAACCACCCGGATCGATCGGATCAGCGTGGTCTGATCCTGTTCGCGGCCGGCGATCAGCTGCGCAAGGGAGCGGCCCTGAACGCCATCCAGATACTGGAACAGTTACCGGCCACACCCTGTCCGGGGGGCGCAACCGGCGGCTGAACGCGCGGCTTGAAGCGGAGAGGGGTTGCCCTCGGAGAGCGCTTCCGTATACTCACGTTGTCGATACCCGATGGGGATTGGTGTAACGGTAGCACTACGGTTTCTGGTTCCGTCAGTCCAAGTTCAAATCTTGGATCCCCAGTTTCGAGCAAACGCCCCGGACTTCCGGGGCGTTGTTCATTGGTCGATCCGTGCAAAGGGAACTCCGGCGCTCACTGGCGCCAGACCCGCTTCACCGAGGAATGGATCGGTTGGCCACCCTCCGACGAGGCGAAGGTCACCAGGAAGTCGTACCCGCGGGGACCGGGGATGCCCGGGGGCCGCCTCGGCAGGCGATCCGTGAGGTCGATCCTGAATCGATAGTAGGGCCCGACCAGGTTCTCGCTGCGAGCGGCAGCCGCCTCACTCGCACTCCAGCGCCAGACCGCGAGCGGTTCGGCGTCCGGATGCGCACGACTCTCGAGCGTCCCCTCCGGATAGAGGCTGAGCATGAAGGATCCTTCGGACCACTTCGGCGCCGGATAGGGCTCCGCATACAGGTATGCGGCGAAGGGAAGTTGCGTCGGCAGCCCGCTCCCGTCGAGATCCTGAAGTGCGGTGGTGCTGAGCACGACGAGGTTCGTGACCGGGGCATCCTCCGGGGTCTCGGGGGCCTTGATCGGTTCGAGACGAGGTGGATTCGGCAACGGATCGACGCTCACGGCATCATCGGTGCCGCATGCAGCGAGAATCGGAAGAACGGCGAAGAGTGCCGGATGACGAATGGCGAAGCGACGCACCGATCACTCGCCGTCCAGGCGAGGATCGCCCATCTCGAACTTCTCCTCATCCTCGGATTCGAATTCGGCACCGAAGATGCTCGTGCTTCCGTCGAGCTGACCGTCTCGGATCTGGTCCTTCACGCCCTCGAGCAGGGGCATCTGGTCGATCATCCGATCACCGATCTCCTTCATCCGGGGCGAGGAGGGTGATTCGATGACGTGCGGAGTCAGCACGATCAGGAGTTCCGTCCGACTCGCCTTCATCTCCTCGTTGCGGAAGAGTCCGCCGATGAGAGGCAGGTCGCCGAAGAACGGCACCTTGTCGTCCTGACGCTCGTAGAGGGTCCGGATCAGACCGCCGATGACGACCGTCTCGCCGTCCCGGACCGTCACCGTGGTGGTGGCGGTGCGACGGATGATGATCGGTGCCTGGAAGTCGCTGCTGAGATCGGTGGTCTCCTTGCTGAGCTCGGAGATCTGCGGCTCGATCTGCATGCGGACGAAACCGTCGGGGTTGATCGAGGGCAGGACGTTGAGGATCGTACCGACCTCCTCCGCGACGACCGCCGCGTTCTGGATGCCGGTGTCGAAGGTCGCGATCGCCTCGGGCAGGCGAATGGTCTGGCCGACCTGGATGCGACCTTCCTCGTTGTTGGCCACCGTGATCGACGGATTCGAGAGGAGGTTGAACCGGCGCTGCGAATCAAGTGCGCTCAGGGTGAAGTTCAGGTCCTCCGCGGAGATGTTGTACGGAGCGGAACTGACGCCACCCACCAGCGAGCCGGCGAAGCTCAGCCCGGCACTGATCGGAACCGTGCCGACCCGATCGTTGAGGGTCACGCCCATCTCCTCGGTGTCGTCCAGGGTGATCTCCGCGAGGAGCACCTGGATCATGACCTGCGGGGGATCGACATCCAGACCCTGGATCATCTCCATCACCTTCTCGCGATAGCGAGGACTCGCGTTGACGAGGACGGAGTTGCTCTTCTCCTCGCCGACGATGGTGACCTCTCGCTCGAGCAGGCGACTCGCCGAGGGAAGCTGCTCGGAACCGAGGGTCTCGATCAGCTTCCGCTGGTCCTCCGCGACGAACTCGCCGACCACTCGGGCGATGTCGGCGGCCTGCGCGTTGCGCAACGGATAGACGAAGGTCTCTCGTTCGTTGGCCTCCTTCTCATCGAGTTGCGTGACCACGTCGCTGACCAGCTCGAGGTAGGTCGGGGTGCCCGACACCAGCAGGCTGTTGGTCCTCGAGTCGACGGTGATCGAAAGCGCCTGGCGCTGGTCGGGCACCAGGGTGAGATCGGTGCCGAGCGCACCCTCGCCGGGCTGGCTGATTCCCGTCTCGTCGACCGTCGTCGTGACCTCACGCGGCTTGAGGACGTAGAGGCTGCCCTCCTGCCTGAGGTTGAAGAGATCACCGAGGATGTTCGCCATCGCATCCGCATCGGCATTGGCGAGGCGGAACACCTGAATGTCCTGGTTCCCGGTGCTGGAGGCATCGAGATCCCGGATCATGCTGTCGAGCAGGTTCATCGCGTCCTTCGGGGCACGAACGATGATGGTGTTGGTCCTGGCGTCCGGCGTGAGACTGATCGACTCGCGAATCGCGCTCGACACCTCGGTCTGGATCTCGTCATCGGCATCGACACCCTCGATGTCCTGCAGGTAGCGGATGATCGTCGCCTGCTCGGAACCGCGCCGACCGGCAAGGGTGTTGCCGGAAAGCACATTCTCGATCAACGACACGGTCTCGACCGCATTCGCCGCACCGAGCGGGATGTACTTGATCTCGACGACGTGGGATGGTCGCGCGCTGTCGAGCTGGTTCACCAGTCGCTGGATCGCGAGGCGATCCGCATCGGGTGCATTGACCACCACCGCGTTGAGACGCTCGTCGGCGGTCACCCGGATCACGGTCTCGCCCCGTCGGTCGTTCTCGTCCTCGACGTACATCTCGTCGAGCAGGTCGACCATGTCCTCTGCGGTCTGGTTGGCCAGGGCGATGATCTCGATGTCCTGCATGCTCGCGTTCTCGTCGCCGGCGGCGACCAGGGCATCGACCAGGTTGCGGATCACGGTGATGTTGTCGTCGTTGGCGGCGACGATCAGGGTGCGACTGACGGGGTCGGCGGTGATCGACACCTCGTCGGTCGGCGTCTCGCCCTCGCCAAGGCTCCGGGAACGATCCCGCATCAGGGACTCGAGCCTGGAGGCGAACTGTTCGACGTCACCTCGATCGAGCGGCATGACGTGCAGTCCGATCGCCGGGTTCATCGGAACCTCGGCGAGTTGCTTGACGAGTTCACGGATCGATGCGAGATCCTCGGGATCCGCAGCGACCAGAAGGCTGCTCGTTCGCGAGTCGTTCACGACGAGCGGTCGACGTGCCTTCGCCACATCGCCGGGAATGTCGGCATAGCGACGTTCCATGATGCGCTCGATCGCGTCCGACAGGCGGTCGATGCCGCCGCCGGGCACGTGGACCACGGCGATCTCGCCGCTCTCGGAGACCGGTGCATCATCAAGATCCCGGGCGAGGCGGCGAACGGTCTCGAAGGTGTCGTTTCCAGCGGCGACGACCAGGGAGTTGGTGCGTTCGTCGGAGATCACGAGCACCTTCTCGAGGTCCGCACTTTCCGGCTGGACCTCACGCAGGCGTTCCACGCGAGCATCCATCATGCGCTGGACGATCGGGGCGACCCGCGCGGCGGAGGCGTTGCTCATCGCGATCATCTTGATCTCCCGGATGTCGGGCGGCATCCGGGTGTCGAGCGTCTCGAGCAGCTGCTCGAGGACCGCGAAGCTCCGGGTCGTGGTGCTCACGACGAGGGAGTTGGTGCGCTCGTCGGGAATCAGCTTGACCTGATCGTCCTCGCGAAGGGTTCCGGAGGCGATCTGGGACTCGAAGAGCTGTCCGAGGACCGAGGCCAGTCGGGTCGCGGAGGCGTTCTCGACCGGATAGATGCGCACCAGTGCACCCGGGAAGGCGGCCTCGATGTCCATCATCGACACCAGGCCCTCGACCACCGCGAGGTTGCTCGGCGTGCCGACGACCACCAGTGCGTTGGTCGCCTGGTCGGATCGAACCACCAGCCGGGTCATCGGCACGAAGAGTTCGGATTCGGTGGCACCGCCTTCGTTGCGGACACGAAGCCGGGCGGCCTGGTTCTGGAGCGGCGCGGCCGCAGGCAGTTCCGTGGAGCCCTCGACCAGGACCTGGTCGATGAGATCGGCGACATCCTGGGAATCGGCGAAGCGAAGCGGAATCACACGGGCCTCGACCCAGCCGAGTCCGATCTCGGTATCGAGCCGGGTCACGAGAACCTCGATGAAGGCGACGGCATCCTCGGTGCCCGCCGCGATCACGGTGTTGGTCCGGTCGTCGATGCTGAGCGCGACGTTCTCCATGAGCGCACGCCCCACCGCACCGGCGGGAACGCCCTTGACGACACCACCGGGTGCCTCGCCGATCGAACGGCCCTGTTCATAGAGTTCGCGTGCAATGCGAACGAACTGCTCTCCCGCGATGTTCTCGAGTGGGAAGAGTCGAACGATCGCCTCTGCGGTCACAGGCAGAGTGTCGAGCATGCCGACCAGCTGTTCGACGGCACGGACGTTGCCCTCGGTGGACGCGACGACCACTGCATTGGACTGATCGTCCGCGATGAGTCGAATCGGCTTCGAGAGATCGACACCGAAGCCGGCGTCGTCGAGCCCGCTTCCCATGACGTCGAGTCGTCGTACCTGTTCCTGGAGAGCCTCCGCGATCGCACTGGAGACCTGCTGTGCCTCGGGATCAAAGAGCGTCTCGAGGACGTCGACCACCGCATCAGCACTGGCATTCTCGAGGTTCACCAGCCTGACCGTCGCACTGGCGAGATCAGGTTCGGTATCGAGGGTTCTGGCGATGGAGACGATCACTTCGCGGTCCGCGGGGTTCGCGACGACGAGGACCGCGTTGCGTCCTTCAAGCACCGAGACCCTGATGGGCTCGACGATCAGGCGACCTGCAGCACCATCTTCCGGCTCGTTCTCGAGACCGATCTCCTCGATGATCCGACCGACTTCCTCGGCAGGCACGTGCTGGAGATCGATGAGGAAGATGCCCTGCCCGGCCGCGGGTCGGAGATCATCCATCTTCTCGACGGTGGTCCGGATCTCCGGCCACATCGCACCGGTGCAGGCGACCACCAGGGTGTTGGATGCACTGTCGGATTCGATCGAGAGCGGTGCACTCGACTGCCTGGCCTGAGCCGTGAAGGCCTCGCGGATCACGTCGGCGATGCGTTCGGACCGTGCTGCCCGGAGTTCGAGCACGTGCACCGACAGGCCACTCATCGAGGCTTCCTGCTGGAGTGCGTCGGCAAGCGCCTTGATCTGGGTGAATTCCTCGTTCTCCGCCCGGACGATGATCGTTCCACTGGTCTCGTCGGGAATGATGCGGGTCGCGAGACCGCCTCGGGAGTTGCCGGAGAGATAGAGTTCACGCAGGCTCTCGGCGATGCTTCGCGCACTTCCGGACCGGATCGCGATGAGACGCGGTGAAGGCAGCTTCATGAAGTCCGCGACGTCGATCTGATCGACGATCTGCTCGATCTTCCTCAGGTTCTTGCGGCTTGCGGAGACGATGACCGAGTTGGTCTGTTCCTCGGGAGCGGCACTGACCCACTCCTCGGCTTCGACGAGGATGGTCGGTGCGACGGGTTCATCACGGTCATCACGGTCGCGACCACCCTGCCGACGCTGCTGCTGCTGCCGGGAGTCCCGTTCGATCGGCCCACGGAAGGCTTCGTTGATCGCACGGGCCACGCTCCGCGCATCGGCGTGGGACAGGGGCAGCACGCTCAGCTGGAGGGAGGCGTCGTACTCGGCACTGTCGAGCTTGGTGAGGAGCGCACGAATGCCGACCCAGGCGTTCTCGTCGGCACTGATGACCAGGGAGTTCGTCGCGAGGTCCGCGGCGATCTGCACGTTCTTCTTCGCGGGATCGTCGACATCGACCGCGAACGGTCCGTAGAAGTAGGACAGCGCGTTCTGCACCTTGTCCGCCTCGGCGAACTGGAGCGGATAGAAGTCGGTGACGCGGGGCAGGTCACCGGGCCGGTCAAGCTGATCGAGAATCGTGTCGATCACCTCGAACTGCTCGGACGTCGCACCGATCACCAGCTGGTTGTCTCGGGTCCAGTCGATCGAAGGCGCGCTGTCACGGCTTCCTCGGTTCCTGAAGACCATGTCCAGGTTGAAGCCGACCTCGCGGGCCTCGGCGAACTCCAGCGGGACGATGCGATACTCGACGGGACTTGCCGACGGCGCGTCCTCGAGACGCGAGATGAGTGCCTCGATGACCGGGAACGATTCCTGGGTGGCGGCGACCACCAGGCTGTTGGAGCGATCGTCGGACACGATCCGGGCGACGACCTCGACCGGGTCCTCGTCACTTCCCTCGACCTTGACCTTCGCACCGGTGGTCCGGCCCTGACTGTCCAGAGCGAGCGTCTTCTGGAGGATCTCCATCGCATCGCCCGCATCGGAGGTCGCGAGGACGAACGTCCTGATCAGCGTCTCGTCACGCATCGGTGGGCCGTCGAGCTTCTCGACCAGGGCCTTGACCTGCACGAACTCGAGCTTCGGTGCGTTGACGATGAGCGAGTTGGTCCGGGCATCCGCGGAAACGACGACCCCGGTGCCTCCGCTCCTGCGGGGGAACTGCTGGGAGACCAGGCGGGCGATCTCCACCGCCTCGCCCTTGCCGAGGGGAAGGATCTCGATGATCCGGTCGCCGGATGCCTCCGGTCGATCGATTCGACCGATGAGATCCTTGAGGATCGCCATCTCCTCGACGGAGGCGGAGACGATCAGGGTGTTGGCGGCTTCGCTGGAACCGATCGCGACCGTGGGATCCTCGACCCCCATCGCATCGGCACGGTCCCGGACGAAGCGATCAAGGGTGTCGCCGACCTCGCCGGCCGGTGCGTATTCGAGCGCGATCACGTCGACCTCGAGATCGGGCCTGGCGAGGGCCCTGGCGAAGGTCTCGACGACCTGCAGCGCGAGGGCCTGCTCGTCCTTCGTACCGGCGACGATGACGATGCCGGCGCTTCGATCGTATTCGACGAGCGGCTGGTCGCTGGGATCGTCGTCCCACCATTCGGAATCGACGCCCAACGCCTCGCGGATCATGTTCCGCACGATCCTGGAGTCGGTGCCTTCGACGTCATAGACCTTCACGAGCCGCTCGGTGCCGGGCTTCGGTGGAAGGTCGATCGACTTGATGACCTGTTCCACGGTGGTGAAGAGCTCGCCGTTGCCGGTGATGAGCAGTGCGTTCAGTCCGGGGAGGACGGCGGTGGAGATCTGGTCGCTGCTTTCACGCCCACCACGCATCCAGAAGATCGGCTCGAAGACGTCCCGGAGGATGTTCTTGACGTCATCCGCCTTGGCATGCGCAAGCGGGTAGACGCGGAACTCGAGACCCTTGGTGGCTTCGACCGAATCGAGCTGCTCGATGAGGCCGAGGACCTGCTCGTAATCGCTCTCGCTGGAGGCGACGAGCAGCGTGGAAGTCGCCTCGTCACCGATGACGGCGACCTGTCTCTTCAGGCGACGCCCGCGCGCACCGGAGGCGATCTCCGCGCGATCGTCGTAGAAACTCTGGATGGCACGGGCGACCGATGCGGCATTCGCCCGCTTCAGGATGACCGAACGGACCGGGAATTGTGCGGTGGAGTCTCGATCGATCTCGCGAAGAACGACCTCGATCTCTTCGACCACCGGCTGGTCGGCACGAACCAGGAGCACCCCCGCGTCCTCATCAGCGAGGATCATCGTTCGCGAACGGAGCCCCTGGTCGTCACCGACCACGACCTTGTCCAGTACCGCCGCGATCCGGGTCGGACTCGCGGACATCAGTTCGATCACCTTCAACGGTGCCTTCTCGAGAACGGTCTCCTTGTCGAGTTGCCCGAGAAGGGCCTCGATCTCCTTCAGCTGTTCGGCGGAAGCGGTCACCACCAGGGAATTGGTCCGGGTGTCGGGTGCGAAGCCCGGATCCGGAAGTCGATCACCCTTGCCGCGCATGCCGCGAGCCCGTGCAGTGAAGATCGCGGACATGGTCCGGCTGATCTCCGCACTGTCGGCGTAGCGGACATCGAAGGTCTTGATGGTCCGGTGTTCGGTGCCCGGCTCCTGATCCATCAGCTGGATGAATCGGTCCACGAAGGCGTAGGCCTTCTCCGGGGCGAGCACCAGCATGGAATTCGTCGCGACATCGGGGATCACCCTGACATCGGCGACATCGAAGGTCGCGGTCTCGTCACCAAGGGTGATCGAGAGCTCACGCGAAGCCCCCCTGCCCCTGCCACCACCAAGCAATTCCATCAATCCCGTGGCGGCACGGTCCGCGGACACGTTCGCCAGGTTGTAGCTGCGCACCGTGACATCCTCGCTCGCCGGCTGCCGGGCGTACGCCGCGACCAGTGGCGCGATCGTCTCGAAGTCGGCATCGGTGGAGGTGATCACCAGTGAGCGGGTACCGTCATCGGCGATGAGTCCCACCCTGCGTGCCAGGTCGCCGCGGTTCCCTCCGGGCGGAGTCATCGACTCCAGGGTCTTGCTCACGAGAGCGCGAAGCCGTTCAGCGGAGACCTCCTCCGGGAGCGGAATCGTGCGAATGCTCGTGCCTTCGTTCGGAAGCTGTTCCTCGGCCTGTGCGGCAAGAGCCCTGACTCGAGCGACGGCACGCGGACTGCCCAGCACCACGAGACTGTTCGTGGCAGGGTCGACCGCGATGACGACGTCGGCGTCATCCTCGTCCGAAGTCTCGTCGGAAGTGGCGGACTCGGTCGGGACCGGCTGATCCCGGAGCATGCGGTCGAAGGTGGAGAGCTCCTCCTCCTGGGCCGGAGGCAGATTGCCGAGCACCATCATGGCGAGTCGTCTCTGGAAGACACCCATCATGCCGGCGGAGCTGGAACGGGTCCCTGTCGAGGGCTCGTCGGTTTCCTCGGCGGCCGGTGCGTACTTGTCGAGCAGTTCCTCGAGGGGAACGACCCGAACCACGTCCTCATCGCCACCTCGTTCGAGAATCCGCTCGAGCAGGCGCGCGATGTCCGCGGCATCCGCTCGGGAACCGTCGATCGGAATGGTCCGAAGTTCACGGGAGGTGGTGACAGTGGCGTCATCGACCTCTCGGGTGACGCGTTCGATCACCTCGAACTGATCATCAGTGGCACGAACCAGAAGGGCGTTGCTCGAGGCATCCACCTGGATGACCGGAGGCTGCTCCCCGTCATCACCATCGGTGAAGAGCGCACGCAGGTTCTCCCCGAGCTCGTCGGCATCGGCGTTCTCGACCGCGAGCACGCGCACGGAACGTTGTCCACCGATCGCGGAGGACGGGTCCACGTCCATCTGCTCGACGGCCTTCTGAGCCACGGCCAGCAACGCCGGCGGCGCGGCGATGATCACGGCATTCAGTCGGGAATCGGCCTCGACCCGCACGCCGACCTGCTCCTCGATGGTGCCACGTGCACGTTCGCGCAGGTAATCACGCATCGAGAAGTAGCCGCCGGAAATCATCGATTCCATGTCCCCATCGGTCATCAACCGCTGGACCAGGGGTGCGACGACCTCGGCACGGGCGTGCTTGAGCATGACGGTCCGCACTGCGGGCACGTCGGTGGAGCTTCCGGATTCGAATCCCTCGATCAGTCGGCCGAGTTCGGCCTGCTGGGACGGGGTTCCCGTCACCAGGATGGAATTGCTCGACGGCTCCGAGATGATCAGGGCCTTCGGTTCACCGGGAAGTGCCGCATCGCGTGCATCAAGCGCCTTCTGGAGCGCCGGTGCGACATCGGAAGCCTGCGCCTGGACGAGTGCATAGACGCGGACGTCACCGGCGACCTCACCGCCGGATGCATCGAGCTGGTCGATCAGTTCGAGTGCGACGGGAAGAAGAGCGGTCGGGGCACTGACGAGGATTCGGTTGGCCGAACCATCGGCACTGACCTTCGGTTCGCCGACGGGAAGACCCGCATTCGCAGCGGCCCGGAGCTTGAGGGGCCAGCGGGAACGGTCGACGAGCAGCGGACCGACGGTCGCGGCGATCGCCTGGGCGTCACCATGCTCGACATCGACGACCTTCAGGTCCATCGCCGGCGCATACGAGTCGGAATCCCACGAGGAAAGCATCGCTTCTGCGGCACGTGCCTCGACGTTGTTGCCCACGATGACGATCACGCCGGTCTGGGGATCAGGAATGAGCTCGAGCTCGGAACGGGTGCCGTTCATCCGGGTGGCGGAAAGAACGCGTTCGGCGATGTCGGCCAGACGTGCCGGGTCGGCATTGACCGGCGTGAAGGTGAGGTAGACCCGATCGCCTCCGGCCTCCGGAGCATCAAGCTGTTCGATGAGGGTCTTCGCGAGGGCGACCGTTCGCTGCGGACCGCTGACGATGAGACTGTTGGTCCTGCCGTCCGATTCCACGCGAACCTTCGGAACGAGATCGATCTCACCACGACTGCGTCGGATGCGCTCCATGATGAAACGGGGATCGTTCTGTTCCTGGTCGGTGAGCAGTCGCTCGACGAGGGGTGCGATCTCGGTCGCATCGGCATGGACGAGTTCGAAGGTCTGGGCGTCGATCGCATCGACGGCGGGTCGTGCGTCAAGCGGTTCGACCAGGGTCTCGACCTCGTCGAGGTCGACCGGCAGGCCGACCATGATGATCGCGTTCGAACCCGCGGAAGCGACCAGACGGACATCGATCGGTTCGCCGGTGGCGGAACTGACCACGGTGCTCAACGCCTGGTCGAGACTGGTCACGACCTGCTGGGGGTCGGCGAAGGTGAGCGGTCGCACGCGAATGACCGGGTCGGTGATCGCACTGGTCCCGCTGTCGAGCTGCTTGATGAGTTCCTCGGCGACGGGCATCACCGATTCGGGTGCCTGCACGACCAGCGTGTTGGTCTTTCTGTCCGCAGTCACTTCAAGGAGGGCATCGAGCTGGCTCGCGCCGCCGGGTACGACCTCGCTGATCCGCGATGCAAGGACATCACGAAGCATCGGGGCGAGGGAATCCGCTCGCGCACTCGCAAGCCGGAAGAATCGAAGACTGGTCGCCGGTACGGGCTTGCCGGCCTCGAAGGAACTGATGACGCCATCGACCTTCTCGAAGATCTCCTTCGGACCGGAAACAAGCAGCGTGCCGCTCAATGGCTCGGTGGAGATCGAGATGTTCGACGTACCGATGCCGTCGACACCACCGAAGCCACCCTTGTCAGCGATCCCCTGCAAGGATCGGGCGACGGCGTCGAGCTCGCTCCTGAGGAGCTTCCAGGTTCTGATCTCGGTCTCTTCGGCGATCTGTGCGCGGTCAAGCTGTTCGACCAGTTTCTCGAACCCCGCCATGCGCTGGATCGGGGCATCCACGATCAGGGAGTTCGTCTGCGGATCGCCTCGGACCACGATCTCGCGTGGCAGCTGGAGGTCGGGTCGCGGGCGACCACGGGAATCGGTCGGCATCGGAGGCTGAGGGAACATCTCGTCGATGGTCTGCGCGAGCTCCTCGGCACGCGCGACCTTCAGCGGGAAGATCCGGATCTCACGGCCCTCGTCATCAAGCCGATTGACGTCGTTCAACTGGGTGACGATCTCCTGAATCTCGGTGAAGACCTCGGGATGCGCCGCGATCACGAGTGAATTCGTCTCGATGTCCGCGGTGATGCGGACGGGCTTGCTGGCCCGTTCCTCGACGGAACGGTTCTCGTAGGTCTCGTTGAGCGCACGCGCCAGGTTGGCAGCCTCGGTCGTCCGAAGCTGGAGGATGCGGATCGGAGGCATCTCGGAATTCTGAACGTCGAGACGTTCGATGAGCGCGTTGATGATCTCCTGCTGGGCAGGCTGAGCGGCAACGAGAATGGAATTGGTTCGAGTCACCGGTTCGAACTCCGGCGCCGACCCGCCGCCGGCGGACAATGCGACATCGCCCTTGGCGAGTTGCTGGAGGGTGGCGACGGCGTCCTCGGCCCTGACGTAGGTCAGGGGAACGAGCCGAACCAACGGTGTCGGTGGCAATGCAGCCTCGAGTTCATCGAGAATGGTGGCGAAGCGTTGCATCGAATCGCGATCGGAGACGGCGATGATTGTCCCATTGGGTGCATCGACCTCGACGTCGACCGCGGCAAGACCGGTCTCGCTGGCCTGCTGGTCCGCATAGAAGCGGGAAGCACGTTCGGCCAACTGCGCGACGTCACCGTTCGAGACATCGAAGACCCGGACTTCGCGTGGAAGCGGAGCCGACTCGAGCTGGTCGATGACCTGCTTGACGCGTTCGAAGGTGGAGTCGTCACCAGTGACGATCAGGGTGCCGGTGGCGGGCTCGACCTGGATCGAGACATCCGCGGCCTGGGTGCCATCCTCACCGGGGGAACTGAGGACACCCTGAATCGCAAGTTGCTGGAGCGTTCTGGCGACCTGATCCGGATCACCACGTTCGATCCTGAAGGTGGAGAGTTCAGCCTGCGGCGGAAGCTCGACTCGGTCAAGCTGCTCGACGAGGGCGGCGAAGCTCGCCTTGCGTTCCGCGGGTGCCTCGATGATCAGGGTGTTGGTCGCCGCATCCGCACTGACGAGAACCTCGCGGGGTTCCTGGAGATGGGGTAGCGGCCTGCCACGACTGTCACGCGGCATCGGTGGTTCGGGGTAGAGCTTGTCGAGAGCGGTGGCGAGGTCGGTCGCACGTGCGAGCTTGAGCGGGAAGATGGTCGTCTCCCGTTCCGGTTCCTTCTCGCCGGAGAGATTGACCTCGTCGACGAACGACTTGATCTCCTCGAAGAGTTCGGGTCCGGCGGTCACCACCAGCATGTTGGTCGAGGCATCCGCCTCGATCACGAGCGGATCCGCACGAAGCTGCTCCGCGGGACGTGCCGCGTACCGGGTGGTGAGCGAACTTGCGAGTTGCGCGGCATCGGCGGTTCGAACCTGGATCAGCTTCATCGGAGGCAGGTCGGTGGGTTCGATGACGTCGAGTTCGCGCACATAGCGGTCGATGAGTGCGACATGAACCGGATCAGCGACGATTTGAAGCGCGTTGAGCGGCTCGACGACGGTGATGCTCGGGACGGGAAGTCGTCGCCCGTCCAGTTCGGTCGGTGCGGTCTCGAGCAGGGCACGCAGGGTCGGCTCGATGTCGGACGCCTTGACGATCTCCAGTTCGATCATCTTGTCCTGGAGCTCGGGCGGCATGAGCTTGCGTGCCTCGGCGATCGAACGCTCGTACTGGGAGACGGCTCGGGTGGTTCCGGAGATCGTCAATGCCCCAGTGGTCGGGTCGTAGTCGACCGTCGGTGCGGGCAATTCACCTTCGGGTGCGAACGATGCCGAGCGTGCGAAGACCTTGTCCGCACGGTCGATCAGATCCTGTGGTGCGGAGGATGCGACGGGAACGACCCGATAGCTGAAGTCCTCCGGTCGCGGACGATCGAGTGTGAGCAGAAGCCCCTTGATCGATTCGAGATGGGCGGGGTCGACTTCGGCGATGACGATGTCGAGTTCATCGACGGCTTCGAACCTCGGCGCCCTGAAGGTGGTGCCGTCACGAGGATCGAGCATCCGACGGGCAAGAGAGTCGAGGCTCGAGACGATGCTCGAGGGCGTGACGTTCTCGACCTCGAGGCGATGCACCGATCGAGGTGCCTGGATGGTGGCCCGGGCCTGGGTCAGGGCGGCATTGAAGCGGTCAATCCCCTGCTTGGAGCCGGTCAGGGTCAGCTGGCGGCTCTCGGGGTCGAATTCGCTGGTCACCTTATAAAGAGGATCGGCGAGGTCGTTGGTGGTCTCGAAGATCCGGGTCGCGAGCTGGATCGCGGCGGTGGGATCCGGGGAGTCGATCGTCTGGAATCGGACTTCCTGCTCGATCCGGGTGGGTCGATCGATGATTTCGAGGAGCCGGGCCAGTTCCTGGATGTCCCCCTCGGGACCGCTGACGAGGATCGACTCCCCATCCGGGCCCGCCACCATGGTCAAAGCGCGCTCACGGCGCGGGCCGAGCATCGGCCGGACCGCACTCATCATGGCGGAGGCGGATCCATGGTCCAGGGGAAGGCGCTGGGTGACCCGCTCGTCACGGGTTCCGGGGACCGTGTCATCGAGGGCGGCCAGGAGGGCGATGCCCTCGGCCACGACGGTCGCCCCACCGACGATGGAGATGCGATCAACCTCGTCGAGGGGAATCACGACCGGCCGACCCTCCGCGGGGAAGGCGGCGTAGAACTGGGACAACTTGCTCGATGCCTCGGCGGGCGTGATCCGTGAAAGCGTCACGGTCCGCATGGTGCGCACGCCACCCGAACCCTCGGGCACGTCGAGCAGGATGATGGTCTCCCTCAACTGCGTGATCCTCGCCCGCGTCCCCTTCGCGATGATCGCGTTGGTACGTGCGTCGGGCGTGATCTGGAGACCCGGCAGCTGCTCGTCCTCGACCTTGATCTGCTTGCCCTTGGCGTCGACGACGTACTTGACGACGCGTTCACCCATGAGCGACTTGAGTGACTTCGCCAGTTCAGTCGCCTTGGCATACTGGATCGGGATGTACTCGATGATGTTCTCGACATCCTCGCGATCAACCTCATTGATGATCTTCTCGATGCGCCTGATCTGCGCCGCGGTCTCGACGACGAGGACGGCATTCTGCTTCGGCATCGCGGTGACGGAACCGTAGGCCGCGATCAGGTTGGCGAGCTGCTCCGCGACGGATGCCGCTTCAGCATTCACGAGCGGGATGAGAACCGTCACGATCTGGTCGTCGGTGACCTCCTCGGGGAGGGTGCCGATGAAGGTCGGGATGTTCTCACGACGCATGTCGTCGAGCTTCTGCAGGAAGAGCCGGTCGGATTCTCGGCGCAACATCACGCCCTGGGTCTGCAGGAGGATGTTGAGGGTCTCGAGCGCCTCGGGGAGTGCATAGGGTTCGGGGTAGATGTAGGTGACGGTTCCCGTCGGGGATGGAACCTCGCGCACGATGGGCAGACCGGTGGTACGGGTGAAGAAGTCGAGGATCTCGTCCCAGGTCTGGTCCTTGAAACTGAAGGTGACCTCGACATCCTCGGCGACGGCGACCTCGGAAGCGGATGGCGTGCCATCCGTGTCTCCCTCGGTTTCATCCTGTGCTGTCGCGGGGTCCGTCCATAGATACAGCGATAGGGCAGCCGCGGTCCCTGCAATGAGGAACATGCGGGCCAGCCATCCGAAGCGGGCTTCCGACATTGGGAATCTCCTGCCGACAGCCTCCTGCCGTCGGTGTTCATCACCCTCAATACTACAGGCTGGCGTCGCGTCCCGTCGCCAAGGACCTGCCAATTCTCACTTTGAAGGTTCCATCACCCATCTTGAAGCGAGCATGCTCACCCGTGATCTCGACCAGAACCGCATCGCCGATCGCACCCCCGGGGCGCAAGGTCCGTCGCTTGTTGCTCGCGGGGTTCCGAAGCCAGGCTTCGGGTCCGTCCGGTCCGTTCGCAACACCCGTAAGCACCCAATTCTCATAGGGAAAGACCACTTTCGGTGGCGGTGGCGCAACGGCAGGAGCGGGCTCGGGGTCAGGCGGCGCAGCCGCGACCACCGGCTCCGGCGCAGGTGGAATCCGGAACGGATTCAACGCGATCAGGCCGGCGATCCGGTCCGGATCGAGCACCCCGGCCGGTGGTGCCTCGGTGGGCTCCCGACCGGGCAGGAAGAGTGTCGTCAGCTGGAGCGAGAGCTTGATGCTGGTCCCGTCCCGGTTCGGGTTCAGCCGGACCTGGGAGACCCGCTTGATCCATGGATCGACATCGATCCAACCGAGCAGACGGAGCACCTGCTCGATGGAGCCCTCCCCACTCAGGTTCGCGGTGACCTCGATGAAGTCGGTTTCGTCGCGCAGCGCCTTCTGGGATCCGCGCCTGTCGAACGCGCGCTTGGCGGGGGTCTCTCTCCTCGCTGAAGCGGATCCGGACGTGACGACGGACAGGTCGGTCAGGCCCGCGGTCGAACCAAGTGCGTACAAGCGGCGTCGAATCCGACTGTCGACCGACTCGATGGTCGCACCAAGGGTACGCGCCACGAAGTTCGACTCGCGTTCATCAAGTTCGGGTCGTGCCTCTCGCTGGGCGCGAACCGCCTTGAGCGCCTGCGTGTACTTCTCGCGATCGACCAGGAGTTCGTCGTACTCGCCACTGATTCCACCGGATCCGATCAACCATCCGATGAACACCGCCGACAGGACCGACGCCGAGGCGATGCCGAGGCGAAGGCGTCTGGACATCTTCACCTTCATCCGTCACCTTCCTTCCCCGCGTCGGAAGCTTCATCGGGCTCATCGGGGGATGAAGCTGGTGCGGGACGAACCTCGGAGGACCGCAACTGGAAGGAGAAGGGAACGGCAAGCCGGTCACCACCGACGCTCTCCGCTCCGTTGGACTTCAGGAGATAACGCTTGCTCTCGACCAGGGACTCGCGCAGTCCGTCGGCCGTGTCTCGATCGATCGCCTCGCCGGAAAGTTGCAGTCGGATCTCGGAGTCGACCGTGAAGACCTTTCCATTCTCGTCATAGCGGACGGGGTCGACGAGCAGTGTCCCTGCGAATCCGTCGAGCACGACCCGGTCGGGATCCGGAGCGAACGCTCGGAAGGAATCGAGATGGGCCAGCCAGTCGGGTTCAACCGATGTCCATTCCTCGATGTGACCGACCCTCAGGACATCACGTCGGTTGCGGTGGTACTCGACGAGTGCGTTTCGAGCCTTCCCCTCGAGGTCGGCGTTGACGGCGCGTTCCCGGCTCATCTGCAGGTTGCCGATCGTCCAGCCGAAAAGCGAGGAAACCATCAGCATTCCAGCGGCTATGAGCACCGTTCGGCGCTTTCGTGCAGCAAGATCCGGCGCCTTCCTCGGTGAACCGAAATCGATCGTCGGCTCACGAATGCCCTCGCGCAGCAGCAGACCGGCAAGCGGCCAAGCGTCACCCGGGAAGTTGTCGGGAACCCGGACCCTGGGGTGCTTCCGAATCGAGGTGATGTCGATGCCGGTCGCCTCACCGATCCAGCCCTCGAGTCGGTCGGCGAGTTCCGCCGGTGCGAAGAGAACTCCGGAGGAGACCTCCTCCTCCTCGCGCTCGGAAAGTCGATGGCTGATCCAGGACCTGCGCACCTCGGTGACGATCGTCTCGTCGATGCCTTCCGAACTCGGTCGGATCTCCACCCCACGGGTGAATCCGATCCTGCCGTCACGCGAGACCACGAACTCGAAGCCGTCCTCGCCGAGGTCGATCGCGAGGATGCCGCGACCACGACATTCCCGGAGCGAGTTCACGAGCGACGCGGTACCGAAGCAACGCAGCGAGATCCGGCTCGCGGTCACGCCGGCGACCGAAGTCACCTCGCGGACACGATCGACGATCCGGCAGGGAACCGCACATGCGAGCACCTCGATGTGCGAGTCGGTCGCTTCAAGGACGATGTAGTCGATGACGGCATCATCCGCATCGATGGGCAGGTCGCGCTTCATCGCGAGGTTGACCATCTCGGCAACCTCGTCGAGTTCGTCCGTGGGCAGGACAAGGGTGCGAACGACCGCGTGCTCGCGATTCACCGCGACCACGGCGCGCGTGGCTTCGAGCCGATGCTTTCGAAGGGTCCTGCCCAACCAGGTCCCGACCATCCTGTCGTCATCGATGTCGATGTCCTCGGGCATCGCGATCGACAGCGCACGATCGATATGGATCGACCCACGGTGCATCGTGGCTTCGACACCTCGAAGTCGACGGCGAACAAAGTCGATTGCAATGGTCGTTCGTGCAGGCATCAGGCGCGGCATCCTTTCCGCTCCATGCACATGCTATCCATTCTCACCGAGGAGACCAGCGACCTGTCGGCCCTCCGCCAGGATCATCACCGATTCCGGAAGTCTCCTCGAGTCCGGGATCGTCCGAACCCGCACCCTCCTCGGGGAAGGCCGACTCGTCGTCGAAGAAGGATTCCCGGTCGTCGAACGCGGATTCATCGTCGAATACCGACTCCCGGTCGTCGAACACCGACTCGAAGGAGCCGACGAATCCATCCCGGCCGAACAGGCCGTCTTCCGCTTCCGAGCCACCGAAGGGAACGCCATCGACGGCATCGATCCCCGCCTCGCGAGCGGGATCGTCGAACCCGGCCGACGCTCGTCCTTCATGGAGACGCACCCCGATCTCGAGACTGGAGATGTCACGCAGGGAGGCGATCCTCGGTACGGGGGCCGCGAGATCCACGACGAGGTCCAGAATGACCGGGGAACGCAACGGGCCGTCCGGATCTTCGACCGACACCGTCCCAGCCGCCATGCGAACACGCCAGGTCCAGCATCGGGTGGTGACTCGTCCCGCGATGGGAGCGAAGGTCTCGGGCTCGATCACGCCTCGGAGGACAGGCCAGGTTCGCGTTGCGAGTTCATCGCTGGTGAGTCCGGCCCGTTCCTCGACGATCAGCTCCGCCATCCCGGCATCGATGCCCTCGAGGGTGCGGACCACTTCGACGGGAGCGGTGTTGAGATCGATTCGTCCCATGTGCCAGCGTTCATCGGTGGTGAGTGCGTCGAGCACGTCACTCCAATCCTCGACCGGTGAATTGAGGAAACGGAGGACGTCGACGATCCGCTTGTCGTCGTCGAAAGTGACCCGCTCCATGATCCTGCCGAGCCCCGTACCGGTTCCCTCTCCGAATCGATCATCCATGCGACGACCAAGTGCTTCACTGAACGGAACGTTCAGGTTGATCCGAAGCACGCCGCTTCTCTGGAGTGCTGGTTCGAATGAATGGACCGTCAGAACCTCCTCGAGTGTCGTCGCCTCGCGTGGACCGATCGCCTCGAGCGCACGTTCTCCACGTTCAAGTTCATCGGCGAGCACGTCCCGTGAAGGCACGAAGGCATCGAGGGGACCGATGAGCTCCTCCGGTGTCACCGCAGGAGTTCCGTCGGGAAGACGCACCAGGAGCAGATCCTCCAATGTTCGATAGCGTCGGCCGGGTCGTCGCGTGCGAGCGGACACGATCGCCTCGGCGACCGATGGCTCGACCAGACCCGTGGCAACGAGGTCATCGACGGTGACCCTGTTGAGATCGAGCAACCCCCCCACCGGACGGACCAGGTCCCCGCTTGAATCAGGAGGAATGAGCCGGACCACGCCCATCTCGAGATCATCCTCGTGGAGGACGTACTGACGCTCGAGCGCAACCGAGCGCCCCATGAGGATGCGGTCTCGCTCCCAGTCGAGTTCGGAGAGGATCACCCGGACTCCGGAGGAGGCCAGCGCTCGAGAGCGCGCTCGCTCCGCACTGGAATAGGCGACGGCATTCTCGGCTCCGGCGAAGTGCACCAGCATGGTCGCGACGAGCGTCGCACCGCCGATCACCACGAGGACCGCGAGCAGGACGAATGATCGACGGCCCTCAGGCATCGTCCACCTCCTCGAAGTCATCGTCGAACGGCTCTCCCCAGTCACCATCAAGGGACTCCTGGAAGAGCGGCTCCTCGAAGAAGGTCGATTCGTCCGGCTGTTCCGCATCGGGAATCGCGAAGATCCGGCGGCGATCGGTGTCGGGCAGGTCGTCATCGATGTCAAGAAAGCCGTCGGCGGGATCCTCACCGAAGGAATCGAACAGCTGGTCCAACGACATGGGCTCCTCGGGGAAGTCCTCCGAGTCGTCGAACATGATTTCGAAGTCGGCACCCTCCTCGTCGTAGCCCTCCGGGAACCACTCGGGAACGGTCTCGTCCGGCCAGGGTGCGTACCAGACCGAGCACTCCAGCGCATGGGGCAGGCCCCCCATCGCGATGGAATCCCATTCCTCGAGCCAGTTGTTCCCGTCATGAAAACGGAAGCGCACGGCGAAGCAGCGAACCGCGAGGTCGCGCGGCCGATCACCGTCACGGGCGATGGAAAGTACACCGGAGGAAGGCTCGAAACGAATCTGGACACGATCCTCGGGAACCAGCACCAGCTCGGAGGAATCCCCGAGTGCCCGCTGGACCGTCGTCGAATCAAAGGAGATCTCGACGGACATCGCGTCGCCCCGGAATCCCGGCATCCCGTCACCAGCGAGTGCGATGCAGGTGCCGGTGGCGCCGTCGAGCGCATCGAAGACGATCGTGATCGAGGATTCCTGCTCGGATCGAGTGCGCAGGTCGACTCTGGTCTCCGACACCTGGTTGACGAAGATGCCAAGGGACCCGACCAGGAGCATGATCAGGCCGAGGGCGAGCAGCACCTCGATCAACGTGAAGCCTCGACGTCCGGTCATCGCCGACCTCCGAACGCAGGCGCTTCGAACTCGACGGGCATGTCATCGAGCATCTCGTCGAGCTCGTACTCCTCGACCGGTCGATCTCGAAGACGTACCAGCTGCTTCAGGGTGAAGAGCACGCGTGCCCCGCCGTCGACGGCGAACGCCTCGGAATCAAGAACGTCCAGCTCCACCAGGGTCAAGCCGTCATACGGGGAACGCGAAGTCCGAACCTCGATGCGCAGTCGTTCAAGATCCTCGGAGGGCATGAACTCGCCGAACTCCGGTCGGCTCTCGGTGAAGCCTTCACGAAGGTCGGCATCCGAGATCAGACCCGCTTCGAGCTCGGCCATGCGACTGGTCGCGAGATCCACCGCACGCTGGAGCACCCCGGCCTGTTCCACGGATCGGCGGGCCTGCCCCGTTGCCCGCAGGATCGCGAGAGCCGCGCCGACGAACAAGGTCAGGGCGACGAGCACTTCGAGCAGGATCCCACCACGTCTGGTCACGTTTCGGACTCCTCGAGCAGGTCCTCGATGTCCGGCGGAGGCTCGGCTGAATCGGCGGAGGAGGGCTCGTCCTCCGGTTCGATCGGTTCCATTCCGGCGTCGTCCTCCTCACCGACCTCCTCTTCTTCGCTCTCCTCTTCCTCCAGCAGCGCATCCTCGAACGAGTCCGGTGGCAGTTCCGCGATGATCGGCCGCGCACTCCAGGGATCGATCTCCACGCGCATGGGAGGGCTCCCTTCCTCTCGAAGCACGAAAGGCCGGCCGACCAGGGCGCCGCCATCGGGCAGAAACACCGCAATGCGCATGAACCCCGTCGGCTGGTACGGGTCGGACTCGAATGAAGGAGGCTCATCGTCAGCCAGGTCGAACGGCTCGAACGCGTCACGCTCCAGCAGGTACGCATCAAGGAAAAGGAAAGTGATTCCTGGAGCAAGCGCTCGACGTGACCATGATGCGGAAATCCGAAAGTCCTCCTCCGGATCGGTTGCATCGAACTCGACGTCCGCAAGCCATTCGGATTCGAAGTCCTCGTCAGGGGCGACGGCCGACGGATCGAACCAGCGCGCCTCGAAGCGACCGTCCACGAAACCCAGCTCGATGGCACGCCCTTCGAGACGAGCCTCGGCACGCGAACGAAGGATGATCGCCTCGACACCGTCTCGAGCGCTCTCGAGCGAACCCAGGCGGAAGGCCCAGCTTGAAATCGGCAGGACAAGCGCGGACAGGGCGAGCAACAGGCCCAACGCGACCAGGATCTCGATCAACGTCAATCCACGGCGGTGGAAACGATGTCCGGGCTCAGCCCGCGCCATCCGATGATGTCGCGAAATCGGAGAAGTCATCTCGAAGCTCGCCATCCTCGTCGAGGATGCCATCGTGGATGGACAGATCGTCCTCGGTGTCCTCCTCGCCGTCCGGCCCGATCGAGATCAGGTCATACGGCTGGCCTTCGAGATCGGACGGGTTCCGGTAGACCCAGGCGTTGCCCCACTGGTCGTTGGGAACGGGCTTCGGCATGAACTGTCGCCAGTTCCCGGCCTCCTCCTCGTCCTCGAGGTTGGAGGAGGACCAGAGCACGGCAATGCCCTCGTCCTCGGTCGGGAACCGCTTCATGGTCAGGCGGAAGGCGTCGAGCTGGTCGGCGATGCCCTGCATCTGGACCTTGGTGACGCCGACCTCGGACTCCTCCTGCACACCGATCAGGTTCACAAGGACGATGCCGCCGATGGCGAGCAGGATCCCGATGACGATCAGGAGTTCGAGGATCGTGAAGGCGCGCCTCCGGACATGGCGTCCACGAATCGATCGTCGCGTGCGTCCGGTGAAAGTTCGGGTGGTGTCAGTCATGATCGTTGCGCCTCCATTCGCATGCCGTGCTCGTTGCTGATCACGGTCTTCAATCGACAGAAGTCATGATAGCCCACATGGGCCGGCATCGAGCGTCAATTCCACCCGCTGGGCCTCGATCCGAGGTTCAGAGGGCGGAGCTCATCCTCAACATCGGCACGATCAGTGACATGAAGATAAAAAGAACGACACCTGCGAGGAGCATGAGGAGCGCCGGTTCCATCAGTCGGATGGCCACCGCCAGCTGGCGATCGACCCGGTTCTCCAGGGTGTCGGCAACCGTCACCAGGACCTCTGCGAGGTTGTTCGCGGATTCCCCGACGATCACCATCTCGATGACATCGGGTTCGATCACCCCGCTGGCCTCGAGCGGCGCAGCGAGGGATTCTCCTCCGGAAACCGCCTCGGTCGCGGCCTCAAGGGCATCCTCGAGCAGCATGCTTCCCACCGCTCCCCGGGCGATCTGCATCGACTCGATCAGGGGGATGCCGTTCTCGAGCATCGTCCCCAGCACCCGACAGAATCTGGCACATGCGATCGCCCGACCCAACGGACCGAGCACAGGCAGTCTCATGCGGACCCGTTCCGACCACCGCCGGAAGCCCGGCTGTGCTCGGCCGTAGATGAGCCCACCCAGCAGCAGGGCAATGCCGAAGAGCAGGAAGGGCCACCAGTGGACCATCAGATCGGACATCGCCATGAGGAGCACGGTCGAGGCCGGCAGCTCCATGTCCGCGAAGAAGTCCTCGAACCGTGGGACGAAGAAGACCAGGGCGGCCACCACGATCCCGAGTCCGACGGTGAGCAGCACGATGGGATAGATCAGGTTGCCGATGACCTTCGACTGCATGTCGGCACGCTGGTCCATGAAGGTGGCGAGACGATCGAGTGCCTGATCCATGAATCCCGCTCGCTCGCCGGCACGGACGATCGAGACCTGCACTTCGGGAAACGTCTGGTCGAAGGCCGCCATGGAGTCGGCGAGTCGTTCGCCCTCCTCGACGGAATCAGCCACCTGGGAAAGCACCCAGGACAGCTTGCGGTTGGACCGCATGCCCGCCAGAAGTCGAATCGCCCTCAGGAGTGGGACACCTGCGCGCAGAAGATCGCCGAGCTGGCGGTAGAAGCGACCGAGAGCGCGGGAGGAGATACGCTGGCCGGCGCCCGAACGTTCGTTCGCGAGCTCGAGGCGAACGGGGACCAGACCTCGGGACTCGAGTTCGGCAAGGACGGATTGTTCGCTGGCCGCCTCGAAACGTCCGGTCAGTCGCTTGCCGTCAAGATCGCGAGCAATGTACGCGTACAACGCCATGGCCCGATCTTACCCCGTTGAACGAGGCGCCAGACCGACGCGAGCAGGAAAGGATCACCTCCGCCTGCGACGGCCGCGCAGGAACAGGGTGCCCAGGAGCGGCGCGACGGCAGGCGCCGGGACGTTCGTGGTCTCGAAATGAACGGTGAAACGCTCCATCGAACCCGCCTCCGCGATGCGAAGGACCAGACCGTCGCCCGCAAGGCCGTTCGCACCGAAGGGGTCGATTCCAGTGCCGTCTCCGTCATCATCGGAACCGCCCCCGCCACCCTGGTCGCCACCACCGTTCTCATGGAAACGCATCTCAAGCTCGCCGAGCCTGCCAAGGGAGACGTAGACGTCATCCTCCTCGTGATGTGCGCCGGAGAAGGCATCCAGCTGCCCGATTCGTCCCATGAGCTGCTCGGAGCTCTCCCCGCCATGAATCATGGTCGGACCGGCGTAGGACGCGTAGACATCGATGCCGGAATCAAGACCGACGAAGTCCACGAAGTCGATGTCGGCCCCGGGACTCGAAGCGCCATATGAGTTGGTGCCGTAGTCACGGATGGTCACCGACTTCAGGTAACGGTCACCACTCAACGCCATGATCCCCGCCACGTCGATGTCGAGGACGGTGTACCCCTGGTCCAGGGTCGAACTGACGTACCCCCCCCAGTCACCCGCATACGAATAATTCGGTTTCGGATGGACGTTGTTGAAGCGGCCGACGTCGATCGTCATGTCCGCAATGGCGACGCTGCCGAGGGCACAGGTGCACGCGACAACCGACACGATACGTGTGTGATTCATCTCTTGACTCCCATTGTCGGCCGTTCCCGATGGACCCTCATCCCAACTGCATTGATGAGCGGCCCACCGAGAAGACCACCTTGAACATGCCTCGATGCACCGCGCCTGCAAACACCGGGCTTCCTGCCTGGCGTGACCAGCAGGAAGTGGACGAGTCGTGCAGGATGCACCGGATGAGGGTGCCGGGCGGACCCTCGAAACCCACCCCTTATCGGCAGTGCCCGGTAGGATTCCTCCTCATGAGAGTCGTCAGCCTCCTGCCATCGGCAACCGAGCTCCTCTGCGCCCTGGGCGCGGAGGCGATGCTCGTGGGGAGAAGCCACGAATGCGACCACCCGCCGGAGGTCCGGGACCGACCGGTGCTCACCGCACAGAGGACGAATGCGGCGACCAGCGCGGCCATCGACGAGCAGGTTCGATCCACCATGGAATCCGGAGGATCGCTCTACACACTCGACGAGGACAGACTGCGTTCGCTCGAGCCCGACGTGATCCTGACGCAGGACCTCTGCGAGGTGTGCTCGATCGACCTCGCCAGCGTGAATCGTGTCGCGGCGACGATGGACCCCGCACCGAAGATCGTCAATCTCGATCCAAAGACGATCTTCGACGTCTTCGATGACGTGCTCAAGGTCGCCAGGGCGGTCGGTCTCGAAGCGGAGGGTGATCGGAAGATGGTCGAACTCCGAGGCCGTTACTGGGAGGCGATCGACTACGTGACTCCGTACATCCGGCAGCCGGAAGTCGCGTTCCTCGAATGGCTGGATCCCCCCTTCTCGGGAGGACACTGGACACCGGGTTTGATCGAGGCGGCAGGCGGCAGGCATTCCCTGAATGCGGCCGGACGACCGTCACGACAGGTCACCCCTGAAGAGATCGTCGAATCGATGCCGGACCGGCTGATCCTCTGCCCGTGCGGGTTCGACCTCGCGCGAATCGAGGCCGAGCTCGACACGGTGCGGAACAGCAGCTGGTGGAAGGTGCTCCCCGCGGTCCAGGAGGGTCGGGTGGTGATGGTCGACGGCAACGAGATGTTCAACCGTCCCGGGCCTCGACTCGTCGATGCCTTCTGCTGGCTGGTCTCGTGGATCCAGGACCGCCCGGAGGTGCTGCCACCGGACTTCCCGGTCCGTGTGGTTTGACACGCCAGAACCTCCCGACTGCTGTTCTGGCAGGTCGAAACCCGCCCAGGAGCCCCTGAAACAGGCATGGCATTTGCGCCATCAGGCATGGCTGCGGTCGGTCCACCGTGAGCGGCCGTGAGCCAGTTGAAAGGACCGACACCATGCGAATGGACAGATTCACGACCCTTGCCCAGCACGTACTCGCACATGCGCAGTCGATGGCTGTCTCCGCTTCCAATGCGGAGCTGAGCCCGATGCACCTGCTTGCAGCGATGCTCGAGGAACAGGACGGCGTCGCCGGATCGATCCTGGCCAGGGCAGGCATCGACGGTGGACGCATCCGCGAGGTGACGAACGCGGCACTCAAGCGACTCCCCACCGTCAGTGGCACCACGCCACAGACCTCGCAGTCGTTCATCCAGGTCATCGCATCCGCGGAGAAGTTCGCCCGGGACATGAACGACCAGTACGTCTCGACGGAGCATCTCCTGCTCGCCCTGTCCGAGACCAGGTCCGAGGCGAAGGAAGTCCTCTCCACCTGTGGCGTGGACACCGGCAACCTTCGGGAGGCGATCAGCCAGATCCGTGCCGCCAGCGGGGTGTCGAACGTCACCGATCCGGGCGCGGAAAGCAACTTCGAGGCACTCTCGAAGTACGCGGTCGATCTCAACGAGGCCGCTTCCGCCGGGAAGATCGATCCGGTGATCGGCCGCGACGAGGAGATCCGGCGCTGCATGCAGGTGCTCTCCCGTCGAACCAAGAACAACCCGGTCCTGATCGGTGAACCCGGCGTGGGCAAGACCGCGATCGCGGAAGGCCTCGCACTTCGCATCGTGAACGGCGACTGCCCGGCCTCGATGCGAGACGCACGCATCATGGCACTCGATGTCGGTGCACTCCTCGCCGGAGCCAAGTTCCGTGGTGAGTTCGAGGAACGGCTGAAGGCCGTCCTGAGGGAGGTCGCGGCGAGCGACGGCAGCATCATCCTCTTCATCGACGAACTGCACACCATCGTGGGTGCGGGGCAGTCCGAAGGTGCGGTCAGCGCGGGGAACCTGCTGAAGCCGGCACTCGCTCGGGGTGAACTCCGCTCGATCGGGGCGACCACGCTCGACGAATACCGCCAGCACATCGAGAAGGATCCGGCCTTCGAACGTCGGTTCCAGCCGGTGTACGTGGGTGAACCGAGCGTCTCGGACACCGTCGCGATCCTGCGCGGCCTGAAGCAGCGCTACGAGGCCCACCATGGTGTCCGCATCCAGGACGGCGCGCTGATCACGGCCGCCGGTCTCAGCCATCGGTACATCGCCGATCGTTTCCTTCCGGACAAGGCGATCGACCTGCTCGACGAGGCCGCCTCGAGGTTGCGCATCGAGAACGACTCGATGCCCGCGGAACTCGACGAACTGCGCCGACGGATCATGCAGCTGGAGATCGAACGCGAAGCGCTCAAGATCGAGCCGGACGATGCCTCGAAGAAGCGGCTCGACACGCTCGAGCAGGAACTCGCCTCCCTCCAGGAGGAGAACAAGGGTCTCACCGCACGCTGGGAGAGCGAGAAGGCGGAGCTCGATGCGGTTCGTGAGATCAAGGAGACGATCGACGCCAAGCAGACGGAGCTCGAGCAGGCGAAGCGACGCGGTGACTTCGAGACGGCGTCACGGATCCAGTACGGCGAGCTCGGTGCGCTCACGGAGCGTCTCGAGGCCGCGGAACGCAACCTCGACGAACGCGAGGCCGGCGGCGACGCGCTGGTGAAGGAGGAGGTCGACTCGGAGCAGATCGCGGAAGTGGTCGGCAAGTGGACCGGAATCCCCGTCGCGAAGCTCGTCGAGGGTGAACGCGAGAAGCTCGTGCACATGGAGGACCAGCTCACAAGACGGGTGGTCGGCCAGCACGATGCGGTGGTCGCGGTCTCCGACGCCGTTCGCAGGAACCGGGCCGGTCTCGGCGAGACCAACCGCCCGATCGGATCGTTCCTCTTCCTCGGCCCGACCGGGGTCGGCAAGACCGAACTCTGCAAGGCGCTCGCCGAGGATCTCTTCGACACCGAGGACGCCATCGTCCGGATCGACATGTCCGAGTACATGGAGCAGCACGCGGTCGCCCGGCTCATCGGTGCACCTCCCGGATACGTCGGCTACGAACAGGGCGGACGGCTCACCGAGGCCGTGCGACGAAGGCCGTACTGCGTGATCCTCTTCGACGAGATGGAGAAGGCCCATCCCGACGTCTCGAACGTCCTCCTCCAGGTCCTTGATGACGGCCGTCTCACCGACGGACAGGGACGCACCGTGGACTTCTCGAACACCATCGTCGTCATGACCAGCAACATCGGATCGCACGAGATCCTCAAGATGACCAGCGAAGGTGCGCTCGACATCGAGATCGAGTCCACGGTCAAGGATCTCCTGAAGATGCACATGAGGCCCGAGCTCATCAACCGGATCGATGACACGGTGATCTTCCAGCAGCTGACCCGGGAAGATCTCGCAGGCATCGTGACGATCCAGATGGGGAATCTTCGCAAGAGGCTCGGGGAGCGTGGTCTGGAGATCGCACTCACCGAACGGGCGACCAATGCCCTGACCAGCGAGGGATACGACCCACAGTTCGGTGCACGACCGCTCAAGCGCGTCATCCAGCAGCGGATCGAGAACCCGCTCGCGACGCAGATCCTCACCGGGGCATTCAACGAGGGTGACACCGTGAAGGTCGACTACGAGCGGGAGAACTTCACCTTCGAGGTCCGCCGGAACAGCGTCGAACCCACCCGGCCGGAAGTGGGAAGTCGATCCTCCTGATCACGGTCAGTGATTCAGGGACGGCTTCCGATCCGGCAGCAGGGAACCCGGGAGTCCCGGAAGACGTCGTGATGCGACCTCGCGCCCGCACTCCTGGCAGATCAGGGATCCGGCCAGGCGGTGTCGACACGAGACACATCGGTCGGATCGTCGTCTCAACCAGCGTCGAAGGGCGATGCAGGGAGCGATCACCAGGACGAGCGCCATCGTCCAGAAGGTGGCGTCGATCAACCAGCCCCACCAGACCACCGGGGCGCGGATGACCTTCCAGAGCGAGGCATGATCGAGATCGAGATAACCCTCGTCCTCGAATCCGAGCAGCACCTCCTCCCAGGTGTCCGCAAGGACCGGAAGCGTCGAGTCGCCGGTGCGCGCCATGGTCACCGGCCAGCCGAGTCGGAGTTCGCTGGAGACCAGCGGCAGTCCACCGGCACCGGCATCACCTTCCCAGGTCATCACATTGCTCCCTCCGGGCACGCGAATGACATCCTGAATCCGGGAGGAGTCACCGGCCGAGGTCCCGCTGACGACATCGACGTGCATCACGCCCGAACCGACGAGGCCGTCGTGCGTCGTCGAGGGTCCGACCAGAAGAAGACCGGATGTCCAGGCCATGAGAACGGGAAGAACCACGCCGAGGCTGAACGAGGCGACGAGCCAGGACGGCATCCGACAGATGGAGCCGCCGTGAAACAGCGATGAGACCAGCGCGATCATTCCCAGCATGAATGCGGTGTAGAAGAGGACGTCGGCGGCGAGGGCTCGAACGTCGATTCGAATCCCCGGTTCGAAACGTTCGTCGAACCCCATGTATTCGGGTGAGAGTTCCGCCTTCAGCCACGGGTTCTCGGCAGCGAAGATGGTCCTTGCAATCGACCGATCGTGCCGTTCGAGCCACGGCCATGGAAAGCCCGCCTTGATGAAGGAATCGGTGATCCGATTGGGCAGCTCGATGCCGGTTGACGAGGCACCCGAACTCCGATCGAACTGCATCACCATGGCGGCGTGGAAGAGTGGTCCATCGACCCAGCGTGCGACCTCCGGCCCCTCGCCTTGAGGCGAACGTTCCGGGAACCACGACGGCAGGACCCTTGACGGGACTCCCTCGGAATCAAACCCACCCTGTTCGGACTCCGCGTTCGTCCAGGTCACACCGACCGCAGCGACTGCGATCACGATCGAAAGGACCAGTCCGAAGAGGAACGACACCAGCAGTGGGGAGAACTGGCGATACAACGAACCCATTCGGGAGATCAATTCGCAGGCACAGGGTCCTCGGATCCCGGGATGAGCGAGAAAGAAGCCACCGGTTCGCCGGGCAGGAGCGGAACCGGATCCCCGGCGAGCCATGACTCGTTCAAGCTGCGGTAGTGCGGGGAGAGAGGATTGCCGGACTGTCCACCCGGGGTCAGCAGGAAGCCGTCCGCTTCGTGGGACGGACTGACCACGAGCCGGGCACTCGCCCCGAAACCGGGCATCAGCACCTTCGGTGCGTTCCAGTAGCCGGACTGCGGCCCGGACCGGAGTTCGAGCATCGTCTGCATCGGAGCCGGAGCCATGTCGGCGAAGGGACTCCGGATCGTGATCTGGTTCGAGTCACCCCAGGGTGACAGCCCGCCGGAGTCGACTGCACGACGAACGTGGTCGCGCATCCACTCCTGCCAGGTCTCCGCTTCACCGGGGGGCAGCCAGTTCTCGGCCTGGTCCTCGATCACCCGGAGATACGGTTCCTCGTTGATGTATGCGGAATCAAAACGTCCGATCCCCTTCTCTTCCGCCCAGGTCGCGACCGCCACGGAGATCTCCTGCAGACAGGCACCGCGCACCGAATCGAGCAGGGTGATCCCGACCTGGTCGACATCGGCCCGACCGTTCCAGGCGAGCAGTGCCTCCCGGGCAGCCGCCAGTTGTTCGTCCTGCTCGCCCTCGGGAATGGCGTCAAGGATGAGCCGCTTCCAGGGATCGAGGCCGACCGTGGTGCTGTCCATCTGGAGTTCGAGCATCGCCTGTTCATCGGCCTGCGTGGTCCGCTCCAGCACGTCCTTGATGCGACGAGCTCGAGCAGGGTTCGCCCAGGCGTAACCGAGCTTGCGTGCGATCCGGTTGTCGATGGTCCGGTTGTTGGCAGTGAAGACGAAGTCGACAGACTCGCCGGAAAGGCGGGGCCGTTCGATCTGTGCTCGCTCGGTCCAGCTCGGGGTGCCGTCCCAGAGCCCGTAGGGCCCACGCCCGTCCTTGCGGGCACGGTCGGGAAGGAAACCGGTGATCGTGTAGCCGACTTCGCCGTTCGAATCGACCACCACCGCGTTCTGGGGCGGTCCGTTCCAGCTGGCGAGAGCGTCGAGCGCTTCCTCGATGCTGCGTGCATCCTCGACTGGGGTGAGCAGGTTGAGATTCACCAGCTCGGGATTCAGCGGAGCCCATTCCCTGACGGCAAGTCGGGTGGCACCGGAGTTGTCGAGGTACTCGGCATTGACGGTGCCCCATCGAGTCGTCTTGAGATCGAGTTGATGAGGCTCCTCGCCGGCGATCTCGATCATCTCGACGGCCTCACCGAACGACTCCCAGCCATCGACGGTTCGATAGCGGCCCGGGTCATCGGGATCGATCTCCAGCGCGATCAGATCCTGGAGATCCCCGGTGAGATTGGTGAACCCCCAGGCCACATGCCCGTTGGAACCCATGGTGATGCCGGGAATCCCGGGGATGGAGATGCCGACCAGATCATGATCAGGCCATTCGAGTCGGAGGCGGTACCACGCGGATGGCAGAAGCAGTGGCAGGTGGGGATCGCTGGCGAGGATCGCCCGACCGTCGGTGGTGAGACGACCGCTGATGCCCCAGTTGTTCGAGCCGGGGGACGTCTTCTCCGAATCAAGGCGGCCTTCGCCATCACCTTCTCCGTCCGGTGATCCACCGGGACCGTCATCGTCATCTCCGATGTCGTACCTGTACTCGATGACCGGAGGCGGATCCGGCAGGTCGCGCAGCGAGATCACCTCCCGGCCGGGAATGCGGGGGATCGACGGCCTGCGACGTTCGAGCCCCGGGATCGGGGCGTCGAAACGGGAGATCGGGTCGTAGATGAACTCACGAACCTCCTCGGGCAGTGACTCGAACATCGCCGCGTTGCGAATCTCGTCATCCCCGCTGCTGTCGAGCAACACGCAGAACGAGAGGACGACGAGGATCGTGTCCTCCGGCTTCCAGGCCTCGGGTGTCGTCTGGAGGATCGCGTACTCGGGAGGAGGTGCGCTCAGGTCGGAGAGACCGGCGTTGACACCGGCGGAATAGTGACGAAGGAGTTCCAGTTCGACGGGGTCGAACTGTTCGAGGCACCTGCGCGCGATGTCACGAAGTTGGAGCGAGCGCATGCTGATGTCCTGATCGAGGGCTGCCCGACCCACGAGGGCCGCCAGCTCACCGGCAGCCATCCGCCGTGTGACCTCCATCTGGGTGAAGCGGTTCTGTGCGTGCAGGAAGCCTTCCGCGAAGTAGGCATCCGCTCGACTCTCTGCCGTGACGGTCGGCACGCCAAACCCGTCGTAGGTGATGTCGATCCTCGCAAGAACCTCTGAAGCAGCGAGGGTGCCATCGGTCCGGACGGTGGGATCGACGATCGCCGGGGGTCCGGCATCCGGTGCATCCTGAGCGGACGCTGAAACGGCAAGAAGGAGAACGAACAGGTGACGAAGCATGGAGCAACCTTCCAGGGAGCACGATCATCGATTCATGAAACGGAGCACGGACATCGCGTGATCCGGGGGCACCCGTACAGTCTAGGCGGGTCTGCGGTGGTGTTCATCCGTGAAGGATTCACCCTGCGCCAACGAGCATCCTCAGGAGGGGAAAGGCGAGAATGTTGACCAGGAGGCCCATCACCGCCATGGAGATCGTGATGGCGAGGGCGTGGGGAAGCTTCAGGTACGAACGGAGCATGAGCCACCACCAGCAGGCATAGTAGATGAAGCCACCGGCGAAGACGAGCAGTACGGAGCCATCCGTCCAGGTTGATGTGTAGACAAACATGCTCGTCTCGGCGAGGGGAAGCAACAGCGGAAAGACGAGCAGTGGAAGCAGGGACAACATCGCGACCCGGAGAAGATGACTCAGGTGCACCTTGCATCGTCTCCTGGTGACCGGGAGGATCAGGAGAACGAAGTTGAAGCACCCCCAGAGGGGAAGCAGAAAGCCATAGGACCCGAGCGTCCAGATCAGACCGGTGATGGGCTGTTCCAGCAGCTCGCCTTGCTGCCAAGGACCGAATGCGGGTCGCATCAACGGTCGTGTCGAAGTGAGCTCGAGGAAGAACTCGAGAGGCCGGTACGCGAGATACTGGAAACGCGCCGACATGGTGCTCAGCAGTGCGCACCATGCCGCAAGGATCATCCAGCACATGACCAGGCTCGAAAACGACCACAGCAGGAGGTCTCGACCGATGACCGGAGTCGAGAGTTTCAGGTCACGCCAGGTTCGGAAGGGAAGGAGGATCCTGAGCAGCGTCAGGAGGAACGCCCCGCTGCGTCGAGCCTGCGGTGGATCGACGAAGGCACACCAGCCTGGACGACTGCCATGTTCGGCGAAGCATTCCCTGGCATCGACCTCGAAGCCGCATTCCACGCAGGTGACATGGATCAACCAGGCACCCGACGTACCGCTCTCGATGGAGCCGGCCATCCCATAGCGACAACGAGGGCAGGTCGCTGTCTCGAGCTTCAAGGTGTCCAGGCCCCGAGCAACATGGCGAGATCCCCCCCGTCGACGATGCCGTTGTCATCGAGATCGGCATCGATCGCCGTGCCATCGGTGCCCCATGCACCCAGCAGGATCGTGAGGTCGGCACCATCGACGATGTCGTTGCCGTCAAGGTCCGCGGGGATACGGCAGGTCTCCTCGAAGGTGTTCGGTTCCCCCTCCACCCATTCCCCGATGATGTCCTCCCCGACCGTCCCACAGAAGGTGCTGCCCTCGACGAGGTAGTCGACGGCGAGGTTCAGGTCATCGAGCCTGACCGCGGCGCCTCCGGGACCGGCGACCTGCTCGGCGAAGATCGAGTTGCCGATGGTGCCTGCCGTGACGTTCGACCAGATTGCGGCACCGTTCGCAGCGACATTGGCCTCGAAACGACAGTCGTAGACACCGACGGCCGCCTCACTCCGGACCATGATCCCACCACCTGCCTCCTCCGCGATGTTCTCCCGGAACGTGCTGAGGTCGAAGGAAGCGCTGCCCGATTCGACGAGCACCGCTCCACCCTGCACCGCGGAATTGCCGGAAAGAGTGGTGTTTGCCATGAGGAGATCGCCATGACTGCTCCAGATCGCACCACCTTCGGCATCAGAACGGTTCCCCCGAATCGTGCACCCCTCGAGCACCAGCAATCCGAAGTAGTTGCAGATCGCGCCTCCCCATGAATCGCTGCCAAAGGGATCGAGTGCGACCGAGCAGTCCTCGATCACGACCTTGATGAGTTCGACCGTGGCGAATTCCGAGTAGATGCCCCCACCACGCCTGATGCCATAGACCGGACACCCGGTCCCGTTGCGCAGGACGAGCTGGTCGAGGATCAGTTCCGATGCACCCGTGACGAGGACGCAGCTTCCACAGTCGTTGGTCGGCTTGCTGCCATCAATGATGGTCGGTCCGAGCATCGAACCACGAATGCTGATTCTCTTGCTCGAAACCGAGAGGTTCTCGTGGTAGACACCCTGTGCGATCTGGACGATGTCCCCGTCCGAAGCAGCCTCGATCGCATCGGAGATCGTCGCGAACTCCTCGGGGACGAAGTGCACCTCGAAGCCCTCTTCGGCAACAAGCGAGGACGCACAGGAAAGCAGGAGTGCTCCCAGGAAACCATGGATGGTCGAACACGGGGGCATTGCACGCTCCAAATGGGACCTGTTCGACACCTTAAGCCTAATGGGGAAGCTCGTCACGGAAGAATCACGAAAGCGAGCCGATCAAGCGGTGTCCGGGCGACAGCACCCGACTTCTCGGTACCAACTCCTCGGGGGAACGGGGCGATCAGTCCAGGGGAGAGTGGCCGTCCCAGCGGACGAACGCCTCTATGGCCTCGTATTCGGCAAGCCCGAGTTCATCGAAGATGCGAGCGGTGTTCCGATTGCGCTGTTCGGCGCGCTGCCAGAACTCCCGCGCATCAGGGCCGGGGAAGAGCGCCTTGTCCTTCTGGCTCTCGTGCTTGTAGATCGCGTTGATCTTCCGTTTCAGTTCATCCGGAGAGAGAGGCACCGCCATCTCGAGCCGATCGACATCCCATTCCTGCCAGGCGCCCCGGTAGAGCCAGATCGAGGTTCGATCCGCCCAGTCATCCTCACGGACCTCCTGCCAGGCACGCACGATCGCATCCAGGCAGGTGCGATGGGTCCCGTGGGGATCGGAGAGATCACCGGCGGCATAGACCTCATGGGGCCTGACCCGACGAAGAAGGTCCATGACGATGTCGATGTCGTCATCGGACAACGGCTTCTTCTTGACTCGTCCGGTCTCGTAGAACGGCATGTCGAGGAAGTGAAGATTGCCATCGGGCACGCCGCAGTATCGACCGGCCGCCCGAGCCTCGCCACGCCTGATGAGCCCCTTCAGCTTCTGGACCTCCGGCGAATCGACCTCACCCGGACTCTTGCCGAGGAGGAACGAACCGATGCGGTCCTCGAATGCTTCGGCGCGCTCGCCGTCGAGTCCGAAGGTGGCGTTGAAGTCCGCGGCGAAATCCGCGAAACGCAGGGCTGCCGCATCGAACACGGCGATCGAACCGGAGACCTGGTAGGCGACATGCACCTCATGTCCCTGATCGACGAGTCGAAGCAGGGTCCCGCCCATCGAGATCACGTCGTCATCGGGATGCGGACTGAAGATCAGCACGCGCTTGGGAAAGACGTCATCACCGGAACGAACGATGTCCCCCTCCCGGCGTCGGGACTCCGGCTTGCCCCCGGGCCATCCGGTGATCGTCTTCTGGAGCGTTCGGAAGACCTCGAGGTTGATGTCGTAGGCACCGCCACGCTCGGCGAGCAGGTCCTGGAGGTGGTTCTCGTTGTAGTCCTCCCGGGTGAGCTTCAGGATCGGCTTGCCCACCTTGCGCGCCAGCCAGATGGTGGCCTTCCGGGTCAGGGCCTCCGTCCATGCGATGTCCTGAGAGATCCACGGTGACTTGCAGCGGGTCAGCTCGGCCGCGGCCGCGAGATCCAGATGAACCCTGGCATTCGGATGCTCCTGAAGGAAGCTGGCGGCAATGGTCGGGGTCACTTCGCCCTCGATCGCCTCGTGCACGACGCCCGCCTTGCCCTCGCCGAATGCGAGCATGACGACGCGATGTGCATCCAGGATCGTGCCGACTCCCATCGTGATCGCGCGGGCAGGCACGTTCTCCTCGCCGAAGAAGTCGCTGGCCGCATCGGTCCTGGTCACCTTGTCCAGTGCGATGAGACGGGTGCGGGAGTCGCGACCGGAACCGGGTTCATTGAAACCGATGTGCCCGGTCCTGCCGATGCCGAGGAGCTGGAGATCGATCCCCCCTGCCTCGCGAATCGCCGCTTCGTATCGATCGCAGTAGTCGCGGACCTCTTCGGGGGGAATCGTGCCGTCGGGGAGATGGATGTTCTCCGGGACGATGTCGACGTGGTTGAAGAGATACTCGTCCATGAACCTTCGGTAGCTCTGGAGTTCGCCCGGATTCATCGGGTAGTACTCGTCGAGGTTGAAGGTGATGACGTTCGCGAAGGAGAGTCCTTCTTCCCGGTGCATTCGAACCAGCTCGTCGTACACGCGGGTGGGCGTCGAACCGGTCGCGAGGCCGAGCACGCAGTTCATGCCCTGTGTGGCCCTGGCGCGGATGAGATCCGCGATCTCCCCGGCGACGGCCACGCTCACGTCGGATGCCCGGGCGTGAACCTTGGTCGGAATGCGTTCGGCCGGCGTGGGATGCATCCAGTGGTCACCGGAACCGACGTCACTTCCATGACTGGTGAGAGGCGGTGGTGCTGCTGAAGATGTCATCGCATGTCCCTTTCTACTTCCCGAGGGATCAATGTTCGTCCTGGTCCTCGTCGCGATCGTCCGCGGAGGTCGTGGTCGGCTCGAGGGGCAGGCGACGAGCATGGGACATGAACGCCTCGTACTGTGCCCGGACCTCGATCATCGAGTCTCCGGAGAACTTGTCACGGAAGGCCCGTGCGATCTCGAAGGCGACGACGTTCTCCATGACCACGCTCGCTGCGGAGATCGCACTGACGTCGGAACGCTCGTACTGGCTGTGCTCGGGTTCCTTCGTATTGAGGTCCACGCTGGGCAGGCCACGAAGCAGGGTGCTGATCGGCTTCATCGTCCCGCGAACGACGACCGGCATGCCGTTGGTCATGCCACCCTCGAGCCCGCCGGCGTTGTTGGAACTTCGCTTGAATCCCATCGATGCACCGCTCTTCAGCGATTCATCGAAGCCGATCGGGTCGTGGACCCCGGATCCGGTCCGGAACGCGCAGTCCCGCCCGAGCCCGATCTCCACCGCCTTGAACGCCTGGATGCCCATGACCGCGCCCGCGATGCGCGAATCCAGTTTCTGGTCCCAGTTCATGCAGGAACCGAGTCCGATCGGACAACCGAACACATGCACCTCGACGAGACCGCCGACGGTGTCCTTGTCGATCTTCGCCTGTCGGATCGCAGCCTTCATGCGCTCGTCGACCTCGGGATCGGGCACGTAGACCTCGCTCCCGTCGCGAAGTTCACGCAGTGCCTGCCAGTTGTCGGGGTCGGGGCTCACATCACTGACCGCATCGAGCGCGCCGCGCACGAAACCGAAGACCTCGATGCCGAACTCGCGAAGCAGGCAGCGTGCCATCGCACCGGCGGTGACCCGGGCGGCGGTCTCCCGCGCGCTCGCTCGTTCGAGGGTCTCGCGACAGTCGGTGGTCAGCCACTTGACGCTACCGGCGAGGTCGGCATGACCGGGCCGGGGGCGATGGACGGGAGGCGTCCGCTCGAGGTCGTCGAGCCGACTGTCCTTGTTCCTGACACAGACGAGAACGGGCGAACCGGTGGCATGACCGAGGCGAACACCGGAAAGGCACTCCGCTCGGTCGGTCTCTATCCGCTGGCGTCCGCCCCGTCCGTAGCCTCCCTGACGACGACGCAGTTCGGCATCGATGAACTCGATGTCGAGTTCGAGCCCCTGGGGCAGACCGTCGATCAGGGTATAGATCCCGGGTCCGTGTGATTCGCCAGCAGTTCGAAAGGTCAGCTCGGCCATGGGGCGTGTCTCGCAGGGTTCAGTCGGCGTTCTGGTCCGCGGGCTGGACGGCGATCGTCTTCGCCTTGTCGTCGTTCGATCGGGAGCTGATCGCATCCACCAGTCGATCCGCGTTCGACGCCGCATCAGGCGCACGACCGAAATGGATGACGAGCGTCTCCTCGACGCTGGTGGTCACGACCGGAGCCGCGATGACCCGACCGTCGAGAATGATCGCGATCGGTCGACTGGAACGTCGGGTCGTCAGTTCGTCCATCCTGATGGACGACGCCTGATCGAACTGGAGGATCACCGTCGGCTCGCCGAGATCATCGATCGAGCGACGAGCCCGGACGATTCCCGAAGCGGTCACGGTGGCGTCGGGAGAGACCCAGGTGTCCAATCCGCCAAGGTGGTACCCCGAGGCCCGCCAGTCCGATCGTTCGGTGGTTGATGCGGCACGGATCTCGACCGGAGAGGTCGTCTCGAGGAGGGTTTCGCATCCGCCAAGGACGCTCAGGGCGAACAGGCAGGACAGGACAAGGGACGGTGTGCGCACGGGTCGGCTCCTTCTGACGACGAGGATACCCAATGAGCGCGGATCCGGGTCGAGTCGTGTACCGTCTGGGGATGGATCCGGTCAGAGTCATCGACAGCCACACCGAAGGCGAGCCCACGAGAGTGGTGATCGAAGGCGCCCCGGACCTCGGAGCCGGATCGATCGAGGAGAAGACGAGGCTCTTCCGGACCGGGCACAACGAATTCAGGCGTGCGGTGGCCTGCGAACCGCGAGGACACGAGGCGATCGTCGGAGCCCTCCTCCTGGAGCCGAGTGATCCGTCATTCGCGGCAGGCGTCATCTTCTTCAACAACGTCGGAACCCTGCACATGTGCGTGCATGGCGCGATCGGCGTGACGGTCACCCTCGCCCATCTGGGGCGCATCGGGCCGGGCTCCCATCGACTCGAGACCTCGATCGGGGCGATCACCGCCCACCTCGGGGAGAACGGCCTGGTCTCGGTCGAGAACGTCCCGAGCCATCGCCAGAGATCGGGTGTCCGTCTCGATGTCGAGGGTCTCGGCATGATCACCGGCGACATCGCCTGGGGAGGCAACTGGTTCTTCCTGGTCGAGGACCACGGGCTCGACCTCGCCTCGACCGACATCGACGAACTGCGCAGCCATGCGCTCTCGATTCGACGCGCCCTCGAATCCGCCGCGATCCACGGCATCCATGTCGACCCCGTCTCCGGTGACGAGACCTACCAGATCATCGATCACGTGGAGCTGTTCGACCGGCCGACCCGGACGGACTGCGACAGTCGCAACTTCGTGCTCTGCCCGGGAGGCGAGTTCGACCGTTCGCCGTGCGGTACCGGAACCAGCGCGAAGCTGGCCTGCCTTCATGCGGACGGCATGCTCGAACCGGGACAGCCCTGGGCCCAGGAATCGATCATCGGCAGTCGATTCACGGGGCGATACCACGAGAAGGATGGCATGATCATCCCGACCATCACCGGTGGAGCGTGGATCACCGCTGATTCGACGCTGTTGTTCGATCACAATGACCCCTTTGCAGAAGGCATCATCCGTTCGTAGTGGAAGACGACACATGACAGCAATGCACCGAGACGACTGGGTGGGCGTGATGCCCGCGATCACGACACCACTGACCGAATCACTCGACATCAACATCGAGTTCATGCGACGCCATGCTCGACAGATGATCGATGCGGGATGCACGGGAATCGTGACGCCCGGTTCGCTCGGAGAAGGTGGCCAGCTGACACTCGACGAGAAGAGGATGATCTGGAGCGAGCTCGCCGAGGAGATCGACAATCGAGCACCGGTCATCGCGGCGGTCAGTGCGCTGTCCACCACCGAAGCGGTCGAGATCGCAACCCAGGCCGAAGCCTGCGGGTGCCGGGGATTGATGATCCTTCCCCCCTACGTCTACCAGGGAACATGGGACGAGATGAAGGGGCACTTCGACGCGTGTCTTCAGGCCACGGGGCTCTCGTCGATGCTCTACAACAACCCCATCGCGTACGGAACGGACGTGGTCCCGACCCAGGTGGTCGAACTCGCGGACCAGCACGCGAACCTCCATGCAGTGAAGGAGTCGTCGGGGGACATTCGACGCATCACCGAGATCCGAAGGCTCCTCGGGGAGCGGCTTGCGGTCTTCGCCGGCATCGACGACCTCATCGTCGAAGCGATCGATGCCGGTGCCACCGGTTGGATCGCCGGACTCGTGAACGCACTGCCGGTCGAATCGGTTCGTCTGTTCGACCTCGCGCGTGACGGGGAGACGGAGGCCTGCCGGTCCCTCTACGAATGGTTCCTTCCGCTGCTCAGGATGGATGCGGTCCCGGAATTCGTCCACCTCGTGAAGTTGTGCCAGCAGGAATTCGGACTGGGCAGCGAACGACTTCGCGCACCAAGGCGGCCACTCACCGGTGAGATCAGGGAGCAGGCCCTGTTGACGATCGCCGAAGCGAAGATGACGCACTCACCGGTCTGATCCCGGTGCGGTACCCGAGAACTAGACGAGGTTCGAAGGCAGTCGTGCCGGTGAGATGCCGTCATAGCAACGAAGCGCGGCGAATCGACGGATGGACGCAGGGAGCCCCACCGATGTGAATCCCGGGTGCCCGGTCGCCGGATAGGGACCGCCATGGACCATGGAAGGCACCACGGCGACGCCGGTGGGCATCTTGTTCTCGAGCAGTCGGCCGCAGATCGGACGAAGCGTCCCCTGCACGCGATCGTGCAGGGCATGGTCCTCGTCCGATGCGCCCGCCGACCAGACGCATGCCGTGAGCTGGCCCTCGAGTGTTCGGAGTGCCGCCAGGAGATCCTCCTCGGAGTCGCAGGCGACGATCATCGCCGCCGGGCCGAAGAGTTCGCGCTGCATGGAGTCGGGCATCTCGCGGAAGGTGCGACCGTTGGTCATGAGCAGCGTGCCGGGGTACCGGAACCCAGGTTCGAGGGAGGTCGCGCCCCCCGCCATCAGCATCGCACCCGCATCCTGGAGCGCCTGCACGCCGTGGTCGATCGAATCCACCAGACCACCGGTCAGGAGGATCGAGTCGGGCTTCCCGTCGAACGAACGGGCGACGGCCTCGGCAAGTTCCTCCGCGACCTCCTGGCCGATCACGAAACAGAGCCCAGGCTTGGTGCAGAACTGGCCGCTCCCCATAAGGATCGAGGTCGACCAGCCGGTGGCGAACCCGTCCAGGTCGGCGGAAGCGGAGGACGGCAGGAGCACGACCGGATTCAGGCTGGACAGCTCGAAGTACCCGGGCTTGCCGACGGCGTCGGTGACCTGCTTGATCGCAAGCCCCGATGACCGGCCGCCGGTGAAACCGACCGCGGCAAGTGCGGGATGGGCGATCAGGCGCGCGATGTCCTCCGGGGGTGCGTGGTAGAAGCACTGGACCGTTCCGGACGGCAGACCGACCTCCTCGACCGCATCACGTGCGGCATCGGCAAGCAGTCGGGTGGTCTCGGGATGAGCGGGATGCCCCTTGGCGATCACGGGGTTCCCCGCCGCGATCGCGGCCACGAAATCACCGCCGGAGATCGCATTGAAGGCCAGGGGGAAGTTGTTCGGCCCGATGACGAGGACCGCACCACCAAGCGGTTCGTAGCGGGACCTGATGTTCACTTCCGCATCGATGCTCGGCATCGACCACCCACCCGCGGAACGATCGCGCACCGCGGCAGCCCCCTGTCGAAGCTGGCCGGTGGTGCGCGGAAGTTCGATCCCGGCGAGTCGGACCTCGGCACCCAGCGCGGTCTCTCGATCCGCGGCGGCGACGATGGCATCCGCACGTTCCTCGATCAGATCCGCGTAACGCTCGAGGAAGACCGCGATCCGTTCCGTGTCGATCGATGCCAGTTCACGTGCGGCCCCCTGCGCGGCACGGGCCATCCGCTCGAGGTCCGGCCAGCTGATCTCGGGAAACTCACCGGGAAGTGCCTCCCCGGTCGCCGGGTCGTGCGCCCGGAATCGAGCCGTGGTGGATTCCGGTTCGGCCCAGGTGCCGTCAATGAGGATCGGACTGCAGCCCATGCGTGTGCTCTTCCATGAAAAAGGGGTCGGGCCTCAGCCCGACCCCGAAGGT
>JAKVBQ010000002.1:71572-194912 GCA_022447205.1 Phycisphaerales bacterium
GGGCGGGCCCGCCCGCCCCGGGGGGGGCCCTACCAAAAAACGGGGGGCGGCCCCCCCCCCCCCCCCGAAGGTGCGTCGTGAACGTCGGGGCGGATCAGAAGTAGATGCTGATGCCGCAGCTGACGACGTTGGTGTACGTGAAGTTGCTGTCGACCGAGGGAAGTACGGGATTCGCAGGACCCTGGTATTCCATCTGGCCGTAGTCAAGACCGGCAGTACCGATGAACTGATACCCGAAGGTGAATGCAACGTTGTGTTCAAAGAACAGGTCGATCGAGACCATCGCGCCGTAGCTGAAGGTCCAGCCCTTCGCGCCGAAGCTGAAGGTGTCATCGCCGAAACCACGGATTTCACTGACGTTGAGATCCTGCCAGCTCATGCCCACGCTCGGACCGAATCGGAGGGCACCACCACGCAGGAAGGGCCAGCCGCCGTTCCACTCGAACTCGAAGCCGGGGGTGAACATCAGGGGGATCTGATAGAAGTTGCCGTTCTCGCCCTCGAGGTCTTCGATGAAGATGTCATTGGCAAAGTACCGGCCAGTGAACTTCCTGATGCCGGCCCACTGGAAACCGGAGGCGACCTCAAGGAAGACATAGGTTTCGGGAATCCGGTAACCGATGGTCAGCCCGACACCGACGCCGACATCGAACTCGATCTTGGAATCGGACAGTGTGACATTATTCGTGGTCGAGTTGGTGTTGATCGAGCCCTGAATGATCGGGGTCACGAGCATCCGGGTGTAGAAGGGGGATTCCTCGGCATGGGCGTGGCTGCTTTCGGGGGCCTCGGTCGGAGTCTGGACGGCACTCACGGAGATGCCGAGGAGCTCTTCCACCGACTGGGCGTAGCCCGACGCGGTCATGAGTGAAACTGTCAGGGCGCTGAGGAGGATCGACTTCTTCATGCAATTGCTTCCGTCTCTTGAGTGTTGTATTCAACGGGGTTCTGGAGAACTCGCCCGAGGAGGAACTGGACCGGTTTCACGCCCCGGAAACGGGGTGGGGCCGCACACGGCGCGACCGCTGGATGGGAGAGTATGGAGACCCAGCTCGAATTGAGCAAGTCAGCGTCATCTTCCCCACCTCAAGCCCCCTCCTGAAGCTGGAAACACGGTTCAAGCTACCATTTGACGCGATGTCGGACCTCACCCCCACCCAGATCGTCGCCGCCCTCGACCGGCACATCGTCGGCCAGCATTCCGCCAAGAGGGCGGTCGCGGTGGCGGTGCGCAATCGTTGGCGGAGACAACAGCTTGAGAAGCGACTCGCCCGCGAGGTCGTCCCCAGGAACATGGTCATGATCGGCCCGACCGGGGTCGGCAAGACCGAGATCGCACGCAGGCTGGCCCGGCTCGTCGAGGCACCCTTCATCAAGGTCGAGGCCACCAAGTTCACCGAGGTGGGCTATGTGGGGCGTGATGTCGAGTCGATGATCCGCGACCTCCTTGAACTGGCGATCAAGATGGTCCGCTCGGAGCAGGCGGAGGAAGTCGCGGAGAAGGCGGATGACGCCGCGAGGAATCGAATGGTCTCCCTTCTCCTCGGCGAGATGACCGAGGAACCGACCAGTGAGCGGGAACAACCTTCGGAAGACGACTCCGTGAAGACCACGGACGAGACCGGCGACCGGGTGCGTGCACGCATGCGCATCAAGCTCGATGAAGGCTTCTTCGACGAACGTGAGATCGAGATTCAGGTGCGCGAGAAGCCGACGATGCCGATGATCGGCGGAGGTGGCACCGACCAGATCGACCCGGGCCTCGGCTCGATGATCGAGAACCTGATGCCGGAAAAGCGGCACCGCCGTCGGACCACGGTCGCGCGTGCGCTCGAGATCCTCCGAGAGGAGGAGACCGAGAAGCTCATCGATCACGATCGACTCGGAGAACGGGCGATCGAACGAACCGAGGAGGCTGGGATCGTCTTCATCGACGAGATCGACAAGATCGCGGTCAGCGAACAGGGCAGGAACGCGGATGTCAGCCGCCAGGGCGTGCAGCGAGACCTGCTCCCGATCGTCGAAGGGTGTTCGGTGACGACCAGACATGGCGTGGTCAACACCGACAACATCCTCTTCATTGCTGCAGGTGCGTTCCATGGAAGCAAGGTGAGCGACCTGATGCCGGAGCTCCAGGGCAGGTTCCCGATCCGGGTGGAGCTCGATTCACTGGATCGAGACGACTTCCGGAGGATCCTCGAGGAACCGGACGGCTCCCTCACCGAGCAGCAGGTCGCCTTGATGAACGCGGAGGGACTCGACGTCGTCTTCGAACCGAGTTCGATCGACGCGATGGCGGACCTTGCGGCGGAAGCCAATGAACGGCTCGAGAACATCGGTGCCCGAAGACTGATGACGATCATCGAGAAGGTGTTCGAGGAGATCGCATTCGATGCACCGGAAATGGTCGAACGAGGTGAACGGTCGATCCGCATCGACGATGCCTTCGTGCGCATGCGGCTCGAGACGGTCCTCGCGGACGAGGATCTGAGCAGGTTCGTTCTTTGAGCGGTGACCGTCGGCTCGCGGTCGTGACCGGGGCGAGTGCGGGCATCGGCCTGGCCTTCGCCGAGTTCCTCGCGGAGCGCGGATTCGATCTCGCGATCGTCGCTCGCAGGGAGGAGCGACTTCTGGAACTCGCCGCGCGCCTCGGCAATGCCCATGGGGTGGACGTCATCCCGATCACCCTGGACCTCTCCGACCGTTCCGCACCAGAGCGCCTGCTTGAACGCATCGAGGCAGCCGGGCGACACGTCGACGTGCTCGTGAACAACGCCGGCTACGCGATACCGACGCGATTCACCGACACCGACTGGGAGGCGATCGAGGACTTCCTCGAGGTCCTTGCGATCGGACAGGTCGATCTCATGCGTCGAGTGCTTCCCGGCATGAGGGAACGTGACTACGGGAGGATCCTCAACATCGCATCGCTCGCCGCGTTCGCGCCGGAGAACGCCGGTGGACTCTACGGTGCGGTGAAGCGCTTCATGGTCTCGGCATCACGCGCGATCTCGAAGGAACACCGGGGAAGCAATGTCCACGTCACGGCGGTGTGCCCCGGCTACACGCGGACGGAGTTCCACGACGTCCTGGGGAACCGCAGGCAGATCGATCGACTTCCTCGCTTGATGTGGCAGGAGGTCGGAGCCGTCGTCAATGAAGGCTGGTCTGCATGCGAACGCAACAAGGCGGTCGTCATCACCGGCATGAACAACAAGTTCCTTCGAATCGTCTGCACGGTGGTCCCGGCCCGGCTGATCATGCGGGTGATGCCACGTTCCCTCCGGAAGACCCGCGCGAAGGCGAAGGACTGAACCGACACGCAGGTCGGTTCAGCTGGGCTGAAGCAGCTGCTCGAAGAATCCGAGGGGGATCTCGGTTCCGGTCCAGGCATGGAACTGTCTTCGGGCCTGGTGCACGAACATCGACTCCCCGGTCGCGACGCGAGCACCGCGTGATGTGGCCTCGAGCACGAGTGGCGTCGGCTCCTCGGCATAGATGGTGTCGAAGACCGTGATCGAGTCATCGAGTACCACCCCCTCGGGAAGGGGTGATGCCTCGGGGGCAGGACCGGTCGGCGCGCCAACGGAGGTGCAGTTGACGAACGCATCGAACCCACCGGAAGCAAGGAGATCCGCGTCACCGACGGTGAGACGAGCGTCAGGCACGTGTTCGAGGATGTCCGCGACCAGTCGGTCCGCACGATCACGAGTCCGGTTGACGACCACCACCTCCACACCGCTCGACGCCAGGGCCGCGACCACCGCGCGTGCGACGCCGCCCGCCCCGAGGACCGCGATGCGGGAGTCGGCGAGGGCCTCGTGTTCGATGCCCATGGTCTCGACCAGGCTGTCGAGTGCGGCCGGCGCATCGGTGTTCAGTGCCTCGAGGGTGCCGTCCTCATGCACGACCAGGGTGTTGGCCGCACCACAGATCGTGCTCATTCGATCCAGGGTGCCGCCGGCCTCCCGGACGAATCGAACCAGGTGCTCCTTGTGCGGCATGGTGACGCTCATGCCGGAGAAGTCGAGACCGTCGTGATCGAGGAACGCACCGATCGTCGCCTTGAAGTGTTCCCATTCCGGCGGGATCGGCATCCGGACGTAGACGCCGTCGAACCCGACCTGCTCGAAACCCGCGTTGTGGACGAGCGGACTCCAGGACGCATGGACGGGCCATCCGGCGATTCCGTAGACGCGGGTGTTCGCACCGATCGAATCGAATCGATGCAGTGCGCGAAGTTCGCGAATGGTGGGCTGCCCCGGCGCGGTCTCCTCGCCGGACTCGAGGGTGGCGAAGGTGAGGAAGCCGCCGAACTTCGGCGCCAACAGGCGACTCATGACCCCGAACTCCCCCATGCAGAGGGCGATCATCGGCTTGGTGCGATCACGAAGCAGGTCGAATGCCTCGAGGTTGTCGCGGAGACTGCGAGCCTGCCAGACGACCTTGCAGATCGAACACTCGCCGGCATCACCCATGTCGGCGACCCGACGCATGAGATCGGACGGACGCCCATCAAGGTCGTGCGTCGAGAGGATCAGTCGAGGCCCCCCCTCCGTGGTGATGACTGCATCGACCGAGTCTCGAACCGTCGGATCAGCCTGGTAGTCGGCAAGTTCGAAGTCGATGTAGCCGGGACCGGGATCGGCGGTGGCGATCGATCGGAAGAGGTCGAGCCGATCCTCCTGCTCGCCTTCCCAGGCCCCCCCTTCCGCCTCGCCACGGCAGGTCACGATCCCGGGGAGGGGGGACTCCTCCAGCAGACGGCGGACGAGTCCCGGAGCATCGGGGTCCTCGGCGAGACCATCAACGCGCCATTCGACGAGACGAGCACCATCCTCTGAGGCCCTGCGGGCACGGTCGAGGCCAAGCTCGACGTCATCCGGGTGATCGACGGGGATGGAACAGCAGATGAGGGTCTTGGCCATGCCGAGGATGCTACCCGGATACGAATCGCCTGCGAGCGCTACCATCCAACAACGATGAGCAACGACCCCCCCATGATCGACCCCGAACTCCGCCTCCCCCTCGGCTGGCTCCACGGCCACCTGAGCGGCCTCTTCCGATTCGACGAGAACGTGATGCCCATGAAGGTGGTCGTCGAGCACGAAGGTCGGCTCGTCGCGCCGGTGATGGTCGCCATGCTCACCGCAAACGAGACGGTCCTCTACCTCCCCGACGAGGAGGAGTCCTCGCTGCACCTGATGGTGACCCTGGAACAGTTCGAGGAGAACGGCCCGGACGGTCACCTCGCGGATCGCTGGAGGATCTACCACGGCGAACCGGAGGACGTCCGATGGGCGATCATGCACATCGAGGCCGGTCGACTTGAGGGTGTGTTCTACGACGGAGACGGACTCCTGATGCCCAACGCACTCGGTCCTTTCGAATCCGGCATCTGCAGATGGGCGAACGAGGAACGCGTCGATGGTCTTCGTGCAGCCTGCCTGCGTGAGCGTGAGATCGAGATCTCCGAACCGAGACTGGTCGGTGTCGACCCCCTGGGATTCGATGTCCGAGGCAGGTTCGAGGTGGTCAGGCTCGATGCGGAAGCCCCGATGCGATCGGAGGAGGAGGCTCGCTCCACCCTCGAAAGGAAGACGTCCACGTGACCGCACGCATCGTGGTGACCACGCATCTTCCAGGTGATCCCGTGGGACTCCTTCGAGCACATCCCGTCGGCCGTGATGCGGAGATCGTCCACCTCGATGTGACCCGCAAGCCGACGCGGGAGGAACTCCTCGATGCGGTCCGTGGTGCGGACGCGATCCTTCCACACATACCGGATCGAATCGACGCGGAAGTGATGGACGCCGCCGGCAGCGGACTGAAGATCGTCTCGAACTACGGAGTCGGCTACGACAACATCGACACCGAGGCTGCGCGTCAGCGAGGGGTGATCGTCACGAACACCCCCGATGTCCTGACCGACGCGACGGCGGACGTCGCCTGGATGCTCATCCTGAATGCCGCAAGGGGAATGCAGAGAGCCAGCCGGGAACTTCACGAAGGAACATGGACCGGCTGGCATCCGGCCCAGTACGTGGGCAAGGATCTGGTCGGCAGGACCCTGCTCGTCGTCGGCATGGGACGGATCGGACTCGCGGTGGCGAGAAGAGCGGTCGGCTGGCGCATGCGAATCCTCTACACCGCCCGGTCGCGGAAGACGGAGGCGGAGAAGGCGCCGGTCAATGCCGTTCGTGTCGAACTCGATGAAGGACTGGCCGAAGCGGATGTCGTCAGCCTCAATTGCCCGCTGACCGAGGACACGCGTCACCTGATCGACGCACGACGCCTGGGAATCATGAAGAACGGCGCGGTGCTCGTGAACACCGCGCGAGGAGCGGTGATCGACGAGGCGGCGCTTGCGGAGGCGCTCGAACAGGGTGTGATTCACGCCGCCGGCCTCGATGTCTTCGAACGGGAACCGGAAGTCCACCCCGGGATCCTCGGGCAGGAGCGAGCGACGATCCTTCCTCACATCGGAAGCGGGACCGAGGATTCGAGGAACGGCATGACCGAAATCGCCGTCAGGAACCTCCTCTCCGGGCTTCTGGGGGAGGATCCTCCGAATCGGGTGGCGTGAGAACCTCTTCTGGAAAACATGAACGGCAGCGTGTTGAAGACTAGAATGAGGAGGCACCCAAGGAAGAGTGAACGCCCATGATGAACCAGAGCCTCAATCATTCCATGATCGACGATGGTGAAGCCAGCGTCGCCCAGGACTATGCCGACAACTTCGGGAAGCCGGGATTCGATGATCCCAGCAACATGTACATCGCACAGCGATACGAGGGGTACACCGCGGAGAACCAGGAGACCTGGCAGAGGCTCTACGACCAACAGCACGAGTACCTGACCGACCACGCTTCGAAGGTCTATCTCGACGGTGCCGAGGCGATCAAGCTGGTTCGCGAGCACATCCCCCACCTCGAGGGTGAGCAGAGCATCAACTCCTATCTCGGTCAGCTCACCGGCTGGCAGTCGAAGCCGGTCCCCGGCTACCTGCCGGCGAAGGCGTTCTTCGCCTGTCTCTCGCGACGGGAGTTCCCGACCACGATCGTGATCCGACCACTGGAATCGATCAACTACCTCCCGGAACCGGACATCTTCCACGACATCTACGGCCATGTCCCGCTCCATGCCGATCCGGTCTTCGCGGACTTCCTGCAGACCTACGGCAAGGCCGCACTGTTGACCGATGATCCGGAGCACACCGAACGCCTGGCACGTCTCTTCTGGTTCACGGTCGAATTCGGCCTGATCCAGGAGGCCGGCGAGCTCAAGCTCTACGGGTCCGGACTGATCTCCTCCCCGGGCGAGAGCCGCCATGCCCTCGACAGCCCGGAGGTCGAGCGGCGACCGTTCGACCTCGAACAGGTCTGCAGCACGAGCTTCGAGATCGATCACTACCAGCCGATCCTCTACGTGCTGGACTCCTTCGAGCAGCTCCGCGACGGAATGACCACCTACGCGGAACGGATCCTCGAGAGCGTCAACGCCTGACAAGCTGGACATCATCACCGAACAACATGCCCCGCGGATCCTCGCCTTCACTTCCATCGTGAGGGTGGAGACGGTGTAGAATCAGCCCCCCAAGGAGACGCAAGATGGCCAGGAAAGCACCCTCGATCAAGACCAGCGAGTACCAGAAGCGACGTGCCAAGGTGCTCAAGTCCTTGAAGGATTCGGTCGGCATCATCTTTGCGGGTGATGGCGGAGGAGAGCTGACCAGCAAATGGCGGCCTGACCCGAATTTCGAATACCTCACGGGCATCACGGACGAGCCCGGTGCGGCGATCGTGTTCGATCCCACCCACCCGGTGCCGGCGAAGCAGGTCGTCCTCTTCCTCAAGCCCCTCGATCCGGAAGTGGAGAAGTGGGACGGCGCTCGTGACTTCATCGATTCAGCCATGGTCAAGAAGTACGGGATCCAGACGATCTTCAGGACCAGCAGGATCCCACTGGTCATGCGGATCGCGGCGCAGAAGTCCAGGAAGCTGGCCTGCCTCCATCAATTCGCGCATCACGAGGCTCCGGTCTCCCCTGATCTCGCGGTCTTCCAGAAGGTCTGCCAGAGGATCCCGGGGGTGAGCATCGTCGATCGAACGGAGCTCCTCGCGAAGATGAGATCGATCAAGTCCGGTGCGGAACGCGATTGCATGAAGGAAGCGGTCCGGATCAGCGCGCTCGGCTACGACGAGGTCCTCAGGACGATGAAGCCGGGCATGACGGAGTTCGACATCCAGGAGACGCTGGAACACGCCTATCGTGCCAACGGATCCAGGGGACCCGCATACAACACGATCGCCGGTTCGGGATTCAACGGAACGGTCCTGCACTACGGCGCCAACGACCAGGTCATGAAGGACGGCGACCTGATCGTCATCGATTCGGGTGCGGACTATCGAGGCTACGCGGCGGACGTCACCAGGACCTACCCGGTCAATGGCAGGTTCACCAAGCGGCAGAAGGAGATCTACTCGATCGTCCTGATGGCACTCGAAGCCTCGATACGGAAGGTCAAGGCGGGGTGCACGTTCGAACAGATCGACAAGGCCTCCCGAGACATCATCAAGAAGGCCGGTTACGGCGACTACTTCATCCACGGCATCGGGCACCACCTCGGCATCGAGGTCCACGACATCACCCCCCAGGGTCCGTTGAAGGAAGGCGCGGTGATCACGATCGAACCGGGGATCTACATTCCCGACGAGAACCTCGGTGTCAGGATCGAGGACGACATCGTGGTCACAAAGACGGGACACATCAACCTGAGTCGGTCGATCCCGAAGTCCATAGCCGCCATCGAGAAGTCGATGAACGCCTGACACCGACCCGAAGAGGTTGCAATGCGCAAAGAACCGATCACACGCAAGATTCGCAAGCGAGTCTCGAACATCCAGCAACGTGACGGCCTGGTCAGGAACCTGGTCGGAGACGCCCTCGGGTTCATGGGGAGGAATTCCGGCGGACCCAGTGGCGGACGCATCGCCATGCTCCACATCGGAAGGTGCGGCAGCACCGTTCTGGGGAACATGCTGGACGAGGAAAACGATCTGCTGTGGGACAGTGAAGCACTGCACCCGAGGGTCGCGCGAGCGCGGGACCTGCCTGAGGTCAGGGCAAGAGAGCGCTTCGACGAGCACACCTTCAACCGTGAGATCCGGCGACGATTCATTCACGCCGGGAAGAGACGATACGGCTTCGAATTGAAGACGGAGCACCTGGAGCTGTACGGCCTGACGGATCCGAAGGAAGCACGTGCGGTGCTTGAGGGTCTCGGTTTCGGCGTCTTCATCAGCCTGGGTCGGACGAACGTGGTCCGCCAGCTGGTGAGTTCGATACGGGGGCGACAGGTTGGGAACTTCCACATCAACGCCACGGATCGCAAGGGTCTCAAGATGGTGCCGGTCGATTGCGACCTCGCCGGATTCCGTCTCGACAAGGTGGATCCGGTCATGTCGCTCGAGGAGCAGCTCGCCACTCGGCAGGAATGGATGGAATGGAACCGCGAGGTGGTCGGCGAGGACGGTCTCCACCTCGACTTCGAGAAGCACGTCATGCAGGATCCGAGTGTCGGCTACCGGATGATCTGCGAACACATCGGGATCAAGCCCCAGGAGCTGGAGCCTTCGCTTCGACGAACCAACCCGGAATCGGTCGACCATCTCCTCGCCGACCCGAAGGCCTGGCGTGAACGTCTGAAGGGCACGCGCTTCGAGTGGATGATGGACGCCGACTGAACGCGGCTCAGCCGCCCAGCCAGTTCTGCAGCAGCAGGTAGAGCGAATACACCACCGGCGAACCGGAGATGATGATCCCGAAGAGGATCAGGTTGCGGCCAAGCCGATCACGCTTTCGCCCGACGATCTCGCAGGCGATGATCACGAAGAGTGTCAGTGCGAACTTGAAGCCGATCGCACCGGTGAGCCCCCAGTTGTCGATCACCAGTTTCGCGACGGGATTCACCTCGAGACCGCCCTTGCTGAGAATCAGCCAGGTCAGCATGATGTCGAGGCTCGACACGAAGATGAACCAGACATAGCCGGTCTGGTATCGCATCTCGGGCAGCGAGATGAGCTTCGGCGGCTGTTCCTGCGGATTGCTGGAGGACGGGGTGCTCACGTCTGGATTGTAATCCGAGGGGTGGGAATGTGGCAGCAGGCGCTCCGGGATCGGGGAACCTGCGGGAATCGCGGTGTTCGCTTCAGATCAGGGGGTCGTGACTCGGGATGTTGTGCGCAGGCGCGGTGTTCAACTGCACCAGCTGGTCGCCCTGGATCGCCTTCGCCTCGTCGGGATCGACGTAGTCGGAATGGCAGGAGGCCTTGCCCTCCTCGGCGTCGACCTTCTTGCGCGTCTTCGACGCCAGCTTGTGGATCTCCTCGGGGCTCAGGACACCTCGCTTCTCGAGGATCTCCTGCTGTTCGGGAGTGAGTGCATCGGAACGAACCGGCTTGTCGCGGAAGTACTCGGGGTCCTTGCCGCTCGCGAACTCCTGGATCTCCTTCGAGATCCTCACGCTGCACCAGTCGTGCCCGCACATCGCGCAGAAATCGGTGTCGACGTCGAGGTCCTCGTCATGGTAGGCCCGTGCCGTGTCGGGATCGAAGGAGAGATCGAAGTGCTTCTGCCAGTTGAGTGCGGCGCGAGCCTTCGTGAGTTCATCGTCGCGGTCGCGCGTCCCGGGAATGCCGAGGGCGACATCACCGGCATGGGCCGCGATCTTGTAGGCGATGCACCCCTGCTTCACGTCATCGCGCTTGGGCAGACCGAGGTGTTCCTTCGGCGTGACGTAGCAGAGCATCGAGGCGCCGTGGTAGGCCGCAGCCGTCGCACCGATGCAGGAGGTGATGTGGTCGTAGCCGGGGAAGATGTCGGTGACCAGCGGGCCGAGCACGTAGAAGGGCGCGCCATGACAGAGGCGGCGCTGGAGCTTCATGTTGAACTCGATCTGGTCGAAGGGAACGTGACCGGGTCCTTCCACCATCACCTGAACGCCGTGCCGCCAGGCCCGCTCGGTGAGGTCCCCGAGCGCCTGGAGTTCCGCGAGCTGCGCGGCATCACTCGCATCGGCGAGACCGCCGGGACGAAGACCGTCCCCGATCGAGAAGGTCACGTCGTACCGACGCATCACCTGGCAGATCGATTCCCAGCAGGTGTTCATGAGGTTCTGCTTGCCGTGGTGGATCATCCACTTGGCGAGCAGCGAACCGCCACGGGAGACGATGCCGATCAACCGGTCCTTCACGAGCGGAAGATGCTCGCGGAGCGTGCCGGCGTGGATCGTGAAGTAGTCGACGCCCTGGGCCGCCTGGTGCTCGAGGGTGTCGAGGATGATCTCCTCGTTCAGGTCCTCGATCTTGCGGCCGATGATCATCGAGTAGATGGGGACCGTTCCGATCGGCACGCTGCTGTTGGTGATGATCGCCTCGCGGGTCGCGTCGAGATCACCTCCGGTGGAGAGATCCATGACGGTGTCACCCCCCCACCGTTCCGCCCACTTCAGCTTGTCGACCTCTTCGTCGGTGGAGCTGGAGACGGGTGAGGCGCCCATGTTGGCGTTGATCTTGGTCTTGCTGGCACGACCGATCGCCATGGGATCGAGCTGGTGTTCGAGGTGCACGCGATTCGCGGGGATGACCATCCGGCCGGACGCGACCTCGTCACGAACCTGTTCCGGTGTGAGGTGACCCTCGCGTTCGGCGACTCGACGCGCTTCCGGGGTGATCGTTCCGAGCCGGGCGTGTTCCAGCTGGGTGATCGGCTTGAAGCCGTCGGGTGCGATGCAGCGAATCCAGGTCTCATCGGGTCGGCCGTGACCGGAACAACCCTCGGCATGGGAATCGACCGATTCGATGCGCCAGCCCTCGGGGAGGAAATCCCACGCGGTCTTGTCACTCGGCGGAGGCATGCCCGGCGTGTCGGGAGAGGAGAAGGTCAGGGGACCGCCGATCTCCGACCGGTTCGCGAATGAACCCGGGGTGGTGCCCTGCGCCTCGGTCGAGGGGTTGGCAGCGCCCCGCATGGGGAGGTCGTAGGTACGGTCATCGGTCGCATGCTGGTCGATCATCTGGGCCTCCTGGAAACGAAGGGGCCCGATTCCCATCAAGGAGTGGATGGGAACAGAGACCGATTCGCTTCCCTACGCCGGTATGAGCCGGATCAGGTTCTACGGGTGCGTCTCAGTCCCACGAAGGCGGGACGCCCCGAGCGATCGAGGGTACTCTAGCAAAAGAGGGTGGCACCCCCTGCAATCCGCCGGATTGAATCCCAACGCAGATCTTGTCCACACGGAGTCGAGACGATGAACGAATCAGAGAACCAGTATGCCCGACTTGATGATCCTCAGATGGCCACCAAGGGCGGCTCCGGTGCGATGAAGATCATCGTGATCGTGGTCCTGGTCCTGGTGATGCTCGGCGGCTGCTGCGGTCTCGGCCTCTTCGTGGGCCTGCCCTACCTGATGGACAGTGGCATGGGCATGGTGGTCACGCCCCAGGTCGAAGACACCCCGGCGATCCAGAAGTACATCGGGACCGTCGAGAGCGTCTCGGTCTCCTTCACCGAAACGGGACAGCAGGCCCAATCCGGAAATGACAAGCGGATCGCTTGCACGATCTCCGGGGACAAGGGAACCGGGCTGCTCCTGATCGAGCAGGGACCGCGCGGCCTCCAGAATGCGGACTGGGCGATCCTCGAGATCGACGGCAACTCATACGTCGTCTTCGGCAGCCCCCCGGAGGATCTTGGAGCTGCAATCGTGCCGGACACGGATTCAGGCGAGGACACCACCGATGATGGTGGGACGGATGAAGCATCCGGCTCGTGATCGAGGGCGGAAAACCCTCCCGGAGAAGACCGGAACACGTCCTGTCCCTGGAGCGTGCCGTTGACATACGTCGCCGACCTTGATTCCATCCGCGCTGCAGCGGAACGCATCGCACCGCATGCCCACCGGACACCGGTGGTCACCTGCGACACGCTGGACGATCGTTCAGGTCGATCGCTCTTCCTGAAGTGCGAGAACTTCCAGAAGGTCGGTGCCTTCAAGTATCGAGGTGCGTGCAACGCGGTCATGAGCCTGTCGGAGGAGGATGCCGCGCGAGGCGTCGTCACCCATTCGAGCGGCAACCATGCCCAGGCCCTCGCACTCGCGGCACGGACCCGCGGCATCCCCGCGACGATCGTGATGCCGAGCGACGCACCCGTGGTGAAGCGGAAGGCAGTGGAAGGCTACGGGGCACGGGTCGTGGAATGCGATCCGTCCCAGGAGGCACGCGAGTCAGGTGCCCGAAGGGTCATCGAGGAAACGGGTGCGACCTTCGTGTCACCGTACGACGATCCGATGGTCATCTCGGGACAGGGCACGACGTTCCTTGAGCTCCACGAAGATGTTCCGGATCTCGACGCAGTCGTCGTTCCGGTGGGTGGTGGTGGCATGATGTCCGGAGTCGCACTCGCCGCGCGCGCCCTCGTCCCGTCGATCCGGATCATCGGCGTGGAACCCGAGCTCGCGGACGACGCGGTCGAATCGGTGCGCACCGGACGGATCGTCCCGCAAAGACCACCGCGAACCGTCGCGGACGGTCTGAGGACCTCGTTGGGCGAGATGACGTTTCCGATCATCAAGGATCTGGTCGACGAGATCGTCACGGTGTCGGACGAAGCGATCATCGAGGCGACGAAGTTCACGTGGGAACGCGCGAAGATCGTGGTCGAACCCAGTGGCGCGGTCGGGATCGCCGCCGTCATGGCCGAAGCATTCAGGACACGACCTGATGCGGACCGGCTCGGACGCGTGGGCATCATCGTGACCGGAGGCAACATCGACCTGGATCGACTGCCCTGGTGAATCGCGTGGTGAGCCGCCGGCTCAGGCGCCGGTCCAGTTTCCGAGCACGATCGTCAGATCGAGACCATCGACGAGTCCGTCACAGTTGATGTCCGCGATGCCGCCCGCCGCATCCCACTCACCAAGCAGGATCGTCAGGTCGGAGCCATCGACCACGCCATCGCCGTTCATGTCGGGATCCTCGGCGCAGCCACTCCCCTCGCCGTCAGCGACGAGTGCGATGCTGAATCCGCCGGTGATCGAGCCCGTGCCGGTGGTCCCGCTGATCAGCAGCGAAGCGATGCTTCCGGGAGGCAGCACGGTCGGAAGCTCGATGGGGATGTCGGCGAAGGGTTCTTCCGCGGCGGGAATCTCCTGATCGAGATCGAAGGAGGACTGGATGACAAGCTGTGCACCGTTGTCGTTCTCGATCAGCTCGGCACTGATGGGGAACGCGGTCGGGAACGACATGCCCCCGAAGTCCTGGTCGAGCACCACGATCTCGAGCGAGAGCTCCCCCGGCACCAGGCCGGTGATGGTGGTGATGCCGGCGTCATCGACGGTGAGAATGAGGTCCGCCTCACCGGTCTGCATGAAGTCCATGGCGTTGACGTTGATCGCGCCGAGCGGGACCGGGATGTCGAAGCCACCGGGGAACAACGACGACGGACTGAAGGTCCGGAAGGTGTCGTAGTTGATGGTGAGGGTCGAATCGAGTTCCTCGGGCTGCCCGCCGAGGATGTCGAGGGCGAGGCCGTTCATCCGTGCAAGGCTGATCTTCCTGTCCACATCGAGGGAGAAGGTGCCCGAGGGGACCGACTGGTTGCTGCCGTCGAGCGCGAAGTTCGCGCCGTAGTCGATCGGCTGGTTCCCGCTTCCACCGAAGACACCGGGTCGGGTCTGCGTGCCATCGGGATTCTCAGTCTCGTCCCAGTCACCGATCATCGTCCCGGCGAAGGGCAGGGTGACACCGGTGGTTCGATCGGAAGAGCTCGCATCGGTGTTGATCGTGAAGTCATAGGACTGCGCGGAGGCAGAGGCCGCGATCGAGAGTGCGAGGGTGGCGGACACGAAAGACATGGTGTTCATGGGGTGATCCTTCTCTGTACATCGAACGTAGCGGATGGCATCGCCGACGCCAACCGTCGATGTGGAAGGAATGCCGCAACTTCCGTATCGGACCCGGAAAATCAACCCGTCCAGGCGCCGAGGACGACCAGGACATCCGCCCCATCGACCATGCCGTCACCGTCCACGTCCCCAAGCGGGTTCGAGGTTCCCCACCAGGCCAGGACGATCAGAAGATCCTCCCCATTCACCCGCCCGTCGCCATCCAGGTCACCTGGGAGCCCGTCAGCGTCGCAGGTGACGGAAACCAGGTAGCGAAGACCGAAGAAGGATGGTTCGACCGGAGGATCATCGGGATCCGGGGGATCCTTCGGGTCCTCGAGGTCGCACGTGATCCCCCCCCGCAAGGCGTTGTTGACGAGGCCGGGGGCGATGACCAATGCATGAATACCCGGTTCAAGCGGCTGTTCGATGGTGATCTCCCCGCAATCCATCGCCTCCTCGAGACGAACCGCCTCCATCGGACCCACGCATGGACCGGAGACGACCACCAGCTGTGCGGGGAACTCCGACTGAACCCGCCAGGTGACGACGGTCGGAACGAGGAGTTCGATCTGGTACCAGTCGGAATCCCGAGGGCCGTCGGTGGTCGTGGTACCGACCATCGAATCACCGCATCGAAGTGCGGCATACGCAGGTTCGGCGAGATTGCAGCCGTCGTTCATGCGCTGGTAGCAGGGCTCGCCCTCCTCGGGTGTTCCATCGGGGATGACGAGTTCGCAGGGAACCCGGTCGCAGATCGCGTTCTGGATCTCGATGCACTGCTGATCCCACTCGATGTAGCAGCAGAACCAGTCATGGTCACAGACCAGTCGACAACAGACCTGGTCATCGCAGCCGGGATCGGGTGATGCCTTCCCGCAGGACTGTGCACCGGGACAGGCAAGGCCCTCACAGAGGTCCGTCGCGGAGACCACGCACTGCTCGTCCCATGATTCCGTGCAGCAGAAGGGATCGACTTCGCAGACCACATCGCAACACTCGGTGGTCAGGCAGCCGGAACCTTCATGCTGTTCGTAACAGCTCCCCTCGGCACCCTCGTTGCACTGCGCGAACACGGGAAGCGAAGCGGGAAGCATGAGCGCCATCGACAGCAGGATGGTGAACCGAACGATCACTCGGCACCTCCATCACGCAGTCGATCCCGCTTCATGGCGATGGCACGGATCTCGGCGGGTGTCATCTCGGCGAGTCGACGCAGCAGCTCGGGACCATCGAGCCCCTTCAGCGATCCGGGGGCGATCTCGAGAGCGACGGGAAGGTCGCCCTCGCTCGAGACACTCCCGGCGAACCCGGGATTCGAGCCGTTCCGGAAGAGCAGGATCTGGTCACCGGTGTAGTCGATGGCCAGCAGGTCCTGATCGCCGTCGAAGTCGATGTCGGCGGCAACGACATGTCGAATGAACTCACCGGTGAAGAACCACTGGGGATCGTTGAAGGTGGTGCCTTCACCGGGGACCGTGACGTTCTCCATGAAGATCACGACGCCGGGCAGGGCGTGGCCGATGCAGAGATCCTCGTCTCCGTCACCATCGAAGTCAGCAGCCTCGGAGATCCAGGAGATGCCGAAGGGAGAGGCCATCATCGGTTCGCTCGAGACGATCGTGCCGCTCTCGTCCAGCTCGAAGAAGACGAACCACTGCTGCCCCCACGTCGTCTGGGGCGCAAGGAACTCGAGGAGTCCATCCGAATCGAAATCGGTCGAGGTGATGTAGGCACATCCACCAAGTTCGCCATCGACCCGGGGTGCGACCCAGGCACGTGGCGTCTCCAGCGTGCCGTCGCCACGCCCCATGACGAGATGAAGCGTTCGTGCGCCGATCGAGACGAGCACGGCATCCCGGTTCCCGTCGCCGTCGAGATCCTCGTTGACGAGACTCTGCGGGTAGACGTTGCCATTGATCCAGGGTGCGAGTCGCCTCCGATCCGATGCCTGGAATCCACCAGACCCGTCGCCGAGAAGAACGTGGAAGTCCTCGGAACGGTGTCCGACGGCAAGGATGTCGAGAACCCCGTCACCGTTCATGTCATCAAGACTCACGTGACGGATCTCACGTCCCATCGGGAGAAGACGAGGTGGCTCGATGAATCCTCCCGTGCCGTCACCATCGTAGATCGCGAGCATCCCCGCGGTGGTTCGGACCGCGGTGACGAGGTCCAACGCACCGTCACCGTCGAGATCCGCGGTCTGCAGCCAGTCGGTCTGGCCGGGTGACTCGAGTTGCCCGGCGATGGAGAGCGTGCCATCCGGTCCGCCATCCATCAGCAGGACGAAATGATCGGTCGATCGCGTGGTGAGCACCGCATCAAGATCGCCATCACCATCGCGATCACGGAGTTCGATGCAGGTTGCCGAGACATCCTCGGGAAGCGGAATCCGTTCGGGATCACCGAACGCGAAATCGGTGGTGTCGCCATGGACCGCACCGGCCACGACCAGCAGGAGCGCGAGCGAAGCTCCGGCAGGCAGGACGCGGCCGGGTTCCGGTCGTCCGGAATCGATGGGGATTCGGATCATCATGGGGTCCGTGGCACGAACAGGGTGGAGGCGACGCCCTGGGGCGGGGCTCGACTCGATGGTATGCCACGAGAAGAGGAAGAGAAGCGGTAATCGGAAGCTATTTCGAGGAGCGTTCGATGAGCTGCGTTATCGCCGCAAGACGACGCTGGTGAATAGGTCGATCGGGCTCGATCAGCACCAGTGCCTCGATGTGACGGCGCGCGTCATCGAGCGAGCCGTGCTCGATCGCGATCGCGGCGGCAAGCTCCCGGAACTCCGCTCGGTAGGGATCGATGCGTGCCATGCGGGTGGCGGATTCGAGTGCGGACTCCATGTCGCCGGAAGCACGATGCAGGCGAGCGAGTTCCCAGGCATACGATGGATCCTTGATGGAGAGGGCGTCGAGCCTCGTCAGGAACGGAACCGCCCGACCCGGTTCATCGGATTCGAGCAGGATGCGTGCGAGCACCCGATCCGGATAGGGATCGCCCGGACGTGCATCGCGATACCGTTCAAGCATGGCGATCGTGCCGTCATCGACACGTTCATCACGATCGACCGCCCGACGAACCGCATGTTCGAGGAGGTCCGGATGATCCGGGTGACCTTCAAGCCAGCCATCGACCTGTTCGTCGGTGAGTGCGACGGACGGTGGACGAAGTGCCGGCCAGGCAACCGGTTCATCGGAGCCAGCACCCGAGGGTGCGCCGACCCTGCCGACCAGTCGGGACGCGACACCGCCCAGTCGTGATGCACGTGCTTCGCGAAGCGCATCCGCGTGGTCGGGGTCCACTTCCATGTCCGCAAGGCGGAGTTCGTCGAGAGCCGGCGTGGGATACAACCCCCAACCGGTCACCTCCCCTGCCGCCCAGTCGAGGAAGCGATCGTGGAAGGTCTCCCTGGAGATGCCGAGCACCGCTGGCATCGCATCGGCTTCGGGCAGACCGTCGAAGTAGTGATCAAGGAGGTCGACCAGGGCGCCTTCGCCCCAGGTCTGGTTCATGAACTCGACCATCCATGCTCCCTGGGCGTAGGCCATCGGTCGGTCGGTCGCCTTCCGCGGTCGGATGAACGCCCAATTGATCTCCTCCATGTCGAACAACTCGCCGGCACGAAAGGCGCGAGCCAGCATCTGCTGGGTCTGGTAGTCGCGCGGCTTGGTCTCCATCGACACCGATGCCGCTTCGGTCAGCCAGTGCGGAATGCGATTGCGGGTGCGATCGAGGGTGATGGTGTGGGTGTACTCGTGCCGCATCACCTCCAACCAGTCGAAGAGGCCGAGGTGATCCGAGATGGGGCCCTCACGAGGCACTTCGATCGCGATCACGGGACCGGTGCAGGCTGCCATCGTGTGTATCCAGGGCATGCCGGTGATGCGAACGGAGAAGAACTGGTGGTTGGGCATCACCTCGATGACCGTTCGATCGGCTGGCTCGTGTCCGAACCTCGAGGAGACGGACTCGTGCATCGCCTCCAGGGCCTCCGGCATCATCCTGGCGACGACCTCGTCCTCGCCGGGTCGGTAACGGATCACGAAATGCTCCGTGTCGATCGATTCGAAGCCCGCGAGTTCCTCCAGCAGTCGAAGACTGAAGGTCGCGCGTTCATTGAAGGGATCGACTTCGGCGACCTTCTGCAGCACGTCGAGCGCGCGGTCATCGCGGCCGGACTGCATCTCGAGGAGACCGAGTTCGATGAGGGGCGGCGAGTGGTTCTCGCGACGACGCACCGCTTCCTCGAGGATGTCGGCAGCATCCTGGTACTGACGGTTCTTCGCGAGGTGACGACCGACGACGAACCACCCGTCCGAGGTTCCGGGTGCGAGCTCGTCCATCTCCCGGAGCCTTCGACGCGCGGACTCGAGGTCGTAGGCGACGGCATCCGCAGCGGCGCGGAGTGCGAGTGCCTCCCGCATGCGGTCCTCGCGAGCGAGCAGTGCGTCGAGGATCGTGATCGCGAGGTCCGGATCGTTGTTGACGAGTGCGGACTCCGCCTGCAACAGCGCGGCAAGCGGGTTCTGGGAATCCAGTCGATGCAACGCGGCGATCGCCCTGGTGGCCGAATCGAAGTCGAAGATGTCCAGTGCGATCGTGCCGAGGAGATACCAGGCCTCGGCACAGCGTGGATTCAGGCCGAGGACCTCGTGCAAAGCCGCGATGCCCTCCACACGATTGTGCTTCTCGACGAGCAGACGCGCCTCGGTCAGACGGGATCGCCAGCCGAGTCGGTCCAGGTCGTTTCGCGCGCGACCAAGGAGCTTCATCATCGCCTGGTAGTCACGAGAGGGCCGGCCCTGGACGCGCCCCCGAATCGCCATCGCCTCGACGGCGCTGACCAGGTCATCGGAGTCCTCGGACTTCAGCGTGTCGAGGCCAAGCAACACCGAATCGACCGCCTCGTCGGCCGCATCGAAACGACCCATGCGCTCGAGGAGGACCGCGACGAGCAGCCGCGCCCTTCGATCCTCGAGCCCCGCGAGGAGTGCCATCGCCTCATCGTGACGACCGCGCCTGAGCATCGCCTCCGCCTTCTTGATCGGAGAGACCGAAGGATCCTCGAACACCGGATCATCGAGTCGCCAGATCGACAGGGCTGCATCCGCCGCCTGTTGGGGGTCGACGAGGTCGGCCTCGTTCCAGATCCCGTGCTCGACTCGAAGCGCGGAGCGCTCCTGTTCGGTGAGCCATTCCGATTCGAGTGCGTTGAGCGCCGGCTCGACCAGGTCGAAGCCGTCGGGCACGAGAGGCGGAGCCTGCTGCGCGTCGACGGAGGACACTGACGTCGGGATGGCGACGAGAAACGCGATGATCCAGACCGGGAAGCGAGGCGTCATGAACCTCCACCATCCGTCTCGGTGACTGGAGTCGGGAGCGGCTTTCTGTCCACGGTCCAGGCGGAGTCGGTTCCGGCACGTTCGATCAGGGTCCGTGCCTCACCGGCACGCCCCGCGAACACGGTGTCGTCGACTGCCGCCCGGGGCTTCCGAAGCCATGCGGTCGTTCGATCCCCGGTGCGGTCGATCACCAGCAGTCCGACCGGAAGCAACGTCTCCCGGTCATAGAGGAGGTCGATCGACTCGATGTCCTCGGCGGCGGGCGTGCCGGCACGGGGTTCGAGGTGCAGGACGTGCGGATCGGTGATCCCATGCAACACGATGTCATCAGGCTTCTCACCGAGACGCACTTCGAATCGGGCCAGCACGCGTGACGCCTTCTGGCCGATGGGTAGCGGGAGTGGGCCTTCACCGAGATCAAAGGGATCACGAATCGACCCGGCTGCCTGCATCTGTCGGGCAAGAACCTGCTTTCGCCCCGGGTTGACCTCTGTCCACCAGCCATCCTTGTAGACGTGGTAACGGGCGTCATCGGTGCCATGGCCCGACGCATCGATCACCAGCTCGAAGAACAGCACGATCTCCCGATCGATCCCATGACCACGCAGCGCGACCTCCCCGAGGCGGGTCGGCGCCAGGGAGCTGCATCGGCGGTAGACCTGGGCGTCCCCTCGAGGGCGTATTCCTTGCGATAGGTCAGGGGAGAACTGAATGAAGTGACGGCAGCATGAGCGGCTTCAAGCCGTTCGAGGAGCTCCCGGGCCGGATCGGCCTTGCTTTCAACCACCTCGACGGACTCGGTGACCTGTTCCACCTGGCACTGGGCCGGCTGAAAGGGGAATACGCGAGCGGACAGGAGCACGGAGACCGAGAGGACGAACGAACACAGACATGAGAAGATGATTGACAAGGTCGATTCTCCAGGGACATCCTACGTCGAGGTCGGCCGCCGGGAAGCAATGGAGCCCAGAATGCAGCGCATCGAAATGGCAAACGGAAGAGTTCGGGTGGACAGCGGATCTCCCTGGGAACCACGCATGGGATACAGCCGTGCAATGAAGAGTGGACCCCAGATCACCGTCGCAGGCTGTGTCGGGATCGAGAAGGACGGCTCCTATCCCGATACGCTCGGAGCACAGACCCGTTGCGCCCTTCGTCGCATCGAGGAGGCACTGGCGACCCTCGAAGCCGGACTGGAACACGTGACGAGGATGAGGATCTACACCACCTGCATCGATCGATGGGAGGAGATCGCGGATGTCATGGGGCCAGCACTGGAGGCGTTCCGGCCACCGAACGCCCTGGTCGAGGTCTCGAAACTCGTCGATGACGAGGCACTCGTGGAGATCGAAGCGGACGCCTGGCTCGACTGATCCCGAGGGTCGAAACGGATCGGACGCGGTGAAGTCCGGCGCGACTCAATCGGTGAGTGGAACCGACTCCACGATCTCGAGACCGAAACCCTGCAGCGTCGGCCAGGGACGAGGATGGTTGGTGATCAACCGGAGCTTCGAGAGGCCCAGTTCACGCAGGATCTGGCTGCCGATCCCGAGTTCTCGCTGATCCATGGGCATCGCCTTGGCACCGATCCCATCGGGGCGCGCCAGGTCCGGTGCGTTGACATCCTCTGTACCGCGGCTGAGCTGCTGAAGGTCGTTGGTCAGTTCGAGATTCCCGGATTCAGGCCGCATGTAGACCAGCGCACCATGCCCGGCATCCTGGATCATCTGCATCGACTGCATGAGGGAACTTCGCGAGGCTCCGTCCTGGTCCCCACCCGAGACCTCGAAGATGTCACCGAGGAGATCTCGACGGTGCACCCGGACCAGCGTCGGCTCCGAGCATGGGATGACCCGGCCCTGTTCATCGAGCCGACCCACGTCACCCACGCAGAGTGCGATGTGCGGGAGAGCGTCGATCGTGCTCCGCATGGCGACCAGGCGGAAGACGCCCGCCGGAGTCTCGATGTCGGTGCCGGCCTCGGGCGACATGCGGGAGACGAGGCCCTCGCCCTTGAGTCGATGTTCGATGACCTGCTCGACGGAGCACATCTTGAGGTCGTGTTCGGCGCAGAGGACCTCGAGATCGGGCAGTCGCGCCATGTCCCCGTCGGGCTTCACGACCTCGATGATCGCGGAAGCGGGACGAAGCCCGGCCAGCCTGCAGAGATCGACGGAACCCTCGGTCTGTCCGGTCCTGACGAGGACGCCGCCATCCCGGGCACGGAGCGGATTGATGTGACCGGGCCGGACGAAGTCATCCGGTCGCACGGCGGGATCCGCAAGCAGGCGGATCGAGATCGCGCGATCGCTCGCACTGATTCCGGTCCCGACCCCGTGACGAGGATGCCCGTCGACGGTGACGGTGAATGGTGTGCCGCGCAGACTGGTGTTGGTCGTCGACTGGGGCACCAGATCGAGCCGATCGCAGGTGCCCCCATCGAGAGCGACGCAGAGATAGCCGCCGCCAACACGGGTCATGAAGTTCACGAGTTCGGGTGTCATCGCTTCCGCGGCGCAGACGAAGTCACCTTCGTTCTCGCGATTCTCGTCATCGACCAGGACGATGACGCGACCGGCACGCAGGTCCTCGAGGATGTCTTCAATGGGAGAGAACGGCATGGGACGGACCATCATACCGAGTCCGCCGGCAGCCGAACCGGCTCCGGGCGGGGACTCGATGCGGCGAGGGAAGGTACCATCGAGTCATGACCACCAAGCAGGATCGAATCGAGTCGATGCTCCTCGAGCTCACCTCCCTTCCCACGGCAGCAGGCAAGGAACAGAGGGTCCAGGCCTTCCTTGATCGGTGGCTGGCCTCCAGGAAGAAGAGCCTGCGATTCAAGCGGGACGCGGCGGGCAACCTGCTGATCATGCCTCGGACCCGGTCACGCAAGGCACCGATCCTCATCACCGCACATCTGGATCATCCTGGATTCGTGGTGCGTTCGATCGAGGACGGTGTAGTCGAGATGGAGTTCCGAGGCGGGGTCCTCGATCCATACTTCGACGATGCACGCATCGAACTCTTCGACGAGGCCGATCGGCGGTCGACCGCGGTCATCACCGAACTCGACTCGAAGGCGCAACCGTTCAAGCTCGCAAAGGCCCGGCTGGTGACCAGCAGCGGGACTCTTCAGCCGGGCGACGTCGGTCGCTGGTCGCTCGGCAAGCCGGTGGTCTCCCGGGGTCGGCTGCGCACCAATGCCTGCGACGACCTTGCCGCGGCAGCCGCCGCGCTGGTTGCATTCGATGCCATCAGGCGCCGGAAGGGCACCGAACATGTGGGGCTCCTCTTCACGGTGGCGGAAGAGATCGGTTTCATCGGTGCGATCGATGCCGCCAAGAGCGGTTTCATACCGAAGGCAGCGCGCCTCATCTGCCTCGAGAACTCACGGAGCTTCGCCGAAAGCCCGATCGGTGGCGGCGCCATCGTGCGAGTGGGCGACCGAATGAGCATCTTCGACCAGGCGCTCACCAATCGGATCTCGGATCTCTGCCTCGCCGAGAGCACCCGCGATCCGAGCTTCCTCTGGCAGCGAAAGCTGATGCCCGGCGGCGCATGCGAGGCGACGGCCTTCGGCACCTACGGCTACCAGTCGACCTGCCTCTGCCTGCCACTGGGCAACTACCACAACATGTCGGAGATCGACGAGGTCCGTGCCGGGAAGCGCCCCGCGAAGGTCAAGCGGGAGGAAATCGCCATGTCGGACTTCGACTCCCTGGTGCGCATGCTGGTGCTGGTGGCGTCGCGTCTCGATGAACGAGCGGCAACGCCCCGTTCGCGACTGGACGCACTTCATGCCGGGCGCAAGCACGTCCTCCAGGGTTGAGGGACGACACCGCCACCGGTCCCCGGTCTATACTCCGCGCGATGCCACAGGAAACCACCACGAACATCGACCCGGCCGCACTCCTGGATGCGGCTTTTCGCACCGCGATCGCCACTGCCCTCGAGGAACCGGACGGTGACTTCGATCCCGTGATCAGGGTCGCTCAGAACCCCGAGTTCGGGGACTACCAGTGCAACGCCGCGATGGCCGTCGCGAAGCAGCGACAACTCAAGCCACGCGATCTCGCGGAACGGATCATCGAAGCCGTCGACCTCGGCGACCTGGCCGAACCTCCCGAAGTCGCCGGACCGGGATTCATCAACATCCGGCTCAAGCCCGAAGCACTCGGCTCGATGCTCGAATCGATCGACGAGCAGGGGCTCGGACTGCCCCAGCCGGGCGAAGGCCACTCGATCGCGGTGGATCTCTGTGGCGTGAACGTCGCCAAGCAGATGCACGTCGGGCACCTTCGCTCGACGATCATCGGTGATGCCATCGCCCGACTGCACGAACGACTGGGCTGGACGGTGCACCGGGAGAACCACCTGGGCGACTGGGGCCTGCCGATCGCGATGACCCTGACTGCGCTGCGGGATGCCGGCACGGATCTCCGTTCGCTCGAGCTCGAGGACCTCAACACCGCGTATCGAGACGCCCAGCTGTCCGGGAAGCCCGACCGCCGGGGACTCGAGGGTGCGCACGCCAACGGATGCGGTCCCCACCGGATCATCGAACTCGAGGAACAGAACGCCGGCTCGGACGAGGCGATCACGAGGGCGAAGGACACGCTCATCAAGCTGCAATCCGGGGATGCGGCACTCGTCGACGACTGGAACGCGATCATCGACTGCACGATGCGGGAGGTCTTCGACACCCTCGCGATGCTGAACGTCAAGATCGGACCGGAGCACAACCGAGGGGAGTCCTTCTACAAGGACATCCTGCCGGAAGTCGTCGAGGCCTTCATCGCGGCCGGACTCGGCATCGAGGACGACGGCGCGATCGTGGTCCGGTTCGAGGATCGTGATCGCCCCCTCCTGATCAGGAAGTCGGATGGTGGGTTCCTCTACGCGACGACCGACCTCGCCGCCATCAGGCACCGGGTCCGGACGCTTGATTCCGATCGACTGGTCTACGTCGTCGATGCCAGACAGCGCGATCACTTCAAGGACGTCTTCGGAGCCGCGCACCTCATCGGCTGGGACCGGACCGAGAAGGATGTCCAGTCGGACCTGCACCACCTGCCCTTCGGCGCGGTGCTCGGCAAGGACAAGAAGCCGCTCAAGACGAGGTCGGGCGAGAACTTCACGCTGCGAGCACTGCTCGAGGAGGCGATCGAACGCGGTTCGAAGGAGGTGATCGCTCGTTCCGAGGACGAACATGCTCCGACGCACGGTGCCACCGAAGAGGAACTCCGCGCGATCGGGAGGGCGGTCGGAATCGCGGCGGTCAAGTATGCCGACCTCTCGAGCGGAGTCGTGAAGGACTACGTGTTCGACCTGGATCGGATGATCGCCTTCGAGGGTGACACCGGTCCGTACATCCTCTACGCGCATGCGCGAATCTGTTCGATCATCGCGAGAGGGCGGGCAGCCGGCCTGTCCTCGGAAGACGCTCCGTTCAAGATCACGACCCCGGAGGAGAGACGCCTCGCGATCGCACTGCTCAGGTATCGACGGACCGTCACCGAGACGACGGACCAGCTCGAACCACACCGGCTGTGCGGATACCTGCACGAACTCGCCAACCAGTACAGCGCCTTCTACCAGGCATGCCCGGTACTCAAGGCCGACGACGAGGCGACGAGACGCTCCAGGCTCAGGATGTGCGACCTCGTCAGGAGAACCCTCGAGGACGGGCTCGACCTGCTCGGCATCGAGGCCCCTGAACGCATGTGACCCTGCCCTCGCTCAAGTTGAAAGGACGAACGACATGCCCGTGACCCACGAGCAATTCAGCAACCTCCGACTGTTCGTCCATCCACTGATCCAGGACAAGCTCGCCCGGGCGAGAAGCACCGAGACCCCCCCATCGCAGTTCCGGAGACTCCTCAACGAGGTCGCCGGGTTGATGACCTACGAGGTCTGCCGTGATCTTCGCACGCGGGAGGAGACGGTCACGACACCGATTGCGACGACCGAGGGCCAGCTCCTCGACGAGCCGATCACCCTGGTGCCGATCCTGCGAGCCGGCATCGGGATGACCGACGGCATCCTCTCCCTGCTTCCGGAAGCGAGGGTCGGGCACATCGGTCTCTATCGAAACGAGGAGACCCTGGAACCCGTCGAGTACTACGCCAAGATGCCGCCGGACGTCGCGGATGGCGTGGTGCTGCTCATCGACCCGATGCTGGCGACGGGCGGGAGTGCCTCGGCGGCACTGACCCAGCTCAAGAAACGCGGCTGCTCGAGGATCAGGCTGATCTGCCTGGTCGCAGCACCTGAAGGCATCGCTCGAATCGAACAGGATCACCCGGACATCACGATGTTCGTCGCCGCGCTGGACGAGAAGCTCGATGAATCGGGATACATCATCCCGGGTCTTGGTGATGCAGGGGACCGTCTCTTCGGCACGCAGTGAGGTCGGGCGCGGAAAGGGTCACGCGGAATCGGTGGTTCCCGATCCCCCGGAGACCCAGGGCACATCCGGTACGCCCGCGCACTTGTTCGCAAAGCGGGCCGCAGCGAACAGCAGGTCGCTCAGGCGATTCACGCAGTGAACGGCGCAGGGATTGACTTCCTCGAGGTCGGTCAGGGTGACGATCGCACGCTCCGCCCGTCGACAGGCGACCCGAGCGACATGCAGTCGGGCGGCGAGTTCCGTTCCACCAGGCATGACGAACGATCGGATCTCGTCGTTCCGGCCATCCACGTCATCGATCATTCGTTCAAGCTCGACGACGACATCGTCGGAGATCCGGTTGACCTTGTCCTCGTGTTCGGAACCCATCGGGGTCGCAAGGTCCGCACCGAGATCGAACAAGCGTGACTGGATCGGACCGAGCAGTGAGGCAAGGTGCGCGATCCCCTCGTCATCATCGGTGCACGCGGCGAGCGCGAGCCCGAGATGGGCATTCAGTTCATCGACGCAGCCATAGGCCTCGATGCGAGCATGATCCTTGCTCACGCGCCCTCCTCCGAAGAGCCCAGTGGTGCCGTCATCGCCGGTTCGTGTGTACAACTTCATGGGGAACCATTGTAGTCAGGTGCCGGGATGAAGGATCAGGTCGGGCTCGACGGCCCGGACCCCGTCGCTGTCCCCGACCACGGCCCGGAATCCGTCCCGCAACGCCGCACAGGCATGGGTTCCGTCGGCTGAGCAGGTGATGATCCCCACCTGGTGATCCTTGGTGGGTGCGAAGGTGGCATCCACTCGTTCGAGAACGACGCGTGCGGCTTCAAGTGGTGTGGCACCACCACGCATCAACTCGATGGCGGCGAACGTCCCGCAGACCCCCATGATGAACTCGCCTTCCCCAGTCGCGACCGCCATCCCGACACCGGGCTCGACGTAGAGTCCATGCCCGATGATCGGCGAGTCACCAACCCGCCCCGGGCGCTTGAATGGCAGGCCACTGGTCGAACAGGCTCCTGCCATCTCGCCGTCCGGTGCCATGGCAAGCGCACCGATGGTGTCGTGATGGCGCCAACGATCCTCGGGGTCCCCCTCATCACCAGTACTCGATGGGCCGCCCGTGAACAGCGGTCCGGCTGCCTCGGGTCCACCATCATGCGGTCGAAAGCTGGTATCGGGTGCCTGCTTCACGGAGCCCGGGTCACGCTGCCATTGCAGCCAGGCACGGCGTGCGGATGGTGCGAGCAGATCGGATTCAGGCAGGCCATGCGCCATGGCCAGAGCGTCGGTGGGATGACCGACCAGCATCATGTGCGGGGTCTCCTCCATCACCAGACGTGCGATCCGCGTGGCGTCGAGGTGATGACGGATGCAGCAGGCGCTGCCATTTCGAGCCGGGGAACGCATCACGGAGGCATCCAGGGTGACGGCCCCGGAAGCATCTGGGAACCCGCCGTATCCAACCGAATCGACGGTTTCATCCCGCTCCGCGGTGGAACAGATGGTTTCACAGGCATCCAGCGGATCTCCACCAGCACGCAGGGGATCAAGCGCACGTTCGATGCCCTTGAGGGCGAATGACCAGGTGCCAAGCAGGAGCGGAGCCTTCATTCCGGCATTTTCTTCGAGTCGCCGGCTTATCGCAAGAACCAAGAATGTCAGTTGATCCACAGGCAGACCACAGGCTGGATGCAATGATCCGCCAGGGAGCGAGCCCTGATGGAGCACAATTCCAGACAATCAAGTCCTATAAAAACAGCCCTGAAAGCGCGTGTTTGGTAAATAAAATCGCGTGACCTGCGTTGAATCATGAGAAAGGCCCTGCGAGGAGCAGGGAAGGATGAAGCGTAGATTGGCAAAAATGCCAGATTCAGGGTGCCTCTCGGCGGTTGTGAAGCTGGTGAAGATTGTTTTCCTTTCGAGTTGAGGGGCCCGAATCAGCCGCTAAACTCAATGAGCGAGGCTACGTGGCCTCCATATGGTCGGATACGCGGGCGCCCCAAGCACTTCTTTGCCCGCGGACAGGGCTGACAATTCAAAGGTGTTGCGTGCTTGTACGGACCCTGGTCGGTTACGATCTCCGTTCAAGCTTCGTGCATGAGAAGCGACTCTGCCCGAGTGCGATTTCACTTCGAGATCGCGGAAAGGATACGTATGAACAGAGACACCCGTAAGGGATTCACGATCATCGAGCTGCTCGTGGTTGTGTCGATCATCGCACTGCTGATCGGCATCCTCCTGCCTGCACTGGGTCGCGCTCGCGACAGTGCACTGCAGTCCACGAGTCTCTCAAACCTTCGCCAGATCTCGGCAGGCCTCGCAGCCTACGCCGGTGACTGGAATGACCGTCAGCCGACGCTCGTTCCCGATGACGCCTGTCAGGCTGCTCCGGGTTCCTGCATCGCCGACGCTTCGTCCTACATCGCAAATATCGGATGCCCCGCGCAGCCGATCCTCGGTTGGATGAACGACAACGGTGGACGCGCCCTCTGGGGCTACTGGATCGGTGACGGCACCCCCGACTGCAGCTTCGGCTCGACCGGCAACTGGACCATCGCCGTCCCCTACAACTGCTCCAACCGCATCGGCTTCTTCCGCCAGATGAACATGAAGATCTTCGCGCAGTACATGAACAACAGGTACTACGACAAGGTCTTCTACGCACCGAAGGATCGAAAGAAGATCGAACGCGTCGAGAAGTTCTTCGAGAGCCCCGACGAGTTCAACTACGAAGGCACCATCGAGTGGCCCAGCTACTGCTACTCCCCGTCATCGATGTTCGCCCCGGACGTCATGGACCCCGTCGAGAACTGCGGTGGCGGCGGTGACGTCAACGATCTCATGTGCGAGCCGTGCAACGCTGAGGAAGGCGGAGGTCCTGGTGGCCTCAAGTCCGCTCCGGTCGGCGCTGCTGCATACCCCGACCTGAAGACCCGTGTCCTGGAGCACACCTGGCTCCAGAACCCCCCCACCGACACCAACCCCCTGTTTGCTGGGGGCACGACTCCTTACTACTTCAACCAAGGCATCCGCTCAGCCCCCTGCACCCTCTTCTTTGATGGTCAGGTCAGGGTCATGGGTGTCCAGGAAGCAGTGAAGGCCAACCAGCGTGTCTCCCGTCAGGAAGGCGGACAGTCCCTGTGGATTCAGGGCAACTGCTGCGGAGGACCGACCGACGGCTACTTCCAGAACCAGAGCTATGGTTTCTCGGATGAGGTCACCTCCTTCCACATCCTGACTCGCTTCGGGATCAAGGGCCGTGACACCATCGGTGAGGAATAAATCCCTCACACGCTCTGCCTGAGCGACACCGATTCGACCATGACAAGCCGCCGTGCCTTGGGGCACGGCGGCTTTCTTGTGTTCGTGTTTCCGCACCCAGTTCGAACGATCAGGTTGCATGGAAGGGCATCGTCGGTTCAACGAGGTTCAAGGGGAGGCATCACCGACGGCCGTGCTTCCCGTGACCTGCCAGACCACGGCACCAAGCCCGCCGGCAAGCAGCAGGATCGTGAGGAACATCAACACTCGGACTTGTCGATCACGGCGCCCGTCGACGTACCAGCGTCCATCATCAAGACGACGGGCCACGCCAAGCCGTGCGTACGGCCTGAGCACGTATTCACGCGGGATGCCGACCGCAGCCGCTCGTCGAGCCGTTTCGGGTGACCGTGCCCCAGCACTGATCAGCTTCCGAATGGGACCTGCGGGGCGCTTGAGGAACATCGCCGCCAGGGAGACCGGTGCGATCAGACTTGCGAGCCCCATGCCGGCTCCGCCAAATCCGCCGCCTTGTCCTGAGAAGAGTGACATCACTGCCTGAGTCGGCTGAATCAGCGAACACGCCACAGGAAAAGCAACAAAGGGATCGGTCGGGAATGAAAACGGGCCCGGATGGAATCCATCCGGGCCCGTGTGATGTCAGGCATCAGGTGTTTCTGGAGAGAACGGGACTCAATAGTCCATGTCGTCCATGCCGGCGCCTGCGCCGGCGGTCTCCTTCTTCTCCTTGATGTCGGTGATCGCACAGTCGGTGGTGAGAAGCAGGCCGCTGATCGAGGCTGCGTTCTGGAGTGCGACTCGCTCCACCTTGGTGGGAACGATGACACCGGCAGCGACCAGGTCCTCGTACTCGCCGGCGAGTGCGTTGAAGCCGAAGTTGGTGGCGTCGTTCTCGATGACCTTCTGGCAGACGACCGATCCATCGAGGCCGCAGTTGTCCGCGATCTGCTTGATCGGGGCCGCCAGGGCGCGATAGATGATGTCGCATCCGACCTTCTCGTCACCGGTGCACTGCTTGCGCGCCTTCTCGACGGCGGCGCGAGCACGAAGGACGGCAACGCCACCACCGGGAAGAATGCCTTCCTCGACGGCAGCTCGGCAGGCGTGCAGTGCATCCTCCACGCGAGCCTTCTTCTCCTTCATCTCGACCTCGGTCGCGGCACCAACGTTGATCTGCGCCACGCCACCGGCAAGCTTCGCCAGGCGCTCCTGGAGCTTCTCGGCGTCGTAATCGCTGCTGGCAGCGTCGATCTGGGCCTTGATCTGCTCGATCCGGCCCTGGATGTCGGAAGTCTTCCCGCCACCTTCGACGACCGTGGTGGTGTCCTTGGTGATGGTGACCTTCTTGGCACGCCCGAGATCGCTTGCATCAAGCTTCTCGAGATCGATGCCGAGCTCCTCCATGATCGCGGTGCCACCGGTGAGGATCGCGATGTCCTCGAGCATGGCCTTGCGGCGATCACCGAAGCCGGGAGCCTTGACCGCGGCGACCTTCAGGACGCCACGGAGCTTGTTGACGACGAGGGTGGCGAGTGCTTCGCCATCCACGTCCTCGGCGATGATGAGGACGCTCTTGCCGCTCTCGGCGACCTTGCCGAGCACGGGAATCAGGTCCTTGGCGGAGGAGATCTTCTTCTCGTGGATCAGGACGTAGCAGTCCTCGAGGGTGGTCTCCATCTCGGCGGGATCGGTCACGAAGTGGGGGCTGAGATAGCCCTTGTCGAACTGCATGCCTTCGAGAAGCTCGACCTCGGTGGTGAGGCTCTTGCCTTCCTCGACGGTGATCACGCCGTCCTTGCCGACCTTGTCCATCGCCTCGGCGATGATCTTGCCGATCTCCTTGTCCTGGTTCGCGGAGCACGAACCGACCTGGGTGATCTCGGTCGAATCCTTGACGGGCTTGCTCATGTTGGCGAGCTCGTCGGTGACCGCGGTGACTGCCTTGTCGATGCCGCGCTTCACGAAGTTGGCGTTGGCACCGGCGGTGATGTTCTTGAGACCTTCCTGGAAGATCGATTCAGCGTAGATGGTCGCGGTGGTCGTGCCGTCGCCTGCGTCCTTCGAGGACTTGCTGGCGACTTCCTTGACCATCTGGGCGCCCATGTTCTCGTAGGGATCCTCGAGTTCGATCTCCTTGGCGACGGTGACGCCGTCCTTGGTGACGGTGGGAGCACCGAAGCTCTTCTCGAGAACGACCACACGGCCGGAGGGGCCGAGGGTGACCTTCACGGCGCGGGCGAGCTTCTTGATCCCCGAGAGGATCTTCTCGCGAGCGTCGTTGTCGTATGCAATCTGCTTTGCAGACATCTTGTTGTTCCTTTCAACGGTCGCGTGCGACCGACATGTGATTACTGTTTAACGGCGTTTGAAGCCTTTTCAGTGGCCATCCGAACGCACTTGATAGGCCGCAGCGACGAGGCTGGCGTCTATCCAGATCTGGTTCTGGCGTGTTCGGATCGAAACGCCATGGGAGCTGTGCAACTCGACCGCCTTCTCGACATTCCGAATCTCGAAAGGATCGTTCTGGCCGGAGATCAGGAGATCAAGCTCCATCTCAGTGCCTTCCATGTCCTTGAGAATCCGGATGAGTGGTCCACGTTCCATGCAGGGGTACTCCGAAAAGAGGTCGAGAGGGGGAATCAGTCGATGATTCCGAGGATGTCGTCTTCGGTCATGATCAGGAAGTTCTCTCCCTCGATCTTGACCTCGGTACCCGAATAGGAGGTGAAGATGACTTCATCACCCTTCTTGACGGTGAACGGAAGTCGTTCGCCGGTGTCCTTGTTGAGGTTGCCGGCCCCGAGTGCGATGACCTTGCCCTGCTTCGGCTTGTCCTTCGCACTTTCGGGAAGGTAGATGCCGGAATCGGTCTGCGATTCGGCCTCCTGGCGCTTCACGATGATCTTGTCGCCCAATGGTCGGACCTTCATGTTTCAAACTCCTGAGTGGATGAGCGTGTGATGGCTCGAAAGAAAATCCGCGGCAAGGGAAGTGCCTCCCTCATGCCGCGGTCCAATGATTCGCGTAATGCCTGCGCACGACACGGTGCAGGACCTCGAGCATCGGCTCGAGCTTGACCGGGCCGTCCATGACGGTGAAAGCACCCTCACGAAGGGCGGTGCTGAGTCCCCTGGCCGACGCTCGCTGAGTCGCCTGGCGAGCCCTGACCACGACGGTGGGCGGCGGCTGCTCGAGCCGCCGGAGCAGCTGGAGAACCCGTTGGCCTGCCGGCTCGCCCCGCCCCTGTTCGAAGGGGATCCGAAGATCAACGACGGCGATGTGCACGGGATGCTGGGAGAGCAGGTCGGTGGCCTCGTTGGCGGTCCCGACCCGCAGACAGTCGATCCCGAGCGGCTGGAGCAGACGGGGCAGCTGCTCGGCGAAGTTCTCCTGCTCCCACCCGCCGTAGCTGAGCATGAGCCGAAGGCGCTTCCTGGAGGCATCCTTGCCTGATGTGGTCGGGGTTTCGGACATGACCTGTGGGTCGCAACCGCCGTGCCAGCCGGAGAACCCGGAGAAGCGCCCCATACCCCCTCTGAGAGCCTAAAAACGGCGTTTTTGGGGGTACAGGGTGACATCCAGCTCCCTGGAGGGCTGCCCGTGCTGCCATTCTGGCACGCTCGACAACAGAGGATTGGCATCCATGGTCGACTCAATGGATACTTGCTGTTCTCCCCTCACTCTCGGATTGACCCCAAACAGTGGAACCCAGACATGTCGACCGGCACCCCCATTGCCTCTCTCATCGCCTCTGGAGCCTCCTCGGCAGGCACCTCCGTGGAACTCACCGGCTGGGTTCGAACCCGCCGGGACTCGAAGGCAGGCATTTCCTTCATCCAGGTTTCCGATGGTTCCTGCTTCGACGCCTTCCAGGTGGTGGCCCCCAGCGACCTGTCCAACTACGAGAGCGAGGTCCTCAAGCTGACCACCGGCTGTGCGGTCCGATGTCGCGGGGAACTCGTCGAGAGCAGGGGCAAGGGGCAGAGTCTCGAGATGAAGGCCAGCGAGATCGAGGTCGTCGGCTGGGTCGAGGACCCGGACAGCTATCCCCTCCAGCCGAAGCGACATTCCTTTGAATACCTGCGCGAGGTGGCGCACCTGCGACCCCGTTCCAACACCTTCGGTGCGATCGGTCGCGTGCGTCACTGCCTTGCGATGGCGGTGCACCGCTTCTTCCACGAAAACGGTTTCCTCTGGATCCACACCCCGATCGTCACCGCCAACGACTGCGAGGGTGCCGGTGAGATGTTCAGGGTTTCAACCCTCGACATGATGAACGCACCACGCAACGAGGCCGGCGAGATCGACTTCACGCAGGACTTCTTCGGCCGTGAATCACACCTGACGGTTTCCGGACAGCTCAACGTGGAGACGTGGTGCTGCGCGCTGAGCAAGGTCTACACCTTCGGACCCACCTTCAGGGCGGAGAACTCGAACACCAGTCGCCACCTCGCCGAGTTCTGGATGATCGAACCTGAGATCGCCTTCGCAGACCTTGCAGATGACGCCGACCTCGCGGAAGCGATGCTGAAGTACATCTTCAAGGCGCTTCTCGAGGAACGACAGGACGACATGGAGTTCTTCCAGCAGCGCATCGACAAGACCTGCATCGACCGACTCGAGAAGTTCGTCGAGTCCTCCTTCGAGAGAATGGAGTACACGGATGCGATTCGAAAGCTCGAGGAAGCGGTCGCCAAGGGACACAAGTTCGAGTTCCCGGTCTCCTGGGGCATCGACCTGCAGTCGGAGCACGAACGCTATCTCACCGAGGAACTGGTTGGAAGGCCGGTCGTGGTGATGAACTACCCGAAGGACATCAAGGCGTTCTACATGCGGGTCAACGACGACGAGAAGACGGTCGCGGCGATGGACGTCCTCGCCCCGGGCATCGGTGAGATCATCGGCGGCGCCCAGCGCGAGGAGCGACTCGACGTCCTCGACCGGAGGCTGGACGAGATGGGCCTCGCCAAGGAGGACTACTGGTGGTACCGAGACCTCCGAAAGTATGGAACGGTCCCCCATGCCGGCTTCGGCCTGGGCTTCGAACGGACCATCGTCTACGCGACCGGCATGGCGAACGTCCGTGACGTCATTCCCTTCCCGAGAACCACGAACAGCGCTGAATTCTGAGCACGGAGGATGATCCGATGAAATGCAACATCGATGCACGTGGCAAGGCGGCACGCCTGATCTTCGGCATCGTCCTCGTCCTCGTCGCGGTCGTCCTGCTTCTGATCGGCTCCGGCGAGACCTGGAGCATCATTGCCGGGATCTCCTGCCTCGTCGGCGGAGGCTTCACGATCTTCGAGGGCGCGTCCGGTTGGTGCGCGGTTCGGGCGATGGGCATCAAGACGAAGATCTGACGAGGGTCCCTACCAGAGCCACCACGGCCAGCGAACGGGAATCGGATCCCCGTCGGTTGTGAACCAGCCCGTACCACGGATGTGCCTGAGCGCCTCGGTGGGCAATTCCCGTTCGATCCGAAGATCGACCCATCGACGGTTCGCCTCCTCGCGAACCTCCCTGCTGCGACGCTCCACTTCACTCTCTGCCCCGTGGTCGACTTCGGTTCGAAGGAGCGATCGACGAACCACCTCGTCCACGCGACCGGCAGGATCATGCTCGGCATCGACCCGACGCAGCACCTCGGGGCGCTCACCGGTGTCGAGGACGGCGATCACCTCCTGGACGGCAGCCGGATGGAGCTGGGCGTGGAGTGGCATCGAGCAGCAGCAGGCCGTACACGCCGCGAACACGGAGCAGGTCCTCATGAGTCGTCCTCCATGACCGCGAGGATGACGTCAACGCTGCCTCCGTCGAGGAGTTCGACCGTCTTGAAACCGGAATTCGGCTCCGACCAACGGGATGAGAAGAGGGTCCGCTCCCGAACGAGGGCGCCGTCACCATCGAGGTCTTCGAACGCACCCACGACATACCGGCCCGAGGGGAGCCCGGTGAATCGGACATCGATCCCATCGGGACGCATCGCAGCCGCGGCCGCGGCCATCGGTTCCGAAAGCTCGCCGTCCGGCGCATGTCCGAAGAGGAGGATCGTGACGCTTGCGGTCCCGACACCATCGACGTGGACGTCCAGGGATCCCCCGTTGCGTTCGAAGGAGATGGCGGATGACCGCCAGGTCGTTCGCCCATCACGAACGACATCGATGTGATCCCTGCTGCATCCACAGAGGGAGGCGGTGACGATCACCAGGCTCATCAGGAGCGGGAGGTTCGTTCGAGGCATGGGCATACGATACCCGCGGGAACGCGAACGGGCGGTCAGGTCGCATGGACCTGCAATGCCGCGACTCGAGAGGCGGCGCGTTCGGCGTGACGTGGATCAAGCGAACGCGCGAGCGTCTCGAGGACCTGCCGCTGCCGGTCCTCGCGGTGGCAGCAGAGGAGGAGATCGACACCGGCTTCGATCGCCTTGACGGCGGCCTCCCCGATGTCCATGCGGCCGGCGACCGCCTCCATCTCGAGATCATCCGAGATGATCGCGCCATCGAAACCGAGCTCCTCGCGAAGAATCCCCTGCAGGACGTTCGGACTGAGAGTCGCAGGGACATCCGGGTCCACCGCCTCGAAGAGGACGTGCGCACTCATGATCGCGGCGACACCGGCCTCGATCGCCGCTCGGAAGGGAGGCAGCTCGACGGAACGGAGTCGATCCAGGTCGTGCGGCAGGCGGGGCAGTTCATGGTGGCTGTCCTCGCTGGTGTCACCATGTCCCGGGAAGTGCTTCGCACAGGCGGCGACTCCGTGTCGCTGCATCGCCTCGATCCAGACCGCGCCGAACCGGGCGACAAGATCGGGATCAGGCGAGAAGGAACGGTCACCGATCACCGGATTCCCGGGGTTCGTGTCGACGTCCACGACCGGTGCGAAGTCGAGCCCGAAGCCGACCGAGCGCAGTTCACGTGCGGTGGTGATCGCCGCATCACGGACCGCCTCCTCACCGGTGGAGGCGAGCTCACGCATGGACGGAACAGGTGTGAAGCCATCGACGAGCCTCCGACTGTCACCGCCCTCCTGATCGATGGCAAGGAGGATCGGCCGACCCGCGATCTCTCGAATCCGGTTGCAGATCGTCCAGGTCGCTTCGGGTGTTCCGACGTTCCTGGAGAAGAGAATCACGGTGGAGACACCGGCGTGCAGCGCCTCCTCGAGAAAGGGAGTCGGTTCGGTGCCGTCGAATCCGATGCAGACCAGGGAGGCGATTTCGCGAGGTATCGAAAGCATCATGTTCCGGACAGGTCGTGGATATCAGGCGGGAGCACCGGTTTTTTGCATTCAGCGGCAACATCCCACCCGGCGTACCGGGAAACTTCCGGCGATGAGGATACCATCGCGCTTCTGCAGGGCGTAGCTCAGCTTGGTAGAGCGGCGGCTTTGGGAGTCGCAGGTCGCAGGTTCGAATCCTGTCGCCCTGATTCACGGCCCGGTTCGATCACGAGCCGGGCCGACTGCCTCCAGGAAGCATGCTTCGACCGCAACGACTCACCAAGGAGATCCTGCACATGGACAACGGCAAGAAGAGGTCGAACCGACGTGACTTCATCGCCCGGGCGGCGACGCTGGCCGCAACGGCGGCGGCGACGTCGGGATGTGTGAGATCAGACGATGAGGAGGACAAGCCCGAATCGATCACCGACCTGACGAAGGGCGCTCCGCCCAGTGACGTCGATATCGACCTCCGCACGCTGGAGGAGGCCGAGAAGCTCGCGGGCATCTCGTTCTCGAAGAGCGAGCGAGAGCAGATCCTTCGAACCATCGATGAACAGCGCTCGATGATCGCGGCCCGAGTCGCACAGGGGGAGCTTCCGAACGAACTGCCACCGGCCCAGATCTTCCGCGCAAGGATCCCGGGCACCGAGCTCGATCGCGTGACACCGGATGGTGATCCCTGGTCGAACCTGCCCGACCCCGGCCCCTGCCCGACCGATGACGTCGACCTGGCCTTCGCCCCGGTGTGGCGACTCGGTCAGTGGCTCAGGGACGGCAAGGTCAGCAGCATGAGACTCACCAGGCTTTCACTGGACCGCCTGAAGACGTTTGATCCGAAGCTGCACTGCGTGGTCACCCTCACCGAGGAAGTGGCTCTGGAGCAGGCGGCAAGAGCGGATCGCGAGATCGCCGCCGGTGACTGGAAGGGTCCCCTCCATGGTGTTCCATGGGGCGCGAAGGACATCATCGAGACCGCCGGCATCAGGACGACCTGGGGAGCCGCCCCGCTCAAGGACCGGGTTTCGGAGGACGATGCCTTCGTGACCCGTCGCCTGGAGGAGGCGGGTGCGGTCCTGGTCGCGAAGCTCGCGGTCGGAGCGCTGGCCTACGGCGACATCTGGTTCGGCGGCATGTGCAGGAACCCGTTCGACATCGAACAGGGATCAAGCGGTTCGAGCGCGGGAAGCGCGTCCGCGACGGCGGCCGGCCTGGTCCCGTTCACGATCGGGACCGAAACCTACGGTTCGATCGTCTCACCGTCCCTTCGCTGTGGAACGACCGGCCTCAGGCCGACCTTCGGTCGCGTCGCGCGCAACGGGGTGATGGCACTCTGCTGGAGCCTCGACAAGATCGGTCCGATCTGTCGCACGGTGCTCGACACCGCGATCGTCCTGAAGGCGATCAACGGATCCGATCCCCTCGACCCATCGAGCGTCGACGAGCCGTTCAACTTCGACCCGGCCGAACCGGCGAAGGGACTTCGACTCGCCCACGATCCCGCATGGTTCGAGGGAGAGGCCGCGACGGATGCCGATCGAGCCGCACTGAAGGCCGCGCAGAGGGCGGGTGTCGAACTCGTCGAGGTTCGACTTCCGGAGATGAACACGGCGCCGTTGCTCGTCACCCTCCTCTCGGAAGCGGCGGCGGCGTTCGAGACGTTCACCCGTGAGGACATCGACGACGAACTCACCTGGCAGGAAGACCCGGCCTGGCCGAACACCTTCCGGCAGACCTGGTTCGTTCCAGCGGTCGAACTGGTCCAGGCGGGTCGGGTTCGGAGACAGGTGATGGACGTCATGCACCGTTTCATGCACGAGGGTGATCCGGGCTTCGATGCGATCATCTGCCCGGCGTTCGCTGCCAACCTGAACCTCATCACCAACAACACCGGCCATCCCACCCTGATCCTGCGAAGCGGCATGAGCGACAAGGGCACTCCGATCGGCACCTCACTGATCGGCCGACTGTTCGACGAAGGGACGCTCTGTCGGATCGGACATGCCATGGAAACGGAACTGAACGTCGCAGGAACGAGACCGGAGCTCTTCTCGTGATCCTCAACGCACTGCTTGCCGCCGGCTGCCTGTACGCCCAGGAGGCGCGGAGCGGCGATGGAGACATGCCCGAATCGATCCGGTCGATCACACCGAAGATGATTCAGGACGATGTCGATCACCTCGCGGACGACGCCTACTACGGTCGCTACTGGCTGAGCCCGTTCGCACGAGAGGCGGCGGAGTGGGTGAGGGACCAGATGAAGGCCGCCGGATGTGAACCGGGGATGCCGGAGGACTCGTGGTTCCAGGAGATGAAGACGAAGGACGCATCGCCGAACGTCATCGGCGTGCTCAGGGGAAGCGATCCGGAAGCGGGTTGGGTCATGCTCGGCGCGCACTACGACCACCTCCCACCCCGGAGGGAGCGAAGGGGCAGGGACACGATCTACAACGGCGCCGACGACAACGCGTCCGGCGTCGCCGGCATCCTGGCCGTCGCACGTGCGCTCGCTCCGATCAGGGACCGACTCGAGGCGAGCGTGATGTTCGTCGCCTTCACCGGCGAGGAAGCGGGACTCAAGGGTTCACGTCACCTCGCCGAAAACCCTCCGGTCCCCCTGGAGTCCGTGAAGGGTCTCTTCAACATGGACATGATCAGCCGCGGCGAGGAGGACCTGATCTTCATCGACGGAGCCAGCCGGTCCCCGGACCTGATCAAGGCCCTGCGAAAGGCCAACAAACAGGTGGGCCTGCGGCTGAAGGTCGACAAGCACCCCGACTGGCTTGAACGCAGCGACCAGTGGCCCTTCCTGCGACGGAACGTCCAGGCGGTGCTCTTCTCCGTGGAGGATCACGAGGACTACCACGAGGTCACCGACCATGCGGATCGGATCATGGCCCCCCTGGCCGCGAACGTCGCCAGATTGGTGGCCCTCGCCACCCTCGATCTGGCGGGCAATAAACCATCGGACGAGAAAGAGGCTGCCAACGGGGCCGCTGAACCGATACCATCCACGGATCAGAAACGGACCCCGGAAGGGGAACGGAAGAAGGATCCGGAATGACGAGCATCTTCACCCTCGCCGAACTCGACCTCACCAACTACCTCCCGGTGGCGGTGATCATCGTCATGGCGTTGCTCTTCGTGGCCGCGAACCTGATCATGAGTCACATGATCGGTCCGCAGGCGGACGGCTCCACCAAGGCCATCGCGTACGAGTCGGGCATGAACCCGATCGGGTCGACCCGCAAGCGCTTCAACGTGCGCTTCTACATCATGGCGATGACCTTCCTGGTGTTCGACGTGGAGATCATCTTCCTCTACCCGTGGGCGGTCACCTACACCCAGCTCGAACCGGGAAGCAGCGAATCACTGCTGTTCCTCGGCAGGATCCTGTTCTTCATCACCACCAGCATCATCGCCTACATCTACGCCTGGAAGAAGGGCGTGTTCCGCTGGGACTGATCGGAACGTCGACCGCAGAACGACATGTGAAGAAGGGCAATCGCTTCAGGCGACCCGTATGTTGCGTCTGAACTGAGGGTCCTCGAGCAGGGTCCCTTCCTCGATCTCCGCCAGCCAGCGCGCCACGCGCGCATTGGAGATCCCCCGTCGTTCAACGAACCGGCTCAGGGAGACGCCCCAGGCACGCCGGGCCGCCCCGCAGGTCATCGCGGCGGCGGAGCCCATGCTGGTGACCACCGCGGAATCGATTGCGGAATGGGATCCGAGCATCAGACGTCGGTAGACCTCGTCTCGAAGGCCGAGGACCCGTTCGAGTTCGATCTCATCGCTGGCGCAGTAGCGGGTCGCCTCCCGTTCACGAACCATGAGTCCGGCCAGGCGACCCGACTCACGACAGCTCGTCATGCCGACGACGAGGGCCTCGAAACCATGAACGACACCGCACCGACGCATGATGCGCATGTCGACCCTTCGATGTTCATGAACAGGCCAGAGAATGGCATCTCGGCGTCCGGACATCCCGGAACGCTCGACGCCTTCAATGCGAGACCACAACGCAAACCGCTTCGGAGCACGGATCGACCCCATGGGAATTCCCCGTTCTGCATGGCTTCTGCTGGTCCGGATCCGGGCGATGCACGAGCATCACCACGACCCTCATGACGCGATGAATTCGATCATGGGTTCACTACGCGTGCGGGTCCGGCCGGTTCGTCCAATTCATGCAAGCAGGCGTCGGTCGATCTCGACCACGTCCGTCATCCTCGGTCGGAGACAGGACTTCCCCGCGGCGGTTCGTGGCAGGAATGGTCCGGACCGCAGGGGTCCGAGGGATGGTTCCGGCGTCCGGCGGGCCCGATCATGGGAGCTGGCCGGTTGGGAGGGTGGGGGCTCGGCCGTGGCCGCCGGAGCACCCCGCTCCCCCGCCCGGTTTCAGGCAAGGAATGCCACCTTCGGAGGTGAGTTCAAGCGGGGCGATGAACTATACTTTTACGATTGATCCGGAACGGCACGCACCATCTGCAAGGGACGCCAGGAACATCGTGACTACCACAGAATCCACGAGCAGGGTCGACATGACGACGAAGCCGAACAACTCCACCAACCTCTTCGCGCACAACGACCGGTTCGTGCAGAGGCACATCGGTCCGGACACGCTCGAAGTGACCGAGATGCTCGGTGTCCTGGGGTGCACCGATCTCGACACCCTGGTCTCGGAAGCGATCCCCCCGTCGATCAGAACCGAACGTCCCCTGGAGCTGACGGTACCGGCCGGCCCCGATGGTCTGGGCGAGTCCGAAGCGCTCGAGGTGATCAGGCAGCTCGCCGATCGCAACGAGGCATGGCGAAGCTACATCGGCATGGGTTACCACGGAACGCTGACGCCTTCGGTCATCCTGCGCACCGTCTTCGAGAACCCCTGCTGGTACACCCAGTACACGCCGTACCAGGCGGAACTCTCACAGGGAAGACTCGAGGCACTGCTCAACTTCCAGACCATGGTCGCCGACCTGACCGGCCTTCCGATCGCAGGCGCATCGCTGCTCGACGAGGCCACCGCGGCGGCCGAGGCGATGATGATGTGCGTCGCGCACCATCGTCATGCCAGGACATCATTCTTCGTTGATGCGAACTGCCATCCACAGACCATCGGCGTGATTCAAACCCGTGCCGGCGGTCTCGGCATCGACGTCGTTGTCGACACCGTAGATGCATTCGACCCGGAAGCACGCGCATGGGCGGGCGTCCTCGTCCAGTACCCGGACACCCATGGTCACGTCACGGACCATTCCGATCTCGCCGCACGCGCCTCCGCGGCCGGTGCGCTGGTGGTCGCTGCCGCGGATCCGCTCGCTCTCTGCCTGCTGGTCTCGCCGGGTGAATGGGGTGCGGACATCGCGGTCGGTTCGACCCAGCGATTCGGCGTTCCGATGGGGTTCGGCGGACCGCATGCCGGCTACCTGGCCTGCAAGGAACCGCTGGTCCGGAAGATGCCGGGTCGCCTGATCGGCGTCTCGAAGGACAGCCAGGGCAACATGGCCCTGCGGATGGCGATCCAGACCCGCGAACAGCACATCAGGCGCGACAAGGCCACGAGCAACATCTGCACCGCGCAGGTCCTCCTCGCGATCGGTGCCTCGATGTACGGCGTCTACCACGGTCCGGAAGGCCTGCGGGCGATCGCCTCGCGGATCAACCGCATGACCGCGACCCTCGCCGAGGGCCTGCGTCAATGCGGACACGAACTCGAGGACAAGCCGTTCTTCGACACCGTGACGATCCGCCTGGCGGAGGGCTGCACCCGTGACGCGATCATCAAGGCCGGCGCGGAACGGAAGATCAACTTCCGGACCGATGATGCGTCCGGCAGGGTCAGCGTGACGCTCGACGAGACGGTGACCGAAGCGGACATCAGGGACCTGCTGGAGGTCTTCGCCACCGACACCGGAAACGGCGTCCCGGCGCTCGAGACACTCTCCGGTGAACCGATCGCCTTCGGAGAACTGGAACGGTCGAGCGGCTACATGACGCATCCGGTGTTCAACTCCAATCGATCCGAGACCGAACTGCTTCGGTACATCACCACCCTGCAGTCCCGGGATCTCTCGCTCGCGAACTCGATGATCCCCCTCGGTTCCTGCACGATGAAGCTGAACGCGGCATCGGAGATGCTCCCGATCACCTGGCCGAACTTCAGCAACATGCACCCGTTCGCCCCGTCGGATCAGGCGCAGGGCTACTTCGAGCTCTTCCGGCAGCTCGAGTCCTGGCTCGGGGAGATCACCGGCTTCGATGCGGTGAGCCTCCAGCCGAACGCCGGTTCGCAGGGTGAATATGCGGGTCTCATGGTGATCGCGGCCTACCACGCCGCACGTGGCGACACCGGTCGCACGAAGTGCATCATCCCCCTCTCCGCGCACGGGACGAACCCGGCATCCGCGGTCATCGCGGGTATGGACGTGGTGCCCGTGAAGTGCACCGATCAGGGTGACATCGACATCGACGACCTGAAGGCCCGGATCGAGTCATGCGGCGACACCCTCGCGGCGATCATGATCACCTATCCATCGACCCACGGCGTCTTCGAGGATGACGTGAAGGAGATCTGCGACCTGGTGCACCAGGCCGGCGGCATGGTCTACATGGACGGCGCGAACATGAACGCCCAGGTCGGCCTGGCGCGACCCGCCGAGATCGGCGCGGACGTCTGCCACCTGAACCTTCACAAGACCTTCTGCATCCCCCACGGCGGTGGCGGCCCCGGCATGGGACCGATCGGCGTGACCAGCGCCCTCGCCCCGCACCTGCCGACCCACCCGGTCCGCGCACCCAGGAGCGCCGGAGAACAGGCGATCGGTCCGATCGCCGCCGCGCCCTACGGTTCGCCGATGATCCTGCCGATCTCCTGGATGTACATCGCCTGCATGGGCGGCAAGGGGCTTCGCCACGCGAGTGAGATCGCGATCCTCAGCGCCAACTACATGGCGAAGCGACTCGAGGGGCACTACGACATCCTCTACCGCAACGACAACGGTCGCTGCGCGCACGAGTTCATCATCGACTGCCGCGCCTTCGACAAGTCGGCGGGGATCAAGATCGACGACCTCGCGAAGCGGCTCATGGACTACGGCTTCCACGCACCGACGATGAGCTGGCCGGTCCCCGGGACGCTGATGGTCGAGCCGACGGAAAGCGAATCCAAGGCCGAGCTCGACCGCTTCTGCGACGCGCTCATCTCGATCCGCAAGGAGATCGCGGCGATCGAGGACGGCAGCGCCGACCGCGAGGACAACCTGCTGAAGAACGCCCCGCACACCATGGGCATGATCGGCAGCGACGAGTGGACCCACCCCTACACCAGGGAGCAGGCCGCCTGGCCCGCACCATGGCTCCGCCACAACAAGTTCTGGACGCACGTCGCCCGGGTCGACAATCCGTTCGGTGACCGCAACCTCGCCTGCAGCTGCGAGGGCATGGACGCGTACACGAACGAGGACTGACTCGGCCCGAGTGCTCAGGCCAGCCAGGAATGCAGCGCGGACGCCAGGCCGAGGAAGACGAAGAAGCTCATCGAGTCGGTGACCATGGTCAGGAAGATCGTGGAGGCGGTCGCGGGGTCGAACCCGAGACGACGCATGAGCAGCGGAAGCGATGAACCGGTGAAGGTCCCGATCGCGAGCGCCGCGGTCATCGCGAGCGCCGCCACCACGCCGAGGCGCCAGCTGGCGTCGCCGAACACGGAACCGACCACGCAGATCACGAGGCCCACGACCAGTCCGCCGAGCATTCCGTTGATCAGGCCGACCATCGCCTCGCGAAGGATGAGGGGCATCGCACGATTCGGACGGATCTGTTCGAGCACGATGCCGCGCAAGGTGACGGCCAGCGACTGCTGTCCCGCATTGCCGGCCTGGTTCGCGATCACCGGCATGAGGACCGCGAGCACCGCGATCTCCGTGATGAGACCCTCGAACTGCAGCACCACGATCGCGGCGATCGAACTCGTGAAGAGATTGACGAGAAGCCATGGGAACCGACCCTTGAGCTTCTCGCGGGCCGTCGAGTAGACCGCCTCCTCCTTGCCGGCACCAACCATGCGATTGGCGTCCTCGGTGGATTCCGCCCGGATGATCTCGATCACGTCATCGACCTCGACAACCCCGAGCAGTCGGTGTTCGGCATCCACCACCGGCAGGACGAGGAAGTCGTACTTCTCGAACTCCCTCGCAACCGCCTCCCGATCCAGTTCGGGGGGGATCGCCTCGACCTCGCGATTGCAGATGTGACTGATCAACTCGCCCGGATCCGCGATCAGGAGGCGACGAAGACTCAGGGTGCCGCGCAGGTGACCCTCCCAGTCGATCACGAACGTGAAGTGGGGGTCATCGTCGACCGCGCTCCGCCGGATCGCCTCGGTCGCCTCGTCGGCGGTCATGTCCTCGCGAACCGCGAGGAACTCGGTGGTCATCATGCCACCCGCGGATTCCTCGTGGTGGTCGAGCAGTCTCCGCAATCCATTCGCGGCGGACGGGTGCATCTCCGCGAGCACGGATTCGCGATCGGCGTGGTCGAGTTCCTGGAGGAGGTCGGTCGCATCATCGGGCGCCATCGATTCGAGCATCGCTGCGGCAAATCCGATGTCGTCCCCGATCAGGGCGACCAATGCGCTCGAGGCCAGCGGGAGCACCATCTCCGCAAGCGCCTCGCCCGCGGAATCGACCCCCATCTTCCCGAGCACCTCGGCGGCATCGGAACCGGAGAGGGCCTCGAGGGTGTCCGCGGCATCGGCCGAATCCTGCGCCTCGACCGCGGATGCGAGCACGGGAACGTCGATGGTGTGCTCGAGCATCGCGGCGACTCGAAGATCCTCCTCGCTGGGCGTGGAGGGATGTCCGATCACCGGTCCAGGCGAGTTCGATCCCTCTCCGGATCGAGAGGAGGACATGCCTGGAGTGTCTTCATCGGGAATCGCCATGAAGAGAAGTGTACCGACCACGCACGAACATCGAGCTTCGGGGATGATGAATGTGACATGAGCGCACCAGATCCCGTCACACGAATCACCGATCCGAATGATCCTGCGATAGAGGAGTACCGAGCCGTACGCGATCGCGACCTCCAGGGCAGTGACACCCGGCCCGGTCGATTCATCGGTGAAGGCATGCTCATCCTCGAAGTGATGCTCGAGAACCCGGGGATGACACGTTCGGTCCTGGTCTCGGAGGCACGGGCCGACCGCGTCATGGAGTTGGTCAGGGACTCGAAGAGCCCGGGAACGGACCTGCTGGTCGCGAGTTCCGAGGTGATGAACGAGATCGTAGGATTCGACATCCACAGGGGCGTCATCGCGAGCGGCAACCGACCGGACGAGTCGGACCGTACGCTCGAGAAGATCCTCCCCCGCTCGTCAGAACCAGCGACGATCCTGGTCTGCGACGGCATCAACAACATCGACAACATCGGGCTGCTCTTCCGGAACGCCGCCGCCTTCGGGGTCGATGCCGTGATCCTGAGTCCCGACTGTCACGACCCCCTGTATCGCAAGAGCATCAGGGTCTCGATCGGTCATGCCCTGCGCATCCCGTTCCACAGGTCGTCGAACTGGAAGCGGACGCTCGAGGAACTGAAGACGGTGCACGGCATCGAACTGATCGGAACATCGATCGGTCCTGATGCCGGGAACATCGAGACCATCCCGGCACCGGACCGGGTCGGGCTGGTCATGGGCGGTGAGTTCGACGGACTCGGTCGAGAATCGATCGACGCCTGCTCGCACCTTGCCAGGATCCCGATGACGCCCGGAACCGACAGCCTCAACGTGGGGGTCGCAGCAGCGGTCTTCCTGCACAGGTTTTCCCGGGCTGATCGCGCCTAAACCCCGACCCAGTCGGATCCAACACAAAAAGCCGAACTGCGCCGAGACCCGGACGTATCCAACCAGAGGATCCGAACAGGCGGATCCAGGGTTCAGGAAAACGAGATCCGGGCGAAGCATGACTGCACGTCGTCATGGGATCTCCAGACGGGGAATGCATCCCCTTAGGAGTCACGATGGGGTTCACGCGGACGGAAACAGTCATCCCTCGAAGGATCGGGTCGGGCGATCTCGCCCTGGCAACCGCCATCACGGCAGCCATGCTGACGACTTCGGGGAGCGCCGCCACGAACCGTTCACTCGACGGGGCCGATCTCGAGCACGGACTGCAGCATGCACGTCAGCTCTCCAGGGCATTCCAGACGGTTGCCGCGGGGGTCGCTCCATCGGTGGTCTCGATCGAGGTGACGGACAACCACCCCTACCACCAGGCGGGCGGCGGATCGGGCGGGATGCGGGCGGTTCCAGGTGCACAGCTTCCGCCGCGACAGGGCGGTGCGACCGGCGTCGTGATCGATGCCGACGGACTGATCGTCACCAACAATCATGTCGTGGAAGGCGCGGACGAGATCCTCGTCGAGTTCCATGATGGAACAAGGGTCGCCGGAACGATCGTCGGGAAGGACATGGAGACGGATCTGGCGGTGATCCGGGTCGAAGAGGCGGACCTGGTCCCTGCACGGTTCGGCGACTCGAACGCCGCGGAAGTCGGTGAGTGGATCCTGGCGGTCGGAAGTCCGTTCGGTCTCAACCAGACGGTGACTGCCGGGATCATCAGCGCGGTCGGCCGGGACGAGATGGGACTCGCTCGCTACGAGAGCTTCATCCAGACCGATGCCGCGATCAATCCCGGAAACAGCGGAGGACCGCTGGTCAACCTGGATGGAGAGGTGATCGGCATCAACACCGCGATCCGTTCGAGCAGTGGAGGCTCCAACGGGATCGGTTTCGCGATCCCCAGCTCGATCGTGAATCGAGTGTCCACGAGCATCGTGAGGAGTGGTCGGGTCGAACGTGGCTGGCTGGGCATCACCGTGCAACCCATGAACGAGGAGCTCGCCCGGACCTTCGGATACGAGGGTGGTGAGGCAGTGCTCGTGAGCAGCGTCATTCCCCACACGCCTGCCGAAGAGGTCGGGCTGACCCCCGGGGACATCATCACCTCGATCGGCGGCCAGCCGACGGAGAACCCCATCGACCTCGTCAGGGAGATCGGAAGGCACGATCCGGACTCCGAACTCTCGATCGAGTACGTGCGCGAAGGAACAACTCGGGTCGTCTCCGCACGACTCATCGAACGACCCAGGGACCTGGAGAGCTTCCTCCGCGGGACGAGTGATGAAACATCGATCGGGCTCCTGGTCAGGGAGATCGAGGAAGAAGACATCAAGGACCTTGAACTCGCATCCGACCGCGGAGTCCTCGTCGAAGGCGTCGAGGGCTCGGGACCGGCGGACCGAGCTGGACTCCAGCCCGGTGACGTGATCCGACGGGTCGATGGAACCCCGATGAGCTCCGTGGACGAGTTCCAACAGGTGATTCGAAAGGCCGTGAAGGCCGGCGAGGTCATCCGGATGCTCGTGGAACGAGAGAACCTCACGCAGTTCATCCTCGTCGATCCCGATGCCGGTTGATGCTGAAATAAAGCCCGAATGATGTTCATTCGGGTGGGCCACGGTGGCCGCCCCTCCGCCGTGGCCTTTCCTCCGACGCCGAGGGAGTGGTTGCCCCGGCGGCACCAGAACGGCCCGGCTCAGCCACCTGAGCCGGGCTGTTCGCCTACCCTAGTAAGGAACCACCCAGTGCCCCCCCACATGACCACCCCACCCAGACAAGCAGATGTCGCCGCCGATGGCGGGAACCCCGGGTCGATCCGCGCACCATTCGGTGTCTCGTGGACCCATCGCCTGGAGTTCACCAACCGGGCACTCGATGCCGGCAACACGATCCTGCACGACGTGATCGGGGAGGAAAACTCCCGAACCGGTGACCGCGGGCTCCTTGTCGTCGTCGACAAGGGAGTCAGTCGAGGCAACCCGGACCTGCTCGAAGAACTGCAGGGTTACTTCGGTGCTCATGATGACCTCCCGGAACTTCGCGAGATCATCGAGGCGGACGGTGGCGAACAGTGCAAGAACCACGGCGGTGTGGTCGAGTCCGTGCTGAAGGGGATCGACACCAATCGCATCTGCCGCAAGTCGACGGTCCTCGTGATCGGCGGAGGCGCGATGCTGGACGCCGCCGGATACGCGGCGGCGACCGCACATCGCGGGGTCAGGTTGATCAGGATGCCCAGCACCGTGCTCTCACAGTGCGACTCGGGTGTCGGCGTGAAGAACGGCATCAACCACTTCAACAAGAAGAACTTCCTGGGCACGTTCGCACCGCCCACCGCGGTGGTCTGCGATCTCCACCTCCTGAAGAGCCTTGATGACGAGGAATGGCACTGCGGGTTGAGTGAGATCGTCAAGATCGCCCTCCTCAAGGACCCGAAACTCTTCGAGACGATCGAGGCGAATCTCGACGGAATCCGGAACCGGATGGATGATCCATCGCACGGGATCATCGAAAGATCGGCGAAGCTCCACCTGCGACACATCACGGAGGGCGGTGATCCGTTCGAACTGACGGAGGCGCGCCCGCTCGACTTCGGACACTGGTCCGCACACAAGCTCGAGCAGATGACCGGATTCGAGCTTCGCCATGGGGAAGCCGTGGCGATCGGCGTCGCCCTCGACATGACGTACTCGGGTCTCGTCGGCATCGTCGATGAAGGGCTCGTTCGCAGGACTCTCTCGATGCTCGAAGCACTGGGACTGCCGACGTCGCACGCCGCACTGCAACGTACCGATGAACTGACCGAGGGGATCGAGGAATTCCGCGAGCATCTCGGAGGGGATCTGACGATCTCACTGGTACGCGACGTGGGCGAACCCGTCGACGTCCACGAAATCGACCAGCCCAAGCTTCGAAAGGCCGTCGAACTGCTTCTCGAACGCAGCTCCGGATGAATCAAGCCGGTATTCGCCATTGATGGAGGCGACCCGACCCCGGCTTGATAGACTTGGAATCCCATGACAGACGCCAACTGCCCAATGGACCGCGCAGCGGTCATAGACCGGTACTTCCTCGAACATCGGGCGAAGCTGATCGACCTTGCGGCCTTCCTGGATCGCGTGGATCGATCTGGTGACGGAACGGTCGATGACTTCAGGATCACCGCCTTTCGCAAGGCGATCGAGGAACTCCTGGAGTCCGGCCCGGGTCGGGCCCGAAGAGTACAGGAAGCCTTCAGCGATCATTCGACCGAACCGATCGAGCAGGCCCCCATGAAGGGTGCGCTCGGCGCATTCAACCCCAACGACCAGGCTTGATCCAGGCGAACGAAACGGATTCATCGTGTACATCGACCCCCACGTCCACATGGTCAGCCGAACGACCGACGACTACGAGCGGATGGCGCTCGCAGGATGCGTCGCGATCACCGAGCCGGCGTTCTGGGCGGGCTACGACCGGTCGAGTGCGCAGGGGTTCTTCGACTACTTCCGGACCCTGACCGACTACGAACCCAGGCGGGCGCAGCAGTACGGGATCGCACACCACACCTGGTTGTGCATCAACCCGAAGGAAGCGGAGGACCTGGGACTGGCGAGAGAGGTCCTCGAGATCATCCCTGACTTCCTCGAAAAGCCGAACGTCCTCGGGATCGGTGAGATCGGCCTCAACAAGAACTCCCGGAACGAACTCAGGATCTTCGAGGAGCATGTCGACCTCGCGAAGCGACACGACCAGATGATCCTGATCCACACCCCCCACCTCGAGGACAAGCTCAAGGGGACGAAGCTGATCCTTGATGCACTCGAGAATGCGGAAGTCGATCCCGGCAGGGTCCTGGTCGATCATGTCGAGGAGCACACCGTCGAACTTGTCCTCGATCGCGGGTTCTGGGCGGGCATGACCCTCTACCCCGACACGAAGTGCACGCCACAACGGGCGGCGGACATCTTCGAGATCTACGGACAGGAACGGATCTGGATCAACAGCGCCGGCGACTGGGGTCCGAGCGATCCTCTTGCGGTGCCGAAGTGCCAGCAGGAACTCAGGGCGCGCGGTCACTTCGAGGAGATGATCCGCAAGGTGTCCTACGACAACCCACTCGGGTTCCTGTCGCAGAGCGGGAAGTTCCGTACCTCGGTCGAATAGGAACGGCTTGCCCATGCAGGACCAGTCACTCCAGGTCGGCTACTGCACCAACGTGCACGCGGGGAATTCACTCGAGGAGACGTTGCAGAATCTCGAGCGATACGCCGTTGCAGTCGCCCGATCCCTCGGGAACGACCGGCTCGGCATCGGGCTCTGGCTGCCGGAGCGCACGGCGCGTGAAGTCATCGAGAACGAGGGTGCGAGACGACTCCGGGATCGACTGGATGCGATGGGTCTGCATGTCTTCACGCTGAACGGATTCCCCCAGGGGAACTTCCACGCCGAAGTGGTCAAGCATGCGGTATACGAACCGCAATGGAACACGGCGGAACGTTTCGAGTACACCATGCACCTGGCAGGCATACTCGCGGAGCTCCTTCCGGACGACCTCCAGGAGGGTTCGATCTCCACCCTCCCCCTCGGCTGGCGCGCAGGCTTCAAGGGACTCGATGACGCGGTGAACCGGTTGACCGCCGCCGCGGAGGAACTTGAACGGCTCGAGGAGCGGACCGGAAGACTGATCCACGTGGACCTTGAACCGGAACCGGGCTGCGTGCTGGACACCGCCGGTGATGTCATTGAACTGTTCGAGCGACTTCCGGAATCCACCCGGCGACACCTCCGAGTGTGCCACGACGTCTGTCACTCCGCGGTCATGTTCGAACCACAGCAGGCGGCGATCGAGGCCTATCACTCCGCAGGGATCTCCGTCGGCAAGATCCAGGTCTCGGCCTGCCCGGAACTTGATTTCGACGGACTCGAGGAAGACCAGCGCGCCGAGGCGATGGCGCAGCTCCGATCATTCGTCGAACCGAAGTACCTGCACCAGACGACGGTCAGGAACACAGGAGGCGAGAGCAGCTTCCACCAGGATCTGCCGGAGGCACTCGAGGCGCACGGACCGAGCGGCCGATGGCGGGTGCATTTCCATGTCCCGGTCTTCGCGAAGTCACTCGGGCTGATCGACACGACCCAGGATCAGATCAAGGCATGCTTCGATGCATTCGGGGGAGACCTTCCCATGCTCGAGGTCGAGACCTACGCCTGGGGCGTGCTGCCGGGCGGTCTGTTCAAGGAGGATCTTGCGGGTGGTATCGCCGAGGAACTCCGTTTCACACGCAGCCTGCTCGCCGGGGATCGACCATGACACCCCGGACGAAGGCCTGGCTCGAGATCACCCGCGCATCCAACCTCCCCACGGTACTCGGCGGGGCACTGGTCACGTTGACGGCGGTGGAATCCATGCGATGGCAGTTCTTCGTCAACGCGATGTCTGGCGCCTGGTCTCCACTCATCACGCTGACGGGCGCGATCGCCTTGTTCTACATGGCGGGGTTCATCCTGAATGATGTGTTCGACCGAACCATCGACCGTGAAGAACGTCCGGGCAGGCCCATTCCATCAGGTCGGATCGCGGCCCAGACCGCTGTCAAGGTCGCGGTCGTCATGGTGACGGCGGGTCTGCTCCTCGTGGCGGATGCGGATCAGCTCCTCGGTACGGGCGACCTTCCTCGTGGCATCCCGACCGGACTCGCAGCCGCGGTCCTCCTCGTCATCCTCATCGTCCTCTACAACCGGTCCCACCTCACCAGCAGCTGGACCGTCTTCCTCATGGGCGGATGTCGGGCCATGGTGTACGTCACGTGCCTCCTGGCAGCGGCGGAATCCACCAGTACGCTCGCCGTGGAATGGGATCGATACACATCCCTCAACGGCATGGTCTACTGGCCGTTCCTCCCGTTCATCATCGGCATCTTCCTGTACGTCGCGGGCTTCAGTCGGATCGCCCGCGGCGAGGTCGCGGATCCGGGCAACGAACGCTTCTGCTACCAATGCGGATTCCCCTGCCCCACTGATGCGACCACCTGCTCGGAATGCGGCATTGGATTCGATGCGGACCGACTCGAGCGTTCCAGTCGACCACCCATGAAGCGGTCACTCGAGAACCTGTGTCTGGCGAGCACCTTCCTCCCGTCCGCCCTGCTGCTCCTGCTCGGCTGCTACTGGTTCGCGGAGAACGTGTACTTCGCACGGTCCATCACGAACGATGAATTCTGGACGTACTTCGCACCGATCATGACCAACATCCTCGCGAGCATCGTCGTGGCGCTGCTCACGATCGGATGGCTGATCGTCGCGACCATGCGCTATCGGTCGGATCGAACCAGGCCGACTCGTTCGATCCTGATGTGGATCGCGGCATTCCCGTTGATCGATGCGAACCTGGCGGTGCACATGCAGTTACCCTTGTGGACGTCGTTGGCCTGTCTCGGCCTCTTCTTCGTCACCGTGTGGGGACACCGACGGATCGCGGGAACCTGAAACACCATGAACCGAGTCGCCGTTCTCAATGTCGTGGCACTCTCCCCGAACCTGATCGGGGAACACACCCCGGCGATCAAGGCCCTTGCCGATCGATCCGGTGGCGTGCACACGATGTCGACCACGCTGCCCGCGGTGACGACGACCGTCCAGGCCTCGATGCTCACGGGTGCGCCGGCCTCCGAACACGGAATCGTCGGCAACGGGTGGTACGACCGGACCGAAGGCCAGGTCAAGTTCTGGAAGCAGAGCAACAAGCTGGTGCAGGCGGATCCGGTCTGGCGCACCGCGCGTGAACGGGATCCCGACTTCACCTGTGCGAACATCTGCTGGTGGTACGCGATGAATTCCGACGTGGACACCTGGGTGACACCACGTCCGATCTATCGCGCCAACGGCCGCAAGGTGCCGGACTGCCTCACCAGGCCGGGGTCACTTCGTGATCGTCTCCAGGCCAGACACGGGACGTTCCCCCTCTTCAGGTTCTGGGGGCCGGGAGCGAACATCGAATCGACGCGCTGGATCACGAACGCCGCACTCGACGTCGAGGAGACGTGCAAGCCGACACTGCAGCTGGTCTACCTGCCGCACCTGGACTACTGCCTCCAGAAGCTCGGCCCCGGACACCCGGAGATCCCGAACCACCTGCGCGAGGTCGATGCCGAAGTCGCACGACTGGTCGAGCGGTTCGACCGGGAAGGGGTCCGCGTGATCCTGGTGAGTGAATACGGGATCGAACCGGTCACCCGCGGAGTCGCCCTGAACCGGATCCTCCGGGAGCATGGCCATCTCGAACTGCGGGAGGAGCTCGGCCGGGAGATGCTGGTTCCGGACGAATGTCGGGCCCTTGCGATCGCGGATCACCAGATCGCCCATGTCTACGTTCGATGCGATTCGGAGATCGAGTCGATCCGTGCACTGCTCGAAGGCGTCGACGGCGTCGAACGCGTCCTCGGCAGGGACGAACTCGAGGAAGCGGGGCTCGCGCACGAACGCAGCGGTGACCTCGTCGCGGTCAGCACCGCAGACGCCTGGTTCACCTACGACTGGTGGCTTGATGAGCGACGTGCACCGGACTACGCACGAACCGTCGACATCCACGCCAAGCCCGGGTACGACCCGCGAGAACTCTTCATGAGCAGTCGACTCAGGGCCGCGTGGAAGCTCTTCCTGATGAAGATGGGGATCCGCACCCTGCTCGACGTGATCCCACTCGACGATCGGCTGGTGCGTGGTTCCCACGGTCGAACGACACCCGCTCCGGGACACGAGGCGGTCCTGATCGCGAACGGGGCTTCCGACCAGCAGACCCCGATTCCATGCACCATGGTCCGGGACCTGATCCTCCAGTCGATCTTCGATTGAGCTTCCCCACCTCGGGGACGGTACCCTGAACCCATGCGCGTGTTTCTCGGTATCTGCCTGTGCATCATCCTTGCCGGAGGCATCGTCATCGTCGTCGATGACGGTGACGGAGCAGGCACCGCATCCCCGCGCAGCGACAGTTCGAGTCAGACCGCAGCCGAGGTGGACGAAACTCTGGTGCAGGAATCACGAACGCTCCCGGAAGAGTCCATGCCACCAATGCCGGTCGTCCCGCTGGAGCCAGCCCCGGTGCCGAATCCGGAGCCCGAACCGGAACCAGAACCGGAATCGGAACCGGAACCGACCGAAGCGAAGACTCCGAAACGGTCGATTGTCGAGCGGATCGATGACAGATCGATCCGATTGGGCGGCAAGTACATCCTGCGAGGCAATGGCACCGAACGTGATCCCTACACGATCTCCTGGGAACTGCTTGCCAGCGCACGCTCGACCATCGACGCCGCCAAGGGAGAACTCGATCCACCCGCCCACATCGAACTCCTCGATGGTGCCTGGGTGCGACTCGACGGGTACTACTCCTCTCCCCTCCTCGAGGAGACCGTGGATGAGGTGCTGCTCACCTTGAACCGCTGGGACGGCTGCTGCATCGGGCTTCCCCCCACTCCCTTCGACTGCATCGAGACCGGACTTCGGAAGCCGATCAACATGAGAAGTCGGCACCTGGTCCGATTCGGTACCGTCACGGGCCGCATGAAAGTGCGCCCCTTCGCAATCGGGAACTGGTTGATGGGGCTCTACCAGCTTGAAGATGCGACACTTGACATGGGATCCACATGAACGCACGGAGCGTCGCAAGCATGAACACCGGCCTTTCCAGGACCCCGCCAGATCCGAAGCATCGTTTCGATGATGCCATGCTGGATCGAGATCAAGGAGTGATGCGGGCCGCCGGATTCTTCGGACGTGACTGGACGATCGGGAACGGGGACTGCACCTTCGAGGATACGCTCCAGCCATGATCGAACCCCTGACCGCCATCGCCATCCTCGGCATCGCCGCCCTCCTGGGCGGGATGATGCACCTCATCGTCCCCTACCTGGGCAAGGCGACCCTGATTGCCTGGCTGCTTCTCGAGGTCGGGCTTTGGAGCTGGTACCTCTGGAAGGGCGGCACGATCTTCAGCTACACCGTCATCGCGACGGCGATCCCGGCGGCACTGCTGATCCTGCTGATCGGACTGCCCTTCGAATACCGGCGACGGCGGGAGATCAGGGCAAGAGGACGGGAAGTCCGGAACTCCGGAGGTTTTGCCTGCCCGCACTGCGGTTGCATCTATGATCGGGAGCTCGAGGATGACCGATGCCCGGATTGCGGCGGAGCGGTCGGCGGAGCACCCGGCGTGCTCGGTTGAGCCTGCGCAGGATCCCGGCGTGGTGACCACACATGAAGATCGGCTCGCTCACAATCGATACTCCGTTGCTGCTGGCACCAATCGCCGGTCATTGCGATCTTCCCTTCAGGATCCTCTGCAGGGAAATCGGTGGCGTGGGGATCGCCTACACGGATCTCGTGAACTGCCGTTCCATTCTGGCTGGTGCACCGAAGGCACGGTACATCACGGCGACGAACGAGCTGGACGAGCCCCTTGGCATGCAGCTCTACGGAAACGCCTCCGATCCACTCCCGGAAGCGGCAGCCTGGGCGATCGACCACGGCGCACGCGTGATCGACATCAACATGGGCTGCCCGGTCGACAAGGTCGCGAAGAAGAATGGTGGATCCCTGCTGCTGCGCGACTGTTGTTCCACGGTCAGGCTGGTCGAACGGATCATCGACACGGTCCGTCGGCATGGATCGGGAAAGATCCCGGTGACCGCGAAGATCCGACTCGGTTGGGACGACGATCACCTGGTCGGCCCGCGTCTCTCGAGGGATCTGGAGGAAGCCGGAATCGCGGCGGTGACCGTGCATGGTCGAACGACCGCCCAGAAGTTCACGGGGTGTGCCGACTGGGAGGCGATCGGCGAGGTGGTGGCGGCAGTCCGGTCGATCCCGATCATCGGCAACGGTGACGTGACGGAGCCGGAGCATGTCACGAGGTTGATGGAGGTCTCGGGATGCGCCGGGGTGATGATCGGCCGCGGTGCGCTTAGGACGCCGTGGCTCTTCAGACAGGCCTGGGAACTTCTCCAGACCGGCGTCGCCGGTCCCGAACCCTCCTTCAACGAGAAGTGCCGCATCATCCTTCGACACATCGACCTCCTCGAGGCTCATGCGCCGCGACAACTCGGCATTCGTGCCATGCAGTGCAGGATCAGCCGGTACGGCAAGACGATGGGGCACGTGAAGCCGATGAAGGAGCGGGTGAGGACCGCCGATGACTATGACGTGATGCGAGATGCGGTTCGCGCCTGGATACTGCCACATCGCGAAACGATCTCTACGTTGCACGAACGCGAGAACCACCTGCAAACGGCATGATGGCGTGCGACCCTACAGGTCCTCGGACCTGGGCAGGTCCTTCAGGGTCCCGAGGCCGAAGACCTGCAGGAACTCCTTGGTGGTGCCGTAGAGCATGGGGCGACCCAGTTCCTCGGCTCGGCCGACGATCCGGACCAGTCTGCGCTCGAGCAGGCCACGAAGCACCTCGCCGCAGGCCACGCCTCGAATCGCCTCGAGATCGGCACGGAGCACGGGCTGGCGATAGGCGATGATCGAGAGGGTCTCGAGTGCCGCAGGGGTGAGCCGTGACATCTGCCGATCGCCGCGCAGTCGAGCCAGGAGCTCGCCGTGTTCCGGAAGGGTCATGACCTGGTGACCACCGGCGACCTGAACGATGCGGAACGCGCGGGATGTCTCCCCATAGCTCTCGTTCAACCGGCCGATCGCACCACGAATCTGTTGGACGGGCGACAGCTCCGTGGTCTTGTCCGACTGCGCATCGTCACCATCGGATGCCTCGTCTCCAGCATCCTCCCGGTCACCATGTGCGGTGCTCAGTTCGAGGAGGTCCGCGATCCGTTGTTCGGTCAGTGGACGATCAGCGGCCAGAAGCAGTGCCTCGACGTGGGCGTCAAGGGTTTCGGGGGCCAGGGGCCCGCTTGTTTCCTCGACCATCTCAGCAACATCCGGTTCTGTATCTAGCATCACTTCCGTCATCGGTTCAAAGGGATCCGATCCAGCAGATTACGAGGGTGTATCGACGCAACAGGACCCTCCGAGGGTCAGACCGAGCCTGCTCGGGAGGAACCCATCTGGGCGAGGGCGACCTTCGCGTTGGCGCGATCCTGGGCATGCTCGATCGTCTTTCGCTCGTCAGGGGAGTTGTGACCGGGCTCGACAGCAGTGGCGTTGGCCTTCTGGAGCTCTTCCTGGGCGCCTGACAAGTCGATCTGGTCCGCCGGCGTGATCGAATCGGAGAGCAGCGTCAGCACGTCGTCCTGCATCTGGGCGAAGCCGCCATCCAGCAGGTAGTGACGAGAACCGTTGCCGAAGTCGATCCTGAGCGATCCTGCGCCGACTTCGGTGAGGAAGGCGGAGGTCGAAGGCATGACACCAACCTGGCCATCCCAGGCCGGGAAGCTGACGTAATTGACCATCTCATCCAGGAAGGATTCGGACGGGGTCACGATCTGGCAGCGGAACTGACTCAATGAAACACTCCGAAATCAGGTTCAATCGAAGCACCCATGGTACTCAGGGAAGGGGCCGAGGTCACCCTCATCCCGCCCCCGAGTCCTGATCGAACAGCCCGTTTCGTCTGGCAAGCTCGAAATTGCGATATCGGGGGTCCTCCGTGACCTCTTGGAGCATCCGAGGCTGGAGCCAGTCCGGTGGACTGACCGGGTGCTCGGGGTCAGGCAGTTCGACCTCGGCCAGGATCAGGTCGATGCCGAGAAAGCGATCCAGCTCCCAGACCAGACCCTCATGCGGGACCCGAAACCTCTGCTTGCGGATCCGTCGGCCCTCGGTACTCGGCCAGAGCCGGTCGAACGCCTCCCCGGAGAGCGAACGTTCCGTTTCCTCACGGACCAGCCCCATCCCCTGCTTGACGGTGTGGGTGTACTCGACGGACCCGTCAGGGAGTTCACACCGTCGGATCCGGCCCTCGGGAACGGTCCCGGGTTCACTGTCAGGAGCCGGCACGAGGTAGCCCTGTTCGATCAGCCAGACCTCATGTCCGGTCGGAAGCTCGGGCATTCGATCGAGGATGTAGACCCGTTCGACCTCGCGGTGAGGAGCGCTCAACCGGACACCCTGCTGCTCGGTGCGAGCTGATCGGCCAGGGATGCCACCAGCCCGGAGAGCGCGAGCTTCCGGTTGACGTTCGACTCGACCTGCCCTTCGGCGGTGGCGAGCGCCTCGATCGCATTCGCCCATCGGCGGGAGTCACCAGACGTCTCCACCGCCTCATGGAGGTGGGTGCGCATCAGCGCGGACAGCAGGGAGACCAGAAGTCCCATCGCCTTGCGCCCTGCGGCCTGCTTGCTCGTCTGGGCGTCGGCCTTCTCCGCTGCACTGGCAGAAGCCTCGATGCACGCTTCCATCTCCTCGGCCATGTTCGCGGGGAACCCCCCGGCGGCAAGCTCCTCGATCATCGGTGCGAAGGTCTGGTTCCATTCGAAGAGCCCTTCGGCGATCGATGCGATCGCGAGACCGGGGGAACCCTGGGAGAAATCGATCGCCCAGGCCAGCTCCTCGTCCGGCACCTCGAGTTCCAGGTCATCTCGCCACCGGGACATCGCATCAGGATCAAGCGACTGGAACGATGCGGTCTGGCAACGGCTTCGAATCGTCGGGAGCAGGCGATCGGCTCGCGTCGTCACGAGGATGAACCAGGTTCGAGGCGGAGGTTCCTCGAGGGTCTTCAAAAGCAGGTTCTGTGCGCGCGAATCGATCAGTTCGGACTCGTCGATGATGAACACCTTGCCGGTCCCACGGGTGGGCTTCATGTAGGCAGGTGCATCGAAGACATGTCCTTCGATCGAGCCGCCGATGATCTGCTGGCGCAACACGGCGACCGGAATGCTTCGCTGCTTTCGATCACGCACCTGGGGATCAGGCGATTCGAGCGCCTGTTCCTTGCAGACCACGTGAAGATCCGGGTGTGTTCCGGCGTCGAAGAGGATTCCGGAGTCGGTATCCGAACGAGGCCTGAACGCCTTGATGTCCTCCTCCCGGGTCTCCGGATCAAGGAGGAGTCCCGCGAGCAGACGAGCGGTGGTGAACTTCCCGACACCAAAGGGGCCTCCGAAGATCCAGGTGGGCATGGAGCGCGGGCCGAACACCGCTTCGCGAAGGAGTGCGGTGGTGGGCTCGTGTCCCTGGAGCTGTCTGGAAGGAGGCATGGTCACGGCATGAGGCTCAACGAGGCACTTCGACGAGGAAAGGAGGCTGGTTCTTCCCTGAACGTGGATTGATGAGCGGCTCCCCGTTCACGAGAAGATGAGGGAACTGGCTCATCACGAGCTCCACTTCAGGCGCATACAGGGTACTGCGAGGATCGTACGCGTCAGGACCGAACGACCCGATGTTGACCGAACTGAGGCGCAGGGCCGAATTGTGGTGGAACCACGCATCGACGCCTCGAGCACGAAGACTGCGAGCGGAACTTTCCGCCTTCCTGCGCAGCTCGATGTAGTCGATGGACTCGTCCCCGAAGGTCCCCCACTGGGCCACCTGGAGGGTGTAGACCGGATGTCGTCGACCGAGCTGCGCCCTCAGGGAACGGAGATCATGGGGATGGAGCGCCCCGGAGGTCCCCGAAAGAGGGCGCGCCGGGATGACCCGGCTGAAGGCCGGTTGCCCGTTGGAAAGAGTCAACGCACGGATCTTCTGGACCGCTTCCCGGCAGGCTGGATCGGATGGGCTGGCGAATCGACCGTAGAAGACCCCGGAACCACTCTTGATGTCATCCACGAAGATGTCCTTGAGGGACGCGTAGCGCTCGACGATGTCGCGTCGAGCGGACATCGCGATGGCTCGGTGGTCACCTCCGGACACCGTCATCAGGGCGATCGACCATTCGAGACCCTCTGGGGTCGAACGCGTACCGGGTTCCGGTGAACCCGAGTCGGGTGCCTGCTCCGTTCGGAAGACCTCTTCGGACGGATCGAAGAGTGCCATGTCACTGGATCGATTGGCTCCTGACGCGCCGCTGGGGCCTCCCTGGGGAGCGCATCCGGTCAGCTGAACGACGATTTGAAGAAAAACCGAAAAACCGAGAAGCAGGAGCCAAGGCCGAGCGTAAGACCTTGCGGGCGATAAAAGGACCCGATTGAAGGCTCGTGGATGCGATTTTCCGGACCAGCTGAATTCAGCGCCTCGCGAACGCTTGATTCGACCAGATACGGGTCGGGTCGGACTCATGGGCCAATTCCTTCAAGTCTCTTTATTACAAATACTTACAGATCTCAGGCGTCCCAAGGAGATCGTTCAAGAAAAACGACCTGACTCGACGATATGAATGGTGCAGGGGTTGAGCAATCCCGAACGTCCCGCTCAGCCCTCGTCCAGCACATGATCCCCCTTTTCCGCGGTTCTGGCCAGTCGGTCAGCCCGCGCCCGGAGTAGCACCCGAATGACAGACATCGGCCACATTGGCACTTCTCCAAACTCCCACGGCATCAGTAGTTTCGTTGCTTCTGGGCGCGTGGAGGACGCTGGTCCGAACCGGACCACTGAACAGACCCCATCGCGCGACGTCCACGCCGGTGACCGGGTCGAGATCTCTGAACACGCTCGACACCTCTCCAGGATCAAGGCACTGCCCGAGGTCCGCCAGGAGCTGGTGATCGCAGCACGAGCCGCCATCGAAGATGGCTCCCTGGATACCCCCCAGAACCTCGAGAACGCGGTTGGCAACCTGCTGGACGAGCTGGAACTGCTCTGACACCGACAGGACAACCAAGATCGACCACAACGGGATGCGGCAAGCCGCATCCCGTTGTTCATTTGTGGATTGGCAGACAGACCGGGAAGAGTCACTTGAACCAGGCTCGCTCCGTCTAAACTCGAGTATCGAACACCCACTCACTCGTTCGTGGAACTCTCGAGGACCGGCACATGCGCCCCATCCAGATCGCCTTCTTCCTTGTCTCGATCATCGTCCTGCTTGGTGCAGCCACCCCAGGCCTCACGCAGGAAGCGACGACCACCACCATCAGAACACCGGAACTCCGACGTGACGCCCTCATCGGGGTCGACATCGTTCCCCGCTCGGGCGAACGAATCGAGGATGGCATCATCCTCCTCGCGGACGGTGTGATCGTCGGGGTCGGTGCAGGGATCGAGATCCCACCCGACTACCGCATCCATGACCGCACGGGCATGGTCGCCTATCCGGGCCTGATCGAGAGTGCGCTGCAGATCGACACCAGCGAGACGGCGACCGCGGTGGCTTCGGAAAAGGGCGCGTACCCGAACACCAACGTCGTTCCGCAGCTGGATGTCGCCTCCCTTCCCGACCGCCTGTCGGATGATGGTGCGAGCCTGCGCAACCTCGGTTTCTGCACCGCTCTGGTCGTGCCATCGGATCGGATCTTCCGAGGAACCGGTCAGGTGGTCCTGCTGGACGAGGATGCGTCACATGTCAGGTCGCCGGGGGGCGTTCGCCCTCAGCTGATCGGCGTCGAGTCCACGGGAGGCTGGCGTGCCAGGCAGTATCCGAACTCGAACATGGGTGTCGCGGCCCTGATTCGGCAGGTCCTCTCGGATGCGCAATGGCACGGTGCGTGCACTGCGGTCTGGGAAGACGATCCGGAGGGGAACGAACCACCGGTCGATGCGCGCGCGCTTGATGCGCTGCAGGACGTCCTTGAAGGTCGTGAACCGGTCGTGATCGATGCCTCCAGCGAGATCAAGGCGCTTCGTGGCGCTCGACTCGCGGAGGAGTTCGAACTGGACGCGATGCTCCTGGGCAGTGGCACGGAGTTCCGCAGGGTCGACGAGATCGCGGAAACCGGCCTTCCGGTCATCGTTCCGATGTCCTTCCCCTCGAAGCCCGACGTCAAGGGAGCACGAAGCGCGGAAAGCGTGAGCCTCCGAACGCTTCTCACATGGAAGCATGCACCGGAGAACGCCCGGAGACTCGACGACGCCGGAGTCGACATCGCACTCACAAGCCATCGGCTCGCCAACCGAGGCGACTTCCGAGCCAACCTTGCCAAGGCGATCGAGGCGGGACTCTCGGAGGATGCCGCGCTCGACGCACTCACCACGACGCCCGCCAGGCTGCTCGGTGTCGAGGACACGCTGGGCACGATCGAGGCGGATCGGATCGCCAACATCGTGCTGGTCGAAGGCAACCTGTTCGAACCCGGAGACAAGATCAGGGAGGTCTGGATCGCCGGACGGCGCCACGAGATCTCCGCCGGTGCACCACCTGCATTCCCCGCCAAGGGCCGACTCACGATCGGGGAACTCGAACGTGATGTCACCATTGATCGAAGCGCGCGATCCTTCAAGGTCAGCGAACGAACGAACGACGTCGCTCCGGAAGCAACCGAAGAGGCCGAGGAATCCGAAGAGGCCGAGGAAGACAAGGCTGCCGTCGAAGAGGCTCCGGCGGGGAACCGGCCATGGACTGGTCGCCGCAGAGGTCCCGGTGGTCCTGGTGGGCCCGGTGGACCGGGTGGGCCCGGTGGCGAAGCGAAGGGCGAAGCCGAGGAAGAGAAGAGCTGGAAGGCACGCAACGTGCAGTTCACCGACCAGGGTCTTGAAGGCGTGATCGATGGCAGCGCCTTCGAAGTCGAGGGGTCGGTTCGATTCGATGCCGTCCTGATCGGCGATCAACTTCGAGGCTACGGCGAGACCGCCTCGGGTGACTCGATCCTCTTCATGGTCGTCCCGGTGGAACAGGACGAGGAAGAGGCCGAGGAAGAGAAGACGGAAGACGGGGAAGAGGAGACGGAAGAAGGGGAAGAGACCCTGGAACTCGTCGAACTCAAACTGCCACTTGGTGCCTACGGAAGGTCCGGGACACCGGATGAGGAATCAGTGTGCTTCAGGAATGCGAGCATCTGGACCGCTGGCGAGGATGGCATCCTCGAGACGGCGGACCTCCTGGTCCGGAACGGACGCATCGTCGCGGTAGGCAGTGAACTCGTCGTCCCGGACGGCGTGAGGATCGAGGACGCGACCGGGAAGCACATCACCCCGGGCCTCATCGACTGCCATTCGCATACGGGCATCGATGGCGGCGTCAACGAGAGCATGCAGAACAACACTGCTGAAGTCCGCATCGGAGACGTGCTCGACCCGGACGACATCAACTGGTACCGACAGCTTGCCGGCGGACTGACCGCCGCCAACCAGCTGCACGGTTCAGCGAACCCCATCGGAGGACAGAACGCGGTCGTCAAGCTTCGATGGGGCGCACCGGCCGAGGCCATGCACATGGATGGAGCCATGCCCGGGATCAAGTTCGCACTGGGTGAGAACGTCGTCCGCCCGGAGAACCGGTACCCGGACACCCGCATGGGTGTCGCGGCATTCATCGAGGATGCGTTCCGTGCGGCAAGCGAATACGACGCGGCACGAGACCGATGGGACTCGTTGAGCGACGAGGAACGCGCAGGCATGATGCCGCCTCGGCGTGATCTCGAGCTCGAGACCCTGGTGCAGATCATCGACGGGGAACGACTCATCCACTGCCACAGCTACCGGCAGGACGAGATCCTGATGCTCATCAGGACCGCCGATCGCTGGGGTTTCACCATCGGAACCCTCCAGCACGTGCTCGAGGGCTACAAGGTCGCCGATGCGATCGCGGAACATGGAGCCGGAGCGAGCAGTTTCAGCGACTGGTGGGCGTACAAGATGGAGGTGATGGACGCGATCCCCTACAACGGCGCGTTGATGACCGAAGTCGGGGTCCTGACCAGCTTCAACAGCGATTCGAACGAAGTCGCCCGGCGCATGAACACCGAAGCCGCCAAGGCGGTCCGGTACGGCGGACTGGAGCCGCACGAAGCCCTGAAGCTCGTCACCATCAATCCTGCACGACAGTTGCGCATCGACGACCGAACCGGCTCGATCGAGGTCGGCAAGGACGCGGACTTCGTGATCTGGAACGGCGATCCGCTCAGCACCTTCACACGATGCGAACAGACCTGGATCGACGGCCGCAAGTACTACGACCTCGAGGAGAACGAACGGCTGGGCAACGAGGACGCCGCCCGGCGCGGCGAGCTCCTCGCAAGCCTGACCACCACGGAACAGAAGGCACCAGGCGGCGATGAAGCCGGAGCATCGGGCTTCCGACGCGGCGGACCAGGCGGACCAGGCGGACGAAGGCGCTGGGGACCACCGGTCGATGGTGGTCGGATCTCGACCCTGGCGAGGATGCTCGAAGCCCGCGAGGACTTCCTCTACGAACTGGTCAGGCGGGGACAGAACCCGAACGAGCTTCGCGCAGGGGATTGTGGTTGCAGTGACATCGCTGATGCAGTGGACATGCTCGGAACGGAGGCCCGACGATGAAGAATCAGATCAATCGACGACTGACCACCCTGGCGACACTTGCCGCACTCGCGACCTGCATGAACGCGTCCGCGCAGTCACGGCAGATCCCAGCACCCGAACAGGCCCGACCGATCGCGATTCTCAACGCGACGGTGCACAACCCGCCCGCCGAAGTCGACGGGGTCGAGGAGCTCCTGATCGAGAACGGACACGTGCTGTTCGTCGACGGCAGGATCACATCGGTCGGATCCGGGACACCCGAGGACCTCGAGGGATACGAGATCCTTGATGCAAGCGGACTGCACGTCTATCCCGGACTGGTCGCCGGTCCGACACAGCTCGGGCTCATCGAGACCATGCAGGTGGACGCCACCGATGACCGGAGGGAGCTGGACAACGAGCACCCCGAGGTCACGACATGGCTGGCCATCAACCCGGACAGCGACCTGATCCCCGTCGCAAGAAGTGCCGGCATCCTCACCGCGCTCGTCTTTCCCTCCGGAGGAACCATCGGCGGACAACCCTCCGCGATTCGACTCGATGGATGGACGACCGAGGACCTGGTGATGGAACGCTCCCTTGGGATCGTGGTGAACTGGCCCCTGGTCCACCCGATCAGTTCACGGTGGTCCCGCAGGAGCGGATTCGACCAGTCGTCGCGAAGCGCGGAGCAGATCGAGGAGATCTCCACGTTCTTCGACGATGCGGAAGCATGGAACAACGCGCGCGAACATGACGAGACCGTCCCGTTCAACGCACGATTCGCCGCAATGAAGCCGGTACTCGACGGCGACCTTCCGGTCTTCATCGACGCGTCACGAGCAAGCCAGATCGAATCCGCGATCTCATGGGCGAACAAGCGCGACCTGAAGATCGTGATCGTCGGTGCCAACGGTTCGGGAAGTTGCGCGGAACTGCTCGCGGAACAGGACATCCCCGTGATCCTGCGTGGCACCCTTCGACTGCCCCTCAATCGTCATGACCGAACGGACTCACCATTCACGACGGCCTCGGAACTCCATGAGGCGGGTGTCCTCTTCTCGATCGGGAATTCCGAGGGCGAGCCGGCCCACGAACGATGGCTCGCCCATCACGCGGCGACCGCGGCAGCACACGGCCTGCCAAGAGGCGCAGCCCTGCGATCGATCACCCTTTCGCCGGCCGAGATCATGGGTCTGGATTCGGAAATCGGATCACTGGAGCCCGGCAAGTGCGCGACGTTGCTGGTGACGACCGGCAATCCCATGGAGATCACGTCGGAGACCCTGGTCGCGTTCATCGATGGTCGCAGGATCGACCTTGATGACCGACAGAAGCAGCAGCTGCGGAAGTATCGGGAGAAGTATCGCCAGCTCGGTCTTGGTGAGTGATCTCGGATCGAGTCAGCCTCGCCCTCGCCAGGTGATCATCGAAGCGGTCAACGGACCGGTCTCGGGCGAATCGGCGGAGATGCGGATCTGGATGTCGTTGCTGGGAAGAGGTGGATCGTCCCAGCCGATCTCAAGCTCGAATCGGTAGGTCGAGGTGACATGATCCCAGTACTCGGCATTCGTCTGAAGGTCGGACAGGTCGTAGGTGTAGGTCCATGACTGATCGAGTGTGTTCTCGGGTGTGACCCTGATGAGAATCTGGCCGGGAAACTTGACCGGATCACCATCGGCATCGTCGAACTCGATTCGGAGGGAAAGCTGTTCGACGCCGTCACGTTCGATGAAGCGGGAAAGCTTGTGGAACGAGACTTCCGTGGGGACCCAGGGCCATGGCCCATCCGGCACCCGGCGATTGATGCTCGGAGCGCAACCTGCTGTCAGGAGCAGGAGGACGATGAGCGCGATCGAATGTGCTGTCAGTCGCCAAGTCATGCATGAAGGGTACGCAGAGACCTCCCATCACGCCATCAGGCGATGATGGGTAGACTCGGCTCGACCGCCATGAAAGGACCCGGACGATGATCGAACCATGGAAGGCGTTGAGCACCAGCCTGCTCCTGGCACTGACCCTGCTCGGCTGTGACAGATCGGTTCGAGTGACCCCGGAGGATGCCGGTGTCGTTGCAGAAGCAGCCCCGAACTCGATGGAAGCCGGGCTGCCCCCGGTGATGCTGGGGGTCCGCATGGCCTGGACAGGCCCTGCACTGGCGACTCAGCTGGCTTACCTCGGCGTCTCGGCTGAAGATTCGACGCTGTTGACCCTGGTTGCTCCGGACACCCCCGCTGCACGGGCAGGATTGAGGCAGTGGGACGTGATCATCGAGACGGGCGAAGGGACCGGTGCCTCACCGGATGCGATTCGAAGCATGCTCCGGGAATCGAAACCGGGTGACGTGGTGACGTTCGTGGTGCTCAGGGATGGGAAGAGAACCAAGGTTGATGCCGTCCTTGAAGTCCCGGATGCGACACGCATGCACCCCCTCGGAAGAGTCTCCGAAAACGACGGCTGAACAGGTCTCGAGCAAGCGCCGAGGGTTACTGCTCGAGATTCTCGAGTTTCGTGAACTGGTCGAGATTCAGGACGACGAGCTCGCCGTCTTCCCGCTCGATCTCAAGTCGATCCAACCAGAGGCGATCATCCTTGGCATGAGCGAACCAGGAGCCGGTCTTCGACTGGCGATACCGACAGACACGGCCTTCGATCGAATTGGACCAGGGCGCATCATGGCTGTTGGAGATCTGCTGGGTCACCCGAACCCGGGTACCGGGAGAGAAGATGGGCAGTTCGGCGCTCATGATGACAACAGTATACCCGAGGGCGCGGCTGGAATTCAGAAGGGTGCGACCGGGCCGACCGCGATTCGAACCGGAGCATGCGCCCATCCATCACCCATGCGACGCCTGACAACGGCATCGACCGTCTCATGGGTGAGGGTGTCGATTCCTTCGGCCAGATCGGCAAGCGATCGGGGCGCACCACGCTGATGCTGGTCGCGAGCGAGCGCGAAGGCCCGTACGGACGTGCTTTCCCCCTGCATGAGGATCCTGGTCTTGAATCCACGCTGGACCCGCTCGAACTCCGAGGGTTCGAGTCCGTCCCGACCGAATCGCTCCAGTTCCTCCATGATGCAGTCGAGTGTCTTTGCCACGCGATCAGGTGTGGTTCCCGCACCGATCGTGCAGAGACCGAATTCACGGTTCGGACTGTAGCTGGCATGCACGTCGTAGCAGAGGCCGTGCTTTTCACGCACGTTCTCGAACAGGCGACTGGATGCGCCCGTACCGAGTGCCCGGATCCCCGCGAGGAACGGCAGTTCATCGGGATCACAGACCAACGGACCATCAAGGCCGAGTTCAAGATGCACCTGGGAACTCGACTGCTGGAGATGCTCGTCACCACCGATCGGAGCCTGTCGCTCCGGCAACTCGGGAGGCGCGCCCGACCACTCGGCGAGCAGTTCGTTCAGTTGATCGGCAACGCGCTCCGGATCAACATCGCCCGCGATGGCGATGATCGATCCGATCGGACGGCACCGCTCGGACCATGCCGCACGAATCGAGTCGATGTCCAGTGACTCGATGACCGAACGACTTCCATAGGCACTTCGATTGAAGGGCGCGGGAATTGCCCGTCTGTGCAATGCCTGATCCGCACGCGATCCGGGGTCGTCAAGCAATCCATCGATCGCCTGGAGGCACAGACTCCGCACCGGCTCGAGCGCACTTTCCGGCATGATCGGCCTCAAGACGAGATCGGCGAGTGACTCGATGGTCGGTTGGAGGTTCTCCCCACGAACCGAAGCACTGATTCTGGTCAGGGAGGGGTGCACGGAGACTTCACAGATCACGCCGAGACAGTCGAGTCGATCATTGAATGCGCGGGAATCCAGATCACCTGCGCCTCGTTCAAGCAATTCAGCACACATGACCGCCAGACCATCGTTCCCATCCCCGACAGGATCCTGACCGGTCCCCGACGGCACCCACCAGGAGAGGGCAGCACTGCGAAGGGAGTGGTTGGGCTCGACGAGGAGGGTGGCACCGCAGTCCAGGACCCGTTCATGGATGCTAAGGGCGGGTTGGCATTGTGCTCTGGTCATCTCTGTGCTCTTCCAATTGCCTTTTTAACAAGTACTTATGGCTTAATGCGAGTGGGAATCCGCAAATCGAGCAGATCGGGGACATCGTAGAGCCCGGGCTCCTGTTGGAGCAGTGTACGAGCCAGATGAAGTGCGCCTTCAGCAAAGAGCGAGCGGTCGAGGGCTTCATGCTTCAGGGTGAGCCGTTCTCGCCCCAGCGTGAAACCGACCTCATGCTCTCCGGGCACCTGGCCGTGACGAATGGACTCAACGCAACCTTCATCGACCTTTAAACCTAGGTTTGAAAGTGAGTTAACCAGTGACAGTGCGGTCCCACTTGGTGCGTCGAGCTTCCCGGTGTGATGCGTTTCCCGCACGGAGACATCAAGCCGGGGCTCATCCCGCAGCGCCTGACCAGCCACCCGAAGCAGATGGTGGAGCAAGGCAATCCCGATCGACGTGTTCGAAACGTGGGCGACCGGAACTGAAGTCGAGAGCTCTTGCAACGCGTTCATGGTTCCCTCGCCCAAGGCGGTCGTGCCGACCAAAATCGGCGTTTCAAGCTCCTGAGCGATGATTATGGCGCGTTGTGTCCCGGCTTCGGAGCTGAAGTCAACGACGACCGTGTCCTCTGCATCATCGGGCAGGTCGGTACGCGTGCGATCCACTCGACCAGTGATCGTGGCACCAGGATCGACGGCACAGACGTTGGTCATTTCAATGCCCATTCGGCCTTCACTACCGACCAGAATCAGGCGAATGGGAACGGTCTCGATGCTCATTCAGGGCTCCTGTGACCCATACGGTAGATGAAGTTTTCATTGAAGCAACTTTTCGAATCATTCCGATAAGGGTACAACTCGTCACAGCGGTGCCGTCGACGCGCAGGCGCACCGTACACATTTGGAAGTCTCCGACACCGCGCGACGAAAGGGTTCAATATGGCCAAGAAGAAGCGGGCCGTTCGAAAGAAGGCCGCAAAGAAGAAGGTCACCAGGAAGAAAGCCACTCGCAAGAAGACCAAGAAGAAGGCTACTCGCAAGAAGGCTGCCAAGAAGAAGACCACTCGCAAGAAGGCCAAGAAGAAGGCCACTCGCAAGAAGGCTGCCAAGAAGAAGACCACTCGCAAGAAGGCCAAGAAGAAGGCCACTCGCAAGAAGGCCACCCGCAAGAAGGCCACTCGCAAGAAGGCCACTCGCAAGAAGGCCAAGAAGAAGGCTACTCGCCGTCGGCGTTGAGTCTCTTCGACTTTTGTTCGTTCATGCAGGAGCCGCCCACGGGCGGCTCCTGTTCTTTACCCCCGAAGAAGAGACTCTCCAGAGAAAAGGGCAAGCCAGGTGAGCCTTTCGTCCGAGAACATGACTTGGTGCGAAGGGGTTCATCCGACTCGACTGATCCGCTAGAATTCCCAGCCCACTGTCGTCGAGATCTGGAAACCGGCAGGTTGGAGCAGAAGTCGTATGCCACACATCATTGCTGAACCCTGCATCGGAACACGCGACACGGCATGTGTCGAGGTCTGTCCGGTGGACTGCATCCATCCGAAGAACGACGAAGGCGAGTTCGAAGAGGCCGCTCAGCTGTACATCGATCCTGACACGTGCATCGACTGCGGACTCTGCGTCGACGAATGTCCGGTACAGGCGATCTTCCCGGAGGAGGATCTTCCTGAAGAGTGGACGAAGTACATCCAGATCAACATTGACTACTACGCCGGCTGATCACGCACGATCGAACCGGGACCGGGGAGAAGGACGGCTCAGGCCGCCTCTTCCAGGCCGGGACCGCGAAGCCCGCAGCCGATCCCGCTTGCGGTGTCGGGACGCTCGATCCAATCCTCCGCGCGACCACCAAGCTCGAGTTCGCTGTGCATCGTCTTGCGATAGCCGAGTTTCCTGACGACCTCGAGGACATCCGTCCAGTTCGGGAAGCTCTTGCCATTGACACGCTTGAAGGCGTCGATGGCGAGGAGGAACAGGAACTGCTCCTGGGTCATCTCCCCCTCTTCGGCGGACTTGACGAAGTCGGAAAGACGGCGGCCGGGGCCACGCCTTCGTTCGAGGTTCGTGGGTGTGGCTTTCTCGAGCGCTCGTCGGTCAAGACCCGTTCGCCGATCCACGACACCACCCTCGTCTCGTCGTTCACCGCTGCGATCACCACTTGATTCACTCATGTCCGAACTCCTCGTCACTTGATTGCCCCGTTCCGAACTACAGGGGCCTCAACCCAGCTACACTGAGGCGATCCTCCGCCGACCGCCGGGCAAGCCGCCCGATGACGGCGTCCTGCAGCTCCTCCTTCGGCTCGATCTGATGACAACTGAACCAGGAAACACATTCAACCCGCTTGCCGCCCTGATGGGGTGGGTTGTTCCCGGACTCGGGCATTGGATCATCGGCGAGAAAGGGCGTGGCGCCCTGATTCTGGGCGGTGTGGTCTTCCTCTGGGCTTCGGGGCTGCTGATCGGTGGGATCGACAGCGTCGACAAGTCCGAGGACAAGCTCTGGTTCTATGCCCAGGCCGGATCAGGGCCGATCGCCTTCGTCGTCGACGGCCTGAACGACAGGTTGATCAAGAGCGGCTCCTGGGGCGAAATGCTCGATGCCCCGAAGGCTGGCAGACAGGTGAGCAGCTACAAGTCGATCGCGCAGATGAACGAGTACGGAACCCTCTTCACCGCACTCGCAGGCCTGATGAACGTCGTCGCACTCCTCGATGCGGGCTCAAGGCCCGGTGCGAATCGGCGGCAGAAGGTGGTGACGACGTGACGCTCCACCTGGCCTGGATTCCCTTCGTCGAACCACTCCCGAGCATGGGCTCCTGGTGGCCGCTGCTGCTGGTTCCGTTGGCCTTCGGGATCTCGATGATCTACAAGGCACTGAGGGTCACGACCCTCGAACACTACGTGTCGAGTGTCATGATCATGACCTCGCAGATCGTGGGTTCGATGATCCTGCTGGCGATCGGGCTGTACCTGGTTGTTCAGTTCCTGATCCCGATGATCCCGGCCAGCTGACAGACCATTCAATCACGCTTGAGCCGGCGAACTCCGCCGCCGGGCTTGTCGCTCTTGTTGATCGGACGCTGTTTCTTGGTGCGTCGCGCCGCATTGCCACGAGCACCGAACTTGAGCTCGGTGGATCCGTGCTTCTTGTTCCTCTTTCTCGTGCCTGATCCGCCCTGACGATCGGTTGCCTTGCCGTGTCTCGCCTTCTCGGAGGATCCGGAACCCCGATCCCGGGAATCGGGCCCGGATCGCCTGCTGTTCTCGCGGAGCTTGAGTTGAGCGAGTGCCTTCTTGCCGGCACGGGCCTTGCTGATGCGTTCGAGATCCACGGGTCGGATCCACTCATCGCAGTCGGGCGTCGGAATCGAATCGACCCGAACACCTGCCACGGAACGAAAACGTGGCCAGATCTGCTCGTCACGTGGAGAGACGAGCGTGAACGATTCTCCGAATCCACCGCCATGGCCAGCGCGTCCCACACGGTGAACGTAGTCCTCGATGGAGACCGGCAGGTCGTAGTTGATGACGGTTCGGATCGTCGGGATGTGCAGACCACGGGCCGCGACATCCGTGGCGACGAGGACCCTGAGATCGCCGGAGGAGAAACGCTCGATGGCGAGCTGGCGCTGTGCCTGCGATCGGTTGCCGTGGACAAGACCCACGTTGAGTTCGTTGCGACGGAGAGCGGTCGCCACCCAGCCAGCCCTTCGGCGTGTCCTGGCGAAGATGATCACACCTCGCCGTGAATCACCCTTGACCAGTGAAAGGAGGACCGGAACCTTCAGGATGTCGGGGACATGGATCGAATGCTGCCCGACATGGTCGACGACGGTGTTGGCACCGATCTCGACCCGGAAGGGAGTCTCGAGGAACTTCGAGGCGAGCTCGGAGACCGGCGGCGGCATGGTGGCGGAGAAGAACATCATCTGCCGCTCTGCAGGGACGCGGGCGAGGAGATGGCGGACCTGCGGGAGGAAGCCGAGGTCCAGCATGCGATCCCCTTCGTCCACGACGACATGTTGGACATGGGCGAGGGTGAGCGCACCGCAATCGATGAGTTCCCGAATCCGGCCCGGGGTCCCCACCAGGAGGTCCACGCCGGCCGCGATCGCGTCGCGCTGTGGCTTGAGCGCAGATTTCCCGTAGACGGCATGACTTCGCAGGACGGAGCCCTTGAGGAGATTCCGGCCTTCCTGAGCGACCTGCTGGGCGAGTTCACGAACCGGACAGAGGACCAGCGCCCGGAGGCGCCTGCCGGGGTCGACGCCCCTGCCACGACGCACCGGTGGAGGTGCCGAGAGCAGGTGCTGGGCAAGGGGAATGACGTAGGCCAGTGTCTTGCCGGTGCCGGTGGGGGCGATACCGACCACGTCACGACCTTCAAGTGTCGCTGGCAGCGATTGTTGCTGGATGGGGGTCGGAGTCTCGATCCCCATCCCGGCAAGCCCACGCACCAGAATCGGGTTCAGGGGTGGCGAGCTGAATTGTGGAGTCTGGTCTGGATTCATGGAAACCTGAAGAGCATAGCGAACCGGAGTCCTAGCATCTGAAAGGGACGGGGCAGGAAGGGGGTTGTACCTCCTGGAGAGCGTAGGGCCGGATTATTCGGGTGGTGGCCCGATGTCCGGTCAGATCGAGGATTAACCAGTCAAGACGCTCCCTCTGACGGACGATTGAGAACCAGGAGTCCGTCTCGGGAGTACACATAAGGCCAAATGGTGTAGTCATGGAATCACACAAGCACAATCAGGGTCACTCCGACATCGAACCGATTCGCACGCTCAAGGCGCGCCTCGACTTCGAATCCGACGCCTGGTCGGAAGCAAGGGCGGAATCAGGTGCGAGCGGGTGGACCCCCTCCTTCAAGACGAGCCGCGACCTCTCGGCATACCACCGGCTCGCGATCTCGCCCTTCAGGATCGAGGACCTGCTGTCGATCTGGCGGACGGGAAGCACCGGAAGCGGAAACCTGAACGTCATCCTGGACTGCGAGGTCACGGATGCCCGCGTTGACAACGGACTCGACGTCCTGCGCGAACTGCATCGACACACGGTCGACCTGGTCGGACCGGACACGGCGGAAGGACTCCTCATCCTCGATGACGATGCACTCGACGTGTATGCAAGAAGCTTCGCGATCAAGGAACTCGCGCTGGTTCGGATCGACGGTCCCATCGACCGAGGTGACATCATCGCGATGCTCTCCAGCACCTCCCAGGGGTGCTCACCGCTCGATGTCGAACTGCGCGGAGTCGCTGCAACGGAATTCGTCCAGGATGGACCGACCATCCTCGAAAGCAGGCAGATCGACGTGGTGGCATCCGCCCTCGGAACGGATCTGGCACGGTATGTCGAGTCGGTCCTTCGGGTGCCCTGCGGAGAGATCCCGAAGCCGCCCGACTCCGCGGTGATGAGACTGCTTGCCAAGAGTGGTTCGATTCTCGTCCGCCCCCAGGACACCGAGCTGCTCGGGAACAACGTCGACGTCGGCATCTGCACGTCCCCGAGAAACCAGAGGGTCGCGATCGACACCTCACTGGTGTTCTCGAGGCCTGACGGGACCTGGCATGCCAGGGAAGCCGCATGAGGCACCGACGACGCGGAGACTGATCGGACCCATCCTCACAAAGGGAACATTCCGGTGTGAATCCGGATCGAATGAGCGCCCTGCATTCAGGGACTCGCCACTCGAACCGATTTTCCACCATGGAGAAGGGACCGGATGCGGTCGGATGCCCACAAGGCATCCGGCCGCATTCTCCATTCAGGGCCTTTCGATCCGATGCCGACCACAAGAGTCGATCGCTCTCGTACGCTACGGGCATGATTGCACGAATCGGCCTGCTGATCAGCGCCACGATCGGACGCTGGATACCAGAACCATTCATCCTCGCCCTCGGACTGACGGTGGTGACCGCGCTCCTGGCGCTGTTCTTCGGTTTCCCTCCCGTGACCGATCCGGCGACCGGGAGCCTCGTCGCGGTCCCCAGGATCGACGCTGCCGACAAGCTTCTCGAGACCTGGTGGAATCCCGGGCTGTGGAAGTTCCTCGGTTTCAGCATGCAGATGTCGCTGATCCTGGTCACCGGTTTCGCGATCGCCCAGAGTCGGCCGGTGCGAATCGTGATCAACTGGATCTCAAGCCTGCCCCGGAGCACCGCAGGTGGCGCCGCGATGGTCGCGGTCGTGGCGATGGCGACGGCCCTTCTCAACTGGGGCCTCGGCCTCATCGTCGGCGCACTCCTTGCGTATGAAACGGCGAAGAGCCTCGACCGACGGGGCATCCGTGCCCACTACCCGTTGATCTGTGCGGCCGGCTACACCGGTCTCCTTGTCTGGCACGGAGGACTCTCGGGCACCGCACCAACGAAGATGAGCCAGACCAAAGAGGCGGCGGACATCCTGCCTGAATCGGTGATGGCGAACCTGGAGGTCTCGGCGATTCCGTTGCAGGAGACCCTCTTCTCCGGGTTGAACATGTTCGTGAGCCTTGGACTCCTTGCGGTCGTTCCGATCACGCTCTTCCTGCTGGCTCCGAGGAGCGCCGACCAGATCCGGACCGCACGCGAACTCGACGTGAACGATGCCGATTCGGGCGACACGGACGCGACCGACGTGGAGCCCTCGAGTGTGATCGCGATCGTCATCAACATCCTGGTCGCCGTTGCACTCCTGACCGGCATGGTGCTCTACCTCTCGGATCCGGATCGAGGCTTCGGATCGATCAGCCCGAACGAGATCAATGCGACGATGCTCGGCATCGGGATGCTGCTGCACGTCTCCCCCATCAGCTACCTTCGCGCCGTCGAATCAGCGGTACGTGGGTGCGCGGGGATCATCATCCAGTTCCCCCTGTACGCGGGGATCATGGTGATGATGAGCGTGTCCGGGCTGATGAAGATGGTCTCGGACTTCGCCGCGGAACATGCGGGTCCGAACACGCTTCCGTTGTTGACCTTCCTGAGTGCCGGCGTGGTGAACTTCTTCGTCCCGTCCGGTGGCGGCCAATGGGGCGTCCAGGGTCCCATCGCGCTGGAAGCCGGTGCGGCAGCCGGGATCGCCCCGAGCGAGATGATCATGTCGGTCGCCTACGGAGACCAGCTCACCAACATGCTGCAACCGTTCTGGGCACTGCCACTCCTCGCGATCACTGGAATCAAGGCCCGTGACATCGTCGGCTACACGGCGATCGTGATGGTGGTCGCAGGCGCCTGGATGGCACTGGGGCTCTGGGTCTTCTGATCGCTCGGGAGCGGCTCTTTTGTCGAAATTCACCACAGGTTGACGATTGCCGTATGGAACCGCGGCATGGTCGAACGGTACAGTCGGTTCTGACCATTCAATGGAACACAGGAGCTCCCAATGAACACTCGTAACGCTCTCTTCCTGGCCCCCCCCATCGCCTTCATCGTGGCCGGACTTGCCGGATGCAACGGACCGCAGGCCGGCGACCGCGACATCGCACATGTCGAGACGCACGCGCAGGAAGCCGCACCCGCCGCGGTTCGGGGTGACGAACGGAAGTTGAAGGCCTGGGCCGATGAGCTCAAGGAGTGGGAGCACAAGCTCCGGGAGCGACAGGGCAAGCTCGAGGACTGGGAGGGCAAGCTCCAGGACTGGCAGCATGAGCTCGAGGAACGGACCAGGCATCACGAGAAGGGTGGCGACCATCGTCGGCACCAGGAGGAGATGATGCACGGCATGGAGGAGGCCCTCTCCGAGATGTGGGCCGGGGCAGAGGAGGCCTTCCACGGGCAGCAGGAGGAGATCCACCATCGCTTCGAGATGATGCAGGAGAGGATGGGCGAAGCCCTCCATCATCAGGCAGACGAGTTCTCGAGGCACATGCACGAACTGGGGGATCGCTTCAGGCATGAACTCGAGCGACGTGACGAGATGATCATGGAAGCCCATCACCGGATCAACGAACTGACCGAGATGCTGATGGGCCGCCACCACGGCGAAGACCGGCACATGGACCATGAGGAACATGACTTCGACCGCCACGACCGAAGGCACGACGACCGAGACCATGACGATCGATGGGACGAGGAACGTCGGCACGATGATCGTGGGCATGAGGACCGTCGGGACAGGGATCGAGGGCACGGCGAAGACCGTCGAATGGATCATGACGACCATGAGGGTCGTCGTTCATCCCGCGGGGAAGCCATGCGCATGCAGGCCGGGGACAACGGAATGGACGTCCAGGTGCTCATCGATGGCAGCATGAACGGCGAGGCGCTTCCTGAAGAGGTGATGCAGCAGATCATGCGATCGATCCGATCCTCGATGCCCGAGAACGCTCCGCGAGGCATGGGCGAGATGATCATGCAGGCCATCAGGTCATCGATGGGCTCCAACGATGGCGAAGAGATGGACCGCCGCCGGAATCGCGAAGGCGGAAAGGGCAAGTCCAGAAACGAGGACGGCAGGGACAACGCCAGGAAGAAGAACCAGGATCGCAAGAAGCAGGAGAACTGATCAAGCGATCAGCGATCACGGAATCATTGAACAGGGCCCCATTCGGGGCCCTGTTCAATGGTTGACGGTCCTTGAGGATCCTGGATCAGAACACACCCTGGGCGAGCATGGCACGAGCAACCTTGAGGAAGCCCGCGACATTGGACCCATGCAGGAGATCCTGGCCGAATCCGTACTCGGCGGCGGCATGCGCGCTCATCTCATGAATGTTCTTCATGATGCCCTGCAGCTTGCGATCGACTTCACCGCGATCCCAGAACTGTCGTTGGCTGGCCTGGGACATCTCGAGTGCGCTGACCGCGACGCCACCGGCATTCGCCGCCTTGCCCGGTCCGTAGAGGACGCCATGCTCGCGGAAGACCGCCTGCCCGGTGGGGTCGGTCGGCATGTTCGCGCCCTCGGAGACAAGCCAGCAACCGCCTTCGACGAGGTTGCGGGCGTCGGCACCGAGAATCTCGTTCTGCGTCGCACAGGGGAATGCGCAATCCGACTTGACCGACCAGAGGGGGTTGGAGCTCGCGGAGCGGTCGGTGGCGTGGTAGCTGGCACCGGTGAATTCATCGGCGTACTCGGAGATCCGGCCACGGCGCTCGTTCTTGAGCTCCATCACCCAGGCGAGCTTGTTCCGGTCGATGCCGTCGGGATCATGGATCCAGCCCGACGAATCGGAGAGTGTCACGGGTCTGGCGCCGAGTTCGATCAGCTTCTCGGCTGCGAACTGGGCGACGTTTCCGCTTCCGGAAACGAGGCAGGTTGCGCCTTCGAGACTCCTGCCGCCATGACGAGCCATCTCATCGGCGAAGTACACCGCGCCGTAGCCGGTGGCCTCGGGTCGGATCAGGCTTCCACCGTATTCGAGACCACGACCGGTGAGGACCCCGGTGAAGGTGTTGGTCAGCTTCCGGTAGGCACCGAAGAGATAGCCGACTTCACGCCCCCCCACGCCGATGTCGCCAGCGGGGATGTCGGTGTCGGGTCCGATGTGTCGGTAGAGCTCGGCCATGAAGGACTGGCAGAAACGCATGACTTCACCATCACTGCGTCCTCGAGGATCGAAGTCACTTCCGCCCTTGCCGCCACCGATGGGTTGACCGGTCAAGCTGTTCTTGAAGACCTGCTCGAAGGCAAGGAACTTGAGCACGCCTTCGGTCACCGTGGGGTGGAAGCGAAGGCCGCCCTTGTATGGCCCGATCGCGCCGTTGAATCCGATGCGGAATCCCCGGTTCACGTTGACATGACCCTCGTCATCAACCCAGGAAACGCGGAACTTGAGCACGCGTTCGGGCTCGACGATCCGCTCGAGGATGTTCGATTCGACGAATTCGGGGTGACGCTCGAGGACGGGGACCAGGGAAGGCACGACCTCCCCGACGGCCTGCAGGAAATCCGGCTGATCCGGATAGCGGGCCTCAAGTGCCGTCAGGACTTCATCTACACGGGAACTAGAGGTTGACTCGATCATGGTGGTTCTCCAAAGGTCGATTCGGCACTCTATAAGAGACGACTTGAAATTGGGAATCGGATCCGGGGCGAAACCGGCAAGTTGACCACGGTTTGGGGAAATCGGCCATACACTGAGCTCACCCCAGGCCCCAGAGCAGACCATGTCGATCCGCCTCAAGACCATCATTGGAATCGTCCTGATCGAGACCATCGCGCTGGCGATCGTGGTCTGGGCCAATCTGCACGTTCTGGTCCAGTCCAGCGACCAGCTCCTCTCGGAGCAGGCGCGGGCCGTGGCCAAGATGGCGGCAGAACCGGCAGCCCGGGCGTTCCAGGCGGGACCGGAGGCCTTCCGCCGGGAGACACGACGACTCCGTGGGGCGGATCCCCGACTCGCCTGGGTCAGGGTCCTCGATCCGGAGGCTCCCAACCCGGAGAGTTCGAGGGAGTACATCGTCAGGACGGTCGAGATTCGAGACGTTCAGGACGAGGAGAACACCGTCCGTGTCTCGCTGGCCCTGGACCGCACCACGATGCTGGCGGCTCGCGACAGCGCACTCATTCGCTCGATCGCGATCGCGAGCCTGGAGATCGTGGCTTCCATCGCCTTCAGTCTCTGGCTCGCAGGATGGCTCCTTGGCAGGCTCACCCGGTTGCAATCGGCGTCCCAGCGGATTGCAGATGGTGACTTCTCGCAACGGCTCTCGGTAGAGGGCAATGACGAGATCTCGGACACCGCGCTTGCATTCAACGTGATGGCTGCACGTCTCTCCTCGCTGATGGACCAGGTTCGCGAGGAGTCCTCGCGACGAGAATCGATCGAGGCCGAGCTTCGAGTCGCCAGGGAGATCCAGGATTCACTGCATCCGGCAGCCTGCCCCCTCTTCCCGGATCACCCGGGCATCGAGGTCGAGGCGGTCGACGACCCGCTTCGAGAGGTCGCGGGGGATTTCTACGACTGGTTCGCGATCGACGACCACCGGCTCGGCATCGTCATCGCAGACGTCGCAGGGAAGGGTGTTCCAGCCGGCCTCTTCGCTGCCGCATGTCACACCGTCATCCGAACGCTGGGACGCACCGGGCTCAATCCGGCGGATGTCCTGCATATGGGAAACAAACAGCTTGCGGAGCATAACCCCGAACAGATGTTCGCGACTCTGGGGTTCCTGCACCTCGATGTCGCGACGGGCGATGTTCGCGCGGCGATCGCAGGGCACCCTGCGGCAAGGATCATCAGGAGTGACGGCCGGATCGAGAGCGTCCTCAGTCGTACCGGCCCGATCTTCGGCGCGATCCCGAACTCGAGCTGGGAACAGACCGACTGTCGGCTCGGTCCGGGTGATCGACTGATCCTGGTGACGGATGGCGTCCTCGAGGCAAGGGACGAAACCGGCATGATGCTTGGCGATACCGGGTTCGACGAGCTGCTGAACGAGGTGATCGACCTGGGCACGCCGGAAACCGCCCGAAGGATCGCGTGGTCGGTGCGTAAACGCGAAGGCGACCAGCCGGGAGACGACCTCACTGTGGTCGTGATCTCCAGCAACCGCTCGTAGGGAACCCCACGAGCGTCATGGACGCATGACGATCGACACGAGGGTGAATCGACTGCACATCCGGTACCATCCTCCTCATGCCGAACGATTCGAAGAAGCAGATCTGGCTCCTGCGGCACGCGCAGACGGAATGGAGCGAGAACGGTCGGCACACCGGGAGTCGATCGGACATCCCCCTGACCGCGGATGGCGAGGCCTCTGCACGTCTGATGGCACCGGTGGTCTCGAACCACCCGTTTGAACTCATCCTCACCAGCCCGCTGCAGAGGGCAAGGCGCACCGCGGAGCTTGCCGGAGTCCTCGACCATGCCGTCGAGGATCGTGACCTGCTGGAATGGGACTACGGCGACTACGAGGGCATCACCACCGCGGAGATCCGCCGGACGGTGCCCGACTGGACGGTCTGGACGAGATCATGTCCGAACGGAGAGACCGCGGAGGACGTGGCGGCAAGGGCCAGGCACGTCATCGACCGGGCACTCGCCGTCGAGGGGGACGTCGCCCTGTTCTCCCATGGGCACTACCTGAGGGTCCTGGCCGCGACCTGGCTCGAGCTGGCACCGCACCATGGTGCGGATTTCACGCTGGGTACGGGGACGATCTCGATCCTCGGCTTCGAACACGAGTACCGGACGATCCTCCGCTGGAACGAGCGGGTCGGTGGATCGGAACCCTGATCCTCAGAAATCGGTGGTCAGGCGCAGCCCGAAGATCACTGATGTCGAACTGTCATCGCGTGCTCCGGGGTCGAAGACGACCTGGACATCGGGGCTGAGCTGGCATGATCCGGTGAGCTGGATCCTGTAGAAGGCCTCGATCATCGACTGTTCGTTCATCATGGTCCCTGGATTCCCGGCATTCATGGCGATGCCATCGGATGGCCGGGACCAGTTGAAGGCGATGCCGCACATGTCGCCCCGGGAACCAAAGGGATTCTCGACCCCGATGCCACAGGAGATCTGCGAGGAGATCGACGACATGTGGTCGTCAGCCATCCCGCCCTGCACCCAGACGCCGACGTCTTGAGAGACATGTCCCTGCAACTGAAGTGCGAATGAATTCGAGGTCTGCTTCCGTGGCTGATCGGAGAGGGCATCGATGTTCTGGGTCGACCAGATCATCGAGAGACAGGTGGGGCCGGCGAAGTCCTCGCTGAAGGGCGGAATGATGAAGCCTGCTTCAACAGAGGCCCAGTAGTACCCTTCGTCAAGCGTGCTGAACATCGTGTACGGCGTACCGAGCGCATCGGTGATGATCGCATTGACGAACATCCAGTCGGACGGAATCGCCTGAAGGGCGACCCCGAGCTGGTAGCCCCCCTGTGAGGGGCCAAGGGTCTGGATGCCGTCGAACGGAGCGGCCAGAAACTGCCTCGATTCGTCGTTCGCCCAGAAGTTGAGTCCGATGTACTGGTTCGGGTGGATCTTCCCGATGGAGACGACACATCGATCATTGAAGAAGCCCTGCTGGTAGTACAGCAGGTTCAAGGTGGCCGCTCCGCCGTACTGACCGGTGTAGAGCGAGTCGAGGCCCAGGATCGACCCGACCGAACCCGCGGTGTTCTCATCGTTCGAGACACCGATCTGGTTGCCCTGTCGCACCAGGATGCCGAGGAGGCCATGACCGACCTCCGCCTCATCAAGGTGTCCCTTGACCGGATATTCCCAGAGGTTCAAGACCAGGTTCACATCAAGACGACCGCTTCCCAGGTTCGAGGGAGTCCCTGCGATCGGATCGTCCACGTGCTGGTAGAGCAGGGTGTAGTAGATCCCATAGTTCATTCCCAGCTCGTCCTGCAGGTGCGACTCGATGTTTCGGATCGGGCTCATGATCGGCTCGAGGGGCGAACCGAGAAGTGTGTCGACGTCATTGCGACCGAGCGGGAACGGTTGTGGAGTGGAGAGATCCAACGGCTTGTCCGAGACGTGAAACGGCACCAGCGGAGTGGATGCGCGGATGGTCTCGATGTTCGAGAGGAACTGGATGCGCTCGAGGCGCTTCAACCCGCGCCAGGTCTCATCGAAGCTTGCGAGCGGGCCGGAGTCATCCTGCTGGAGAATGACTTCGCTCTCGGGGGTGTCCTTCGAGGTGTCCGGTTTCACGTACGTGGGATCATCCTGGGCGGCGAAGAGGGATGAAGATATGCACGCAACCAGGATGAGGGCGGCGTGTGCCTTGGTGTCGTTCATTGATCCGTCCTCCAGGAAGTGAAGTGGTGCAGTGGTGCCGCTCAATCGGAGACCGTGACGATGATCGACCGAGTCGATCGCGCCCGGCGATGTTCCCACAGATAGATGCCCTGCCATATTCCAAGTGCAAGGGCGCCATCCAGCACGGGAACGGAGACAGAGACGCTGGTCAGGAGGGACTTGATGTGCGCTGGCATGTCATCCGGCCCCTCGTCCACGTGGGTGTAGATCGAATCACCCTCCGGGACCAGGCGGTTCAGCCATGATTCCATGTCCCGACGGGCGGAAGGGTCCGCGTTCTCCTGGATGATCAGGCTCGCGGATGTGTGGCGAACGAAGACCGTGCAGAGTCCGGTGCGAATCCCCGATGCCCGCACGACCGAGGCGACCTCCTCGGTGCATTCGTGAAGACCGGAACCGGTGACCGCGACTTGAAGTTCCTGCAGATGAGCCACGAATGCATGGTACAGGAGCCGCGGCGCGCACACCTCCCCGACCATCCGGATACCCTGCTCGTCATGCCAGTCATCCTCGACATCTCGGAACCGACGGCCGTGCTCAGCCTGAACAGTCCAGACCGGCACAACGCTCTCACCAGTGAGATGTTCGAGGGCATCACGAAGGCGCTCGATGAAGTGGATGGTCGCCACTCGGGACCGGTGCTCAGAATCAACGGGAATGGGCCATCGTTCTGTTCGGGATTCGATCTCGATGTCTGTGCGGTCGATCGTCCGTCACTCGAACACTTCCTCGTCGAACTGTCCCGGATCGCACGCAGGCTTCGTCGCATGGAGAAGGTCGTCATCGCCGAAGTGCACGGCAGAGCACTTGCCGGAGGGTGCGCCCTGCTCACTGCATGCGACCTGACCTGCGTCACCGCCGATGCGAAGATCGGCTATCCGGTGCATCGGATCGGAGTCTCCCCCGCTGTCTCCATCCCCACTCTGGTCAACTGCATCGGGGCGGGACATTCCACGGAACTGATGCTTTCGGGAAGGATCATCGACGGCAAGGAAGCGCGCCGGATCGGACTGGCACACACGACCTCCGACTCTCGAGAGGAGCTCGAGAAGGAGGTCGATGAGATCGCCGCGTCGATCTGCAGGAAGGGTCCGAACGCTCTTGCCGTCACCAAACGCTGGCTCAACCAGGTCGATGGCAGCGACGAGGATGGTCCATTCGACGCCACCCTCGCGGCCTCGATCGAAACCGGGCACAGCGAGGAAGCGGACAGGATGCTCATGGCGCATCACGAGCGCAGGCGATGAGCCTCCATGCGGACCAGCTGACGGCTACGGGATAGAATCGGCCTTTCGAACCCGCGGAAGACCCCCGAGAACAGAACGGATGGAACAACAGGACATGAACGACTCGTCATGCATTCTCACCTCACAGTCCGATGCGACGATGACGATCACCCTCAACAGACCGGACGTGCGCAACGCGATGTCGACCCTGTTGATCGATGAACTCGAGCGATCGATCATCGAGGCGGGGAAGAGCGAGGCACGCACCCTGGTGATCGAGGGAACGGACCCCTGCTTCTGCGCCGGGATGGACCTGAAGACCGCAGGATCGGAACCGACCGCGATGCGTGAGATGCTGCACGGTCTGGCACGCGTCATGATCGCCATCCGGAACCTCGAGATACCGGTCATCGCCCGGGTGCAGGGAGCCGCGATCGGAGGAGGGTGCGGACTCATGACAGCCTGCGATTTCGCCATCACCCACCCGGATGCGAAGCTGGGCTATCCGGAGGTCGATCATGGGATCTGCCCGGCGGTGGTCACACCGTGGCTGGTCAGGAAGATCGGTGCAGGGCGGGCGAGAGCGCTGCTGCTGATGGGCGGAACCATCACCGGAGCGCATGCCCTGGAGATCGGCCTGGTGACGGAGCTCGCCCCCAGGGAGCAGCTCGGCGAAGCAGTGGAAGCACTGGTCGAACGGCTCGCCAAGGGGGGAAGAAGCGCCCTCGCGACCACCAAACGGTGGCTGAACGAGGTGGAAGGCTCGAAGCTGGAAACCGAGCTCGCCCGAGGGGCGGATCTCTCCGCCGACGTCCTGGAAGGCCCTGAGGCACAGGAACGACTCGCGAGACCACGAAAACGCTGAGGGACGCCCCCGGAAACGGTTGCTCGTTGGTTCCCCAGGGCGGGGGAAGCTATGATTGACGACCCGAAGAAACAAGGCGGAGCCTCGGGTTCCAACGCCTGTTTCACAGACTGCACCCACAGGCCGACCCGGACACCACCAGATGACCAATCAAGAGCTGCACCTCGGACTTGAGCAGGATCACGAAGGCGTGACCACGCTGACGCTCATGCCGAACCCGTCGAACGAACGAGGTGGCGTGGTGGTCCTCGACGAATGGCTGCTCGACCAGATCGGTCTTGCATTCGATCACATCGAATCAGGGCCCGCCCCGACCGGATTCATTCTTGCCAGCGGCAGTCCCCGGGTCTTCATCGCAGGTGCGGATCTCGCGGAGATCGAAGGCAAGGATGATGTCGAGCTGATGCGTTACCTGGAGAAGGGCGCACGGGCCTACATGAGGATCACGAAGCTCGACTGCCCGAGCGTCGCCGTCATCGGCGGAAGCGCACTCGGTGGCGGTCTCGAGATCGCGATGCACTGTGACGGCATGATCGGAGTCGAGACCCCAGAAGGTGGAAAGCCCTACCTGATCGGTCTTCCCGAAGCAGGGCTCGGCCTCTGCCCCGGCTGGGGCGGTACGCAGATGCTTCCGGCAAGGATCCCGGCCATCGATGCCATTCGTGCGACAGCGATGGGACGGCCGTGGAAGAGCACGGAGCTTCCCTCCGAACTCTTCGACATGGTCGTGACGGATCGAGCACTTCTTTCGGAAGCCGCTCGAACATGGCTTCGCGAGCACCCAAGGCATCGGCGATGGGACACGCCTCGCTGCATCGACGACATGAGCCAGGATGTCCTGGAAGTCGCGGTCGATGCCCTCGTGAACGAGCTTCCCGACAACGAAGCGGCGCAGGCGGTCCTCGAGTGCGTGAGGGCCGGCATGAAGGACGGATTCATGACCGCAATCGAATGTGAAAGGCGCCTGCTGGTCTCCATCAGGCATACGCCGGAGGCACGGGAAAGACTCGAGGCGTTCTTCGCACGCCAGGCCTGACCCGGCGCTCACGACCCACCATGATGAATCGAGAACGCCTGAACGGACACGAACATGAACAGTGCTGAAAACAACCTCCAGAAGGAATTGAAGAAGGTCTCCGCCAAGGATCGTGAATACATCCAGAGCGGACTCGACATGCTCGGCCCGGACCCCTCGAGCCTCGGGCACATGAAGAACATCTTCTTCGGCAACCTCAATCAGTCGCTGGTGTTCCCCTACCCCGACCAGGACGACGATGAGAAGAAGCGCTGCGATGAACTGATCGAAAGACTCGACCACTACCTCAAGACGGATCACCCGACGATCCAGATCGACCAGAAGCAGGAGATCCCGCCGGAAGTCGTTCAGCGCCTGTTCGAGATCGGCGTGCTGGGCATGACGATCCCCGCGGAACATGGCGGGCTGGGACTCGGCATCACCAGCTACAACAAGGTCCTCTCGAGGATCGGTCGAACCTGCGGATCGACGGCCGTCATGGTCTCCGCACACCAGTCGATCGGGTGCAAGGCGCTGATGCTCTTCGGGACGGATGAGCAGAAGAAGCGTTTCCTCCCGAGGATGGCCAAGGACGCGCTCTCGGCCTTCTGTCTCTCGGAACCGAACGTGGGCTGCGATGCGGGCGGACAGGAGACGTGCTGCGAACTCTCGGAGGACGGCACCCACTACATCATCAACGGCGAGAAGAAATGGGCGACCTCGGGCGCCCTGGCGGGTTTCTTCACGGTGATGGCCCGTCAGGAGATCGTCGATCCGAAGAGCGGCAAGAAGAAGAACAAGATCACGGCATTGATCTGCACGCCTGACATGGAAGGCATCGAGATCTTCAGCCGCAACCGATCCAAGTGCGGCATACGCGGCACGTGGCAGGCACGCATCCGACTGACGAACGTCAGGGTGCCGGTGGAGAACCGGCTGCATGACGAGGGCCGCGGGCTGAACGTGGCCCTGTCCTGCCTGAACTACGGCCGATGCACGCTCTCCGCGGGCATGGTCGGAGCGGGGTCCTACGCCTACGAGCAGGCGCTCAAGTGGGCGAAATACCGCTACCAGTTCAAGCAGCCTCTGGAGAGCTTCGATCAGGTCAGGGAGAAGCTTGCCCGAATGGGGGCGTACGTCTACGCCATGGAGTCGATGCTCTACATGACCACCGGGTTCCTTGACCGGGGCGACGAGGACATCATGGTGGAGACGGCGATCTGCAAGGTCACCTGCTCCGAGCTGGGCTGGCAGGTCCTCGACGACTGCGTCCAGATCATGGGCGGCGAGTCCTACATGACGGAAAACGAGATCGAACGCATCTGGAGAGACAGCAGGATCAACAGGATCGTCGAGGGTGCGAACGAGGTAATGCACCAGTTCATCTGCAACTACGGGGGCAAGAACCTGCTTGAATCGCTGCTTGCGATCAAGAACGAGCCCTTCAAGCACATCCTGCCCGGCATACAGGTCGCCAGCGAGATCTTCCTCGGCATCAAGCGGTCCGCGCCCAGGATCGATGCGGTCGACCCGTCCCTTTCCCCGCTGGCACAGAGGCTCTCGATCCTGATCCGGGATTTCAGTCATGAATTCAAGCGAATGGCCGCGGAACTCAAGGAGGGTTTCGCGACCAATCACCTGGCACACGAACGCATCTCGAAGTCGGTGATCTGCATCCATGGCCTCGTCTGTGCGCTCTCGAGGCTGGACATGGAGACCCGCAAGGGCATCGATCGTGATGACCTTGCGCGCAACAAGACCCTGGTCGAACATCTCTTCGACCTTCATGAGCACGAAATCACGCGATTCAGGCGTGAAATGCGGGACAACACCGATGCGTCGATGCGACCCGCAGCGGATGCTGCGATCGGATGGGGAGCTTCGCTCCCGGATTCCGATTACGCCATTCCAGAAAGAACGCCTGTCGAATCCGCGCGTGGAAACGGCAAGACCGCAGACCAGTCCCACATCGAACAGTTCGGCGCAGGCACCACGTTCTCCGGAACGAAGTGCTGACCAGCCCCACCAGAACCAGAGGAAGTTCCCCTGAAGCGGGAAGAACCACCACGAGGAGTACCCAGGAATGAAGTTGCTTCAGCAGATGACTGCCATGAACCATGAACGAGTGGTCTTTCACCAGGATCCGGAGAGCGATCTGCGCGCGATCGTGGCGATACACGACACCACGCTCGGTGATGCACTCGGTGGAACCAGGCGGTGGTGCTATGCATCGGAAGCTGACGCGATCACGGACGTCCTCCGACTCTCGGAGGGCATGACGTACAAGGCTGCGGCAGCCGATCTCGCGATGGGCGGAGCCAAGAGCGTGATCCTGCTGGACTCCCCCGGCCAGGAGGCGACTGAAGCCCAGGGCCGTGCGATGGGCCGCTTCGTCGACACCCTGGGAGGAAACTACATCGCTGCCGAGGATGTCGGGGTCAACGAACAGTTCTGTGACTGGATGGGCATGGAGACGGACCACGTGATGGGCGGAATCAACGTCTCACGTGGCGGCAACCCGGCACCATTCACGAGCCAGGGGGCCTTCAACGCCATGAAGGCGAGCCTTGCACATGCGGGGCGCCCGATCGATTTCGCCGGCTTGACCGTCGGCATCCAGGGCCTCGGGCAGACCGGGTTTCGCCTCGCGAAGCTCGTCATCGATCACGGCGGCACGGTGATCGGCACCGACGTCAGTCCGCATGCGGTTTCGAGGGCGGTCAATGAACTCGGCATCAAGGTCCTGGGTGACGACGAATGCCTGATGGACATGGAGATCGACATCTTCGCTCCCTGCGCGCTTGGTGGCGTCCTCGGACCGGAACAGATCGAGAAGTTGCGGGCACCGATCATCTGCGGAACCTCCAACAACGTCCTCGTCGACCCCGATCGTGACGGCCAGCTGCTCAAGGACAAGGGAACGGTGTACGCACCGGACTTCATCGCCAATGCCGGCGGGTTGATTCGACTGGCGGGCCTCTACCTCGGCCTCACGGAATCGGAGATCGAAGGCAAGGTCGAGCGGATCGAGCAGACCACGAAGGAAGTCCTTGCAGACACACGCAACCACGCAAGCGCCTACGACGCGGCGGTCAGTTTCGCCCGAAAGCGTATCGAGGCGGGGGCACGCTTGAAGGCCTCCCACGCGAACAGCTGACGAAAAGGCCGGCGTTTCAGGAGTTCAACTGGCGGATCAATGCCGTCAGATCCTCGGAGTCGACGATGCCATCGTCGTTGATGTCCGCTGCCAGCGTACCGTTCCGTCCCATGTCCGTGAGCAGCAAGGCGATGTCATAGGCATCGACTGAACCATCACCATCGATGTCGGCAAAGGCGCGTTCCGTATGGTCGTCGCATTCCAGGGCAGGGGCGTGATCGCATGTCTCCTGCCGGACACCATCCGTGACATGAATCGTGTCGCAGGCCGTGATCGCCCTCGAGTACCCGAGCCCCCCACCAAGCAGGATGCACAGGGCCGGAAGGATCAGGAGTGCCGGGTTGAATCGATGTGGATGGCGTGACGTGGTTGCGGACATGGTCGGATCCCTGCCAACTGAGTGGCGCGAACGTGCATGCGGCCCGCATGACACCGTTCACATGAGATCAAACGCATGAGGCGGATCGATCTTGCGAGACGGACGGGAATCCCGAAAAAGGGCTCTCAAGGGTCTTGAGGCAGGCTCTCGTGCCCGATCAAAAGGTCAACGAAGCCCAGAACGAATCAGTCCGGGGCGATTCGTGGTGATCGAGGTGACGCCGACTCGGCTGAATGCATGAGCGTCCTCGAGGTCATCGACCGTCCAGACGTTCAGCTCCAGACCGGCTTCACGGCACCGGTCGGCAAAGGCCTTGTCGACGACCTCGAGATTCCCATGCACACCGAGTCCATCGGCTCCACATGCCAGGGCTCGATCGATCAGGGCATCGACGGTCGGGTTCCAGGTGCCATCGGTCTCCTTGAACGAAGACAGCAGATAGGTCCTGGAGTCGGGTCGTTCGTCCTTGAGTCGTCGCAGAACCTGATCCTTGAAGCAGATGACGGTCACCTGTTCCTCGGGAATCCCGGAGGCATCCAGCGCGGAGATCAACGCAGGCACCGTCTCCGGTCCCGACTTCACCTCGACAAGGATCAGTCCACCGGCTGGAACCGCAGCGAAAACCTCGTCGATCATGGGCACCGGCTCTCCGCGAAAACGATCGTGCTTCCAGGAGCCGACTTCGAGTTCGAGAAGCTCCTGACGAGAGAGCTGCGCGACCTCCCGAGGATCTCCTGCGGTACGTTCCATCGTCCGATCGTGAACGCAAGCCACCATCCCGTCCCGGGTCAGGCGAAAATCCCCCTCGATCCCATCCGCGCCCTGATGCCACGCAGCATCGAAGGCCGCGAGGGTGTTCTCGGGGACGTCGGCGGATGCTCCGCGGTGTGCGATGATCTGAACGTGGTCCTGGTGCACGGGCAAGGCTCCGCAACGACAGAGGCCGACGGAAGCGAACAACAGGAAGAGTGCACGGATTCGTCTTCCCATGGCCTCGAGCGGAATCTCCTTCACCGCACAGCATACGGGGTCGGAGTGCGGGAATGGCATTGGATCAGTGACCGCCTCCCCCGCAGCCGGTATCGTGTCCTGCATGAGCACCTTCGAGTGGGATCTCCCCTATCCATCGCAACGAGAGCCGGTCAACGCCCGGAACATCGTCGCGACAAGTTCCCCGATTGCCGCGCAAGCCGGTCTGTCGATCCTTCGCAAGGGAGGCAATGCGGTCGATGCCGCGATTGCGACGGCTGCCTGCATGACGGTGGTCGAACCGACCAGCAACGGTATCGGTGGAGATGCCTTCGCACTCGTCTGGGATGGAAGTCGAGTGCATGGCCTGAACGGCTCCGGCAGATCCCCCAAGGCACTGGATGCAGAACGCCTGCTCCAGGCCGACCGCTACCCCAGAACAGGCTGGGACCCGATCACGGTCCCCGGCTGCGTACAGGCCTGGGTCGATCTCAGTGAACGGTTTGGTCGCCTCGAGTTCGCGGAGTGCATCGAGCCCGCGGTCCATTACGCCAGCGAGGGGTATCTCGTCAGCCCGCAGACCGCCAGATACTGGGCAAGAGGTGCGGGCCTCTACGGACGAATGGATGCCTGGAGCGACACCTTCCTCTTCGACGGCGCCCCACCGAAACCGGGACAGCTGGTCCGCCTGCCTGATCACGCCACGACGCTCGCCTCGATCGGGGAGACACGAGGGCGGAGCTTCTACAGGGGCCACCTGGCGACAGCGATCGCACAAGCCTCGAAAGCCGGCGGTGGCGTGATGACGGAGAGCGACCTGGCAGAACACGAAGGCATCTGGGTCGATCCGATCTCGATCGACTATCGCGGCATCAGGTTGAATGAGATCCCGCCGAACGGCCAGGGCATCGCGGCCTTGATCGCACTCGGCATCCTGCGTCATTTCGACATCGGTTCGATGGCGGTGGACTCGGCCGAAGTCCTCCACCTCCAGATCGAATCGATGAAGCTCGGATTCGCCGACGCCCATCGACACGTGGCGGATCCGGACGCGTTGCAGGCAAGTTGTGACGATCTCCTCGCCGACGCGCGGCTGAAGGAACTGGCGGGGCGCATCGATGCCAACCGGGCCCAGGACTTCAACAGTGGGATTCCAAAGCCCGGAGGGACCATCTACCTCTCGACGGCCGACGAGGAAGGTCGTTGTGTCTCGATGATCCAGAGCAACTACACGGGGTTCGGGTCCGGAGTCGTGATTCCCGGGACCGGGATTGCCATGCAGAACAGAGGGGCCTGTTTCACCCTTGAGCGGGGCCATCCCAACGTGGTGGCACCCGAAAAACGCCCCTATCACACCATCATCCCGGCAATGGCCACCCCGCTGGCCGGAGGCTCGCCGTCCGACCTGATCACCTTCGGAGTCATGGGCGGTTTCATGCAGCCCCAAGGACACCTGCAGGTGCTTTCCAGGATGCAGGACTTCAACCAGAACCCCCAGGCCGCACTTGATGCCCCTCGCTGGCAGTGGACCTCCGGCATGGAGGTCAAGATCGAACCCGGCTTCCCGAGCGACACCTTGGCTGGCTTGAGCGCACTTGGCCACGAGCTCAAGCGTGCCGAGGAGCGCTCGGTCTCATTTGGTCGCGGCCAGGTCATCAGGCGATTCGGCAGCGGCTGGTGCGCCGGAAGTGACCTGAGGGCCGACGGACAAGCCGCTGGTTTCTAGGGTGGACCTGGGTCCTGAAGGAGCCAGTGCGAAGCTCGATGGTGACCAGATCATCCAGTTCTGGGGCAGAAGTCATGTTTGACGAAGAGCCGATCTGAGCCTCTCAGTGGGGTGCGTGTCGTCATATTAAATATCGAAACACTGTTTGCGACACAACTCGAATCCCGATTTGGCCGAGATCCATGATTCGGATACACTAGCCAAGCGCCTCTGGTGCATGGCATCAGCATTCACCAGGAGAGGCCACTCCTCGGCCAATCGTGACGAACGGGTCGGATTCCCGTCACTCCCAGGATCAGGGCAGCGGTTGCCCTCCCTCCACGAACGGCCAGATTCCCGATACAGACACCCCCCACTTTGGACCCCCCGGTCATGCCGATCACCAAGGTTCTAGAAGCCCAAATCGACCATGTCTCCATCCTTGACGAGCATGGGAACTTCGACGAGGCCCTCGGCAAGGGCCTGATCCCCGACGAGGATCTCATCAAGCTCTACGGGCACATGGTCATCTGCCGCCTGCTCGACGAGGTCGCCTTCAAGCTCCAACGCTCGGGGCGCATGGGCACCTACCCGCAGAACATGGGGCAGGAAGCACCCTCCCTCGGAGCAGCCTACGCCCTCGAGTCGACCGACTGGATGGTCACCTGCTACCGGGAGAACTGCGGCCTGTTCTGGCGGGGTCTTCCCATGGAGAAGATCCTCCAGCACTGGATGGGGGATGAGCGTGGCAACGACATTCCTCGCGAACTCCATGCGACTCCGATCGCGGTGCCGATCGGCACGCAGATGCTGCACGCGACCGGCCTCGCCTGGGCTGCGAAGTATCGAAAGGAAGATCGGGTCGCCTGCACGTTCTTCGGAGACGGCGCGACGAGTGAAGGTGACTTCCATGAAGCCATGAACTTCGCCGCGAACCTGGACATTCCGGTGGTCTTCTTCTGCCAGAACAACCAATGGGCGATCTCCGTCCCCGGCAAGATCCAGTGCTCCGCTCCCACCGTCGCCCAACGTGGGATGGCGTACGGGATGGACTGCCTCCGATGCGACGGAAACGACCTCTTCGCGGTCGTCCACTGCATGAAGAAGGCGATCGCCAGCGGTCGGGAGAACAACAGGCCGACCTTCATCGAGGCGGTGACCTACCGACTTGGTGACCACACCACCGCAGATGACGCACGCCGATACCGGGACGCGGAGGAGGTCGAACTCTGGAAGGCGCGTGATCCGATCACCCGCATCAAGGAGTACATGAAGTCCCGGAAGATCTGGGACGACTCCAAGCAGGCCGAGCTCGATGAACACGCGGACCAGGCGGTTTCGGCCGCGGTGAAGCGAGCCGAAGGCATCGAATCCCCGACCACGAACGACATCTTCAACTGGATGTACGCGGAGCTTCCGGAATCGCTCGCCGTCCAGCGCGACACGATGCGGACCAGTTCACTCGGCCAGGATCCGAGTCAGATCGAGACACCGCAGACCTCACAGCAGAACTGAGCTTCGCATCGAAGCCCCTTGGGACCAAACAGACCATGGCAAACCTCACGCTCGTACAAGCGATCAACCTCGCACTCGTCCAGGAGATGGAAAAGGATGATCGCGTGATCATCCTCGGCGAGGACGTCGGACTCAATGGTGGCGTCTTCAGGGTCACCGAAGGGCTCTTCAAGCGCTTCGGTGAAGACCGGGTCGTCGACACCCCCCTCGCGGAAAGCGGCATCATCGGCACCTCGATCGGCCTCGCGATGGCCGGACTTCGCCCGGTGCCGGAGATCCAGTTCGAGGGTTTCCTCGGCCCCGCCTACGACCAGATCTGCTCGCACGCCGCTCGCATGCGCACCAGGACCCGCGGCGCCTTCACGGTCCCGCTCACGATCAGGGTTCCGGTGGGTGGCGGCATTCATGCTCCGGAACTCCACAGCGACTCCCCGGAGGCGATCTACGCCCATCAGCCGGGACTCAAGGTCGTGATGCCGGCCTCCCCCTACGACGCCAAGGGCCTGCTGGTCTCCGCGATCCGTGACCCCGACCCGGTGATCTTCTTCGAACCCAAGCGCATCTACCGTGCGTTCAGGGAAGAGGTCCCCGAGGACGAGTACACCGTTCCGATCGGCAAGGCACGCACGGTCTGCGAAGGCACGGACCTCACCATCGTTTCTTGGGGCGCGTCCGTCGTCCAGTGCATGCAGGCGATCGAACGGTCCAGTACATCGATCGAACTGATCGACATGCGCACGATCTACCCCTTCGACATCGAAGCGGTCGAGGAATCGGTTTCCAAGACCGGAAGGTGCGTCATCGTCCACGAAGCACCGAAGACGTGCGGTTTCGGAGCGGAGATCGCCACCCAGATCATGGAGCGCTGCTTCCTGCACCTGGAAGCACCGGTCCAGCGCGTCGCGGGCTTCGACACGATCATGCCGTACTACAAGCTCGAGAACGAATACCTCCCCGATGCCGATCGAATCGAGAAGGCGATCCAGGAAATCGGTGCATATTGACCATCGAACGCACGCCCGGCGAATCCGCCATGTCGTGCATCAATGAACTGACTGAAGGTGACCGACCATGGCCGGTGTGACACAACCAACCGATCAATCACATTTCATCCTGCCCGACCTGGGAGAGGGTGTTCATGAGGCGGAACTCATCAAGTGGAGGGTTTCCGCCGGTGACACCATCAAGGAACACGAGACCCTCGCCGAAATGGAGACCGACAAGGCACTCGTCGAGGTGCCGAGCCCCTGGACCGGAGTGATCTCCGAGCTCTGTGGCGAGGAAGGCGAGATCATCAACGTCGGCAGCATCCTGGTGAAGTACGACACCGGTGGAGCAGGTGCCGGCGGCGGTGAGGAACCCGCCGCCGAGAGCGAAGCGCCCCCCACCGAGGAAAAGACGGATGGAGATGCAGGAACCGTGGTCGGAACCATGTCCGGAGAACTGACCGTCAGCAGTCGGTTCGCTCGCCACACGGATGCGGACAACGGCTCCGAGACGAACGGCAACGGCAAGTCCCTGGCGACTCCGGCGGTCCGCAGGATCGCCCGGGAGCTCGGGGTCGAGATCAACCGTGTCCCGGGCACGGGACGAGGTGGACGAGTGACCGCTTCGGACGTACATGGCTTCGCCGGTGGCGGCGCCTCCACGGGACAGGGCGCGGTGGCAATGCCCGAGGCCGGCGGTTTCGCGCCTCAGGCGGTCGCCATTCCGACCGAACTCCCACCGATCGATGATTCGGATGTCGCCGAGATCATTCCGTTCCGAGGTGTCAGAAGAAAGATCGCCCAGGCACTCGATCAGTCCGTGAAGACGGCGGTCCACTTCACGGTCGTCGACGAAGCCGATGTGACCGCGATCGACGCGAAGCGCCGTGAATACGCCGCAGTGCTCGGACAGAAGCTCTCCCTCCTGCCGTTCCTCATGACGGCGGTGTGCAGAGCCCTCAAGAAGCACCCGGACCTCAATGCGATCGTGGACGACGGCAACGCACAGATTCTCCGCAAGGATTCGGTGAATCTGGGGTGTGCGGTGGATACGGAGCATGGGCTCATGGTCCCCGTCATCCACGGAGCCAACGGCCTTTCCGTCGTCCAGCTCGGCAACGCCGTCGCGCAACTCGCCCGAGGCTGCAAGGAACGTTCGATCGAACGAGAGCGTCTCCAGGGCGGAACCTTCACGATCTCGAACGTCGGCTCGTACGGCGGCATGTTCGCGACACCGATCATCAACTATCCGGAAGTCGCCATTCTCGCCGCGGGTCGTGCGAAGGAACGCGTGCTTGCAGAGGATGGCAGGATGTTCGTCGGGAAGGTGCTTCCACTCAGCCTTTCATGCGACCACCGAGTGGTCGATGGGGCGGAAGGCGCTCGATTCCTCAACACCGTGGTCAAGCTGATGGAAGACCCTGAAGCCCTGATCAGCTGAGCCTGCACACGGAGACCTGACGATGGCGGAGTCGACACCGGAAGGTTCCCCGGAATCGCTGCTGCCTCACCTTGGCCGAAACCCGCGAGAGCAGGCGGGGTTCGTGAACCCCGCGATACATCGTGGCTCGACCGTGGTGTTCGACACCCTCGAGGAGTGTGTCGGGGCGCATGACATCGACTTCAAGGACGGACCCTACACCTACGGCCTGCTCGGCACCCCGGTCGAAAGGGAACTCGAGGCGGCGATGGCACGGCTCGATGGAGGAGAGGGCTCGGTGGTCCTCGGCAGCGGACTGGCTGCGGTCACCGTGGCGCTTGCGGCGAACCTCTCGGCCGGTGATCACCTTCTGATGGTCGATTCCTGCTACTGGCCGATACGCAAGTACTGCGATGACTTCCTCGGCAGGATGGGTGTCGAGACCACCTACTACGAACCGATGATCGGGGCGGGCATCGAGGACCTGTTTCGAGAGAACACCCGGGTGCTCTTCATGGAAAGTCCGGGTTCGAGGACCTTCGAGGTCCAGGACGTCCCCTCCATGGCAGCGGTCGCACGAGAGCAGGATGCGACCACGATCATCGACAACACCTGGGCGACGCCACTGAACTTCAGACCCATCGAACACGGCGTCGATCTCGTGGTTCATGCCCTCACGAAGTATGTCGCGGGGCATTCCGACGTGATGCTCGGCGCAGTCGTCGCGCGGAATCGGGAGCACTGGGACCGGGTGAAGGCGACCGCGATGGACCTCGGTCACGGATGCAGCCCTGACGATGCGTGGCTGGGGCTCCGGGGATTGCGAACACTCGGCGTCAGGCTCAGGCACCAGGAAGAAGTCGCACTTCAAGTCGCACAATGGCTGCTCGAACGGCCGGAAGTCGCGGAAGTGAGGCACCCCGGTCTCGAGACCTGCCCCGGACACGAGTTCTTCAAGCGGGATTTCGATGGCGGATCGGGGCTGTTCAGCGTGGTGCTCCACCCCATGGACGACGACGCCCTGGCTCGGCTGGTGGAGGGGATGCAGTACTTCAAGATGGGGTACAGCTGGGGGGGATTCGAAAGCCTCCTCCTGCCCTTCGATCCCATCGAGTACCGAGTGGACATGGACTGGCCCCATTCCGGCCCCTGCCTGCGCATCTCTATCGGACTGGAGCGAAGCGAGGATCTGATCAGGGATCTCGAGGCGGGACTTGAAAGGGCAAAAAACAAGCCCTGAACCGCTACGAAGTGCTGATCGACACCCCCTTGAGGGGACGATACTATCTCGGACCGCTCGTTCGAGCACAACCACCAGGGAGCAGAACCATGCCCAGTATGTCCGCACATGCGGATCAGTTGCTGAAGAAGATCGAGGACCGGACCGCGCGCATCGGCATCGTCGGTCTCGGGTACGTCGGGCTTCCGCTCTCCAAGGCACTCCTTGAAAACGGTTACTCGGTCATCGGATTCGACGTCGACACGAAGAAGATCAAGGCCATCGAAGCCGGCGAAAGTTACATCCAGCATCTCGGCAACGACTTCTTCAAGATGCTGCAGACCACGGACAAGTTCATCGGAAGTGACGACCCAGGGGTCCTTGCCGATGCGGACGCCATCCTTCTCTGCGTGCCGACGCCACTCGGCAAGCACAACGATCCCGATCTTTCATACGTGCTGGAATCGACCAGGATGGTGGCGGGGACGCTCAGGGAGGGCCAGCTGGTCGTCCTCGAATCAACCACCTATCCCGGGACCACTCGAAACGAGATGAAGCCCATCCTCGACGAGTCCGGCCTGACCTGCGGTGAGGACTACTTCCTTGCCTACAGCCCGGAACGAGAGGATCCCGGATCCGCCGGTCGAAGCGCTGGTGAGATACCGAAGCTCGTGGGCGGCATCGACGACGCGTCAACGCGAATCTCGATGGCCCTCTACGAGCGGGTCGTCGCGAAGGCCCATGAAGTCTCGAGTGCGGAGATCGCGGAGAGCGCGAAGCTCCTCGAGAACATCTACAGATCGGTCAACATCGCCCTGGTCAATGAGATGAAGACCGTTCTCACCGACATGGACATCGACATCTGGGAAGTCGTCGATGCGGCAAGCACCAAGCCCTTCGGCTTCCAGGCCTTCTATCCGGGACCGGGACTCGGCGGTCACTGCATTCCGATCGATCCCTACTACCTGACCTGGAAGGCCAAGGAGGTCGGTCGACCCACACGATTCATCGAGCTTGCAGGCGAAGTCAACACCGCCATGCCTCGTTACGTGATCCACAGGCTTTCCGAGGCGCTGAACATGGACAGCATCGCTCTCCGCGGAGCGAAGATCCTCGTCATCGGCATCGCCTACAAGAAGAACGTTGACGACAATCGTGAGACTCCAGCCGCGGAGATCATCGAGCAGCTTGCCGAGCTTGGAGGCGACATCTCGTACCACGATCCGCACCTCCCCAGGTTCCCGGAGATGCGCAAGTACGATCTCAATCTCGAATCAGTGAACCTGGATCAGAAGACGATCTCCGAATCCGATTGCGTTCTCATCATCACCGACCACGATGCCGTGGACTACGCGATGATCGGAGAGCACGCCAAACTCATCGTCGACACCAGAAATGCGATGGCAAGGGTCCCCGAAGAGGGCATCCGCGGCAGACTCGTCAAGGCATGAGCTCGCGGCACACCTGGGAAACGACGATCCTCAGGGCCGGCTCCTTTCGGCTGGATGGCGGAAGCATGTTCGGGGTGATCCCGAAGCCGGTCTGGTCCGGGTGGGCCACCCCGGACGAAAACAACAGGATCAGGCTCGACTGCAACTGCGTGCTGCTGAGGGACGGCGAAAGAACCGTCCTGGTCGAAACGGGATACGGCAGCAAGTGGAGTGCGAAGGACCGCAAGATCTTCGCAATGGAAGATCGTACGGTGATCGATGCCCTGAACGAGATCTCGATCGACGCGGGAGAGATCACCCACGTCATTCTCTCCCACCTGCATTTTGATCACGCTGGTGCACTCACGCTCTGGAAGGACCCCGATCGGGGCGATGCCGGTGGATTCGTCGCCACGTTCCCGAATGCGAAGGTCATCACGCAGGCAAGAGAGCTGAAGGATGCCCTGGACAACCGATCCACGATGACACGCACCTACCTTCGGTCACACCTGGATCCGATTTCGGATGACTTCGTGACCGTCGAAGGTGCAGCGGAACCACTTCCGGGGATCACGGTACGCCCGGTACCAGGACACACCTGGGGGCAGCAGGCCATTCACTGGTCGGACGAGAATCGACCCTACGTCTTCCCCGGCGATCTGTGCCCGACCCTGTGCCATGCGCATCCTTCAGCAAGCATGGCGTACGACATGGAGCCGTGGACGACCATGTGCGAGAAGGTCGCCTTCCTGGAGGACTGTGTGGACGGTGACCTGACCGTCATCCTCGGCCATGACCCCGACAATCCGATCGCGAAGGTCATCCCCCCCGGAGAGGATCGGGCTCGACATGGGCTTGAACCGCTCGGGATCGGCTGAAACCGGCCCAATTCACTTGATGCTTGCCCCCTTGTGGCCGGCGCAGGTATCCTCGACGTCCCATGAATACCTTCAATGAACTCCTCAAGGCGTCCCACCGAGTCCTCGTTGCCCTGCTGATGCTCGGCTTCTCCTGCCAGGTGCTTGCACAAGGGCAGAGCGGACCGGAGACCCCCTCGGTGGACGGGACAAGCCCCCTCATCGGGTACTTGATCGCGGTCGTGCTGATGGTCCTCCTCGTGGTGGTGAGCATCATTCCATCGAAGAGGCACTTCGAAGACATTTGACCGACCCGTCCGCCCATCGGACCGGTTCGACACGGAGGACCACATCATGAACAGGATGTCTCTGGCGAGCCTCGTGCTCCTGAACATCGCCCTGCTCGGCATTCTTGCCCTGGTCACCTTCGGCAAGGGTGGCCTTGCCGTGGCCGGAACCGGATCGAATGTTCGGGGTGAATACGTCGCCGTCGCAGGAACGATCTCGGGAAGCAAGACCCCGATCATCTGGCTGGTGGACCAGGCGTCACAGGAAGTCGTTGCCGTCCAGTTCAACGCACAGTCGAACCAGATGACCGGTTTCGGGTACCGGAACATGAGCAAGGATGCACTGTCCGTGCAGAACAACAGGCAGTAGGAGGTCCCGCCATGTCGAGAACCAACCCAAGATCATCAACACCTGCCGCACTTCTCGTTGCCAGCGCCCTCGTGATCAGCGCGCTCATCATCATGCAGATCGGCAGGGCCGAGACACCATCCGCCTTCGCCGGAGACGCGGTCGTCGGAGGAGAAGGCTACACGGTGATGACCGTATCCAGTGGATTCGGCAAGGACACCCGTCCCTACGAGTTCTGCTACATCCTGGACAACCATGACGAGATGCTTTACGTCTACGAAATCCCCCAGGCCAGCGACAAGCGAATCGTCCTGAGGAACGGGACGCACCTTCCAAGTCTCTTCGCCATGGCTCGTGGCGGGTGAGTGACGTGATGAGTCCGTCACTTCCGACGACAGGCGTGGTGGTCGACCGTGTCATGGCGGAGGCGCGTGCCGCGTCGTTTCGTACCAGGTCGATCAAGAAGGACATGAAGCTCGAGGGGATCCGGCTTGCCACCAGCATGACGGACCTCACCACGCTCGAAGGCAAGGACACCCCCGGCAAGGTCAGGAGCCTGTGCCGAAAGGGGCTGTCACCCAGCACCGGCACACCCCTTCCGGAAGGCGCGACACCACTTCCCCACGTGGGTGCGATCTGCGTGTACCCGGAGCTGGTGGAAACCGCGAGAGAGGCTCTCGGGAACAGTGGAGTCAAGGTCGCAAGCGTGGCCACCGCATTCCCGAGCGGTCAGTTCCCCCTTGATGTCAGGCTGGAAGACGTCGCCAAGGCGGTCGAGGCGGGTGCCGACGAGATCGACATGGTCATCTCCCGCGGTGCGTTTCTTGCAGGAAGATTCGAGGATGTGACCCGTGAGATCCGCGAGACGAAGATCGCGTGCGGCGACGCGCATCTCAAGATCATCCTGGAGACCGGTGAACTGGAGACCCTCGACAACGTGAGGCGTGCAAGCGATCTGGCGATCGATGCGGTGACCGGCGTGCAGGGCTCGAAGCCCCTCGAGGATGGAGAGGTCTTCATCAAGACCTCGACGGGCAAGGTCAGCCCCGCTGCAACGATGCCGGTCACGCTGGTGATGCTGGAGGCGATCCGCGATGCCTGGTTCCGCAACGGAATCCGCATCGGGATGAAGCCCGCCGGAGGGATTCGAACGGCGAAACAGGCGATGCACTACCTGGTGATGGTCAAGGAGACGCTCGACGAGCGCTGGCTCGACCCGCGACTGTTCAGATTCGGTGCCTCGAGCCTGCTCGATGATCTCGTCCGGCAGTACGTCAAGCAGCTGGGCGGAAGGTACGTCGCAGGACACGACGTACCGAAGGGGTGAGGGATCTACAGCCCCTTCTCCCACTCCTCGTCCCACATCCTGAACCCACCAAGGAAGGCGTTCGCATTGTCTCCCCTTCGACAGTAGATGGGGAGCTTGTCGTCATCCTTGAACTTCTTGCTGTTGCCGCCACCGAGGATGATGTAGTCGGGAAGCAGTCCGTTGTAGAGGATGTCCGCGACTTCAAGGACGTTCTTCTTCCATTCCTTCTTGCCTGATTCCTCCAACCCGGCCTCACCGACGACCTCTTCATAGGACCTGCCGTCCTTGTAGGGCATGTGGGCGATTTCCGTGGGGTGAACCACGTACCTGTCGATCAGACAGGTTCCGAGTCCGGTGCCAAGACCCATGAAGAGCATCGAGCCCCCTTCATAGGATCCGATCGCCTGCATCGCGGCATCATTGACGACCCGCGTCGGAAGGTCGAACGCGCCCGCGAAATCGAAGCCCTTCCAGCCTTCGCCCAGATTGACCGGGTCGATCACCGCCGTGTTGTTCGCGATGGGGGCGGGCATGCCGATGGAGATCCGATTGAAGGACCATCCATGGACGATCTTCTTGACGCCTTCGACCATCTGGGACGGGGTCAGTTCAGGGCCGCTTTCAAACCGGCGCTTGTCGGGGTCTTCCAGGATTCGAGCCTTGACGTGTGACCCACCGATGTCGATAGAAAGAACACCTTTCACGGGCAGTCCTCCATACTGGACCCGTACAGGGTACCCGGATCCAGCAGTCCGATGGGCCAGTCAGTACACTTCGATTTGATGACACATGGGGCACCGACCGACCGGCCCCGAGGATCACTGGAACCAGCCGTGCGGTTCGGTCCCCTGGTAGAAGCCATGAACAAAGAAGCCACATGGGAATACGCGCCTGCACCGGAGACGACGTCCGTTTCCATCGATGATCGATACGGCCTGTTCATCGACGGCAAGTTCGTCGCCTCAAGGGGCAGGACTCGTTTCGACACCATCAACCCGTCGAATGAAAAGACGATCTCCTCGCTCGCCGAAGCGGGCAAGGCTGATGTCGATGCCGCGGTTGCAGCAGCGAGGACGGCATTCCGCAAGTGGTCGCGGACAAGTCCCCTGACCAGAGCAAAGTACCTCTACAGGATCGCACGAAGAATCCAGGAGAGGGCACGGGAGCTCGCGATCCTCGAGACCATCGACGGCGGGAAGCCAATCAAGGAGAGTCGGGACGTCGACATTCCATTGGTGGCGCAGCACTTCTTCCATCATGCAGGGTGGTGCGACAAGCTGCGATGGGCCGTTCCGGGCAACACGGATCCAAGGCCCATCGGGGTCTGTGCGCAGGTCATTCCCTGGAACTTTCCCCTGCTGATGGCGGCGTGGAAGCTTGCTCCTGCGCTCGCCTGCGGCAATACGGTCGTGCTCAAGCCGGCAGAGACCACCTCGCTCACCGCACTTCGGCTCGCGGAAATCCTCGAGGAGTGCGAACTTCCGCAGGGCGTGGTCAACATCGTCACGGGTGCGGGTGAGACCGGAAGAAGACTGGTCGAACACAAGGGCGTCGACAAGGTCGCCTTCACGGGATCGACCGAGGTCGGGAAGAGGATCGCGCTCGCCTGCGCCGGCACGAGAAAGAGAGTGACGCTTGAACTGGGCGGCAAGAGTCCGAACATCATCTTCGCGGATGCCGCAATCGACCAGGCGATCGAGGGCGTCGTGGCAGGGATCTGGTTCAACCAGGGACATGTCTGCTGCGCCGGATCGAGGCTGTTCGTCGAGGAATCGATCCACGACACGTTCGTACGACGCCTCGAGCACAGGATGAGCAAGCTTCGCGTGGGCGATCCGCTCGACAAGAACACGGATGTCGGGGCGATCAACTCCAGGGAACAGCTGGACAGGATCAACCACTACATGCAGTGCGGTGTCGAAGAGGGTGCGACCATCAACCAGTCGAACGGGTCGAAGATGCCGTCCTCCGGATTCTGGTGTCGACCGACATTCTTCACCGGCGTTCAGCCCACCGCCCGAATCGCCCGGGAGGAGATATTCGGCCCCGTCCTTTCCGTGATGACCTTCAGGACGCCGGAAGAGGCGATCGAGCGAGCGAACGATTCTCCCTACGGGTTGAGCGCGGGCGTGTGGACAGACAAGGGTTCCAAGGTCTTCGACATCGCCGCCCGGCTCAAGGCGGGCATCGTCTGGTGCAACACCTACAACAAGTTCGATGCATCAAGTCCGTTCGGTGGATTCAAGGAATCAGGATGGGGACGTGAAGGCGGCAGGCACGGTCTCGCCGCATATCTCACGTGAATCAACGACCATGAGCAAGAACAGCAACAGTCGAGTCGAAGTGATCAAGACGTGGAAGCTCTATGTGGGAGGTGCGTTCCCGCGAAGTGAGTCGGGACGTTCCACCGAGGTTTCGGACGCACGAGGCCGCACGATCGGCCATGTCTGCAGGGCATCCCGAAAGGACCTGAGGGATGCAGTGGAAATCGCAGGCAAGGCCGCAGGCGCCTGGTCGAGGCGGACCGGGTACAACCGCGGACAGATCCTCTATCGGATGGCCGAGATGGCTGAAGGACGCAGGGAGGAACTGACCCAGGCGATCCGCGACTGCGGAGGAGGATCCCTGTCCGAAGCGCGCAAGGAGACGAACGCCACCATAGACAGACTGGTGTCGATGGCAGGATGGACGGACAAGGTCGAACAGGTTCATGGTTGCAGGAATCAGGTCGCCGGCCCGTACCACAACATGAGCATTCCTGAACCGGTCGGTGTGGTCGGTGTGATCGCACCACCGACTCCCTCGCTCCTGGGACTTGTTTCAATGATCGGGCCCGCACTTGCGACAGGGTGCACGGTCGTGGCACTCGGATCCGAACCTCATCCACTGCCGACCGTGCTTCTGGGCGAGATCTGTGCCACTTCGGACGTCCCCCCCGGCGTCGTCAACCTGTTGACGGGAAGGAAGAGCGAACTCCTCCCCCATTTCGGAGAGCACCGGGCCTTCGACGCGGTGATGGCGGCAGGTCTCTCCGCCAGACAGAGGAAGGATCTCCAGATCGGTGCGGTCGATGCCCTGGTCAGATGTCATCCCAATCTTGATTCAAGACCTTTCGATGACGAAGATCACTGGACTTCCCCGGCGGCCCTCACGCCCTGCCTGGAGGTCAAGACGATGTGGCATCCGGTGGGAGTCTGACGAGAATTCAATTGTCGGAAACGATGCTGATCGATCTTGGATCGGCGCCCTGCTCATCGAAGACGTCGATGATGGATGCAAGTGACATGCCCGAGGGGAGCGTGATGTCAGAGCTGCTTGTCGCGTCGTAGGAACCGACTTCACGGCCATCGATGAAAGCGATGCCTCTGGTCATCTCTGAAAGATCGAGCCTGACCGGTCCATCGCCGGATGAACCGACGAATCTGGCACGGTTCCAGGATGGCGCGGACCCGGCCTTCCTCCAACGCCTCCCGTTCACGGGATTGAACTCGTGAAGGTGTCCATCCGGAATGGGGCAGGTCGAAAAGGCGATTGACCCCCCCTTCTGGCCGATCGTCTCGACGACTTCGTGGATCCTGAGCGATGAACGAAGTGAACGCCCTTCGTCCGACCAGTCCGGATCGGGCCGGAAGACAAGCTCGTTCCTCCCTGCCTTCATCGATTCGATGGTCCTGCTGTCCAGACGGAGCGACTGCGAGAAGCCGTTCTCCGATCGGCAGAACACGGTGCCGTTGATCAGCCATGTCCCCTTCAGGGGCATGTTGGGAAGCACCCGAAGCGGGGTCTTCCTTCGATGCGTGAATGTCCAGGCATAGGCGACGGTGGATGAACGATCGCCATCGGAAGCTCCGGGAACGAAACCACGGAACTGAAAGACATCGACCGGTGCTTCGTCGCTCTTCCGGGAGGAGCGCACATCCTTGAGTCGCTCGAGGATCTCGATGGACTCGTGCATCCCACTGCTGGTCACCTGTCGATTTCCTGAACCAGGACCACCGACCCGCTCCGCAAGGATCGTCAGGACATTCCGCCCCCTGGTGAACTTCGTGTCGATCAGATTCGAACCATGATCCCCAGGCGTGATTTCCGCCACCTGTCGACCATCGAGAAAGATGACGAGGCGATGGGCACCTTCCGGAAAACGGAGAAGGCTGTTCCCGGTCTGCCTGGTTTCATGCACGACCCGATACCAGCCGTAGCCATGCCTCACACCACACTCATCGAGGGAAGATGGGCCACTCAAGGCGGCAAAGCGATCACTTGATCCATTCATGTCATCGTCCAGAGCGACCATGGACCAGTCGAGCGACAGCTTCGACTCCGAAGAACCGACGGATGCAGCCGATGACTCCGAAGGCTGGATCCTTTCAATCGATCCATCTTCATCGATCCGAACCATGTGCTCGCCTTGATGGCCGACGGTCAGGCCTTGGTCAGGTCGGATGAATGACGCGCCGATACAGACCGCATCTCCATCATCGACGACAGCCGCTGCCTGCCTCGGGGTACAGAGAACGACGAAGAAACTCCTGAATTCGACGACGAGAGGAATGTCGGAATCCTCGGACGGAACCTGAAGTTCCAGTTGCTCACCATCGATCGAGAACCGCGCATGCTCCCCGGGCTCCCCGAATGCGACGAGCATTCGTCCGCCAACGAGATCAAGAATCGGGACCGATGACCAGTCGAGGTGACCATTGCCGCCCAGATCGACATCGATCAGGAACCAGGAACCGCTCTCTCCCGTGGCGACCTCGAACTTCCGGCCGTCGGCAAGGACCAGGTTGCGAGCGGTGCGCTGACCCTCTCCCCCGGGAATGAAAACCACATCACCTGCAGAGCCGGTGAGTGGAATGATCGTTGATGTCTCGATGCCGGGATCCATGACGGGCATCGATGAACTCGACTCAAGGCCGGACAGCACGCTGCCGAACGCACGAGCGAACCGAATCAGGCGGCAGGCGTCGTCCGTTCCTGGCACACGATCGCCTCGGACATCGATCACTGAACCGCCGAAGATCGATGATCCCCCATCACAGGAAGGAAGTGTGTGACGATGTCTTCCTGCCACCGCGTCGTCGATGATCGGAATCGCTCCTGCTGCGAGCACCTTGAGCATCGCCTCGCCGAGAAGCCGAGGTTGCTCCGAGCCACCACGCAACCACACCAGACGAGGCATGCCGGGCTGCACCGGGTGGATCTGTCGAGCATTGGAGAAGAGATCCCTCGAATCGACTTCATCAGTCCAGGTTTCGACAACGCCTCCGAGCTCGGTCCAGAATCCATTCGAAGTCAGAAGCGGAACGTTGATTCCGGATTCACGGATGAGGTGGATGAGCTCTCCGAAGTACGCTTCGGCGGCGCTTGTGTTCCCGCACGACCAGTCGTCCTCGACCTGGACGGCGAGTATGGGACCCGAGGAAGGTCCCTCGACGCCGTCTCGATTCGGCTGGAGATCGACCAGAAGATCAAACAGCTGGGACCACCACCGAGTCACCGGCTCGAGGAAACCACGATCCGCTTCGCGCATCACGATGCCGGTGCCGTCGGGCTTCTTCATGTCGGCAAGCCACCCGGGGAGGCCTCCACTGCCGAATGGAATCCCGACATTGGGCCCGACTCGCAGGATCACCCAGAGTCCGGTCTCACCGGCAAGACGGACGAATCGTGCCAGATCCCGATCGTTCTCGAAATCGAATCGGCCGGGCCTTTGCTCATGGAAGGACCATGGGACGCTGGTCACCACGGTGTTGAACCCGGCTGCCTTGAGCGCCAGGAGCCGGTCCTGCCAGCAGACAGGATCCAGCATGGCATACTCGGCACGCCCGGCCACCAGGTGGACCCGCTTGTTTCTGACCGAAAAACCTCTCGTATCGACTGAGACCTCGGACACAATGATCTCCCAGGGCATCGAATGCCGGATCAGGAACGAACCGCTATCCTCGTACCCAACTGACGCAACGGGCGCTCTCATCGTTCGTCCAAAACCGGATTTGGATGCGAATTCGGGCTCATCCACGCAATATTCCCCTCCTCCAGGGATCCAGTGACCGTGAAAAGACATGCAATTGGAATCATCGCCCTGCTTCACCTGACGGGTGTCCTCGTCGCACTCATGGGGTGCGAGTCGGACCCGCAATGGGTGGACGAACGTTTGGAGCGTGTGCTTGATGAGACCACGGGAGAAATCGGTGGTGATTCCACCCAACCGCAGGTGACCGGGTGGATGTCGGAATCAGGAACGGCCTTTCCTCCCGACAGACAGGTGGATGAAGCGCCCTCGACCGTGAACCCGACCGCGGAGGAGCTTCGGTACCAGGCGATGACGGAACTGGAAGGCGATGCCGAATCGATCGTCGAGAGAATGCAGTCGATGAACCTGATCCCCGAGGACGCCGAGGTGCTCACTCTCGAGCAGTCGATCAGGCATGCGACGAAACATGCGCTGGACTACGTGACCGCGGAAGAGGACTACCTGATCACGGCACTCGCGCTCATGATCGAATCGCATCGTTGGGAACCACGGTTCTTCAACGATCTCGTGGTCGACTCCGAACTTGGTGAATTCGTCGGCCTTGACGGACGATTCGAGAACGCACTCACCATCGTCAATGATTTCGGTGTCTCGCAGAAGCTGCCATACGGCGGCCAGGTATCGGCAAGCCTGCTGGTGGGCACCACCAACATGCTTGACCAGTTCTTTCTCGATTCGAACGCCTTTGCCAATACCGCGGACGTCGTGCTCTCCGGAGAGATACCGCTTCTGAGAGGTTCCGGATTGGTAGCTCGGGAGCCGCTGATCCAGGCCAGGAGAAACCTGATCTACGCGGCGCGAAGCTTCGAGGAGTTTCGCAGGACGTTCTACCTGGACATCGTCAGGTCCTATCTTGATCTTGTCGTGCAACAGCAGTCGATCGAGAACGCAAGGCGAAGTGTCGAACAGTTCAGGGGCGTCGAGTCGAGGGCCATGGCACTGGTGACCGCTGGCAGGCTCGAACCGTTCCAGGCAGACCTGGCGAGGCAGGACACGTTGTTCGAGATTGATCGACTCAGTGGCATCCAGGAATCCCATCAGCTTGCGTTGGATCGATTCAAGCTGCTGATCGGCATGGGGACGGAGACCCCGATCACGATCATCAAGGAGATGCTGGACATCCAGCCCCCGGAAACGACCCCTGACGAGTCGGTTCCGATCGCACTGAGTCTCAGGCTTGATGTCCAGACCGCGAGGGATCGGACCGAGGATCTCAGGAGACAGGTCGACATCGCCAAGAACGGACTTCTTGCCGACCTGAACCTCGGTGGGTCGATGACACTCCCATTCAACGACACGGGCAACAGGATCGGGATCGATCTCAGCCCGAACGACGTCTCCTTCGCACTCAATGCGACATTCTCCGCCCCATTGGACAGGGCGATCGAGAAGTACCAGTTGCGTCAGGCACAGATTCGATTCGAACAGGGAATCAGGTCCTATCGAAACACGAGGGACCAGGTCGCGGTGGAGGTTCGAAGCCGGGTCCGCCAGATCGAGCGTGCCCAGTTCTCCCTGCTGCTCCAGGAACGGAACGTCGAGATCGCGGAGAACAGGATCGCCTCGATCGATGCCGCTCCGGACAGGGCGTCGACGAGAGACCGGACGGATGCGGTCAATGCCCTGCGTCGTGCGGAAGACGACAGGGACCGTGCGGCACGTGATCTTCAAGTGGCGATCCTTGAATACATGGCGGCAAGCGGCAGGCTCAGGGTGAAGCCCGACGGCACGCTTCTTCCGATCCCGGGCATGAAGAAGCTGGCCGCCCACCGGTCGTGACACGGAGGAACTGAAGGATGGCGAACCTTCTCGTGTCGGCGACATGTCTGTTCATGGTGTGTCATCAGCAGACGATCCAGGACGAGGCAGATGTTCCCGAGTACGACCTTCCTGATCCACTCGTCTGCTCGGATGGTGAAGTCGTGGCCGACGCCGACGGCTGGGTTGCGAAGAGGCGCCCCGAACTACTCGAACTGTTTCGATCCGAGGTCTATGGAATCACACCATTCTCGGGGTCATGCAGACCGGAAACACTGGATCTCCAGGATGCACTCAGCGGCAAGGCGGTTCGGAAACAGGTCCGCCTTGCCTTTGCAAGAGGCGTGGAGATCGACCTCCTGCTGTACCTGCCCGGTGATGTGACAGGACCGGTGCCCGTCTTTCTGGCAGCGAACTTCCTCGGGAACCAGTCGATCCACCCGGATACCGGCATCGAACTCACCAGGTCATGGTGCCGAAACGATCCCGACAAGGGGTTCACGGACAATCGGGCGACCGAAGCCTCCAGGGGTGTCAGGGCAGGCAGGTGGCCGGTCGAGCGCATTCTCGATCGCGGATACGGACTGGCGACCTTTCACTACTCGGATGTGGACCCGGACTTCGACGATGGTTTCCGGAACGGAGTCCATGCACTCGGTCATGACATCGACGGGGTTGACGCGGATCGCGGATCCTGGGGCTCGATCAGTGCATGGGCATGGGGGCTTTCGAGGGTCCTGGATCACCTGATCGAGAACGAACCGGCCGTCGATGGCGAACGAGTCATGGTCATGGGCCACTCGAGACTGGGAAAGACAGCCTTGTGGGCGGGAGCGAACGACGAGAGATTCGCGCTGGCGATCTCGAACAACTCTGGATGCGGAGGAGCGGCACTCTTCAGACGGAGGTTCGGAGAGACGATCACGAGGATCAACAAGGCATTCCCCCACTGGTTCTGCGAACGATTCGATCGATACGACGACCGGGAACAGGATCTCCCGATCGATCAGCACATGTTGGTCGCGCTGATGGCGCCTCGACCGGTCTACATCGCAAGCGCAACCAAGGACCTCTGGGCAGACCCCAGAGGCGAGTTCCTCTCCGGATTTCACGCGAACGAGGTCTATGAACTGTTTGGGAAGCGGGGAACGATCGTCGACGAGATGCCGGAACCCGACCACCCGGTCGGGGACTTCATCGGCTACCACCTTCGTACCGGAAGACATGACGTGACCCCCGATGACTGGGAACACTACCTTGATTTCGCGGACCGACACGTGGGAACATCGGCCGACTGGAGGCCACTGACCCAACCGGGCTCGTTCAATGGGTGGCACGTGATCGACGGAGGTGAATGGAACTGGTCGGGTGATGTCCTGGTGGGCACGAGCCCGCGAACGGAACGTCGGCACGGACTCCTCGTGACCGACGAGGTCTTCGACGACTTCATGGTTCGATGCCGGTTCAGGGCGGTCAGGGGCGACAGTGGCTTCTACTTCAGGGTGGCGGAGACCGGCGACATGACGGGTGTGAGCGGGTTCCAGGCCGAGATCGACACCACGCTTGAAACCGGCGGCCTCTACGAGACCCGAGGACGAGGCTGGGTGGTCAAGCCGGATCCGACGATGATGGAGGATGTGTACGAACCGGGAGAATGGGCCCGTCTGGAACTCACCGCCCGGGGTGGCGACATCGAAGTCCGCATCAATGGAGTGGTCACATCCTCACTGAAAGAGGACCAGGGAAGAACGAGCGGTCACATCGCGCTGCAGCTCCATGGCAGTCAGGACCTTCATGTCGAGTTCCGAGACATCGAGATACGGGAACTGGGCGGCAAGGACTGAAGGTCGCCGAGACGGCCGGATGAGGGGTTTCAGGCGGTCTGAAGACGGTGGCGGGATCTCGTGCCACTCGAAGCCGTCGATTCAGGACCGGGAGTTGAGCACGGCACCTTCATCAGGCTACCCTGTAGTGCCACCAACGGAGCACACATGACTCGATCACACCCGATGAGAACCGATGCAAGAGGCAACCGAGGGCTGACCGGCGGAGGGCTGGTCGGACTGATCGCGGGAGCGACGGTGCTCCTCGTCCTGTTCATGATATGGATGGGTGCGGTCGAACCTTCCGAGGAGATCTCCAGCAACGATACCCACAAGGTGTCCCGTGGAGATTTCCTGATCTCCATACCGGCAAGTGGCGAGCTTTCGGCGAACAACCTGGTCGAGATTCGCAACCCGCTCGAGACGAGGGGCATGATCATGGAGATCGTCGACGAGGGGAAGACGGTCAGGAAGGGTGATCTCCTCGTCCGTTTCAACGAGGACTCCCTGGAGGAGAAGATCAAGGACGTCGATGACAGGCTTGTCGATGCACAGAACAGGCTCATCACCAGCGAACAGGATCTGGCCATCGCACAGAGCACGATGGAAAGCGATCTCGAGAAGGCGGACCTCGGCATCGACATCGCCCAGCTGGCACTGAAGGCATGGACGGAAGGCGACAACATCAAGTCCGTCAAGACCTTCGAAATCGCGCTCGAAACGGCAAAAATCAACTCCGACAGACTCACGAAACGATTCACCGAGGCCAAGGAGCTCGTCGACAACGGCTTCATCAGCAATGACGAGTATGAGCGGGATCGAATCGCGATGATCGAGGCTGCCGCAAAGGTCGAGCAGACCCAGCTCGATCTCAACGTCTACAAGCAGTACACCAGCAAGCAGGAAGAGAAGACGAAGATCTCCGACGTCGACCAGGCGACCGCGGAAAGGGCCAGGGTCAAGCAACGACACGAAGCGGCGCTGGTCACGCAGAACGCTGACGTCGAATCGGCCAGGAAACGGCTGGCGAACATCAGGATCGAGCTCGAGGAACTGAAGGAACAGCTCGATCTCTGCTCGATCCTCGCACCGACGGATGGACTGGTGGTCTACAAGACCAGCCTTTCCTCGGGTCGAAGAGGAAGCGACGACAACCCCCCCACGGTGGGAACCGACGTCTCCCCGAACGAGTTGATCATCCTGCTTCCGGACACCTCCCAGATGATCGCGGAAGTCAAGGTCAGCGAGGCGCTCAGCGGGAGGATCAAGCCCGGACAGCCGGCCATCGTCTACTCGGAGACCTATCCGAACATGCCGATCGAGGGTTCCGTCCAGAGCGTGAGCGTGCTTGCGGAAAGTGGTGGATGGCGTGATCCGAACCGTCGAGACTACACGGTTCGCATCGTGCTTGACGTGAAGGACGGAATGAACCTGAAGCCATCCATGAGATGCCGAAGCGAAATCCAGCTCGGAAGAGTCGAGGATGCGATCTCCGTACCCATCCAATCCGTCTTCAGAAGTGGGCCACTGGCATTCGTCTACATTCCCGAAGGCGGGGGCTGGGGACAACGGGCGGTCGGCCTTGGTCGAGCAAGTGAACTTGCCGTCGAGGTGACCACCGGGATCGAGGTCGGCGACACGGTCCTCCTGAGGGAGCCGACACCTTCGGAAATCACCTCGAGACTGGCGATGGACAAGCCAGCTGGTGGACCACCCGCCGACATGAAGTCAGGGCGACCCGGCGGAGCTCCTGCCGGATCCGGCATGCCGTCCGGAGGTGGTGCCCCGAAACAGGGTGGATGGAGCGGGTCTGCTTCCAGTGGTGGGAAGGGCCGGCAATCCGCCTCACAAGGGACAGGAAGCGCGCCAGGTCGTCCTTCAGGGAGCCAGCAGGGCTCCTGAGCCAGCACGATCGTTCCGAAGGAATCTTTCGTTTCCAGACGGTTCACCCGCATCCAAAGCCGCCCAAGGGCGGTTTTTTTGTTCAACTTTCCAGAAGTGAACGTGGACAACCCTCTTCCTAAGGCCATTTCCAATTGGTGAGCGACGACTGCACTGATCTTGCGGATCACGGTACGGGCGACCCGAATGCATTCGGACGCCTGTACGACCGCCATGCACCGATCGTGCTGGCACTCTGCGTGAGCAATGCACCCGGTCGTTCGTTCGCCGAGGGCGAGGACGCCCTGCAGGAAACCTTCACGAGGGCATTTCGCATGCTGGACCGAGTCGAAGACTGCACCAAGTTCAGGGCCTGGATCTACCGGATCGCACGGTATGTCTGCTCCGAACGAAGGCGCAGCTCCGAACGGCGCAAGGGCCACGAGCAGGAAGCTTCAAAGCAAGCAGGCCTGAGACTCGCCGGCTCCGAACCGAACCACCCGGTCGAGCGAAGGGAACAGCTCGAACGCCTGGACTGGGCGTTGGACAAGCTCCCGGATGACGAAAGACTCGTGATACACCTGCAGTACCTCGACCCTGATCCAGTGGGAGCAGCGCAACGCTCGCTCGGTGTCTCCAGAAGCGGCTACTACAAGATGCTTCAGAGGGCACGAGAACGGCTTGCCTCGCTCATGTCGAAGGAGATGACAGCATGAACCACAATCAGGACAAGAACCATGACGGCGATCACAACGAGCTCGATGAGCTGCTGAAGTCATGGCATCAGGATGTGGGAAGCCGAGCGGATGAGGCGAGACAACGCGTCCTTTCCGCCGTGAATGCCGATGCGGTCACTCCTCATTCGCAAACAACGCTCAGGAAGATCTTCATGAACCGCTACCTCCCCTATGCAGCAATCATCGCGCTCACGACGCTGGTTGCACTCTTCGCAAGTCCGGAACTCACACCCAAGGCAATCGCACAGGACGGTGTGGTCATGCTGCCCGACGGGGGGCGCCTCGATGCGTTCAACAAGGAAGGAGAGGAGATCGGTCCCTGCTCGCTTCGGAACACGGACGTCGACTTCTCCATCTCGGGGCACCTGGTTCGAGTCGATATCGAACAGGTCTACAACAACACCTACGACGCGATCATCGAGGCCGTCTACACGTTCCCGCTCTCACACCGAGGTGCGGTCGACCGCATGACGATGACCATACGTTCGGGTGACGAGACGAGGGTCGTGGAAGGCGAGATCGAGGAAAGAGGTCGGGCCAGGGAGATGTACGAGACCGCAAGGGACGCGGGTTATGTCGCAAGCCTGCTCGAACAGGAACGTCCCAACATCTTCACCCAGTCGGTTGCGAACATCGAGCCGGGGTCCGAAGTGACGATCGCAATCAGTTACGTCGAGACCCTGGAGAGCGTGGACGGCACCTACAAGATCGCCTTCCCCACGGTCGTCGGGCCACGGTACATCCCCGGTTACCCCAAGGATGGGATCAACATCCCAGAAGGATGCGTCGGACGGCAGGGAATCGTCCTTCGTGGTCCCTCTGAAATCACGTTGAAGGATGGTGTCTGGTTGAACGGGCAGGAGATCCAGCTCGAGAAGCTGGAGAATGCATCCAATGTCATCGAGATGATCAAGACATCCCACCCGATCAAGAGGCCGGACTGGTCGAAGAACGGGGAACAGCCCGAACTCAACCGGGCCTTCGAGGTCACGTACCCCAATGGCTCCAAGGAACCAGGCCTCCTGTTTGCAGACAACACCGGACAGGTCGGGGGGCGTTGGTTCTGTGTCGATCCGAATCCCGAACCCGGTGCGCCCTTCGCCCAGGACACCGACCAGGTACCCGATGCATCGAAGATCACGCCGATGCCGGTGATGCCCGGGACCCGTGCCGGGCACGACATCTCGATCTCGGTCGACATCGAGACCGGCGGCCCCTCGATCGAGAACGTCATCGCACCACTTCATGAGATCAGGGAGACCTCGCCAAACAAGGGCAAGGGAAGTCTTGGCTTCCGCTCCTTCGAGCTCGCTTCCATGGATGAGATTCCCAACCGTGACTTCATTCTCGAGTGGACACTCGGAGATGATGGCATTCAGGAGAGCATCCTCACGCATGCGAAGAGCGCCGGTACTGCATACCTCCTGGACGGTCCCGAGGAAGGGATCACGATCGTCGATGGACACCTCGCGTTGATTCTGAACCCCCCCGCCCGCGTCGAGGATGTCGACGTGCCGGCTCGGGAGCTGGTCTTCGTCCTCGACACCTCGGGATCGATGAGGGGCTTCCCCCTCGACAAGGCCAAGGCCGTCATGACGCGTGCCATCGACTCGATGCGACCCGAGGACACGTTCAACCTGATCACGTTCGCAGGCGACACGAGCATCCTCTGGGAGCAGCCGAAGCCCGCGACCGCCGAGAACCGCAAGCAGGCCAACGACTTCATCAATTCCCGCAGGGGTGGTGGCGGAACGGAAATGATGAAGGCCATCAACGCCGCCCTGACGCAGACCGCCTCGGAAGAACGCACCCTTGGCCCCATGGACCTGGTGAACCTGCCTGCCGACGGCCGCAGTGTCCGGGTCGTGCTGCCCTTCGAAGCGTTCGCGGAGAGGAAGTTCCAGGTGAGCCCCGATGTCCGCTTCGGAATCGAGACCACGATCGCGATTCCCGCGCGACCGGAGTCGATGGATGGCGAACAGATCAACGGATCACTTCCCATCGAGGTCGATGGCGAGTGGGTGACGCGTGAAGGACGGCGCATACTGGTCGTGAAGAACGCCACGTTCATCGATGGGAATGCACCGAAGAGCGATCCGATGCGCATTGTCGTGTTCATGACCGATGGCTACGTCGGCAACGATCAGGCGATCCTCGCATCCATTCGCAGGAATGCGGCGACAACCCGGGTCTTCAGCTTTGGAATCGGCAACAGTGTCAACCGCTACCTCCTTGACGGCATGGCTGAAGCCGGTCGTGGCGTGGCTGAATACGTCACGCTGGAAGGCAAGACGGCCGAGGAGGCGGTCGATCGCTTCGCTCGCCGGATCCAGACGCCGGTCCTGATCGACCTCACGATGGAAACCGACGGAATCGTGCTCCAGGATGTTCTTCCTTCGGGCGGCCACCTCCCCGATCTCTTCGACGAAGAGCCGATCGTCATCCTTGCGCGCTATCAGGTTCCCGGCAAGGGCACGATCACACTTCGAGGACGCACCGGAAACGGACCCTGGAGTCGAACGATCGATGTCACGCTTCCGGAGGACGAGCAGGACAACGACGTGATCGCGACACTCTGGGCTCGCAAGAAGGTCGACCAGGTCCTCGCGCCGCACCTCGGGTCCTTGCAGACGGGGACTGTCGATCCAGTCATCAAGAACGAGGTCGTCGCACTCGGCAAGACGTATTCGATCATGACACCGTTCACGAGCTTCGTCGCGATCGAGAAGACCAGGGTGGTTTCGGATGGAAAGCCGATGCTGGTCAGGGTCCCCATCGAACTGCCGAGCGGCACGGATTGGAGCGGTTTCTTCGGTGATCCGAATGCCGACCCGATCGACGTTCGCCTCGAAATCGCGGCGCTCGGCATCAACCAGGACGCATTGGAGGCAATGGCCGACAACTTGCGTGGAGATGAAGCGGCCGACATCGACACGGAGTCACTTGAACTCAAGCGCGAGAGCTTGTCACTCGGAACACCCGCTTCCGCGGCGAAGGTCCAGCCGTCGACCAATTCGTGGTACGGAGCACCCACCGCCACGCGATCCGGTGGTGCCACCCGTGGTCGGAGCAGAGGTGGCAGATCCGCGCCGAACGCCCTCGCCGCGATGCCTCCCCCTGCGGGATCCGCCGGTGGCCTCATTGGCGGAGGATCGGGCGGAACCTTCAGTTCATCGATTGCAGAGGATTCCGCAGCGGAAAGACCTGCCCCCGCAAGTGCAGTGGAACAGGAAGCCGAAGTCGAGAAGCGGGCTCTCGAACGTGACCAGTTCGCCCGTCTCGCGATCACGCTGGACAGACCACTGTTGAGGCTGGCTGTTCGTTCGGTCCTTCCCGCAGACGAATTGAAGTACTTCAAGCTCGATGCCGAGGAGCGCTACCTGGATGCTGATGGCACGATCACCGTGTCCATCAAGGTCGACGATGCCAACCAGGCGATGCTTGATGCCCTCGAGAAGGCTGGGCTCCAGCTGTCCGGGATCAACAAGGCATCAGGCGTGGTCGCAGGCACGGTCACCCCGGACAAGCTGGTGGCGATCGGACTCCTTGATGGTGTTCTTCGGGTCGTCCCGACCTCGATGAAGAGCATCGACTGAGCAGGTCAGCTGATCACTTCGACCCGACTTCCACGGGGCGTTCCTCACCATGGGACGCCCCGTTTTCATCATCGATCCCCGAAGGACGAAGGAGACCACCGATCCGATCGACCTTTCGTGTGGAACTCCAGATGACGAGGACCAGCCCGGCAAGGATCAGTGCGATCGAAAGCACCATCGCGGTTCGCAGCTCACCGACCTCGAGAGCACCGACATGCCGCTCTCGGAATTGTTCGGTCACTTCCCGGAGCACTCCGTAACCGATGAGGAACCAACCGGCGACCACGCCCGGCTTGCGAGCGACCAACCAGACCAGAATCAGGAGGCCGAGCAGGATCGGTCCATCGCTTGTGGCCTGGAAGAGCTGAGAGGGATATCGAGCCGGAAGAAGTGGTGTGATTGATTCGATGAGCGACTGATTGCCGGCCTGACACTCGACAATGATCTGTTGGTGAAGATCAAGAGCATCCGGTCTCGAAAGCAAACCCTGGAAACCCTGGATCTGTTCGACAGGCAGTGCATGCACCTCTTCCGGATACTTGATGCTCCACCAGGGTGGATTCGCCTGATGTCGATCTGGAAGCGGAACCCCCCAGAGTTCACCGTTGACGAAATTCGCAAGACGACCGAAGAACAGGCCCGGGGGAGCGATGAATGCAGTGATGTCGAGCAGGTGAAGCCATGGGACCCTGGCCCTATGGGCAAAGATGAGCATCGCAATGATGCATCCGATCATGCCGCCATGACTGGCCATCCCACCGCGGTGGATCGCAAGAATCCCCCAGAAGGGAAATTCGGACGAGAAGTCCGTGAACAATGCGGGTTCGTAGAAGGCTCCGTAGCCGAGTCGGCCACCAAGAAGCACTCCGACGATCGAATAGGTGATGAAATCGCCCACTTGAGCGGTGCTGAGCAGGATGCGCCTGGTCGATGACATCCATCGCATGACCAACCAGGCGACGATGAACCCGCTCAGATAGGAGAGTCCATACCACTTGATCCCAAAGCTGTCCGTGAACCGGATCGCGTTCGGGTCGAGGTTGTGGAGATAGCTTTCAGCGAGGACGTACACGCCATCAGGATAACGAGACCGAAGATGTCAGGTTGAAAGGGATGGCGGCAATGCGATCATCGGGGCGGTGCCGAAAGCAAGGCCGGTCAACGCGCGTCGGCCACCAAGCTTCGGATCGTCCAGTCCTGGAACAGTTCCGGCTCGAAGACATCTCCGGAATCGATCACCAGAGTGGAGTTGTCCGCGGTTTCGACACCAAGCGGGGCGACCGAATCAAGGGCGCTGAAGAGCGCGAGATGAAGAACACCGATGACCGTGACGATCACACCAAGAACGACGAGACGCCTTGCCTGGGCGCGGATGCGGTTCATCGTGAGTCTGTCATTCGTTGTCTTGCGGCCATCCATGGGTCAAATCCCTTGAGATGTCGGTTCCTGAAATCCGTGAACGCCAGACAGGTCCTCCCTGACTGCCCTTGCGTCTAGACAATCATCGGACCCGGATGACGTTTCAGGCCAAAGCCTGCGGAAATTCGTACGGATTCCGCGGCAGGACTCGGCAAAGCGCGTTCAGGAAACGACAAAATGAGGCAAATCCCCCCGGAATGAGCACCAAACGGGATTTCCTGTCTGGGACGTGATTGAATCTTCCTCCTTCAGAGCCAAACAAGGGGGACTCAAATGCCGATGATGGGTGTGCCGAGCACCTTCTCCATCCGAACGAGAACCGAAGGCAGGACAATGGGATACCAACCAAGACCGTCAGAATTCGCCCGCCCCGAACATGAAGGGGATCTCACTCCATATCTCACGCATCTCCTCGACGGCAACACGCTTCCCGAAGAGCAGACCGCCTCGGTATTCAATGCAATCATGACCGGTCAGTGCGACCATGCGGAAGTGGGTGCGCTGCTTGCTCTGATGGCGACACGACTCCCGACGGTCGAGGAACTGGTTGGTGCGGCAAGCGTGATGCGAGAGAAGGTCGACCATCTCGATCTGGGCGTGCCACATGACAAGCTTCTCGACACCGCGGGTACCGGGGGCGCACCGAAGACGTTCAACGTGTCCACGGCGGCTGCAATCATCGCGGCGGCAAGCGGTTCGAAGGTCGCGAAACATGGCAATCGGTCACGAACCGGGCGTGGTTCGGCGGAAGTCCTGGAGGCACTCGGTGTCAACGTGGATGCGGGGCACTCCGCACAGAGGCGCTGCTTAGAGTCGGCAAACGTCTGCTTCTGTTACGCGATCCACCATCATCCCGCAGCCAAGCATGCCATGCCGGTTCGAAAGGCCCTTGGATTCCCGACGATCTTCAACCTCCTTGGCCCGCTCACGAATCCCGCTGGCGCCGGTCGTCAGGTCATGGGTGTCTACAGGCAGGAATTCGTCAGGCCCATCGCGGATGCACTCGCACGCCTCGGTTCGGTTCGAGCTCTGGTGATGCATTCCGAAGAAGGACTCGATGAATTCAGCCTTGGCGGGCGAAGCATGGTCGCCCAGGTCGACGAGGGAACCGTGCGCGAATACACGGTTGATCCGGATGCACTGGGACTGCAGGTGACCCCGTATGAGGCATTGCAGGCGCAAGACCTGCAACATGCCGTGGATCTCGTGAGAAACGTCCTCTCGGGCGAGGAACGAGGGCCTGCCAGGGACATCGTGCTGCTGAACGCCGCCGCCGCCATCTATGCAGGAGGTCAGGAGGACTCGATCGAGGACGCGCTGGCAGTGGCTGCCCAGTCGATTGATTTCGGCGCTGCTTCCGAAGCCCTCGAAGCCCTGGTGGAAGCCTCGAATTCGAGCTGAAAGCCCCAAAATGGGCCGTGAAACCCGTGAAAAACGGGTTTTTCTCCATATTGGTGTAAGCATATGTTTTACAGCTGGATAAGACGTGAAGACCACCGGGAAAAGTGCCTCAATGGCCGCCAAATCAGGGTCTCAAGTTCATCCTGAACGACGTACTCGTCCGATATCCGTTCATGTCAAGAAGATGGGTCTTCTGCCTCGCACGGAAGCGGAGTGGGACGCCATCAGGATACGGCAGGTCGGACGTTGCGCCCCTGCTTGGAGAGTCAAACATGAACCCGATTCAACAGGTCAGAGACTGGGCCAAGGACATCGTCGATCTCGCCCTGATCCTGATTGCCTTTGGTGTTGTCGTGTACATCATCTTCGGCCCGGACAACGGCTGGTACTTCTCGAGCATCACGGCAAACCTCATTGGTTTCATCAATGAAATCGGCAGCAACAGCCTCGCCGGCATCATTGCCCTGTTCGTGATCATCTGGTGCTTCGCTCGAAGGCCAGGACACTCCGGCTGACTTCTAGCCAACTGATCAAACAAGCAGCCTTCCGTCTTTCGCCGACGGAAGGCTGTCTTTTTGGGGGTTTTGAAGACCAGCGGGAGCAACCCTCGACCGTCGTGACAATCGTCAAACGTGCTATCGTGCGAGGCCCATGTCTCCCAAGCCAGATCGCAGCGCCACCATCGGGGTGTTCCAGGCCATTGCCGGTTACGGCTGGTGGGGCTTCGTCACCGCGCTGTACTACCACTGGCTGATCGGACCGAATCCACTGGACCTGGTGTCCTGGCGTGCGATCACGGCACTTCCGGTGGTCTTCGTGCTGGTGGTCGCCTCGAAGTCGATTCCGGAACTCCTCGACACGATCAAGGACTGGGCAAAGCTGAAATGGCTGCTGCTCTCCTCGATCCTGATCCTGGTGAACTGGTTCGTCTTCATCATCGCGGTGGTCAACGAACAGCTCCTGGACGCGAGTCTCGGGTACTACATGAACCCCCTGGTCTCGGTCGCGCTGGGCGCACTGATCCTGAAGGAGCGCCTGAGGTCCCTGCAGTGGGTTGCGGTCGGTTTCGCGTTCCTGGGCGTCGCGTGGCTCATCATCATGCTCGGCTCCCTCCCATGGATCGCCCTGGCCCTGGGCATCTCGTTTCCCCTCTACGGGCTGATCCGCAAGAAGTGCCCCTCGAGCGCCGTGGTGGGCCTGACCGTCGAGATGATGTTCCTGACCCCCCTCCTGACCTGCATCTCGATCGTGCTCCTTGCTCGGGGTGAATCGGCCCTCCAGACCGGGACGACGCTCCAGGTCCTGATCCTGCCCCTGAGCGGACTGGTCACGGTGGTACCTCTGGCCTTCTTCTCCGCGGCGGCAAGAAGACTCAGGCTCAGCACGGTCGGCATGCTCCAGTACATCGCACCCACCGGGCAGTTCCTGACTGCATTCCTCATCTTCCGCGAGGAGGTGAACCAGGAGCTCTGGGTCGCCTTCGCCTGCGTGTGGTTGGGGATCATCATCTATTCCTGGGAATCCTCACGACGCCAGCGGATGGAGACAACGGTCTCCGACATCGGCTGAGCAAAGTCCTGCCAAAGAGCCGTTCCTGAAAGAACCCGACAAGGGGTGACTAGCCTCGATCCGGAAGGACGAGGCGATGCATTTGCAGCAATTCAGAAGACGCATCAAGCAACTGACTCGACCTCGAGAACAGGCGTCACGGGAATCGAACCTCGGATTCACGCCCGGACTCCTCCCCATCGCCTGCATCGCCTGGTGCATCGGTACCGACATAGGACTGGGCGTGGACTTCGATGCCGGAACATGGGTGCTTGGTGCATTCCCTCTTGCAGCACTTTCGTTCATCTTTCGTGGTCGATTCCTCCATCTCAGGGGATCGACCTTCCTGCTCTCCGTTGCGGTGGTCGCTTTCGGCATGGCCTCCCAGACGATCGGAACGATTGACAAGGACACTGCGAAGGTTCTCTCTATCGCGGATGGGAGAATCGTCAAGGTCGAAGGTGTCGTGGGCTCCAGTCCGGTGATTCGAGAATCAAATCTCGGTGCTCTCGAACACCATGGCCATGTTGCAGGATCAATCACCTTCGTGGTGAACGACTGGTTGATGCATCACGAAGGTGATCGAACCATCGCGTCGGAGTGCTCACTGTCGATTAGTGTGACGGAACATGCAGGCAGCCTGGCTGTCACGGAAGGTGACAGGATCAGTCTGCGAGGACGTTTGATCAAGAACCGAAGCAAGCGGAATCCTGGCGAAAGGACTTCAACGCCGAAAGCATGGGTCGACATCCCAAACCACCAACTGATCAAGTTGATCCCTGGAGATCCGACGCTCACGGGGTTGTCGGCAGCATCGATTCACTCCGCGTGGCAGGAGACGATACGGAACGCTCTTGACTCAGCCCTCTCCTTCCACGGAAGCATCCGGGACCGGGCACTGGTCCGGGCGATCATCCTTGGCGTGCGAGACAGCAGTTTTCAGGAGATGTCCATTCCATACAGACGAACGGGCCTGGCTCATTACCTGGCGGTGAGTGGCTTCGCCTTCGGAGTCCTGATTGCCATTCCGGGCGTGCTGCTGACGACCCAACGACCGGGTATCGCCGGTTTGATCATGGTCATGGTCGTCATCATGGGCCTCTGCTCCATCGATATCCGCGCGCCAGCACTTCGTGCAGGAATCATGTCGGCGGTCTTCTTCCTCGGGCACGCCCTGGGAAGAGACTGGCATCGGGCAAGCCTGCTCGCACTCGGCTGCATGATCATCCTTCTGATCGATCCGCTTGAATTGGGAAGACCGGGATTTCAGCTCTCGTTCTCGGTTGTGGCATCGATACTCGTCCTGTCACCTGAACTCGACCGAAGGATCTCGTTGCTATTCGATGAACACGGCGAAGGGGCTGGTGCGTGCATAGCCCG
>JAKVBQ010000020.1:0-20462 GCA_022447205.1 Phycisphaerales bacterium
TGCTCGACATGGTGGTCGTCGATGACAGCCAGGACCGCTACCTCATCAACAACGGCAACGGCGGTGACGGACAGGCCGACTTCATCAGCTACATCATCGCCGACTCCCTCGGGGAATTCGGCAACACCGCCAAACTGTTCGACATCGACAACGACGGGGATCTCGACTGCTTCATCGCGGACGTCGACGCCGACCTCCCGTCGTTCTGCCCATCGACCGGTCGTCGGGCTCACTTCTACGAGAACACCGGCAACCTGACGGAACTCTTCGTAGAGAACTCCAACCCGATCCCCATCAGCAACCTGGCCGCAAGCTTCGATGTGGCGGCGGTCGACATCAACCTCGACGGCTGGCTCGACATCTTCCAGGCGACCTGCAGCGGCTTCACGGTCTGGATGAACCAGCCACCGATCGCCATCGACTTCGACTACCCGGCAGGCATCCCGTCGACGGTCAACCCGGGTGTCGAGACCGTGATCGAGGTCGAACTGATCGGCATCGGCGGCACGGTGGATCCCGCGGCGACCATGCTCATGAGCTCGATCGACGGAGGCAGCTACGCCAGCTCGCCGATGCAGAACACCTCGGGCGACATCTGGGAAGCGACCCTGCCCGCGATCGGCTGTGACGAGACCGCGCGGTTCTACATCGCCTCGGCACTCGAGAGCGGAGAGCGATTCACGGATCCGCCCACCGCACCGAGCAGCAACTACGGCTACATCGCGGTCTCGGGTTTCGAGGTCACCACCGAGGACTTCGAATCCGGTGACGGCGGCTTCACGACCGCCCAGGACTCGAGCGTCACCGCAGGCTTCTGGGAACGCGCGGATCCGATCTCGACGATCTCCGGCTCGCTGCAGATCGCTCCCGAGAACGATGCCTCTCCCGAGGGCACGCTCTGCTGGATCACGCAGAACGGCCTGCCGGGCGGCACCGCAGGCGCGGCGGATCTCGACGGTGGACCGGTCTACCTCTACTCCCCGGTCATCGATCTCGAGGGCAGTGACGCCCTGATCTCGATGAGCGTCTGGCTGAAGTGCGATGACGCGGTCATCGACCCGCCCAACGCCGACACGATGCTGATCCAGGTCAGCAACAACGGCACCAACTGGGTCACCACCCACGAGGTGGACGCGGACATCGACCAGGACGGGGACATCGACACTGCAGACGCGAGCTGGGGCATCCGCTCCTTCTACGTCTCCGAGCACGTCACCCCGACGGCGAACGTGCAGGTCCGGTTCATCGTCAGCGACAACCCCAACAACTCCGTCACCGAAGCCGGTGTCGACGAGTACAGGGTCGAACAGGTCATCTGCGAGGACACCCCGCCCTGCATGGGTGACATCAACGGCGACGGCAACGTCGACGGAAGCGACCTCGCCACCCTGCTTGGTTCCTGGGAGACGTCGAGCAGCAAGTCCGACCTCAACAACGACGGCCTCGTCGACGGAGCGGACCTCGCGACGATCCTCGGGTTCTGGGGACCCTGCTGAGTCGACATCCTGAATTGAAAGCACGTTGACGGCGCGTCCCTGGACGCGCCGTCATCACATGAAGGTCGGTGCTAGTCGACTTCGACCTTGCGAATGACGATGTCTCCGTCAGGTTCGAAGGAGGAGAGCTGCGTCGTCTGGCCGTCCGGGAAGGTGACGGTGATGCTCACGGTCCCCTTGCCCGCGGAGATGAACGGGATCGGCAGGTCGCTCTGCGACATGTAGGAACGCGTCCTCGAGATCTGCTCCGAACGGTTCGGTGCGTTGCCCGAGATGACGACCTTCGCACCGATCGCCTCGGGATTGCCCCTGGAACCGATCACCCGAAGTCTGCCGATGCCGCCCGGCGGCAGCGCGAGGTCGTTCCGCAGGATCCTGGGGACGGCATCGAGATGGGAGATGACCAGGTCGATGTCACCATCCCGATCGAGGTCGGCCGACGCAGCAGCACGTCCGACGATCGGATCCGCCAGGTCGCCGAGCTGTTCCGCCGGCACCTCGAGGAACGGTGGCTCGCTCCCGGTCGCACGGAAGAGCTGGGCCGACTGGCGATACGACTGCCCCGCCTGGACCCGACCGATCTCCGGCTCGATGTGACCGTTCACCTGAAGCAGATCGATCTGGCCGTCGAGGTCGGCATCGAGGAAGAGCGTCCCGAAGGTCAGTCGATTCCGTGTCTCGGGCCCGATGCCGCTGGTTGCGGAGCGATCGGTGAAACGTGACCCGGAACCACTCCTCCACCTGGCGTAGCTGTAGCAGGAGGAGGGTTCGTTCGCGAAGTTCCCGATCGCGACCCACGTGTCGTAGTCGAAGGAGGTGATGTCCACCCCCATCGCCCCGGTCGGCTTCCCATCGATGTCGTAGGCCACGCCTTCACCCGCGGCGACTTCGGTGAAGTTCCCCAGGCCGTCGTTGAGGAACAGACGGTTCGCCGTGGTGTCGTTCGCCACGAGAATGTCGATCGAGGTGGTGTTCTGGTCGTCGACGATGTCCTCGAGAAGGAGTCCGAGCGCCTTCATCACCGGCACATCACGATCATCCCGCCGCACATGCAGGCCGCGCTCCCCGGCCTCGTCACGGAAGACCCCGTCGCCGTGGTTGATGTAGAGCGCGAGATCGGTCGCCTTGAATCCGTTCGGGGGACCGTAGGCCCTGCCGATGCCGTCGAGCGTGTAGTCGACCTCGCGATCGATCTCCGGGCTCCATTCGACGTAGGAGGCGGCGACGAGATCGAGATCGCCATCGTTGTCGATGTCAGCGAAGCCCGTCGCACTCGTCCAACCGTTGCCGAGCGAGGCGACCTCCTCGAACCGAAGTGAACCGGTGTTGCGGAAGAGACGGTCGGGACCGACGGTCCCGATCAGGACGTCGACCCTGCCATCGCCGTCGAAATCGCCGAGTGCGGACGTGGTGCTGTGGAGGATCTCGCCGAGTCCGCTGGCATCGGTCACGTCGGTGAACCGGATGGGACCGCCTTGTGGCGAGTCGTTTCGATACAGGGCCGGCGTCGAGCCGTAGGAAAGCAGGAGCAGATCGGCATCCTGGTCACCATCGAGATCGCCGAGCGCGATACCGCTGCCCATCGTCTCGGGAAGCAGCCGCTCGCCCGTCGCACCGGTCGACTGGACCTTCGTCACCCCCGCTTCCGCGGCGACATCGGTGAAGGAGGCGGTGAAGGGCGGCATGGACGCGGCGGTGAGCAGGGTCGGGTTGACCTGTCGATTCCGACGAACCATCCGGTCGAAGAGTTCCGGGCTCGCCACCTTCATCAGGAAGATCGCCAGGACGATCAGAAGAACCGCACCCAGTCCGATGCCGACCACCAGTCCGACAAGGGAATCACGGCTCGATCGGGCACCTTCCCAGGATTCCCGTTCTTCAGTCACGTGTCGACTCCATACTCTTGAGTTCGTAGATCGCCGTAGGTTCCGCTGCCCGGTCCGCCCATGGGTACCGCTTCCGGGCCTCCCTGATCGCATGCTCCCGAGCCTGTGCGTCGGGCCTGAAGCGGTCATGATACGCCCGTCCCGGATCGCCGGGTCTCACGGCTGTCGTCGGAGGCTCGAACATCTCAAGGCCCGCGACATTCGGCAGCACATCGAGTACCGGCAGGTCATTGCCGATGGCGTCGAGCACCCGGCTTCTCAGCCACCATGCCCGGAAATCCTGGGGATTGCGACCCAGGACGAGGTCGCAGCGATCGAGAGCACGCGTGAGGGCATCCCGAGCCACCGATGGGTTCATGCGAAGCACGGTCGAGACGATGTCCAGCTGGAGCCGGTCGTCTCCGGAAAAGTCGAATCCGCGACGAGTCGCCTCGGGGAAGGCGGTCGCTTGTTCGTCGGCCAGTGAACGGAACATCGCCCGCGCCTCCTCGAGGAGTCCCCGTTCGAGATCGGTCACGCCAGAGAGGTAGGCCACCCCCCATGGTGGCACGGTGCTTCCCTCGCGACTCGCGCGGGTGAGCATGTCGACCGCCTCTTCGTAGCGGCCTTGCCGCAGATAGGTTCGTCCGAGCCCGAAGTACCCTTCGTCACGACCGAGTTCGGCGACCCGCCTGAACGCCTCCTCGGCCTGGCGCAACGGACCACGCGGACCGAGGCGGTGCAGGCCGATCCCGTAGTCATAGAGACGCTCCCAGTCTGCGGCGGGCGCGCTCTGCGGAGTCACCTCCGCGGTTCCCGAGCGGACGGGAAGCGTGACCGTGTCACGTGCGACGACGGGGATCGGCAGTGAACGAACCGCACGACCACCCTCGGACGCACCGAAGACATGCGTCATCAAGGCATGATCGAACTTGCGATACCGGATCGAGACATCGATCTCGATCGGAGCGTCGATGTCCTCGGGAACCTCGAGTCGGTAGTGGGTGACGCTGGCGGCACCGGGCGGCACCTGGTGGTCGTAGACGCTTGCGAAGATCCGTTCCGGTGCGCGGGTTTCGACCCGATGACCTTCCCCGTCGACGACGAAGGCGTTCAGTCGGTAGGCCCATGGGTCGACCACGCCCTCCTCGTCGATCGCACCACTCCGACCGATGAGCCGTTCACCGCTTCGAACCGTCACGTCAAGCCAGATCTCGTTGCTGTCCGCCGTCCCCTGGGTGAACGCATGGCCGGTACCGAGATTCCTGGCGACGATCTCCAGCAGGTAGTCGCCACCGGGTTCGAGATCAGGCAGTTCCGGACGCAACGGCCCGATGAATGCCCCGTCGATGACCCCGCCTTCACGCAGGCCGATGATGTCGACACGCATCGACTCCCGGAGGATCTCCTCATGTGCGGCCAGGATCTCGGTCTTGCCGGGAAGATCGAGAAGGACCGGCAGCGCGGTGTTGCCTCCGGGCATGAGATGGTCATGAACGGTCGCGATTCCGCTGCCGTCCCGATCACGTGCCGCCATGTCTTCCGAAGGTCGGAGAGGCATGTGACAGGCGTTGCAGTCGGTCGAGGGATGTTCCGGCCAGCGCCAGGAATGCACGCCATGACCCGAGACCCCGCTGTTTCGCCATGAGTCGTAGTGATCCTGGCCGTGGAGCCAGCGATAGTCGTTGAGTTCCTCGGGAATCCACGCCTTGTGGCAGGTACCGCAGAGCAGCGCGGAGTCCGTGACGCCCGGCCGGTTCATGGACACCTTGTGGAAGCCGGGACGTGACCTGATCAACTGGCGATGCAGCCAGCGGAGCGGAGCGGACTTCGCATCATGAAACGGATAGCGCGACGGTGGCTCCATCGTCCAGGAACCGTTGCCGAAGGGATCGACCGCGGAGATCGAGTGGCAGACCAGGCAGTTCACGCCTGCCGTCGCACCGGGAACCGTGGCAGGATCGAGGTCCGGGTCATCGAGTCGAGGATCGTCGAAGGTTCCGGAAAGCAGGAGCACCGGGTCATGGCAACCGGCACAGAACGTCGACATCGCCGGGTCGTGACTCCGAGTGGCACGGACCGCCGCTGCATAGACGGGATTGTCGAAGGAGGAGAAGCGATGTGCGGAGGCGGACCAACCCGAATGCGCATCAGGATGGCATTCGATGCATCCCTCGATCGCGGTCAGGTCGGCGATTGGAATCTCCGGATGCCCTCCGGCGATCCGTGACATGGCCGCCGGCTGCCAGAAGGCCTCCCCGTCCACGTTCCGTTCGGCGGCCCCCGACCAGGAGGAGAACTGTCCGACAATGATCACCACGGTCAACAGCACCGTCGCCATCGTCCATCGGATACCGACCCCCCAGCGGAGTCTCGGGCCGACCATGCGGTGCGCGATGAAGAGCCAGATCCCGACGAAGGGCAGGGCGACGTGGATCCACCAGACGACGTCCCGGTCATCACCTGAATCGAATGGATTGGGCACGCCCTCGATCCTGAGCAGCACCACGCCACTCAGGAGGAGCAGCAGCGCGGAACCGAACAGCGCATAGCCGACACGACGGGCGTTGATGTTCGGGGAATGCCGCGCCCGGAGCATGTGCGCGATGCCGTAGACCACGATCGGCACCACCAGCAGCAGGCCGAGGCACACGTGCATCAGGAACACCCAGATCGTGAAGAGGTTTTCCGCCGCCCGTCCGGTCCGCCACTCCATGAAGGTCCAGGCCAGCAGGCAGAGCGAGTTCACCATCATCAGGCCGAAGCCGAAGAGCACCACCCGAAGCAACCAGCGCAACCGCGGCGTCAGGACCGGTCTTCGTTCGAGTGATGGTTGGTGCTCGCTCATGGCAGGATCCCGTTGGAGACCTCGTCACTGTACGTCACGAGCATGATCGATTCGATCAACGTCCGGAGGCAAATCGCAAGTTGAATCGTGCCATGAGGGCACGTGCCGCGGTATCGGGCCCGCCGGCACCCCGCGAAGGCAGTGGCTCCAATCGCTCCCCATCGAGCGTGAAGAGATCCATGTCCTTGCACCACCCGTTGAGTTCAAGCACCCAGAAACGATCGAGCCCGGGCCCGGGCTCCGGCAGGTCGGCAAAACGGATGCGGAGCTCCTCCCCCGGCCCGATGATCGCACAGGCGTCATCGACCTCGTCGACGAGTGGGAGACATGGACCGAACGAGGTGTAGTGACCGGTCTGGTGACGCACGTCGCCGAACGGCGAACGACGCTGGTAGTCGTACCGGGGCTGGCGCTGTTCGCCGGTGGTGCGTTCCGGGAAGCCGCAACGCGCGAGCTCGGCATCGGAGGCCGTCGCCTCATGGCGTTCGATCGGGACATCGGACCGCCGTGCCAGTCGGATGCGATCCCAGTAGATCTCCTGGTTGGAGCGCAATCGAATCGCGGTGCAGCCGGCGGGAAGCGCATCGATCGGCAGGGACATCGCCCTCGGCATGCCCGCGGGATAGCCGAAGCGCTCCGCGACGGGAACCCACTCGCCGGAAGCGTCGCGCGCCTCGAGGCTCGCGGGTTCATACGTGGTGTCCGACTGCCAGGCCGCGAAGTTCGTCTGGGAGTACGGATACTCGACCCAACCTTCCGCAAGAAGCAGGTCACAGTCGGTGATGTCGGATGCGAACTCGATCTCCAGCACATGCTCCCGTTCGAGCAGGCCGATGAACCTCGGATCGAGCGGGCCCGGGTCGGCAGCGACCAGGTCATGTTCCAGGATCGCGGCAAGAACCTCCTCGCCACGATCGTTTCGCGCCGCAACCGGCCGGCGGACATCGGTGATCGTCAGCGGTTTCGAAGTGGGTGCCGGACCCTCGATCCCCAGACGTTCATCAAGGACCACTTCAACGCCCTCCGGCACGTCGATCGCGACGAGTCGGACCGCATCGAGATAGCACGCCTCCTCCATCGGCTCTGCAAGACGCAGTTCGACGGGGCGTTCGGGGAGGAGCAGGGACTCGACCGGACGTGGCGAAGCCGCGACACCGGGTTCGACGAGGTACCCCATGCCACCGACGCCGAGGACATCGGTCAGGAAGCGGAAATCATCCTCTCCGGCACCACGCATGAAGACCAGGGGACAGGAGGAGATCTGTCGCTGCGTCTCGGCGATCAGGGTCGGCCCGCCTTCCGGCACGCCGATCTCCGTCTGGTGCACCCCGTCCGGCCAGACCATGTCGATGAAGTCGATGGCAGAACGATCGCCCAGTCCGATCGAGACCGGTTGGAGTCCCTGTCCGGGCCCCGAACCGCTTCGCCAGGTCGCACCCGACTGCCAGGTCGACGCGACACGCGCCGACCATCGCGTCCCGATGCCGCTGGCGTTCGAACGCATCTGCTGGGCATCATCCAGACGACCGGAGAAGCGCACCGTGGCGAAGCGACCACGACTTCCACTGGCCTTCAGTCGATAGAGTCCGCGCGTGCTCAGGAGCAGGACGCCGGGACCACGCGTCGGATCGACGAGGTGGGTGGAGAAGTCGATCAACTTCCCCATCGGCATGGCGAACGTACCGAGTTCGAGCATCTGGTTGCGGTCATCACGAAGCTCGATGCCGGAACTCCTGGCGACCAGCAGTTCCCGTTGATCGTCACCGGTGCAGTTCGCGAGCGCCATGGTGACGGGCTGTTCCGGAACCACGCGCCCCCGACCATCGATGTGGGTGGAGAGCTGGGCCTGATCGACACCGGCCCACAGACCGTCCGGCCCCGCGGACCAGGTCGAGAGCTCGCCGGACACGGTGCGGACACGAAGCGCCGCCTCGCCATCGACGCTGGAGTACGAACCGACGGCGGAGGCGATCGGTGCCTGCTCGAGACCCTCGAAGGCGGGGCTGCTCGAGTAACGCCACATGCGATCGTTCAGGTGGACGCGATTGGGGGCGTCACGGTTGATCACCAGCAGGTCGGCATCACGGTCGAGATCCAGATCCGCGACCACCACCTGGCGGGAGGCGACGTCCCCCCCTCCGACTCCCGCCTGCTCGGTGATGTCGGTGAAGGTTCCGTCACCGTCGTTGTTGAGCAGTCGGTTCGACCCGCCGTCGTTGACGCAGAAGACGTCGAGATCGCCATCATGATCCAGATCGACGAGCGCACCGTCGACGGTCAGGCTCTCGGAAACCGGAAGATCGGGAAGAGGAGACCATCCTCCCGCGTCGTCCTGCATCATCAGCTGATTCACGCCGTCCCGGCAGATGAAGGCATCGACGCGTCCGTTGCCGTCGACGTCACCGAAGAGCATGCAGCGCACCTCGGTGACCAGGGCGAGGGGATGCTCGACAGACCAGGTGAAGTCGTCCCCCTTCAGCCGACCGATGGAGCTGGTCCAATCAGAGCCGTGGCCCGCAAGGACCACCTCCGAGATGCCGTCGGCATCGAGATCGACCACCTGGATCGAACCTCGGGCGGGCGACTCGGCCTCGAAGACGACTTCGAGCCGCTGGAAGGGCATCGGCCTGATTCCGGGGGGAGCTCCCGCGGGCGGCCCGCCTCGGGTCAGTCGTGCGTCAGGACGCTCCGGCAGGGTCGCCATCGCCAGCTCACCCATCCGCGAGTAACGGAACTCGGCAAGCCTCGACCGCGGGTTCCGGGCGAGTGCCTCGAAACGAGTCAGCGCGAGCGCTGCCGCTTCCTCGTTGCCGAGCTGTCGCTCGACCCGCTGCACGCCGAGCCAGGAACTTCGAAGCAACGGATCAAGTTCGAGCGCACTCTCATAGGACCGCCGCGCATCATCGAGCTGGCCGACCTGCTCCAGTGCCTGGCCGAGGAAGTAGCGACAGGAGGCGTCCTCGGGCCTCAGTTCCGCGACGAGTTCCAGGTAGGGCAGTGCTGATTCGGGGCGCCCGAGGTAGAGCAGGCTGATCCCACTGCAGTAGTTCGCTCGTGGATTGCGCGGTTCGACCTCGAGGACCGCCTCGAGGTCCGTGAGTGCATCCTCCTGGGCGGTGGCGTCGACCTGATTGAGCCGGGCGATCCCCAGATCCAGTCGGGCTTCGATCGAACCGGGATCGAACTCGACGGCGCGGGCGAAGGCGGCATGTGCGCGCACGAAGTCGAAGCGACCCATGTGCCCCCGTCCTTCGTTCATCGCTTCCATGAAACGATCGTCATCCGGAGCGATTCCACGCTCTCCGCAACCGGTGATCAACACCACGAGCAGCAGCAACCATCTCACGAACGATCCTCCTCGAGCGAACGCTTGGCATCCGCGATGCGCTGACGCAGGGACGCGCCGTCGATCGATGCGGGATCCTCGGCCGGTGCAAGATGATCCCGTTCCAGGTAGGTGTGCACCCCGCTTCGCAGGTGGGCCCTCATGTCGTGGCCGACACGTCTTGCTCGTTCCGCGCGGAGCGTCTCGACATCGATCGGGGCGACGACCACCTTCTCACCGGGACCGGGATCAGCCTGCGCGAGAACCCGCCCGTCCCAGTCGACGACCATGCTGCCGCCCGGCCAGGAGAAGGGTGCGTAGTCCTCGAGGGAGGCACCCTGGTTGCAGGCGACCACGATCGCGGTGTTCTCGACCGCTCGGGCACGGTTGAAGAGCGTCCACCAGTCCATGGGTGGGGTCGCTCCCCATGGGTCCATGTAGGCGCTGATCCGGACCAGGATCTCCGCCCCGTTGAAGGCGAGTTGTCGAATCGTCTCGGGGAAGAGCCAGTCGTAGCAGATCGCGCAACCGATCCGGCCGATCTCGGTGTCGACGACGGGAAGCGGCTCCCGGTCGTAGTCGGCCAGGTCATGCGGGCTGGCATGCAGCTCCCAGGGAATCCAGGGATTCAACTTGCGATAGGTCGCGAGCGGCCCGTCCGGACCCACCAGCATCGTCGAGTTGAAGAGGACGTCGGGATGATCGGGGTCATGTTCGATGAAGGAACCGGTCTGCATCCAGACCCCGTGCTCCCGACAGAAGGCGGCGTAGCGATCGATGTGCTCGTTGGGCAGCTCGACCGCGAGCTTGTCTCGAAGTTCGGCGACGGAACCGTGAATCGGCGCACCATGCGCGAACTCGGGAAAGACGACCAGGCGAACGTCATGGAACGGTTCGTAACCGATGATCGCGCCGGCGGCCATCTCGAGCATGCGGTCAACGCGCGAGGCGTAGTCGTCACGAGTTCGCGGGCAGGGAAAGGCCGTCTGGCAGCAGGCTGCGTAGGCAGGTGCGCTCATGCCTGCATGGTACGACGGATCAGTCCTCCCGTTCGGAAATCCAGGCCTGCTGGATCGCCTCGAGGATTCGTTCGTTGCAGGGATGACCGTCCTGCTCCTCGAACCCGTCAAGCGCCTCGACCATGGACTTCAAACGGGGAAAGCCGATCGTGAGGGGGTCCTCGTCATCGAAGCGATCGAAGAGCTCCTCCCCGATCCGTTCCACGTCCAGCCAGTGAAAGGCGTCCTGCATGGTGCTTGCTCCGAATTGCCGTTTCGGGATGGTGCACGGGGCACCTGGTCGCTAGTGCGGGACTTCCTTGACCGCATTTCGATTCCAAGAGGGAATCCGGATCTGGATCGGACCCTTCCCCTTGAGGATGCACTGACAGGAGAGCCGGGAATTGAGCTGCAGGCCGGGCGCCTCCTCGACTCGATCCTCCTCGTCCTCGTCCGCCTCGGTGAGCATGTCCGCCCCCTTCTCGACGTAGACGTGGCAGGTGGCGCAGGCGCAGACCGCACCGCAGGCATGCTCGATCTTGATGCCGTTCTCGACGGCGATCTCGAGGATCGACTCACCCTCGCCCCCCATCAGGTCCCATTCGACCTGATCGGTGTCGGTCAACCCTTCCGGGTCCTCGAGGATGAACTTGACGGGCACGACCGGGGGTCCGTGTTCCTCGTCCGAGTGGCGCATGTGCATGGCTGGCTGAAGCCTCCAAGAAGCGATTCCCGATGTCGACCATGGGTCACGGTAGTCTAGCCGGTACCACGTGGTGGTACCCTGTAGGGGACCGAAGGAACCCACCAGATGACACGAATCAGACTCGTCATCCTGATCCTGCTGACGATCCCCCTCCTGGCGGGGCGCGGCCCGGGTTCCAACCAGACCGCACCGGTCGACATCAAGGGCTGGGAACAGCAGGTGGAACTCCTGGAACGCCCGGACGGCTCGATCATCTACCGCCTGACCGCCCCGGACGGCTCGGTCGAGGAACTGAGCCCCCTCCAGTTCGCCAAGCGCCATTTCCGTCTCGAACAGTCCAGGAGCTTCATCAATCGGCTGTTCAACATCACCAGCCCCCTGGGGATCGCCTGGGTCCTGGTCGGACTCCTCGGGCAGGCCCTTTTCACGGGGAGGATGATCCTCCAATGGCTGGCCAGCGAACGCATGGGACGCTCGACGGTGCCGGTCGCCTTCTGGTGGTGCTCGCTGATCGGGGCCTCGATGCTGCTCGCCTACTTCATCTGGCGCAAGGACATCGTCGGAGTGCTCGGACAGGGGCTCGGTTGGTTCATCTACATCCGGAACCTCGCACTGATCTACGGTTCGGGAAGTGATGAACAGGTCGACGTGAACGAGGACCCCGATCCGGAACCGACGTTGCAGGATGAACGAAGATGAGTTCGATCGCACCACGAAGGACCGGAGAGGATGACGGACTGCTCGACATCCTCGGCATGACCAGCACCGAGTTCGTCGAGGCCTCGCACGCACTCGGCGTGCCCCGGGGCCGGGCGATGCAGTCGTACCGAACCGCCTTTCGGGAAGGTCGAGCGGATGGAAACTGGTTCCGGATCGACGACCACTCGATGAATCGCCGGGAAGTCGAGGGGGAAACGACCAAGTTCACCCTCGACATCGGCGAGGACCACGAGACCGAGTCGGTGGTCATCCCGATGCGCGGACGACGGCAGGTCACGACCCGAACGCTGTGTGTCTCCAGCCAGGTCGGTTGTGCGATGGGGTGCGGATTCTGCGAGACCGCCCAGATGGGGCTGATCAGGAACCTCTCGGCAGGCCAGATCGTGTCCCAGTGGTGGGCGGCGACACATCGCCTCGAGGCCACCATCAAGAACATCGTCTTCATGGGGATGGGCGAGCCGATGGACAACCTCGACGAGGTGCTGCAGGCGATCCGCATCCTGACCGACCACAACGGTCCCGGGGTGGCATGCGCCAACATCACGATCTCGACGGTCGGCAGGGTCGACGGCATCCGACGGGTGGCGGACTTCGTGAAGCAGCCCGGATTCCACCGGATGAACCTCGCGATCTCGGTCAATGCCCCCAATGACCGGATCCGCTCGGAACTCATGCCGATCAACCGCGCCGCGGACATGGCGATGCTCAAGGAAGCGCTTCTGGACTACCCGCTTCGCTCAAGCTCCGCATTCTGCGTCGAGTACGTCCTGATCCCGGGTGTCAACGACGCCGACGAACACTGTGACGAACTCTGTCGATGGCTGGAACCGATCCGATGCTCGCTCAACGTGATCCCGTACAACCCGAGGCGTGACTCGCCATGGCCCGCACCGGAGGAGGATGACGTCGAACGATTCATCGTCCGCGCCATCGAGAACGGTCAGTTCGTGAAGCGCAGGGGCACCAAGGGACGTGACGTCATGGCCGCGTGCGGACAGCTCGGGAACCCCGCGATCAGGAGACGGCGGAGGGTCGAACCACCCGCCGTCGTCCAGCCCGAGATCAACGGCACCCCGATCCGACGGGAGGAGCCATGAGCAAGGGCAGAGGTTCCTCCAGGATCCGGTTCCGGTCGTATCGATCGGGATTGAAGGAGACCCGCAGGACGCACCGCGAGAAGAAGGTCATCGCCTGGCATTCGCAGGAACGAAGCGCCAGGAGAAACCGCTCCTTCCCCGTGCTCTTCAAGCGATTCCTCGAGCAGGTCGGTCCCTTCAAGGGCTCGCTGTTCTTCGCACTGGGAACGCTGACCATCGCCACCCTGCTCGCCCTGGTACCGCCTGCCGTGACCAAGTTCGCGATCGACAGCGTCTTCGAGGGACTGCCCCTGCCGGCGGAACTCGTGGCCGTGGTTCCGGGCGCCTCCGCGCTTCCGGAAGCCCCCCGGCAGCTGCTTGTCGCCCTGGTGATGATCGTGGTCGTGGTGTCGCTCTGCTCGACGGCATTCTCGATCGCCGGTCGCTGGAAGGCGACCCAGCTGGTGAAGCGACTGCAGGCACGTCTTCGCAAGACGGTGTTCGATCACGTTTCGAGGCTCCCCCTCAACCGGGTCCACGACATGAAGTCCGGTGGCGCGACGAGCCTGGTTCGAGAGGACGCCGGCGGTGTCGGCGACCTGATCTTCGCGATGATCTACAACCCGTGGCGCGCGATCATCCAGCTGCTCGGTTCGCTGCTCGTCCTTGCGTGGGTCGACTGGAGGCTGCTTGTCGGCAGCTTCGTGCTCCTCCCCGCGGTGTGGTACACGCACCGGACCTGGATCGGCAGGATCAGGCCGATGTATCGCGACGTCCGCACCCAGAGACAGGAGGTCGACGCGCATGCGACCGAGGCGTTCGGGGGCATGCGCGTGGTTCGCGGGTTCGCTCGAACGAGGTCGGAAGCGTCGAGGTATGCACGCGGCAACCACTACATGCTCAGGCAGGAACTTCATGTCTGGTGGTGGGCGCGAGGGGTTGAACTCGTCTGGAGCCTGTTGATCCCGATCGCATCGGCCGCACTCCTCTGGTACGGCGGGCTCCAGGTCATCGAGGGAACGATCACCGTGGGTGACCTGGTGATGTTCCTCGCCTACCTGACGATGCTCCTGGGACCGATCGAGGTGCTCGCCAACAGTGCGACGATGTTCCAGACGAACCTGGCGGGGCTGGACCGGGTGCTCGATGTCCTCGAAGAACCGCGAGAGCTTCCCGACGTCACCGATCCGGTGATCCTCCAGCCCGCGGACGTCCGGGGCAGGCTGGACATCGAGGACGTCACCTTCACCTATCCCAACGCCGACGACGCGGCGATCACGAACCTCTCCTTCTCCGCGGAACCCGGCTCGATGATCGCACTCGTGGGCCGTTCCGGAGCGGGGAAGACGACCTGCTGCAACCTGGTCGCACGCTTCTACGACCCGGACTCCGGCAGGATCCTGCTGGACGACGTGGACCTTCGCTCGATCAATCTCGATTCCTTCCGCAGGATCCTCGGCATCGTCGAACAGGATGTCTTCCTCTTCGACGGAACGATCAGGGAGAACATCGCCTACGCACGGAGGGGTGCGACCGACGACGATGTCCGGCGTGCCGCGGAACTGGCGGTCGCCATGGAGTTCATCGACAAGCTTCCCGACGGCTGGGACACGTTCATCGGCGAGCGCGGCGTGAAGCTCTCCGGAGGCCAGCGCCAGCGCATCGCGATCGCGAGGGCGATCCTCGCGGACCCGAGGATCCTCGTGCTGGACGAAGCGACCAGCAACCTCGACACGGAAAGCGAACGCATGATCCAGAAGGGCATGGACGAGCTCATGCAGGGGCGGACCAGTCTTGTGATCGCCCACCGCCTGAGCACCATCGTCCATGCCGACCTCATCGTGGTCCTCGACCAGGGCCGAATGGTGGATTCCGGAACCCACGAGGAGCTCATGGCACGCAATGGCGAATACGAACGGATGGTGCTCCTTCAGACCACACCACCCGGTTCGCTCAAGGCGTCCGGAAGAACCGACCCTTCACAGGACTGACCGGCGTCGATGGCTCCTCGGTCAGAGGATCGCGATCCCGACAAGGAGCGCGATCACCGCGACGGCAGCGATCACGAAACCGACCTGTTCACCACGCCCGATCCGATTCGTCGTCGATGCCCGGGTCCTGATGACCCGCCCCGGCATCCTCTCGGAGCGGATGGTGCGTACCTTGCCATCCCGCATGTACTCTCGATCGTAAAGACTCATCGTGCACCTCCTTCAGGAGTGCTACGACGACGGGATCGCCTCGTTCGACGAGTTCCGGGGTCGGGTGAGGAATCCCGGTGGCTCAGGAGCCTTCCGGCCGTTCAGGGCGTCCCCCGCCCCGTTCGGTACGACTGCCCGACTCCTCGATCAGCCTCGTGAATTCCTCGAGATCGAGACCGCCATCACCGTTCTCATCGAATCGTTCGAAGGCACCCCGGTACTCCCGGCCCCTGGGCATCTCCCCCTCGGTGACCTGTCCGTCACCATCACGGTCGTATCTCTGGAGGAGCTGCTCCATCCGGGAGGGCCGTTCGCCTTCCGTGCGTCCGTCACCATCCGGCGCTCCCCTTGGCGGGCGAGTCCCGCCACCGGGACGAGCACCCTGGGGTCGGAGGGGACGCTGGCCCTCGAGGGTGATCTCGAAGTCCTCGAGTGGTTCACCGACGCCATGCAACCGTTCCTCGAGATACCGCATGACGAGCTCATCGAAGATCGGCCCCTCGAGATCCTCCCGACCGTTGGTGACGGTCACCAGCACGACCTCGTCACCACGATCCTCGAGCGCCTCCTTCAACAGCAGCGACTGATGGAAGGGAACGACCAGGTCATCCATTCCGTGAATGATGAGGAAGTCGGGATTGGTTCCGATCGGAACGAAGTTGAGCGGGTTCGCGAGACGAACACGTCCCGCCTGCTGGGCGAAGTCCCCGCCGACGAGGCGAACCTCCATGGAGCCCGGGGCGTCATGTGTCAGATCAGACGCCTCGTGCATGTGCTCGTCCATCTGCAGGAAGTCCGTCGGACCACCGAAGTCGATGACGCAATGCACGTGCTCCTCGACGTCGAGATGACGTCCGACACGACCCCGAATCATCTCGATTCCGGGCGTGGTCCCGACCAGGGTCGCAAGGTGGGCGCCGGCCCCGGATCCCATCAGGGCGAAACGGTCCGGATCGAGACCGAACTCCTCGGCATTCGCACGCAGCCACCTGATGGCCGCCTTGCAGTCATGGATCTGGGCGGGCCAGGCCGCTTCCGCGGCGGGTCGATAGCCGATGCTGGCTGCCGCGAAGCGACCGGTCCTGACGAGTGGAACCACACGGTCGAGTCGCGCGGCGTGGTCCCCCCCCGTCCAGCCACCGCCGTCGATCCAGATGACCAGGGGCAGGGCTCCCTCGACGGACCGGGTCCGGGGGAGCAGCAGGCTCAGTCGATGATGCGGGGCCCGATCATTGGCATAAAGCAGGTCACGACGGAGATCGAGGTTGAGCAGGACCGAGACCTGTTCCTCGGGATCGACGGCCTCGATCCCCGACACCTGTCGCGACAGATCGACGCCGTCGGCGAGATCACCCTGGGCACAGGCCATGCCGTGCAGGCCGAAGACCCCGGCAAGGGCGAGCAGGATGTCGAACCGTCGTTTCGGCATGTCGGGATTCCACGGCGCGGCGCGAGAGGTGTCGTGCAGCGATGCACTCGATACACAAGGGTAGCACAGGCATTGTCGGCAACCGAGGCGTTTTCGATCCGGGAATTCCGGCGCAACCCGTTGCACGAGGGCCGATGGCGCGCCCGACGGTGCTCCGAGGACATCACGCTGCGCGGAATGGGTACGCTCTGGGCATGAACGACGCCATCAGGGGGACCTCTCGTCCCCGATACCGGACCGTCATGCTCTTTCTCATGATCCCCCTGCTCGCGGTGTCGGCATTGCTGACGCAGCAGTTCGCGCTGGGCATTGTCGGTGAGATCAGAACCCTTGAACGGATCCCGCAAACGACGGCCCGGGCCTCGCTGCCCGGCCCGACGAAACTGCACGGCAACGTCGAACAGGCGAAGGGGACCGATCTGGTCAAGGGGCACTGGACGGACACACCATGCGTCTGGTACCAGGCGCTCGAGGAGAGGGAGGAGACGGACTCGGAAGGCAACACCTCCTGGACCACGATCTTCAACAAGAGCGAGGGTGTCCCCTTCATGATCACCGACAGGACCGGTACGCTCGAGGTCGTCCAGAACGACCGGGTCGAACGTTCTCTCGGCTACAAGATGCGCAGGACCAGGGGCGACCGGCGATACACGGAGTACCGCATCGACATCGATGACGGACTCCACCTCGTCGGCGTGCTCGGATTCGAGGGGGACACGCCGAAGATCACCTTTCCGGAGGGCGAGGACTACGTCCCGATCATCTCCGACGAACCGATCAGTGCGGCACGGGCATCGAGAGGGACCTGGAGCACGATCTCGATCATCATCAGTGTCTTCTGCACCGCTGGCTTCTGCGTCTGCCTGATGCTCGGATTCAGGCTGTTCAACACCCTCGGCTTCGCGATCGTCGTCGGCAGCATCCAGACGATGATGCTTCTGGGCGGCGGACTCCTGATGATGTCGAACGACCTCTCGATCGCACATCGATCGGTCGAGGCCCAGCTCTCCGTGGCGCACGACATCACGACGAAGGGATTCGAGGAACTCGGCATCGGCTGGGACGGCGACTGGACCCGCAGGGAGTTGTTCGAGCAGGCCGCCGCGCTCCCCGATCCCGGGCCGCGCCTGCAGGAGATCCGCACCACGATCGCGGCACGAACCGAGCGAACCCGTGAGGTTCGAGCACGATTCCCACAGAATCTCCTCGCCTGGTCGATGGACATCCCACCGACTCCGGAGATCCTCGCGGTCGGCGAAGTGCTCCCGAACAACGAGGCGGAGATCACCACCGCCCGGCCGTCCTGGATCTTCCCGCTGGTGATCACCCTGGTCTCGATGATCATGGCCGCGCTCGGCATCACGGTCGGCTTCGGCAAGGTCAGGCTGAAGCGACTGATCGAGAACATCCCGACCACACCCGCGACCGAGGCTGACATCGGGATCTGCGAACTGTCGGGCAGGGTGGAGTACTGCGAGGACATCGAACCCCTGACGGGACCACTCACGGAACAACCATGCGTCTGGTACCGATACCTCGTCCAGCAGTGGCGAGGCTCGGGCAAGAACCGACGTCTCCACACGGTCTCCGACCGAAGCCGACGGCAGGTGTTCCTCTGCACGGATGACTCGGGCAGCATCCCGGTGGACACCCAGGACGCACGGGTGATCTCCGGCAGGAGCCCGTCGCGTTCGAGGGGAAGATGGGTCTACACCGAATGGTCGTTGCGGGCAGGCGACCCGCTCTACGTCCTGGGTTCGGCAGAGCTCGACCCGGCGACGGGTGATTCGCTTCGCATGGCCAGGGATCCGGAGGGCGTGCCGTACATCGTCTCGAACCTGCCCGAGGACCGCATCAAGGGCAGGGAGATCAGCGCGGGCTTCTGGTGGCTGGCCATCGGTGTGGCCGCTTCGGCGGCGGCGCTGCTCGGCCTGCTCCTCTTCAACGGACGGGTCGCCGCGGTCGACCAGATCCTCGCCGCCATCACCTCGAGCACGGTGGTCGTCCTGGTCGTCATGGCCATCATGTACAACGACCTGGTGTTCCTGAGACAACGGGCGAAGTGGGCGTTCTCGAACATCGACGTCGCCCTGAAGAAGCGGTTCGACCTTCTCCCGCAACTTCAGTCGATCGCCGAGGGGTACATGAAGCATGAAGCGGAGATCCAACCCGCGCTGGCGAGCCTGCGTGCCGCATGGTCCTCGCCGATGGAGACGCCTGATGCCAGGCAGGCGGGCGTGGACGCATCACGGCAGGCGACCGATCGCCTCATCGCCCTGCGCGAACGGTATCCCGACCTGAAGGCGGACACCGTCATGGACGGCGTGATGAAGGGCATCGTGACGCTGGAGAACGAGATCGCCGCAAGACGCGACGGCTACAACGCCGCGGTCGAGCGATATCGAGCGCGTACCCACGCGATACCGGAAGTGATCCTCGCCCGCCTCTTCCGGTTCAGAGACATGTCGCTGCTTGTCTGGGAGAGCACCATCCGGGATCTCGACCAACTCGACTTCACCCGGGATGAACGACCCACCGAGGAACACGGACAGGACGAGATCACGATCGAAGGGGATGAAGAACACGACACGGAGGACGATGCATGATCGGCACGATGATGCTCATCCCGGTCGAAGGGAAGGCGGATCCGCTCCGGATCTCGGTCGATGCGAGGGATCATCGGTGCCGGCCACGTGGTGATCACCCGGGAGAATGAGTGAGCATCTGGGAATTCTCCCTCCAGCAACCGACACCCCCCACCCCGACCAACTATCATCCGGGCTCCTCTCCCCCGCCGAAGTGGGGCGGATCAGATTCGTACAGACGCCCCCAACCCGAAAGATCTGCCAATGGCCGGCACAACCTCAGCGGCGATCGAGACCCAGATCTCGAGCAACAAGCCGCCGTTTGTCCGTGGAATACTCCTGCTCGGGATCCTGATTCCGCCCATCGCGCTCATCGCCGCCATGGTCATCGCCTGGAATCGGGGCTTCTACCTCACAGACCTGTGCCTGCTGATCGGGATGTACCTCTTCACCGGGTACGGCATCACGATCGGTTTCCATCGCTACTTCTCGCACAAGTCGTTCGAAGCACCTCGACCGGTTGTCTTCATACTTGCCGTATTGGGATCGATGGCCATGCAGGGGCCGATCTTCTGGTGGGTCGCCACACACCGGTGCCACCATCAGCACAGCGATCACGACCTCGATCCCCACTCTCCCTACGCTCCGGGTGACCACGGGATGATCAGGGGCTTCATGCACGCCCACATGGGCTGGCTCTTCCGGCCCAGGACCGAACCCGTCGACCGCTACGTGCCGGACCTGAAGCAGGACCCCATGCTGCGGTGGGTCGACGAACACTTCATGCTGCTTGCCATCTCGGGCGTGTTCATCCCGGGTGTCATCGGCGGACTCGTGACCATGAGCTGGTGGGGCGCGCTCGGAGGAGCGTTGTGGGGCGGCCTGATCAGGATCATGGTGGAACACCACGCGACCTGGAGCGTCAACAGCATCTGCCACATCTGGGGCAGCCAGCCCTATGAGTCGCACGACGAGAGCAGGAACAACGCGATCGTCGGCGTCATCGCACTCGGTGAGGGCTGGCACAACAACCACCATGCCTTCCCGACATCGGCACGGCACGGGCTCCACTGGTGGCAGTTCGATTCGAGCTGGGTGATCATCAGTGGGATGCAGAAGATCGGACTTGCCTCCAAGCTTCGTACTCCTTCGGCGGAGCACCAGAAGCGTCGGGCGGAGATCCGGCCGAGCGCGCCGGATCCCATACTCCCAC
>JAKVBQ010000020.1:20472-54930 GCA_022447205.1 Phycisphaerales bacterium
GAGGAGCGGATGGCCAGCAAGCGGGTGGGACGAGGCACCACCGAGTCGGAAACCGATTCCGAGGCGGGTGCCGAGCAAGCTCCGATCGAGGAGCCCGGGATCACCATGGTCATCGAGGACAAGCCGGAACCGGTTTCCTCGGGAACGAGCTGATCCGAAACGACGAGAAGCGGGTAGGCTATCCATGGCCGGCGATGCCGCACCCTGACGGGACGGCTGCGTCGTGCCACGCTCGGTTCAATGACAACATGGAGACCAGGACGATGCCTACCAACTGTTCAAGACGTGAGTTCATCCGTTCCACTGCCGCCGCCGGACTCGGGGTCGCAACCATGAACAGCTCGCTGCTGGCACGCGTCCCGGCGATGAGCAAGGTGAACGTGCTCTCCATCGGGGTGATCGGCACGATCGGGGGCACCGACCGGACGCAGGTCGACGCACACCCCGCGGTCCAGATCACGGGACTCTGCGACGTCGATTCGAACTACCTCGAGGACACCAGGCTCGAGCATCCGGACGCATTCGTCTGTCGTGACTACCGGGAGGCGTTCGCGGAGCACGGTGACAAGTTCGATGCCGTCATCGTGTCGACACCCGACCACACCCACGCACCGATCATGCTGACCGCACTCGCGAACGGCAAGCATGTCTATGGCCAGAAGCCACTCGTCCAGCAGCTGCAGGAGCTCCGACTGATCGACGAGGCGATGGCGGCGAATCCCGGGCTCGTCACCCAGGTCGGCAACCAGCGCATGGTCTACCCCGGCCGTCGAGCGGCGGTCGAGATCCTGCGTTCCGGCCAGCTCGGCAAGGCGATCGCAGCCTATGCCTGGACCGGGTCCCCCAATCCAGGACGCTACTTCAACTTCGACCGGGTGATCAGCGAACCGATGACCCCGCCCGAGCACATCGACTGGAACCTCTGGCTCGGCCCCTGCGAGGAGACGCCCTACCGGGACCTCCTGATGCCGGTGCGTTGGCGCTCCTGGTGGGACTACGGCACCGGCGGACTGGGTGACTGGGGCGTGCACGTGCTCGACGTCATTCTCTTCGGCTACGACGAACTGCAGTCACCGATCGCGGTGAAGACCCACGCACCGACCCCGTCCGACACCTTCCACACCTATCCGTGCCTCTCGACGGTCACCTACGAGGTCGACTCGCCTCGCTTCGCAGGTCGCCACTTCCCGCTGTACTACAGCGACACCGGACAGACCCCCTCGCGCGCCGCACTGGGGCTTCCCCCCGGGCAGTGGAAGGATTCGAACATGACCGTCGTCCAGTGCGAGGGTGGTGTGCTCGCCCTGACCGCCGGCGGCGACCTCGAGATCTGGCGGGACGGCGTGATGACCCCCGGCCTCGAGATGCCCGGTCTTCCGGACTTCCCGGAACTCAACCACTGGCACGCCTGGATCGACAACATCGTCGGCAAGGACACCGAACTCCGGACCCCCTTCCCGGATGGCGTCCGGATCACGGAACCCGCGCTGCTGGCCACCAAGGCTGCACGCTTCCCGAACACCGAGCTCGCCTGGGACAAGGCGAACGACCGCTTCACCAACCACGAGGAAGCGACCAGGACGATCGTCAAGCGCGACTATCGTGACGGCTTCGGACCACCCACGACCTGAGGTCAAGAAGAAAGGCCATCGACATGGAACTCGGCAAGAACGAAGAGATCATCGAGAAGGCGGTCTTCGACAAGCAGGCGATCATCAAGTACTACTGGTTCGGCCTGCTCTTCCTCTGCATTCCGATCATCACGATCCCGATCGTGATCCTGGTCGCGATCGTCTACATGATCGTCCTGAACCGTGTCGTCGACAACTGGGAATGCACCCTCACCACCCGGGCCCTCCACGTGAAGAAGGGCGTCCTGAACAAGCTCGAGAAGACCGTTCCGCTCGAGAAGATCACCGACCTCCAGATGAAGCAGGGCTTCATCATGCGCTTCTTCGACCTGCGGAACATCGCGGTCGAGACCGCGGGCCAGTCGGGTCCCGGCAGCCTGATCAGCCTGCTCGGGATCAAGGACACCGAACGCTTTCGACGAGATGTCCTCGACCAGCGTGACCGGATGGGTGAACGGCCTTCCTCCGGGGGAGGCGATGAGACCGGCTCGAACTCGAACACGTCGTCGGAAGACATGGCCGAGATCAGGGACTCCCTGAAGCGGACGAACGAACTCCTCGAGGAACTGGTGCGACAGGGACGAGCTTGAGCGGCTCGAACCGGACCCGGAAACTCAGGAGCCACCCTGGACGGGACGACGCATCGAGGCCAGCGGCCAGTGCCGGACATCGAGCTCCCGTCCTGCAGCATCCACGTACCGACTGGTGAGCACCGGCTCATCGCCGGCGGTGTCGCACGAGAGTTCCAGGTAGATGTTGCCGGTCCCGATGTCGAGGACCAACCCCGGATGAGGCGCGTTGGCGGCGGCGATGATCTGGTCGTGCACGGGCGATGAGATGAACTCGACCAGCTCGTAGCCGACGGCATCACTCGAGTCGATGTGGCGCACGATGCGATGCCGGTGGACGTCGCCGCCGACCAGGACGACACCCTCCAGGCCGAGTTCCCCCACCAGATCGAAGAGGGCCTGTCGTTCGTGCGGGTAGTTGCCCCAGTAGTCCGTCTTGTTGGGACGCACCGCGTCGTTGAAGATCATCCCGGTCGCGATCACCTTGAAGGTGGCTGTCGACGCGGCAAGGCGTGTCCTGAGCCACGACCACTGGCTTGCACCAAGCAACGTGGGCTTCGAGTCGTCGAACATGGAAGGTTCGGTGCCTGCGAACCAGCGGGCATCAAGGAGGAAGACCTCGATGTCCCCCACTCGGAACGCGCTCTGGATCCCCTGCTGGCCGTCCGGCACCGGATTCGGTCGGTGTTCCAGGAAGGCCTGCCGACTGTTCTCCTTCCCCTCGAGTCGACCGTCGGTGTCGTTGGCACCGAAGTCATGGTCGTCCCAGGTGGAATAGACGGGCGTGTTCCGGACCAGGTCGGCGAATGAGCCCACGTTCGCGAACTCACGATAACGACGACGTTGCTGCGTCAGGTCGGTGGTGTCGATGTAGGGGGTGTCACCAAGGAGCACCAGCGCATCCACCGCCCGCTGACGCATGCGCGTCCAGACCCGCGAACTCCCGTCGTCTTCACGAGCACAGGAGGCGAAGGCGATCGTCGAAGGGACCAGTGAACCGATCGGCGCCTGCGTCATGAAGGAACCCGCGGCAAGAACCTCCCCGTCTCCGGAAGGATCGAGAACCAGGTAGTCGTAGTCCGTGGAAGGCTCGAGTCCGGTCACCGACCAGTGCACGCAGAGATCGTGGTCCGTACTGGCGGGCAGAACCTGCTGCCAGGCGATCCCACCCTCGCCATCGAGGACCCGCAGTTCCAGTCGCTCCTGGTCGGATGCACGTGCCATGACGCACAGGCCGGTCTCCTCGAGGCAGCCGATGGCGGGGCCGGACGTCAGGTCGGATTCCGCGAGACCGATGAGCAGCAGGGGCAGCAGTGGGAACATGCGATGACTCCGAAGAAGGGTGATGGAGACGATCAGGACGGGTCCGGCGTCGCGAGGCGACCTCGCCAACTTCGCCGACCGGAGCGATCGAGCAGGTAGCTCCACCACTGCACCGCGATCAGGCAGGTGATCGCGAACGGATGGACGAAGACACCGAGCGGGGACTGCTGGAAGCGACGAGCCATCGCGGCACGCTGGATGAACGGAAGGAGCAGGGTGCCCAGTACCAGCGAAAGAAGGAACGGATCGAGAGGTTCGCCACCAAACAGCAACCAACCGAGCAGGCCCCAGGGCAGGAGATGGCCGACCGCATGGAGGATCGTCACCATGACCAGGAGTCCGACCGACCCCAGTCCCTCGAAGGCATTCTTCGCGAATCCTCGCCAGGTCTCCGTGAATCCTTCATACATGCGGCAGGAGACGAGCTCCGTGCCGTCGAAGAGATCGGTCCGGTGCCCCGCCTCCCGGAACGCCCTGGGCATCTTCACACCGTCATGCATGGAATCCCGGAAGGCGGCGTGCCCGCCCGAGTCGACCCATGAACTCCTGCGGCAGAAGATGAACTGGCCGACCGCCGCGGACGCGGAGGATCGAAGCGTCTTGCGCATCATGCCGAACGGGAGGTAGCAGAGAAGGATCCAGTTGATCAGGGGAATCAGGAGCATCTCGCCGATGGTGCCGGTGAGCTCCCTCGGAACGGTCGAGATCAGTTCAGCATCGAGCTCTTCCCGCGCCAGGACCGTCCGACGAAGCATGTCGGGCGAGAAACGGACGTCGGCGTCGGTGAAGAGCAGCCACTCGGTGCCTGCCGCGCGTCCCATGCGTTCGCAGGCATGCTGCTTGCCGTTCCAGCCCGATGGGAGCGGAACGGTCGGAACCAGTCGGACACGATGATCCTCCGCGGCGAGACGCGCGAGGATGGTCGGTGTCTCGTCCTCGCTCTGGTCGTCATACACGAGGACTTCGAGCTCGGGAGCACCAGCTTCATCGCCGGAACGCAGGGCGGAGCGAATGCAGGCCTCGATGTTCCCGGCTTCATTGCGAGCGGGAATGCAGATCGAGACCGAAGTCGAGATCCGAGGCCCGTCGACCGGAGCGCGACGGTACCGACGAAGATTGACCCAGCCGAGCACGAACCCGGGCAGGACGCAGACCAGTGCGGCCGTGGCGAGGCTCCATGCGATCATGCTTCGGTGGCCCCCTTGTCGGTCATCCGCCGAGCCTCGATCTCACCGCCTCGCCCACGCAGCCTCAACATGAGGTCGTAGAAGAAGGAAGTGCGCGCACGATCCCCGATGAGCATCGTGAACGGTTCGGCGGCCCGTGCCCGAACGAGCCGGGCAAGTTCATCGGCGTTCGACTGCATGGCCTCGGTCATGACCCGGTGCCACCCCGCGGTGGACGCGACTTCAGGTGGGTCGACCCGGACACAACGCACGAGTGCCTCCGCACGGGACTCCTGCCAGAAGGCGTACTCGATGGAGATGCTGATGACATCCACGTCACCGACCGCCGCAGCGATGGCTGCCGCTCCGGGTCGGATCCGGATCGGCTCCCGCACATCGGTGAATCGGCCCTGAGGAGTCAACCAGAGGATCGTCCGTGGGTCGGACCGGAACGCATCGATGACATAGGCACGCATCGCTTCAAGTGACTCGGCGTCATCGGGGTCGATGCCGAACATGCCGATCCGACGGAAGAATCCGAACCGTTCCAGCTGGTCGCGATCCATGGGCGCGAGTCCGGGTCGTCGAGGGACGAGCCGCCCGGAGAGGAAGCAGGCCAGGATCGGGTCCCACCAGGAACCATGGTTCAGGAGGATGATCGCAGGTCGGGAGCGTGCACCCAGCGATGCCAGGACGTCGGCACCCTCATCGGCCAGCCGGACGGCATGAAATCGGCGACGGAGCAGGCGCCTCACGTACCGAAGGAAGAATCCAGTGAAACGATCACTCGACCGAGCCGGGATCAGACTGCCAGCACTGGCTCCGGACATTCCGGCTCCTCCGAGGTTCGGGCATCGAGGATCCCGAAGTCCTCACAGATGGCGTCGGCGGCAGTGACTCCGCTCATGAGCACCATCGGAACACCCGGACCGGGATTCACACTGCCTCCGGCCAGGTACAGGTTCTCGTAGATGCGACTGCGATTCCTGGGCTTGAAGCCACCCTTGAAACGCCCGTGGGACGCCAGGCCGTAGATCGCACCACCCTCGGCGTTGTACAGGCGCTCGATCGAGTCCGGCGTCAGGAAATGCTCGACCTCGATCTGCTCCTCGATGTCCTCGAGTCCGGCACAACGCTTGAGCTTCTCGATGATGACACCGCGATAGTGCTCGAGCAGTCCCCCCGGTCCCTCCCAGCGCTGATCGCCTCGACGATATGCGGTGTGCACCAGGACGTAGAGCGCCTCGTGTCCCTCGGGAGCCTGGCGTGAATCGGTCCTGCTGGGAACGGCGAGGTACAGCGTCGGGTCCTCCGCCGGGACACCCTTGCGATAGATGTCATCGAACTCCTTGCGACTGTCACCACTGAAGAGGAAGCAGTGGTGCGCGAGATGGTCGTACTGTCGCTTCAGTCCGAGATAGAGCACCACGCCACTGCAGGCCGGCTGGTACCGCCTCGCCACGGACTTCTGCTCGTCATGCGCGATCGGATCGGAGTCGAGGTCCCGATAGGTCCTCTGGATGTCGCAGTTGCTCAGGACGACGTCGGCCTCGATCACCGTTCCATCCTCGAGCTCGACGCCCCGGACGACCTCCTCGTTCGTGACCAGGCGACGCACCGAAGTCCCCAGCATCACGTTGACGCCCTCCTCGTGGAGGATCCGCTCGAGGCTCCTCGCGACATTGCGGGTCCCACCGCGCGAGTACCAGATGCCGTCATCGACCTGCGCCGCGGCGATCAGGGTGAGGATGGACGGAGCGAGAAAGGGGCTCGACCCCACATACTGCAGGAAGTGCTCGGCGAGCTGTGCGACATGGGGTTCACGGAGGTGCTTGTGAATGGTCTTCCCAACGGTGCTGTGGATCCGCATCGACATCACGTCGCCAAGCAAGCCCGGCTCCTTCGGAAGCGGGGTCCTGATCATGTCCGCGATGCCACCGAGATCCTTGTAGAAGAACACGTTCTGGCTGAGCCGGTACATGCGACGGCTGTACGCGATGAAGCTCTTCCAGCCATGACCCGGCAGGTCCTCGGGGAACTGCCGGTCGAGTGCGGACGCCATGGCGTCCGTGTCCTTGTGGAGATCGATGATCGTCCCGTCCTCGTAGAAGCAGCGCCACTGAGGATCCAGTTCGACGAGATCGATGTACTCCTCGACACGACGTCCCGAGCGACGAATGATGCCTCGCAGGACGTCGGGAATGGTGAGGATCGTCGGCCCCATGTCGAAGCTGTACCCGGCCTGCTCGTAGAGGTTCATCTTCCCGCCGAGATGACGATTCCGTTCGATGATCGTGACGTTGAAGCCTCGAGTCGAAAGCTCCACCGAAGCAGCCAGTCCGGCAAGTCCGCCCCCAATGACCACTGCATGTCGACTGTCCACGTCTGGAGATCTCCTGCTACGGGCCCATGCTCGCACGCTCGTCCGAACATGAACCACCGAACCGGTCCATACCGGCCGAACACATCGAACGATGCCCGACACATCATCGCCTCCCGAGGCGATTTCGTCACCCCCTGCGGGGTCCCTTGCGCATCATTCGTCGCAGGAACTCCTGGACCCGTTCCCCGGGTTCATCCGTCGAGAGGCGCATGAACGCCCCGGTCCGGGACACGACCACGGTTCGGGTCAGCCGGAGAAGGCCTTCCCGACCTCGAGACGCGCCCCACCCACTCTCCCCCTGCCCGGTGATCGGGACGGCGGGGTGACCGGTGGGGACCACCGTGTCGTTGATGGTCACGACCCCCGAACCGAAGACCGGGCCCAGACGCTCCATCGCGCTCCTTGATCGGGTGTAGACCGATGTGGCCAGCTTCTGTTCGCAGGCCGCATGGAGCGACAGCATGGCGTCGAAACCATCGCATGGGATGACGGCCACCACGGGGCCGAAATGCGTGCCGCGAGCAAGTTCGACCGCTGCAGGACACTCCACCACGGCCGTCGGGAAGAGGGTGCGGGGATCATCATGCACCTCCCGACCCGAACCAAGCACCCGTCCACCCGACCGAGCGGCTTCTTCAAGGAGCATGCGACATCGCTCGACCTCCTCCTGACGCACCATCCTGACCGGGGATGCGGAGGAGACCAGCCGGTCGAGCTCGGCGACGAACACCTCACAGGCCTCGCGTGCGACGAGCACCCGTCGTGGAGCCATGCAGGTCTGTCCGGCATTCATCACGACGGCACTCCAGATCGACCGAGCGGCAAGCCGTGGATCCGCGTCCGCGAGGACGAGTGCGGAATCCCGACCGCTCAACTCCAGGGTGCTGGAGATCAGGCGATCCGCGCAGGTTCGGGCGACCTTGCGACCGACCTCGGTGGAGCCCGTGAAGATCACATGATCGAGTGGCTCTTCGAGCAGGCGCGCCCCCGCCTCGCGCGTCGCTTCCGTCCAGCGAAGCCGGTCCTCGTCCAGTCCGGCCTCCCGCGCCAGCTCCAGAAGCCTCACCTGCGAGCGGGGCGCATGCTCGGATGGCTTGACGATGACCCGGTTCCCGGCGGTGATCGCCTGGACGAGCTGGATCCCGAGCAGTTGCACCGGGTAGTTCCAGGTCGCGATGATGCCCACCGTTCCAAGCGGAGCCCGATGCAAGCGGAAGCGCTGGGAGAACTGCCAGATCGCGCCACCACGGAGCGATCTGGGGCGCAGGATGCCGCGAAACGACCGCCGATGCCACTTGATCGAGGCGGCCAGGGGCATCAGTTCGGTCGAAAGGACCTCCCATTCAGGCTTGCCGATCTCGGATGAAACGAGTGAACACAGTTCATCGACATGCTCACCCAGGAGACGCCCGAACCGATGGAGCCAGTCCCGCCGGTCCTTCAGGGACATCGGTGACGAGGACTCATCCTGGATTGAGGATCCTGAGGGGTGCAGCATGAGGGCTTCTCGGCGTATCCTTTCAGGTACGAGCGTACCGGATCGCAAGGGGTCCGGCATGCGGGCATCACAGGACCCAGAGGTATCCAGCGAGATCGCAGCGTGAGTGGACAGGTCGACATTCCGGACAGACAGGACGACGGACGCACTTCCATCGGAATCATCGGCAGCGGACCGGGCGGCCTGTCTGCAGCCATGCTCCTCGCCCATGCCGGTGCGGACGTGCATGTCTACGAAGCACTGCCGGTCATCGGCGGGCGCAGCCGGCGCATGGAAGTCGGTGACTTCTCATTCGACACCGGGCCCACCTTCTTCATGATGCCCTACGTCCTCGAGGAGATCTTCAACGCGACGGGGCGTCGACTCGAGGACTACTGCGACCTGCACCGACTGGATCCGATGTACCGCCTGCTCATGGGACGGAAGGACCAGCCGCCTCTCCAGATCGACACCACGCAGGACATCGAGACCATGGCGGCCAGGCTCTCGGAGATCAATCCGAAGGATGGGGACGCCTTCATCAGGTTCATGAGCGACACACGGCGCAAGCTCGAACTCATGGAACCGATCCTCCGGCGCCCGATCAGGGGGCTCGGCGACTTCCTCTCGATGGACATGATCAAGGCGGCACCGACCATCAAGCCCTGGAAGTCGCTTCATGGCCTGCTCAGCACGTATTTCGAGGACGAGCAGATCAGGCTCGCGCTCTGCTTCCAGAGCAAGTACCTGGGAATGAGCCCGTTCGAATGCCCGAGTCTCTTCTCCATACTTCCCTTCATCGAATACGAGTACGGGGTCTGGCACCCACGAGGCGGCTGCAACGCACTGATGAGCGCCATGGCCGAAGCATGCACCGAGATGGGTGTCACCATCTCCACCTCCAGCCGGGTCGACGAGATCACCTTCGATGGACGCAGGGCACGGGGCGTGATGGTGAACGGCACCGAACACCGCCATGACCAGGTCGTGATCAACGCGGATGCGGCATGGGCGATCTCCAACCTGATCCCCAGCACACTCAGGAGGCGCTGGACCGACGAGAAACTGGAGTCACGCCGCTACTCCTGCAGCACGTTCATGCTCTACCTCGGCCTCGAGGGCGAGGTCGATCTCCCCCACCACACGATCTACACCTCCAGGAGCTACGTCGAGAACATCGAGGACATCTCGAGCAACACCCGCCTGAGCGAGGATCCCTCCCTCTACGTGTGCAACCCCTCCCGCCTTGATCCGACACTCGCCCCGCCCGGCACGACCGCACTCTACGTGCTGGTCCCGACCCCGAACACGAAGGCGGACATCGACTGGGAGGACTCGAGGGACCTGCTCCGAACCCGTGCCATCAGGCAACTGGAGGAGGTCCTGGGCATCGAACAGGTCGAGAAGCGGATCCTCGCCGAGAAGTCGATCACTCCGGAGGACTGGCGATCGGAAGGCATCGCCCATGGTGCGACCTTCAACCTGGCACACAACATCGGACAGATGCTGCACCGACGCCCCCAGCACCGACTCGAGGACGTCGACGGGGTCTGGATGGTCGGTGGAGGCACCCACCCCGGATCCGGGCTTCCGGTCATCTTCCTGGCCAGTGAGATCACGACCCGCCTGCTGTGCCGGGAAACCGGCCTGTCGGACCCCATGAGCAGCACGTCACTCCCGTTCCGACGCACGGTCGCGGAAGGTGCGCCTGCCAGGAAACAACCCGACAAGGAAGAGGCGACCGTCGGGAGCCACTAGAATCCCGGAGACGTGCCCCTGGCACGACACGAGGTACACCAGCAACGTTGCAGATGAGGCACGGATCAAGATGACCAGCACCGAAAAGCTCACCTACGACTCGTACCTCCGGATCACGGACCTCCTGGAGCTGCAGCAGCCGCTCTCGGCACCGGAGGAACACGACGAGACCCTCTTCATCATCATCCACCAGGTCTACGAGCTCTGGTTCAAGCAGATGCTGCATGAAGGCGACTTCCTCTGCACGACGTTCGGCGAGAACGATCAGCCGACCGCCTGCGCGACGCTGAAGCGGATGCTCACCATCCTGAAGACCATGGTCGCCCAGATCGACGTGCTCGAGACGATGAGTCCGGTCAGCTTCCAGAGCTTCCGACGGTTCCTCAAGTCCTCGAGCGGCTTCCAGTCCGCCCAGTTCCGTGAGTTCGAGTTCCTTCTCGGGCACAAGCGACGTTCACCCCTGGACAACTACGACGAGAACAGTCCGCTTCGCAGGAAGCTCGAGGGCAGGCTGGCCGCTCCATCGATCTGGGACGCCTTCTGCAAGTGGCTCTCGATTCGCGACTTCGATGTCCCCCAGGAACTCCTCGATCGCGATGTCACCGAGGCAGCCCAACCGAACCCCGAACTCCAGAAGCAGCTGATCGCCATCTACCACGGGCACCCCGCGGAACGCACGGTCTGCGAACTTCTCGTCGACCTGGACGAGGGCATCCAGGAATGGCGCTACCGCCATGTGAAGATGGTTGAACGGACGATTGGAACGCTCAAGGGAACCGGAGGTTCCCCGGGGGCGGCCTACCTGAGGAACACCCTTTTCCACAGCTTGTTCCCCGATCTCTGGGCGATCAGAAGCGAACTGTAGATCGACCAACAGCTGGTACGGGGAGGACGAACCGGACCAACGGGAAAGGTGTAGCATGCAGGGCCCACCTCAAATGGAGCCAAGCGATGCACAAGACCGTACTGGACACCTCGATCCTCACCTCCGCTCTCCTCGTCGTCTCCGGACACGCCTTCGCCAGCGACGACGGAGCCTCGATGTTCCGGTACCCGGACATCTCGGACCGGGAAGTGGTCTTCGTCTACGCGAACGATCTCTGGCGCGTCCCCATCGAGGGCGGCACCGCCTTGCCGCTTGCTTCCCCGGCCGGCGTCGAACTCATGCCGCGCTTCAGCCCGGACGGTTCGAAGGTCGCCTTCGTCGGCAACTACGACGGTGGACGTGATCTCTACACGGTCGATGTGGCTGGTGGCGTGCCTCATCGGGTGACGCACCACCCCGCGACCGAACTCCTGAGCGACTGGACCGCGGATGACCAACTGATCTTCACCGTGCAGGGTCTCGAGGGTGTCCCCAGGATCGAACGTCCGTACATGGTGGATGCCGAAGGCGGCATGCCCGAAGCCCTGACGGTGCCCTACGGCTCCAACGCAACGATCGACAGGACCGGGCGATGGCTCGCCTACACGCCCAGTCAGCGTGACCGGAGAACGTGGAAGCGGTACCAGGGTGGACTGGCCAGTGACATCTGGCTGATCGACATGGAGGAGCGGACCTCGCGACAGGTGACGGAGTTCGACGGCACCGACACCCTGCCCATGTGGCACGGACGGACGCTCTACTACCTGTCGGATTCGGGCGAAGACAGTCGACTGAACATCTTCAGCTACGACCTCGACGACGAGACGCACGAGCAGGAGACGTTCTTCAAGGACTTCGACGTCAAGTGGCCCGCCATCGGGCCGGACGACGACGAACCCGCCCGCATCGTGTTCCAACTGGGTTCCGGACTCTACGTCTTCGATGCCGGAACCGGAGAGACCCGACGGATGGAGATCGACGTGCCCGGTGCCGGTGCGGAAACCCGTCCGCACCTCGTGGATGCCGCTGACTTCATCGAAAGCTGGGACATCTCCCCGACCGGCAAGCGAGCGGTGGTCGAGGCACGCGGCGACATCTGGACCCTCCCCGCCAAGAACGGCAGCCCGAGGAACCTCACCCGGACCTCCGGAAGCGCGGAGCGTCTTCCGGCATGGAGTCCCGATGGTCGCTGGATCGCCTACTTCTCGGATGAGACCGGTGAGTATGAACTCTTCGTCAGGCCCAGCGATGGTTCCGGATCACCTCGAGCCCTGACCGATTCACGAGGACCGTTCAAGACCGGCATCCAGTGGTCCCCGAACTCGGAATCCCTCCTCTTCACGGACAAGACCGGGACCGCCTGGCTGATCGAGATCCCCGCGGAGGATGAACCGGCGATCGAGCCGGTGCTCGTGGGCACCAACCCGCGCGGCGCCTTCCCGAATGTCTCCTTCTCACATGACGATCGCTACCTCACCTGGTCGATGCCGCTCGAAGAGGGCATGACCAGCCGCATCCACATCCACGACCGGCAGACGGGCGAAACGCACGTCGTCACCGACGGCATGTTCAATGACGGATCACCCGCATTCGATCGCGAGGGAGACTGGCTGTACTTCACGTCGACACGCCGCTTCGCACCAAGCTACTCGGACCTCGACACGACGTGGATCTACGACGACAGCGAGGTGCTGGTCGCGGTCGGTCTGCGCGAGGACGTCGACTACCCGTGGCTCGAGACCTCCGACGAGGAGTCATGGTCGGAGGAGGACGAGGAAGAGGATGAGGCCGAGGAGGAGGCCGAAGAGGCGCCGAAGCAGGCCGCGCAGATGGATCCGATCTCGGGCGTGTGGGAGTGTTCCGTCGACATCCCGGGGATGGGCGAACTGCCGATGACCCTCACGCTCACTCTCGAAGCGGACGACCTCCTGACCGGAACCCTCGTGTCCGACCTGTTCAGTGCGACGGTGTCGGGACTCTGGGACCAGGAAAAGCGGTTCGTGGAACTGATCGCAGAGATTCCCAACGGACCTTCGGTGACCATCGAGGGGACCGTGGATGGCAATGACTTCACGGGAACCGGGACCACCGACCAGCAACCCCCCGCCACCATCACCGGCACCAGGATCGTCGATGAAGAGGATCCCGATGACGAGAAGCAGGGCGAAGAAGACGGAGAAGAGGGTGACGAGGATTCAGAGGATGAGACCTTCACCATCGACTTCGAGGACATGGAACGTCGTGCGATCCAGCTCCCCGTCCCCCCCGGCAACTTCAGGAACCTCCAGGTCAATGACCGGAACCAGCTGATGTACATCCGATCGGGCGGCGGCATCAGGGTCTTCGACATCTCCGAAGACACCGCGAACGAACAGTCGGCCGGCGGTGGTGGGCGGTTCATCATGTCCGCGAACGGCAAGAAGATCCTGATCCCCGGAGGCAACGGGGCACGAATCGCCAAGGCCGGCCCCGGCGGCGGCGGAGATCGAGTCGTCACGAAGGGCATGATGGTGACCATCGACCCTCGCGAGGAATGGCGACAGCTGGTCACCGATGCCTGGCGGATCCAACGCGACTACTTCTACGACGAGAACCTTCATGGCGTCGACTGGGACGCCGTGCTCGAGGCCTACCTCCCGCTGGTCGACCAGGCCGCGAGCCGTGAGGACGTCTCCTACATCATCGGCGAGCTCATCGGCGAATTGAACGTCGGCCATGCGTACTACTGGGGTGGCGACGGGGAGGACCAACCCTCGATGAACGTCGGCATGCTCGGAGTCGACTGGGAGATCGCGGAGGGTGATGGCGACGAACCGGATCACTATCGGATCTCGAGGATCATCGAAGGTGGCCCCTGGGACACGGACAGCCGGAACCCGCTGAATCGTCGTGGCGCGAGGCTGCACGAAGGCGACCGGGTCATCGCCGTCAACGGCACCCCCCTGGACACCACGCGTGATCCATGGTCCGCCTTCATCGGTCTTGCGGGACAGTCCCTTGTCCTCGAGGTCATCGGAGACGAGCCGGATGCGGAACCGCGGGAGGTCGTGGTCACCCCGATGCGTGATGAAGGCGACCTTCGCTATCGCAACTGGATCGAGGACCGACGGAACATGGTCGACGAGGCGACCGACGGCAGGGTCGGCTACATCTACGTGCCAAACACCGGCGTCGACGGACAGACCGATCTCGTGCGGCAGTTCTACGGCCAGGCACACAAGGACGCCCTGATCATCGACGAGCGCTGGAACGGGGGCGGCCAGATCCCGACCAGGTTCATCGAACTCCTGAACCGACCGGTGACCAACTACTGGGCGGTCCGTGACTCGAAGGACTGGATGTGGCCACCGGATTCACACCAGGGCCCCAAGGCGATGCTGATCAACGGACACGCCGGCTCGGGTGGTGACATGTTCCCCTGGCTCTTCCGGCACAACGAACTCGGGCCGATCATCGGCACCAGGACCTGGGGCGGCCTCGTCGGCATCTCCGGGAACCCGGGCCTCATCGATGGTGGCTACACGGCGGTTCCGACGTTCGGTTTCTACGAGACCGACGGCACCTGGGGCATCGAGGGACACGGCGTTGAACCGGACATCGAGGTCGTGGATGATCCCGGACTCATGCTCGACGGGCAGGATCCGCAACTCGAGAAGGCGATCGAGGTCATGGTCCAGGCACTCGAGGATGGTCAGGGGCACGTCCGACCGGAACGTCCGGCGTCACCCGATCGTTCCGGCATGGGCATCACGGAAGAGGACAAGTAGCGGGTCGGGAACCGAGCCGCTCATCGCCCGGCGCCACCGACCGCTCCGGTGATCTGGATGCGCCCGGTCTTCATGTCCCAGGTGACGCTTTTCGCGCGCACCGGTGCCGCACCGCCCTTGTTCAGCACGCTGACCAGGCGATTGTCACGTGCCGTGAGCTTCGCGATCTGGTTCGCTGCGTCGTAGTCGAAGACCTCGCACTCGACATCCTGCTCCGGCGTTCGGACGAACACCCTGCCGTTGGCGACGACCCGGAGGATCTTCGCAGCCCCCCCGAGATCAAGTGCTTCACTGCCATTGAGGCCATCGGACCCGGAGGTCGAGGCGGGACGATCCAGGAGCACCTCGAGGTTGTTGGCGATCAGGGTGAGGGTGTCGTCGACCCGCAGGCCCGCATGCAGGATCTCGACCCCGTCATTCATCGTCACCAGATACCGATCGGCCACCTGGTGACGCATCTTCATGTCACCACCCCAGCTGAATCGAGTGGTGCCATCCCCACCGATCGAGACGCCCCGCACGACCGGCTCGGCGGTCTTCGGTTCGAGCAGGTCATCCTCGACCTGGTTCACGAGCAGTTGCCCCGCCCCGTCGACCTCACCCTCTCCACTGTCCGCGTCGTAGCGAATGAAGGGGCCGGTGATCCGGAAGAGGCCGGGTTCACCCTGGCGTTCATCACTGCTCCAGGTCCTGCTCTCCAGGCGCGAGTCACCACGTGCCGTCAGAAGCCGCATTCTGCGTGAACCCGAGAATGCGGCGAGCTGGTCCTCGGATGGAGGATTCCCTTGATCGTCGAAGATCGGAACGTCGGTTCTCGGCGCGAAATCGATCCTGAGAACGTCCGCATCAAGGTCGTTGTCCTCGAGCGGTTCGGGACGGTTGCGGACGATGACATCACCAGTCAGTTCGATCGCACCGGCACCGTCATTGGCGCCGTCATCGAACTTCATCCCTTCGCCCCAGGTCGCCTCCATGGAGAGCGATCCCTCTCCGATGGCCGGCGGCCGCGTGAATCCCGACTTCGGCATCACGATCGGTTCTTCGAAGTAGCGGAACCGACCGGGACCGGTGGAGGCCGCTTCCCGAAGCGCCTCGTCGAAGCGAAGCGCCTGAAGCTGGTCCGCGACGACGTTGCCCCGGATGATCAGCAGTGACCCATCCTCTGCGGCAAGCGTCAGGTTGCGTCTCGTCCCGCTTCCGAGCAGGGAATCCGCCCAGATCCGTGCTCCATCCGCGAGCTGCACATGCACCCCGTGATCGGCGAACACACGATCGATCTCGACACCACCCAGACCCGCATCTCCCGAGACACGCTCCGTCGAGGTGTCTGGAGCGACCGCGAAGGTGACGTCGAGTCCGTCGGTCCAGAGCGTCTGCTCCGCATCCTGGGCACGCACCGCACCCTCGGCACGCATGGTCGTCGGAATGGTTCGGCCGGTCCGGTCCTGGGAAAGGGCGAGGTCGATGACCCGTGCGGAGAGCATGCCGAGTTCGGACTTGCGACTCGCCGAAGCAGGCTCGTCATCCGACCCACGTGCGATGATCCGTTCGATGCTGTCACGGTCCTCGTCCGCAGCGAAGCGCACGTCGAGGGAATCGGCGACCAGCTCGAAGTCGGGATTGTCGACCCGGACCGCTCCATCGAAGCGCGCTTCCTCGAGCGCCTCGGTACCGGGACGGAAACGGAGATCGACACCGTCCGCCCAGTCGACCTCGAGTTCCGGATCGGACATGTCACCCGTCGGATCCGCCGGGTCCTGATCATCAAGGCGGTGAATCTGCATCGATCCGGGACCCTCGAGCCTGCCATTGCCGTCACGTCGGGCGAACCGGAAGCGTTCTCCACGCAGATGCAGTCTCGGACTCGTGACCACCAGGGGACGTGCCCCGGCGGATTCGAGCTCGATGAGATCCTCGGCGCTTCGATACCTCAGGAGGTCGCAGGCGATCACCGCTTCGCTTGCCGCATCGCTGACCTCGACCAGGCGTTCCGCGCCCGACGTGATCTCGACGAGGACGTCATCGACACTCCCGAGACGTTCGGAATCCGATGCCGGCATCATGATCATCCGACCCGTGTAGTGAATGAGGACGAGACCCGCGGAATCGGGTGCGGACTGCACGGTCGAACCAAGCATGCTGCCGACCAGCAGGCTTCGTCCCCCCATCGTGGGAGATGGGGGGACCTGAAGATCCTGTCGCACGACGGCATCAGCACCGTCGAGCCCATCGCCATCGAGACTGAAGGTGGCTTGCAGGCGGTGACCGGAAACGACCGAGTCGGGGGTGAGTGCGTCGTTCGAGGCATACTGTTCGATGCGCACGTCCCGTTCGAGTTCGAGGGTGTAGAACTGAGGGGCGCCGGCATCGGGTGCCACGTCGGGTGGCGGAGCAGCCCCTTCGGTTGCGCCCGTTTCGGCAGATTCACTCGACGTGTCCTGACCGGCATTTCGGGTCAGCCTGATCGGTGCGATGGCGCGTTCGACAACCAGGCGTTCGATGCTCTGTTCGTCATCACCAAGCAGCATCGTGAGTCCCTCGCCGGAGAAGGAGGCCCCTTCGGCATCGATGCGGATCGACTTGTTGCAACGGATCTCGCCCAGGACATTGCTGAAACTCGCTTCCTCGGTGCGGACGATCACCTCGGGTTCGGTTTCCTCGATCTTCACGGGCCGTCCGTCTCGAGGAACGAAGAGCCTGATCACGACATCGCCTTCAAGCGTGCCGGACTCGATCGCCTGCTGGGGCACGCTCACCAGGCCGCGTTCCCCGCGCAAGGTGATGATTCGACCACCGGACAGGTAGACCATGGCGCGCGGGCGGACCATCTTCAACCAGCCGTCGGGGAGCGGATCGATCCGCTCCGCGCTGTACTGCTGCTCCAGGGTCCCGGTGGGACCGGCCACCTGCACCCAGGCGCCGTCCTCGAGCTTGACCGTCGAGCCTTCCGGGGTGGTGGTGGCGCGGGCACGCTCCGCATCGGTCAACGCATCCGGCGTGACCAGGTCGGTCACGTCCAGGTCGCGATGGCGGCGCCGTGTCTCGGTGGGTTCCGGTTCGATGAGCCACCCGACGTAGATGACGGCGATCGCGAGCACCACGCCCGACGCCACCGCCCAGGTGATGGTGCTCACGCCCCTTCGATGCAGTGTTCTCCGCGACTCGATCATGACGAGCCCCTAGGCAAGGTTTCCGGCATCGAGATGCCCGGCTACGACGTCGTCCCAGGCGCCACGGGCTCGAAGGAGGTGTTCGATCGCCTCCCGAACCGCTGCGTCACCGCCCCGGCGAGTGCCGACCCAGGATGCTCGCTTCAGGACATCGGGGTCGGCATCGACGGGAGCCATCGAGTAACCGCTTCGCTCGAAAGCGGGAAGATCCGCGAGATCATCACCCATGAACGCGGTGCGTTCCGGACCGATACCGAGTCGCTCCTGGACACTCGCGAGGGCGGACGCCTTGTCGGGAACATGCTCGAGCACGATCTCGACGCCCAGCTCCGCCATGCGGTGCCGAAGGGCCTCGCAACCACGGCCGGTGATCACCGCGATCCGGTTGCCCTGACGCTGCCAGGCCTTGATCGCGAGCCCGTCTCGAACGTGAAAGCGCTTCAGCTCGCCGCCCGTGGCGTCAAGCAGGATCGAACCGTCGGTCATCACGCCATCGACGTCGAGACAGAGCAGCTCGATGTCCGTGGGATCGACGGCATGACCGGCACATGAGGAGTCGGAGTGATCAGGCACGGGGAGAGTGTACCCCTTCGGAGCGCACCTAGTCCCAGTCCAGGAGGACCGCGATGTCGTAAAACGCGTGCACCGCCACCACGATGCCGAATCCACGGGCCACGTAGAGCACCCCGAACCAGAGGCCTGCCGCGAAGTAGAAGAGCATCTTCCCCATGGAAGCGGTCCCATCGGGTCCCCAGACCGGGTGGTACCAGGTGAAGAGGCCCGCCGAGACCAGGATCGCCACGCCCGCCCCGATCAGGTCGCTGAACTTGAGCACATCGACCATCAGGGTGTGGATCACGAGGACCACCAGCATCCGGAACACCAGCTCCTCGTAGAGTCCCGCGCCGATCGAGACCGCGATCCGTCCCATGGGACCGAGGGTCTCGATGAGCTCGCCCTCGCTGCCGGCCAGGGGCATGAACTGACGAACCATGTGACTGAGGACGATGAGCGGCACCATCAGGAGCAGCGACTCAAGGAGCATCAGGGGGATCGACCTGAAGTCCACCCGCCAGGGCTCGAGGGAGAAGACGTGCCAGAGGAGGAGCACCACCACCACGATGAACCCGGGCAGGGAGAGGCCGAAGAAGTCGACGTTGAAGACGCCCATGAACGAGATGATCCACTCATGCGCGAGATTGGTGATCGTGCCGCGATCCTCACGCAGCAGAAAGACCAGCCCGATCTCGTAGAAGAGCAGGAAGGGTGCCAGGAAGACGAGGATGTTCAATGGACGCCGGGACGACAGCCAGTATGAGTCTTCGGGAGGATGCACCTCCTCGGGGACCCTGGTTGTCTTCACGGCCTTGCTGTTCACGCTGACGGTCTCCGACCACAGGGTACGTCGAGTTCAAAGAGAACGCCGCCACCGTCAAGGACGGTGGCGGCGGATTGTTCGAGGAATCGACCGAGCGTCTGTGCGCGATCAGGCGGTTCGAAGTGCGTTGACCCGCGAGGCGAGCCGGCTCTTCTTCCGGGCTGCCGTGTTCTTGTGCATCGTGCTGGTCGAGGAGACCTTGTCGAGGATCGAGCAGGTCTTGCGGAGTTCGGTTTCCGCGGTGTCGACATCCTTCGCGCGGATCGCTTCGAGGAGAGATCGAATCTGTACCTTGACACGTTCCTTGCGCCACTTGTTGCGGGCACGACGCTGCTTGTTCTGGCGCATGCGCTTCTTGGCGGATTCAATGTTGGGCACGAAGCAGTTCCTTCACCTGGGTCAACCGAAAACCCGGTCGACGGTTCAACCGGGGGAACCGATCATTATGCTGGGAGTTCGTTTGTTTTCAAGTGGACGCCTGCATGAAATGGCCTCTGGAGCCTCACAATGCGTGCCTTTTCTCGGATTTCAGAGCATCCCGACAGCCGGACGGCTGCCATGGAGGTCGCCACGGCACTGGAAAAGGACCTTCAGGGAGCCACTCCGGCCGCATTGATCCTCCTGGGCAGCTTCCACCATGCCTCGGCATTGACGCTGGTCGCCGGGACCATCCGTGACCAGATCCAGCCTGGATCGATGATCAGCGGCACCGCCCAGACCGTCTTTTCCGGGCTCAGGGCCCCGGAGCGCCGCTCAGGCCTGGTCGGCTTCGTCCTTGAGGGCGATGGGCTCCAGGCCCGTGCCTTCATCAGGGACTGGCATCGGGGACCAGCCGAGCTGACGACACCGGAAGAGTGGTCGACCATGGCATCGACGGGCGCGGATCATGCGGCGACGATCCTCCTTGCCGACCCCTTCAGCACCGATCCACGGCCCGTGCTCCAGGCGATCGACCAGGCCCTGCCCGGCCCGGTCGGTGGCGGTCTCCTGAGTGGATCGACCCGCCCCGGAGGGAACGTCCTGATCGCGGATGACGAGCATGCCTCCACCGGACTGGTGGGACTCGGACTCGGAGGACCGATTCGATGCGGCACCCTGGTCAGTCAGGGCTGCAGGCCGATCGGGCAGCGCATGATCGTCACCGGAGTCCATGAAAGTGCGGTGATGTCGCTTGGAGGCCGACCGGCGACCGATGCTGCTCGCGAAACGATCATGGGATTGAACCAGTCGGACCGTGACCTCGTCGCGAACGGGCTTCGACTGGGCGTGGCGGTGACCGAATACCGCGAGCACTTCGGTCCGCATGACTACCTCGTGAGGGAGATCACCGGAGTCGACGAACAGACCGGAGCCCTGAGAGTCGCGGAGCGCCCCTCCGTGGGCCAGAGCGTGCAGTTCCTCATCCGTGATCCGGCCAGCGCCGATTCCGACCTCGATCTCGCACTGGACGCGGCCTCGCTCGATGAAGCCCCCCCCTTCGGGCTCCTGCTCGCCGAGTCGGGGGTTCGTGCCGGCACCGAATCGGATCTCGAGCGGTTGAACGCGCGCCTCGGGGACCTTCCGACCGCAGGCATGATCTGCGCCGGCGAGTTCGCTCGAGGGCGGGATCGAAGCGTGGTGCATGGTGCGAGCGCGAGTGCCCTCATCTTTCGCGCAAAGGAAGGGTGATATCCACCCGGTTGCGCCGATAAACAGATGGGTTTTGGCCCAATTCCATGACCATCCTCGCAGCCGTTCCCTGCTGAGGGGATACTCAAACGAGGCGTGGAGGCATTTCCAGTGGGTATCGGTTCAATTCTGGTCGAGCGAGGCTTGATCGATTCTTCGCAACTCGATGAAGCGATCGAGGAGCAGAAGCGCACCGGCGAACGGCTGGACAGGGTCATGGTCCGCATGGGCCTGATCGACGACAACAAGGTGTTGGAGGCGATCGGGATCCATTTCCAGATGCCGATCATCGACCTGGAACAGGTCGAGGTCGAGGAGGAGACCCTCCGACTGCTCCCCTCGAAACTTGTCTTCAAGCAGCGATGCGTGCCGATCGGCCGAGGGGACGGCGTCCTTCGCATCGCGACGAGCGACCCCTTCGAACTGAGTGCCTTCGATGAACTCCGACTGCTGACCGGCCTGGGCATCGAGCTGGTGCTTGCCGACGAACGGGACCTCACCAAGTTCATCAGGTCCCACTACGGCGTCGCGGGAGACACCCTCGAAGCGCTTTCCACGGATGAAACGAAGACGATCGAAGTGGAGTCCGGGGAGAACGCGACCGAGATCGAACTCGCCCAGGAGGCGAGCGTGGTCAAGCTGGTCAACGACCTGCTGCTTGAAGCGATCAGGGAACGGGCGACCGACGTCCACATCGAACCCTTCGAAGAGGAACTGGAAGTCCGCTACCGGATCGACGGGGTCCTCGCCCCCGCCGGGGTTCCGCAGACGATCAATCGCTTCCGGAACGCGATCGTCAGTCGCCTCAAGATCATGGCGGACCTGAACATCGCGGAGAAGCGACTGCCCCAGGACGGCAGGATCTCCCTGCGCCATCGCTCACACGAGTACGACCTTCGACTCTCGGTGATCCCGATGCTGCACGGAGAAGGCGTCGTCCTCAGGATTCTCGACCAGTCATCGGTCCTCCTGGGACTCGAGCAACTGGGCATGCCGAAGCACACCCTCGAGCGATGGGACGACTTGATCGCACGCCCGCACGGCATCCTGCTGGTGACCGGGCCCACGGGAAGCGGCAAGTCGACCACCCTGTACGCAAGTCTCAGCAGGATCGTGAGCGAGTCGGTCAAGGCGATCACGGTCGAGGATCCGGTCGAGTACCAGGTCGAGGGCGTCAACCAGATCCAGGTGAACAGCTCGGTCGGACTGGGATTCGCCGAGGGACTCCGGTCGATTCTCCGCCATGACCCGGACATCATCATGATCGGTGAGATCCGAGACCAGGAGACCGCGAATGCTGCGGTCCAGGCCTCCCTGACCGGGCACCTGGTGTTCTCCACCCTCCACACCAATGACGCCGCCGGTGCCGCGACGAGGCTCCTCGACATGGGCGTCGAACCATTCCTGGTGGCCAGTGCGGTCGAGGGAGTCCTTGCCCAGCGATTGCTGAGGAAGGTCTGCCCCGAATGCGCCAAGCCGGTTTCGGTCGACAACCTCGAGCTTCCGTCGGACTTCGTGATGCCTGAGAGCCGGGCCCTGGTCGAGGGTGTCGGATGCAGGGAATGTCGGAGAAGCGGTTACCAGGGACGAATGGGAGCGTTCGAACTGTTCAGGCTCACCCCGAGAACTCGGGAGATGATCATGCAGCGCGCCCCCACCGGCAGGTTGATGGAGGCCGCCTGCGAGGAGAAAGAACTGAACCTGATCCGCACGGAAGCCTTCGAACTCGTTCGGAACCACAAGACCACCTTGGCGGAGTCGATGCGGATCTGCCGGTCATGAGATCGGCCCTGAAACGGCTCTGACTGGCTGTTCTGGGGGGTTGAGCGGAACCACGGCTTGACTGGAGACGAACGATTCAGGAGGATTCCACATTCGGAATCAGGCCTTTGACGCTCGTGCTGGGCATCCTGGATCCGATACACTGACGAAGATGGCCCTCGTCGAGGGTCATGAAAGACGATACGGGCTCTCGACGAGTCGATCCCGAGCCCGAGTAGGCGATTCCAGCCTCACCCCAAAGGAGACGCACCCACCATGGCCATGCGTTCAGGTAGCGGTACCGGAGTCTTGGTCGCGCTGATCATCTTCATCTTCCTCACGGTCGGGAGCGCGACTGCCGCGATCCTGCTCTACGGGCAGAAGAACAGTGCCGTCGAGACTGCCAAGGCGAACCAGGAAGAACTCAAGGAGATCCTCAGGACGTCGGAGAACGTCGATGAGTTCAAGGCCGAGGCTCGCAAGAACAACCAGTCTCTGGTCGGCTACCTCCTGAACCGTTCGGAGAAGTTCAGGACCTTCGCCACGGGTGACAAGAACAGTGACGAAGCATCCGCCAGAAGGCGGTTCAACATCCCGGGCGACATGACCCTCCAGGAGGCCTTCAGCAGCCTGCAGCAGGAGAACGGCACCCTGAAGACGCGGGTCGGCTCGCTTGAGGCCAACGTCGACGATCTCAGGAACCAGATCACACAGTCCGACCAGGCGATGAGCCAGCTTCGCTCCGACTCGGCTGACAAGGTCGACAAGGTCCAGGATTCGATCGCGGACTACAGGGCGGAGGCGGACCGCCATCGCTCCGACATCCTCGCGACCAAGGACAAGTTCGCCCGAACCATCGACGAAAAGGAGCGTGACCACAGGAACATGGTCGACCAGCTCCAGGACGAGATCGACGACCTCCGCGGAAACCACACCGTGGTCACCAGCCGGCTCAACGAACTCCGCAAGGTCGTTGATGCGATCCGCATCCGACCGAAGAACCCGGCAGAGCTGGTTGATGGCCGTGTCGTCGACGTGCTCGGTTCCTCCGGGCAGGTCTTCATCGATCTCGGCCGGGAGGACCGCATCCGCCCCGGCATGACCTTCGAGGTCTACGACGATCCCGGTCAGATCCGTGTCAACTCGAACAGTGGTGAGTACTCCAGAGGCAAGGCCAGCATCCAGGTGATGAAGGTCTCCGAGACCACGGCGACCGCACGAGTCACCAGAGCCTCCGGCACCAGGCCGGTGGTTCGGGACGACGTCATCGCCAACGCCGTGTTCCAGCCGGAATACCGCTTCAAGTTCCTCGTCTACGGCAAGTTCGACGTCGACGGGAACGGCTCCCCCAGCGAGAACGAGGCGGACTTCATCCGCAGTCGCATCATGGAGTGGGGTGGAGAAGTCGTCACAGGTGAACAGCTCACCGGTGACCTCGACTTCGTGGTCCTGGGCGAGATTCCCGACTACGTCTCCGCCGAGCTGATTCCGACCAACGCCACGGATGCCGAGATTCAGGCCATCATGGACAAGCGGGCTGCCTACGACCAGTACGACGAACTCTGGCAACAGGCGATCAACGCCCAGATCCCGGTCCTGAACTGGAACCGCTTCCGGATCCTCACCGGCGAGAGCGACTGATCAGGCCCCCTGAAACTGCAATGAACCCCAAAGGGCCCCGATATTCGGGGCCCTTTTTCCTTGGTCGCCTACAATCCGACCCCATGGCCACAGCAGCCCACTGGTCCCAGTACCTGGCACTTCGCACCCTGAGTGCGGTGATGCAGTGCTTCGACGTCGAGGAGAACCTCCGGACCGTCGGTGCCTTCGGCTCGATCTACGCGACGATGAGCAGCAAGCGCAGGCAACGAGCCAGCATGAACATCATTCGCTCGTTCCCGGGAATCTCCCAGGAACATGCGGAACAGATCGCCGAGGACTCGATCAGGAACATGTTCCAGATCTTCGCGGTGGACAGCCTCGCGATGCCACAACTGCTCACACGAGACAACTGGCCGGATCGGGTCATGATCGGCGACTTGGACGAGGTCCTGCCACTGCTGGTCAGGGAGGACCCCGGACTCTTCCTCACCGGCCACGCCGGCAACTGGGAGATCCTGGGGTACTTCGTGAGCCTGCTCGGCTTCAGGATGACCGCCCTCGCTCGCCCCATCGACAATCCGCTGATCAACAAGTGGCTGCTCGACCTGAGGGAGCGCAACGGGCTGCGCATCCTCACCAAGTTCGGCGCGACCAACGAAGTGGATCGGCTGGTGGAGCAGGGCGAGCGCATCGGCTTCATCGCGGACCAGAATGCAGGAGACAAGGGACTGTTCGTCCCCTTCCTCGGGCGCCTTGCATCGAGCTACAAGTCGATCGGCCTGCTGGCCATGCGGCACGAGGTCCCGGTGGTCGCGGGCTTCGCCAAGCGGGTCCCCGGCCAGTTCAGGTACGAGGTGATGATCACGGACATCATCCGCCCGGACGACTGGGTGGACCAGCCCGACCCCCTCTTCTACATCAGCGCACGCTTCAACCGCGCCGTGGAGCAGTTCGTGCGGCTCGTGCCGGAGCAGTACCTCTGGGTCCACCGTCGCTGGAAGAGCCGGCCGAAATGGGAACGTGAGGGCAAGCCGATGCCTGCACGGATGATCGCGAAGCTTGAGACGCTGCCGTGGATGACGCCAGCCCTCCTCGCGAGGATCCAACTGAACTCGGCGGTCGACGCAGGGCTCGAACCACTGGAACGTGCACTGGAATCCGATCAGGGAGCCGACTCATGAGTACAGAGGGCCGATTGCAGGACGTGTCGATCCTGGTGGTCGACGACGATCCGGACATCCTCGAAGTCATGAGCCTCGCCCTCGAGAGCGAGGGGGCGTCGCTGGTCACGGCGACGACTGGAGACGAGGCGGTGACGAGTTACGCCACCCGGCGGCCGGAACTGGTGGTGCTCGACATGATGCTCCCCAAGAAGAGCGGTTTCCTGGTCCTGGAGCAGATCCAGGGATCCGAGGATCCCCCCCCGGTGATCATGGTGACGGCGAACGAAGGTCGACGACACAAGGCCTACGCGGAGACCCTCGGGGTGAGCGCCTATCTCAACAAGCCGGTGCCCATGGAACGCCTGCTCGAAACCGCCGTCGAGGTCCTCGACCGAGCGGGGTCCTGAGAAGCCGAGCGCTGCGAGACGAGGACTCGACGGCCCCACGACAACCCCCTACCATCTTCCCTTCGAGTCGCCCCCCAACGCACACCACACATGTTCCCGATCAACGCAATATTCCAGGCCAAGGAGAACGAGTCGCTCGGCACACGAGCGGAGATCGTCGCTCGCCTGTCGCAGGTGAACACGAGGCCCGAACAGGAGGGTGGAGCCACCCTGTACGGACCGGGAATCCTGGTGTCCATGCACCCGGATGGCGAGGAGGCGATCAAGAACGTCTTCGTCGATGAAACGGGCCAGGTGGAACGCGAACTCGCGCAGCTCTCACTGGACCGGATCGAACGCGCTTTTCCGGAATGGATCAGGGTCGACGATCCCCCGGTCGTCGATGACGAGGCTGAGACCGAGGAATTCTCACTCGATGAATTCCTGGATGATTGAACGGCAGGTACGGAGCAGGCATGCCACAGGAGACCAAGAGTTTCCCGGAACCGGATGCAGGTTCGACCGCCCACGCCCAGGGGGGGATCCTCGAACCGCATGATGAACCGTCGATGCGCGATGCCCTCGAGGTCGCCCGTGACTACCGAGGCGACGTGGAGATCGAACTGAAGGATGGAACCAGGCTCCTTGGCTTCGTGTTCGACATCGACACCAAGGCAGGAGACGGACCCGCTGCGCGGATGGAGCTTCCGAAGGATGGCGGCCGTCGGGTGGTGAAGTCCGCCGAGATCAAGTGCATCCACCTGAGTGGCAAGGACCCCGCGGCGGGCAAGTCATGGGAGAACTGGGTGCGTCGTTACGCTGAAAAGAAGCTTGCCGGAGAATCCGCGAGCATAGAAAGTGAATCGCTGGACTGAATCATGAAGATCCACGAATACCAAGCACGTGAACTGCTCTCCAACGCAGGCGTCCCCGTCCCTTCAGGCGAGATGGTGCAGACCGTCGAGGAAGCCGTCCAGGCGACCGAGGCGCTCCTTGCCGGAGGCGACTCCCTCGTGGTCATCAAGGCGCAGGTGCATGCCGGCGGACGTGGCAAGGCCGGTTTCGTGAAACTGGTCCGGACCGTCGAGGAGGCGAGGGAAGCCGCAGGCTTCATGCTCACGAACCGGATGGTCTCGCCCCAGACCCCGCCTGAAGGCCTGGAGGTCACGAGGTTGCTGGTCGCGGCCGGCGTTGACATCGAGTCCGAGTTCTACCTTGCCATCACGGTGGACAGGAGCCGAGGGACCAACACCCTCATCGCCTCCGCGGAAGGCGGCGTCGAGATCGAGAAGGTCGCCGAGGAGACACCTGAGAAGATCATCAAGGAGCCCCTCGACCCCCGGCTCGGCCTCCAACCCTGGCAGGCACGCAAGATCGCGTTTGCCGTCGGTTTCAAGGGCAAGCAGGTCAATCAGGCGGTCAAGACCATGCTCTCGCTGGCCGCGCTCTTCGAGAATACGGATGCAAGCCTCGTCGAGATCAACCCGTTGATCGTGACGCCCGCCGATGAAGACAACCCCGATGGACGGGTCCTCGCGATCGATGCGAAGTTCAACTTCGACGACAACGCGCTCTTCCGCCACAAGGACATCGCCGCGCTGGCGGACCCCCTCGAAGTGGTCGAGGCGGAACGACGAGCGGAGGAGTTCGGACTGTCCTACGTCTCGCTCGACGGCAACATCGGCTGCCTCGTCAACGGCGCGGGACTCGCGATGTCGACGATGGACATCATCAAGCTCCATGGTGGCGAACCCGCGAACTTCCTGGATGTCGGAGGCAGTGCGACCGAAGAGGCCGTCACCGAGGCGTTCCGGATCATCCTTGCCGACGACAAGGTCCAGGGCGTCCTGGTCAACATCTTCGGCGGGATCATGCAATGCGACACCATCGCCAAGGCGATCGTGTCATCCGCCCGCGCGGTCGGCTTCTCCGTCCCGCTGGTCGTCCGGCTCGAGGGCACCAACGTGGAAGAGGCGAGACGGATCCTCGAAGAGGCCCGTGACGAACTCCCGACGATGCATCCCGCAAGTGAACTGACGGATGCCGCGAGCCTGGTGTGCTCCGCGGTCGCCGTCGCCGGATGAACGAGATGCTGGTCCTCTTCGACATCGATGGCACCCTGCTCCGCTCCAGAGGTGTCGGGCTGCGCGCGATGGAGGAGGCGCTCTTCGAACTCCACGGCGTCCCGGTGGATGGCAGCACCATCAAGTCCGGGGGCAGGCTCGATCACCACATCTTCCTCGAGATGTCGGAGATGCACGACCTGCCGGTGCACGAGGATGCACTGAAGGCCTTCCAGGAAGCCTACGTGGCACGGATGGCGCATGCCTTCGACATGGAGAGCTGGTCCTACTCCCTGCCCGGGGCGCATGAACTGACGAAGGCCGTGCACGAGCACTCGGAGATGACCAGCGCGATCATGACCGGCAACATCGAACCGACCAGCTGGATGAAGATCCAGGATGCCGGCTTCTCCAAGGAGTGGTTCGAATTCGGGGTGTTCGGCGACGAAGCCGCCACCCGACGTGAGCTGACCCCGATCGCAAGGGCAAGGCACGAGGACCGCAGGGGTCGGGCCATCGCGCCCTCGCAGGTCGTGGTGATCGGAGACACGGAACACGACATCGACTGCGCCCGTCACTCCGGATGCAGGTCGATCGCGGTGGCCAGCGGCATGACCTCCCTGGAGACACTCGAGGCTCACGAGCCGGACCTGCTGCTCCCCTCCCTCGACGACACCACGACGATCCTGCACTGGCTTGAAAACCAGATGCAACAAGCCGGCACCCTGCACTGACCGCCTTCCAGCCAGGAGGAGCTTCCTGATGACAACTCCGACCACGAACACCGGATCGGGAACCTTCAAGCCCGTCAGCGGATCGGAGCGCATCCAGTCGATCGACGTCGTTCGCGGCTTCGCGCTCCTCGGGATCCTCGTGGTGAACTCACTGTTCTTCGCGCTTCCCCTGGCGGACGCCATGGGCGTCCCCGAACCCGCACCCGGAACGGAGTCGGTCGGGATCTGGCAGTGGATCGCATTCCTCGTGGTGATGATCCTGTTCCAGTACAAGTTCATGTCCCTGTTCTCGCTCCTCTTCGGGGTCGGCGCCGCGATTCAGTTCGAACGAGCGACCAGGGCGGGCAGACGCTTCGGCCTCTTCTTTCTCTGCCGACTGTTGATCCTCTTCTGCATCGGTGCCATTCATGCGGTGTTCTTCTGGTACGGGGACATCCTCGCCCAGTACGCACTGATCGGTGTCTGGCTGCTGCTCTTCTGTCGACTGCGTCCCGTGGCGCTTGTCATCATCGGCACCGGGCTGCTGACGATCGCCGCCCTCATCGGTGGCACCATCGCCGGATTCGAAGCCACCATGGCCCTCGATCCCGAGTACCAGAAGGCGATGAACCCCGATGGAACGCTCCCGGTTGGGTGGCTGGACACGATGGAAGCCGCCATGTGGAACCCGGAAAGTCCGATCTGGAGGGCCGGGGAGCTCCGAGCCTATGGCGAGGGTCCCTACATCGACCTCTTCATGTTCCGGCTCGTGACCTGGCTCTTCGCGATCGTCTTCGGGTTCCTCCAGTTCGGATGGCACATCATGGCGATGTTCGCCTTCGGTGTCGCTCTCTACAAGAGCGGGTTCTTCGGTGACGAGGGTGGCAGGCTTCGTTGCTGGGCGGTGGCCGTGGCCCTGCCGATCGGACTGCTCCTCGAACTCGGGGCCATGCTTCCCGACTGGACGACACCGGTCGTCGTCGGCATGTCCAAGGCGACCCACGAATATGGCTCGACGCTGATGGCGTTCGGGTATGCCGCCCTGGTGACCACCATCGTCAGGGGAGGACAGCTTCGGATGATCGCGCACGTCATCGCCTGCACCGGCAGGATGGCGCTGACCGTCTACCTGGCGGAGACCGTGATCATGACCAGCCTCTTCTATTCGTATGGATTCGGGCTGTTCGGCGAGGTGGATCGGATCTGGCTCATCCCGATCTCGCTGGGAACCTGGATCGCGCTGGCCGTGTTCAGCACGCTCTGGCTCGGCAGCTTCAAGCAGGGACCGATGGAGTGGCTCTGGCGTGTCCTGAGCTACGGCATCTCCGGGTCACGTGGATAACCTGCGGCTGCTGGTCCCGCCCGCTTCGATCCGGATAGCGTTCCCTCATCGACACCCGACGAACGGGTGCCTTCCGGATCCCACCGCATGGTCAATGATCTCGAAACCCTGGTGACCGACTTCGCCGTGACCCAGAAGCTCACCTTGAAGATGGACCTGCCCAGCTCACGGGAGACGGTCCTCGACATGTTCGGCCGGCTTCGGCGGGACTTTCCAGACCTGTCGAACTTCAGGCGCTTCGAGAACGAGTTCGCGCTGGAATCGGACGAAAGTCACAGGACCTACACCTGGCTCTCCCTCAGGGGAACGCAGCTTGGCAGCGGCTCGGTGAATCCGGATGACCTCGGCGATGCCTACAGGCTGCACCGGAAGGTCCTTGATCTCGCCCCATGGTTCCTCTCGATCAGCCCGCTCGACGTGGAGCACCTCGAGCTGGTCTTCGTGTTCGACCTCGAGGCGAGGCTCAACCGGGACGAGGTCGTCTACAACGCCTTGTTCGCGGATTCACCGATTGCCGGCCTCATGGACCACGAGGACGAGGTGGTCGAATGCCAGCCGATCCTCGGGATCAACCTCGAACCCAGCGCCCAGGTGCAGGCATTCCTGGAGGTCAAGACAAGGACCACCCCGCGGGAACGGATGTCGGGCAACTGGAACCGGGAGCCGATCAGCGTCTACCTCACCGTCCGACACCTCGGTGAAATGGAGACGATGGACGATCTGTCGAGCCGGTTCGCCGCCCTGGCGGGGCATGCGGAACGCATTGCCGAACAGCGCGTGGTCCCGAACGTCGTGATGCCGATTCGAGCCGCGATCCTTGCCAGCCCGGACGGCGTGTGACAAGACGCGCCCTGGCATGAGCCGCCCCTTGATGCGCGTTCCTTGCTGACCCATGCAAAGACATGGACCCGCTCACGCGGGTCCATGCAGTAGATCGTGTTCTGCTGTCGATGAGTCCGGGCTCAGGCGCTCTTCGCGTCGAGGAACGACATGACGCTCTGGAGATCGGGAATCATCTGCGGGGTGAGCCGGAGGGTGAAGGTCTCGCCCTCGGCGACCTTGACGAGGTTGGTCCGTCGCTTGCGGTGAACCCAGATGCGGCCTGCTCGACGTCGGGGGTCGTTGCCACCCTGGGCACGGCCACGAGCAAGGTCCTTCAGGCCGTGCTGGATATGCGGCTGCATCTCCATCAGACGCTTGATGGTCTTGACCTGTGCAGTGCGGCCCGGAGCCTTCGTGATCGTGAAGGTGTAGGTGCCGGTGGGATCGAATTCAGTTGCCGTAGTCATGGTGCATTTAGCCCTTCCGCCGAGGCGAGCCGAATAGTGTACCCGCTCAGGAGATCCGTTCAAGCACCGAGCTGGTTCCTGTCGGCCCCATTCAGCTGCTCCAGGAGGCAAAGAAGGGCCTGAGTCCCCTTCCTGCCCATTCCTGCCGCCTGAACCTGCTCGTAGAAGGCATGTGCCTGAGCCAGTCCGGGGAGATCGAGCCCCATCTGCCCAGCCTCTTCAAGGGCGATCCCCAGGTCCTTCAGAAAGTGTTCGACGTAGAAACCCGGCTCGAAATCACGCTGGAGCATCCGAGGGCCGAGATTATTGATCGTCCAGGACCCAGCAGCCCCACCCCCGACGGATTCGATGACCCGGGCCCCGTCCAGACCTGCCCTCTCCGCATAGAGGAGGCCCTCACAGACGCCGATCATCATCGAGGCGATGAGGATCTGGTTGACCATCTTGGTGTGCTGCCCGGCCCCTGCAGGCCCCTGATGGACGATCGCCTTCCCCATCGCCTGAAAGAGGGGCATCGCCTGTTCCACCGGCCCTGGATCGCCACCCACCATGATCGACAGGGTCGCGTTCCGAGCTCCCACGTCACCGCCGGAGACCGGTGCATCGATCGCCGCCCCCCCGCGACTCGCCGCTTCAGCATGAATCCTGCGGGCCAGGGTGGGCGTGCTGGTGGTCATGTCGATCAGGAGCCCGGGCACGGCGGAGGCGCTCAGAACCCCCCCTTCACCGAGGTAGACGGACTCGACATCGGAGGGCATGCCCACGATCGAGAGTACGGCATCCCGCCCCTCGGCAGCCTCCACCGGGGATGCGGCCCAGACCGCGCCTCGATCCAGGAGCGACGCGGCCTTGGCAGCTGTCCGGGTGTGGACGGTCACCTCGTGCCCGGCATCAAGCAAATGGCCGGCCATGGATGCCCCCATCACGCCAGTTCCGAGAAATCCGAGTCGCATTCAGAGGCTCCAATTGAGTAGGTTCGGGGTCGCTGCAGTCAGTTCTGCAGTGGAGCACCGTAGCAGGCGAACCGCCCCACCATGGGATTCGTAGGGCTTGAGCGTGACCATCCTGCAGCCCTGATCGATTCCAGCCATAAACTGGGCGACCAGAAGGATGCCCCCCACGGACTTCTCAAGGAGACAACCCATCATGACCGTGAGCCAGACAGACATCAGCGCCATCGAACGGGAAGTGGCGGAGCGAAGCCGACCCTTCCAGCTCCTGCGGGAACAGGTCCACCATGTGGTGGTCGGGCAGGAGGAACTGCTTGATGGCCTGCTCATGGGCCTGCTCTGCAACGGCCACGTCCTGATCGAAGGCGTGCCGGGACTGGCGAAGACCACCGCGGTCTCGACGCTTGCGCAGTGCATCTCGACGGGATTCCAGCGCATCCAGTTCACACCGGACCTTCTGCCCGCGGACATCCTCGGCACCCTGGTCTACCGACCGTCGGATGGTGAGTTCACGGTCAAGAAGGGACCGATCTTCTCCAACCTCGTCCTCGCCGACGAGATCAACCGTGCACCGGCGAAGGTCCAGAGCGCGCTGCTCGAGGCGATGCAGGAACGTCAGGTCACCATCGGGGAACACACCTATCCCCTGGATGATCCCTTCCTGGTGATGGCGACGCAGAACCCGATCGAACAGGAAGGCACCTACCCGCTGCCCGAAGCCCAGGTCGATCGTTTCATGCTCAAGCTGATCGTGGACTACCCGACCCCGGAAGAGGAACGAAAGATTCTCGATCTCATGGCACGAAGCACCGGCAGCCCGACGGTGGAAGCAGTGACCAACCCGGACGCGATCAAGGATGCCAGGTCGACCATCGACCGGATCCACGTGGACGACCGCGTGAAGGACTACATCGTCGAGCTGGTCATCGCGACCCGCGAACCTGCCCGTCACGGCGTCCCCATCGAAGGGCTGATCGACTTCGGCGCATCACCACGAGCCACGATCTCACTGACCATGGCGGCGAAGGCCAACGCCTTCCTCGCGGGTCGCGGGTACGTGCTGCCCCAGGACGTCAAGGACGTCGCCCACACCGTGCTTCGACACCGGGTGATCCTGAGCTACGAGGCGGAGGCGGAGGAACTCACCTCCGACGACCTCATCGACCGACTCCTGGACCATGTGCCGGTTCCCTGACCGGCGTGTGCGTGACGAGTACCGATCGAATCCCCCCGTGAGACGACCATGCTGTCGACAGAACTCCTCAAGAAGATCCGCCGGATCGAGATCCGGACCAGTCACCTGGTGACCGACATGCTCGCAGGCCGATACCACTCCGCCTTCAAGGGTCGTGGCATCGAGTTCGAGGAGGTCAGACCGTACCTGGTCGGTGACGACGTGCGAACCATCGACTGGAACGTGTCCGCCCGGACCGGCGAACCGCACATCAAGAAGTTCCGGGAGGAACGGGAACTGACGGTGATCCTCGCGGTCGATGTCAGTCGCTCCCAGGGCTTCGGAACCCAAGGCCAGCTCAAGCGTGAGGTGGTCGCGGAGATCGCGGCAACCCTGGCATTCGCCGCCATCCGCAACAGCGACAAGGTCGGGCTGCTCCTCTTCACTGATCGGGTGGAACGTTTCGTCCCCCCACACAAGGGTGTCCGACACGTGCTTCGCATCATCAGGGAACTGCTCGCGATCGAACCAAAGGGGTCCGGAACGGATCTTGCCGCCGCACTCGACGAACTGAATCGTGTCAGCAAAAGGAGGTCGGTGGTCTTCGCGATCAGTGACTTCCAGGACGACGACGAGGCGTGGGGACGTGCGATGAAGCGGGCCTCCCTTCGTCACGATCTGATACCGATCGTGATCTCCGACGAACGCGAGGAAAGACTTCCGCCGGTGGGCATCATCGAGCTCGAAGATGCGGAAACCGGCCGTCGGGTGGTCGTCGACACCAGTCGACGGAGCGTACGCAGGCGTTTCGAGGGACATGCCCGGGAACGAACGGATTCGAGGACGAAGGCGTTCCGCCG
>JAKVBQ010000021.1 GCA_022447205.1 Phycisphaerales bacterium
AGACGGTGTTGGGCTGGAAGATGTTCCCGACCATGGCATCGAGGTCGCCGTCGCCGTCGAGATCACCCAGGGCGACTGTGATGCTTGAGCCGTTTCCAAGTGCCTGGCCGGAGTCGGTGAACTCGAACGTGACTTGCGCGGTGGCGCTCCCGGCGCAGGCAGCCCCGGCAAGAAGGACGGGGATGAACAGGACAGCGGGCGTGCGGTGCTTCGGCATCGATCTATCTCCAGAGTCCGGTTGAAACAGACGGTTCCAGCGTAGTGGTTCAGCAAGCCGGTTCAAGGATCCTCTGACAGAACCGCCATGCAGGCGCCCGAGGTGTCAAAAACCCGGGAGACCCCCCTTCAAAAGAAAAGAACAACGCCCCGCGTGAGCGGGGCGTTGAGAGCAATGCAATCGTGGAGTTGTCTTCAGATCTATTCGAGTGCAGCCGCACCCGAGACGATCTCGGTGAGTTCCGTGGTGATCTTGCTCTGACGCGCGCGGTTGAAGTCGCGCTTCAGGGTCCGACCGAGTCCGGTGGCGTTGTCGCTTGCCGCCTTCATGGCGATCATGCGCATGACCTGCTCGCTGACGATCGCGTCGTTGATCGCCTGGAAGAGCGAGGTCTTGACCGCGCGCGGAAGCAGCGCCGTGAGGATCTGCTCGACCGAGGGACTGAATTCATAGGAAACGCCGGTCAGCTCGTCCTCGATGGCGGCTTCTTCGGCAGCGACCTCGTCGAGGCGCATCGGGAGCAGCTGCATCATCTCCGGCTCCTGGCGAGCGTTCGAGATGAACTTCATGTAGGCGACGCGCACCGAGGAGAATTCGCCGGCCGCGAAGCGGGTGATGAAGCTCGAGGCGACCTCGGCGACCTGTTCGAAGTCGGGGTTGTCACCGAAGGTGTGGTGCTCGCTGACCGGAATGCCGGCGAAGGCGAAGTAGCCAGCTGCCTTCTTGCCGACGATCTGGAGTTCGTAGTCCACGCCTTCCGCCTTGAGCGCGGCGAGGTGACGTGATGCGATTCGGAGCACGTGGCTGTTGTAGGCACCGCAGAGTCCGCGGTCGGAGGAGACCACCAGGACCAGCTCGCGGGAAGCCGCGCCACTGACGCCGTTGACCAGGGGATCATCGAGCTCGTCGGAACTGCTGGCGGCCATCTGCGCGACCAGCTCCCGGATCTTGTCGGTATACGGACGGGTGGCCCGTGCCCGCTGCAGGCTCGAGGTGAACTTCGCGGTGGCGATCATCTGCATCGTCTTGGTGATGCGTTGGATCGTGGCGACCGCAACCATGCGCTTCTTGATCTCGCGAATCTGTGCCATAGGTCGAGGAGTCTACCCCAGATCCGGGCCCTGCGGGGCCGTAATCGGGAGGACAAGCCCGTCCCAGGCCGGGCTCATGCCGGGTGGCAGGCGGGACTCGAGCTCGGCATGCCGGAGGTCATGGGTCATGTGGATGAACCAGGTGGCCTGGGCGCCGATGCGGCCCGCCGCGTCCACCGCCTCCTCGACCGTGAAATGAGTGGCATGGGCTCGATCCCGCAGCATGTCGAGGACCAGGGTCCGCAGCCCGGACAATCGGGGCCAGGTCTCGGGTGGGATCGCCGAGACGTCGCTGCACCATGCCAGTGGGAACGGTGCGGGCTGTTCAGCCAGGGGCTCGCCATCCTCATCGGCCGCCTCGATGCGAAAGCCGAGGATCGGCAGCTTCCCATGCAGGAGCCGCAGGGGCTCGATGCGCAACCCGTGCATGGTGAAGACCCCGCCGGGCTGGAGGGGAACGTCGAAGAGATCCGCGACGTACGAGGTGTTCACGTTCCGGTGCGACGCGAAGATGTGCCGGAAGATCCGGTGCAACTCGTCTCGGACCTGGGGCTCCGCGTGGACTCCGATCGGCTCGCCCATCAGGGTGTTGTATCGACGGATCTCGTCCAGCCCGAAGACGTGATCGACATGGGCATGGGTGATGAGGATCCCGTCACACCGAGTCAGTCCGAGTCGGATCGACTGCTCCCGATGATCCGGCGGCACGTCGATCAGCAGCACGCGGGGCTGCCCCCCGGGATCGGTGAAGCGAAGGCAGGCACCGCAGCGGAGCCGGCGATCGCGAGGATCGGTCGAGGTGCAGGTCGGACAGGAGCAGCCGATCACGGGGACGCCGGCGGAGGTGCCCGTGCCCATGAAGACCAACTCTGCATCATGGACGGTCATTGGGGCATCGGCTCCCGACCATGGAGGGCCTCGAGAACCTCCCGTGCGACCTCCTGAGGCTCGTCGGCAGCGCAGATCGCACCGGACATGGCCACACCACGACAGCCCAGTGCCGAGAGTTCAGTGGTGCGTTCGACGTCGATGCCCCCGATGGCGAGATGCGGGACCTCGGGATGGGCCGCGAGAAAATCGGACAGGAACCCGGGGCCACGTGTCTCGCAGTCGGGCTTGGTGCGGCTCGGATACATCGTGCCGAGACCGAGCCCGTCGCATCCGGCATCGAGCGCCGCCTGCGCCTCGTCGAGGTCATGGGCGGTCGCACCGATCCACAATCGTCCGCCGGCAAGTCGTCGTGCCGCTTCGATCGGCATGTCGTCGGCACCGAGATGGACACCATCCGCACCGGATGCGAGCGCGAGGTCGACGCGATCATTGACGACCACCGACACGCCGGCGGGCCGGGCGATCCCGACGACCTGTTCGATCCATGCGAGGAGCGCACGATCATCAAGCGTCTTCTCGCGAACCTGGATGCAGTCAGCGCCACCCGCCACGACGGACCGGACCACCTCTTCAGGAGAACGGGCGCAGAGCGCACGCGTCAACACGACACAGAGTCGCCATTGAGGACCACGAACCGGGAAGCGGGCGGCGAGCTCGGCCGTCAGTTCGTAACTGCGATAGCGCAGGACCTCCACTCGGGCCGCAACCTCGGGATCGATGGTCTTCGACCACTCCTCGATCGAACGCAGGGCCTCCCCCAGTCGGCCCGCCGCCGCCCTGATCACGGCCAGCGGATCCTCGCGGGTGAACTCCGAATCGACCCGGATCGACCGACCGACATCCCCAGCGGTCTCCCGACTGGATTCCAGGAGTCCGGAAGGAAGCGACCCGATCACCTCCACGAGGGCATGACGGAGCTCCTTGAATCCGCGACTCGCCTCGGGATCGTCCAGCAGGAACCGTGCACCATCCTCGAGGACCCGCAGGGCCTCGCGAGCACGGTTCGCGTTCGCATCGAGGATGCGTGCCGGGTGATGTCGCGATGGCTCGTTCATGGGGAAGATCCTACCCGTTGACGCCCACGAACCGCTCCTCCAGCTGTAAACTTGCCCCCCAAACCCAGGAGGACCACCACCATGACTTTCACGCTCCCCGACCTGCCGTACGCCGAAGACGCACTCGAACCAGCCATCGACGCGCGGACCATGAACATCCACCACTCGAAGCACCACGCCGGTTACGTCGCCAAGCTCAACGCAGCGATCGAGGGCACCGACCTCGAAGGCAAGACGATCGAGGAACTGTGCTCGGGCATCAAGAACCTCCCGGCCGACGTTCAGGGAGCGGTCCGCAACAACGGTGGCGGCCACTTCAATCACTCCCTCTTCTGGAAGAGCCTTGCCGCTCCCGGAACCGGAGGTGCACCGAGCGCCGAGCTCGCAGCGGCCATCGACGGCACCTTCGGATCGATGGACGGCTTCAAGAAGGCGTTCGCGGATGCGGCAGCGACTCGCTTCGGCAGCGGCTGGGCATGGCTCTGCACGCAGGGCGACGGCGAACTCTGCGTCTGTTCGAGCGCGAACCAGGACAACCCGCTCATGGTCGGCATCGTCGAGTGCCCCGGCACTCCGATCCTCGGCCTGGACGTCTGGGAGCATGCCTACTACCTGAACTACCAGAACCGTCGTCCCGACTACATCACCGCCTTCTGGGATGTCGTCAACTGGGACGAGGTCAGCCGGCGCTTCACGGCCCAGGGCTGACGAGGACAAGCGACCGATGACGACGACGCCCCGCGCAATCGCGGGGCGTTGTCATGGCCAGACCAGCAAGCACGGATCAGGGCACCGTGACCTCGATGACGTTGGACACGCCCGTTCCTCGTGGTCCCTGGGGCGTGCGATGAACGGCGTAGACCCGGTACCGATAGGTCTGTCCCGATTGCGCCCCGGTGTCGGTGAGCGTGACGATGTCCCTGCCCTCCGAACCGACATGGTTGGCGAAGTCGGTGCAGCCAGCGCCCGTGCAGCGTTGAACGGCGAAGAAGAACTCGCCATCTGCGTTGTCCGTCCAGACGAGGACGACGTTGCCGTGCTCCACGGTCGTGGCACGCAGGCTGCTGGGGGCGTCCTTCGACGATGGGCCGGGCGAGGGCCCTTGCTTGCGACGGTCGTCTGCGTAGACCGGCGGTTCCGTCAGCGGGTTCGCCAGCTGAGCCTTCGCCGTTCGGTAGCGCTTTCGAGAGAACGCCTTCATGGTGTCAAGGATGTTCCGCCAACCCACGTTCCGGGGATTGGTGGCGCGTCGCTGCGGATAGGGGTCGCCCTCCAGGGCGATCGACGCCACCGCCCAGAGATCGTCGAGGCGCGCGGCGACCTTGTCCGGGTGAAAATGACGCTCGAGATAGTCGGCGGCGTAGGCGCGGTACCTCGAGCGGAGCCCCTCGTCGGCAAGGATCCGCTCGATGAGCGGCCGCGGGGTGTTGGGCAGCGGCCAGGAAGCGTTCCACTGGTCGATGACCTTCACCCGGCCGAACGCATTGTCTGCAAAGCCCACGTCCAGGTCCCATGGCAGGTAGGACCAACGCCCGGTCGCCGGGTCGTCGTACAGGTAGAAATTGTGCGGACCCCAGCCCGTGTACTGATCGAATGCCCCGGACAGCATGAAGATGGCCATCATGCGGAGCATCGAGTCGACCTGGAAGCGTGCCTCCAGCGCTTGCGCGAACCGGTCATCAGGCGTGTCTCGGATCAGGAGTGCCAACGCTCGCAGGTCCGTGAAGTCCGCCTCGTCTGAGTGGGTCTTGGGCTCGAACGATCGAGCGTAGTCACCCGGCGCGTCCAGGACCTCCAGAACAGAGCCCGGGCCCCCGAGGTGGTTCTTGTAGAGAATGCCGTCACGGTTGTCGAAGAAACGCTCGAGGAACGACTTGTCGATGCGCTCGACGTTGACGTAGGCGCCGACGACCTCGTCGTTGACGACCAGGCGCGCGTAGTTGGAACGCGAGACGACCACGCCTTCCTCCCTCAGGACGTCGTCGATGAACCGTTCACTGAAGAGACTGCCGAACTGGATGGCATTGTCGAGGGCGACCCGGCGAAGCCCCAGGAAACGCTGGTCATCGACGTACTCGTCGAATCTGACGAGGTAGCTGCGCTTGTGAGTCGCGTCGGGGTTGGAGGAGCTGTTGCCCTTGAACCGGACGCCGACGTTGGCGACCGTGATGTCGTTCCAGTGGAAGGTCGCGGGAACGTAGATGCGTTCCGGCAATGCGTCGAACATCGCCGCCCGATCGGATGGAGCGATGTCGAGACGGATCTGCTGCACCACCCACGGGGCGTAGAAGTCATCGGTCCCATCCACTTCGTGCGCGGTTTCGGGATCTGCCGTGTCATCTGCCTGCGTCGTGCCCGGCGACTGGACTGAACCCATGCCGATCGAGACATCCGCGAACCTGCCCGCCGCGATGCCTGCATCGAGATCACCTCCGAAGGCCCGCGTGCTCACAAGACAGCCGAAGCAGACGCCGATCGATGCCGTCGCAAGTGCACGCCTCATCGATTCCAGGGATACAGGCATCGCTCCCCTTTCGACGGATACACCGCCATCGACCACGCCTTCGACGGGTACGAGCGTTTTCAGACCATCGATCAGTCGATCGTCATCGACTTGATCATCTCCATGAAGGCGTCGGTGTTCGAGAGAACGGTGTCCGATGGACCGAGCAGGCGCACGAAGATGTCTGCACCCGGGGTCTGGATGATCGCACCGAGCTGCGACCATCCCGGTCGTGGTGCCGCCGCGCCCATGCCGGCATAGCTGCCTTCGAGCTCGATGAAGGACACTCCGGATCCCGCCACCTCGAACTCGGATCGTTCGCTGCGTGCGGGCACGCCCTCCGCTGATCGGAACTGTCCTTCCCAGCGATCGAGGTTCGCCGGGATGGGCCCCGCACCACCGGAGGGGAAGACGCTGAAGATCAGGTCCGCCGCCGGTGCACCGTCCTGCCCCGGCACCGTGTACTGCAAGGTGCGGAACTGCATGGTCGGGGTGATCCACCCCCAGGTGACCGGCTTCCGGAACGTCACGCCACCACAGCGGGCTGTCGAAGGGTCGTCGGTGGAAGTGGAGACCACGGCCTTCGCGGTGTCCGCTTCCGTGGCGGCATCATTGCCGGTTGGAACCGAGGGAACCGTGGGAAGCGCGGGGGACGCCTGGTCCGTGGTGGCGCCGGTCGCGGCAGGTGGTGCCGGCACCCGCGGTTGGGGCGGGTCCTCACAGGCCGTGAGCAGGATCAGCAGGAAGACCGGGAGACAGCTGGCTGGGATCGACTTCATGGGTTCTCCAAATGAATCGGTTCGAACCATCTACGATACCCCGGTGCAGAACCGACTGAAAACCACCTCCCCTTCCGGGGGCATCCGGAACGCCTCCTTCCGCTCGGCGGACGGGCATGCCGGACTGGTCGACATCAGCTTCGAAGGCGGCAGGATCGGGGCGATCCTCGAGGCGGGAACCCTCGATGGATCAGAGACCCTCGACGCGCAGGGCAGCCGCATCCATCCGGGATTCGTGGACGCCCACCTGCACCTCTCGCTCGGCGGGCAGACCCTCGACCAGCTCGACCTGTCCGGGATCCGAAGCCGAGATGACTTCGAACGGGCGATCGGCAGGCGTCATGAGGAATTGGAGCCGGGACGCTGGCTCCAGGCACTCGGCTGGAACGAGGACCACTGGGGCGGCGAACGTCCCACCGCGGACTGGCTGGCCGCTGCCGGGGATCGACCGACGGTGTGCTACCGGATGGACCACCATGCGTGCGTCGTCAACGAACCGGTCCTCCGCATGCTCCAGGATGCTTCCTGCCCGCCGGGTGGCGAGATCATCCTCGGGCCGGACGGCAGGCCGAACGGGGAGATGATCGAATCCGCCGCCTGGCACCTCGTGAATCCGCTGGTCCCGGACCCGACCCCGGACCAGGCGAAGGCCTCCGCACTCGAGGCCGCACGCCACTGTGCACGACACGGCCTGGTCGCGGTCGGCTCGATGGAATACATGCAGGATGTCCTGACCGGGCTCGAGCCGCAGCGCGAGGAACTGGGGATCAGGATCATGATCACCCTGCTCGAGCGCACCCTCCCGATCGACTTCGGCGCGGCCGATGCATTTCATGGGGACGAACTGCTCTCGATCATCGGATTCAAGGCGTTCATCGACGGTACGCTCGGCTCCCGCACCGCCGCGATGCTCGAACCATATGCGGATGTCGACGACGGTGGCCGGGGGATGCTGGTCGAACTGGCGGAAGCCGGTGAACTGGAGCACTGGATTCGATCGGTGCATGACCACGGCTATTCGCCCTCGATGCATGCGATCGGTGACCGAGCACTCCGTCTCGCCCTCGACGTGGCCGATCACCTCCCGGAAACGGCACGGCACCGGGTGCGCTTCGAGCATGCGCAGACCGCGCATCCGGAGGACGTTGCCAGGATGGCGGCACGATTCGCGAGCATGCAGCCGCTGCACAAGGCATCCGATGCGGTCACCGCACGCAGTCGACTCGGGTCGGATCGCATGAATCGATTCTTCCCGTTCCGTGGACTTCGCGAGGCCGGGGCACGACTCGCGTTCGGAAGTGACTGGCCGATCGTCTCCTGCGACCCGCTTGCCGGCATGCGGGCCGCGATCACCGGTCTCGACCTCGAAGGCAATCCGGTCGAGACCCGGGCGAACCTTCCGGTCGAGGCCGCCGTCGAGGCCTACACCACGGAAGCCAGGGCCTGCCTCGGGCTGGATGGTGGCCGGATCGCCCCGGGCGAACCGGCCGATCTCGTCCTCCTGGACCGGGCACCGGACGAGATCACCTGGTCGGATGAGCCGGACCCGAAGGTGCTGGCGACGATCGTCGCAGGCAGGATCGTCCACGAGGCGTCATGATGGTGATCCGATGAATGAACTCTCCCACTACGACGCCGACGGCACCGCACGCATGGTCGACGTGAGCGACAAGCCACCGCTGGCACGAGAGGCGGTCGCGGAAGCCTGCCTGCTTGCGGCGGAAGACACGATCGATCGCATTCTTGACGGCTCGCTACCCAAGGGCGAGGCACTCCCGGTCGCACGCATCGCGGGCATCCAGGCCGCAAAGCGCTGTGCGGAACTGATTCCCCTCTGCCATCCACTGCCGTTGAACCATGCCGGCGTCGAGTTCGAACGAACCGAACCGGGGCGCCTGCGCGTGCGAGCCACCGCACGAACCATCGATCGGACAGGTGTCGAGATGGAAGCGCTGTGTGCCGCCTCGATCGCCGCACTCACGTTGTGGGACATGGTCAAGGCGGTCGACACCGACCTGACCGTCACCGACGTGCGACTCATCTCGAAGACGAAGCAGGAGCCCTGACATGCAGTGGTGGATACACGAGGCCTACTACTCAGGCGGCATGGTCCTGGTCACTTCATGGATCTTCTGGGTGGTCTTCTCGATCACCTTGCACGAACTCGGTCATGGCTGGGCGGCCCTCTCGCAGGGTGACGGCACCCCGCGCGAGACCGGGCACATGAGCTGGAACCCCCTCGTCCACATGGGCCCATGGTCCCTGGCGATGTTCGCGCTGATCGGCATCGCCTGGGGTCTGATGCCGACCGATCCCAGTCGGTATCGATCGGGGCGCAAGGGACGCGTCGTGGTGGCTCTGGCCGGCCCCCTGGTCAACGTGCTCCTCGCACTTGTCACGCTCACCGCACTCGGACTCTGGATCCGGTACGGCAACAGCGGCACGGTTTTCGACGAGCGACTCCGGGTCTTCCTCCTGACCGGCGGGATGTTGAACATCCTCCTGGCCGGCTTCAACATGCTCCCGATCCCCCCGCTCGACGGCTCCCAGGCCCTGATGGGGCTCTCGGTACGCTGCTACGTCTGGTTCCACCACCCGGCCGTCCGTCAGTACAGCTTCTTCGCGATCATCGCCCTCTTCTTCCTCTTCAACGTGGGCACCTGGATGTTCATCTGGGCCCAGAGGGCCACAGGAGCCTATCTGGGGCTGCTTGAGATGCTCCTGGGAACCCCCTCTTGATCAGGAAGCGATCAATCCGCTAGACTCCCCGATTCGCACCCACCCGCCGAGGTCGGCCGCACGGGCTCCCCGCCCCCACGGTCGGACGGCAGGTCGCGCCTCGTGATCGTCACGAGGGGACCGGTCGAGGCAGGTGCCTGCAAGGAGTTCACAATGGTTGTCATTCGCATGCAGCGCATGGGCCGAGCCCACCGCCCGTTCTATCGCATCGGCGTGATGGACAAGCGATCCCCCCGCAACGGCCGCGTCATCGAGAACCTCGGTTGGTACGACCCCGTCCACACGATGGGGAAGGACAAGCCCGAGTTCCAGATCAACGAGGATCGCGTGCGGTACTGGCTGAGCGTCGGCGCGCAGCCGAGTGACACCGTCCGGGACATCCTCCGCAAGGCGGAGATCGATGCCAAGTCCGGCACCGCGTACGTCCCTGCTCCCATGGAAGCAGCGGAGTCCTCCGCCGAGTGACCAGGTCCTGAACGTTCGAGCCGGAACCCCCCATCGAGGCGGCAGCCATGACCGATTCTCAAGGAAGACTCGGTTCGGACAAGGACAGATCCCGTGAGCGCACGCCACCCGAGCGCCCAATGCGGATCGACATCCTGACGATCTTCCCGGAGCTGTTCGAGCCGACCCTCGGCACCAGCATCCCGGGACGGGCCCGCGAGATGGGTGCAGTGGAGTACGTCATCCACGACATCCGCGAATGGGCCGACAACAAGCACCGAAAGGTCGATGATCGACCGTTCGGTGGAGGCCCGGGGATGGTGCTGATGTGCCAGCCGCTCGTGGATTGCGTCGAAGCAGTCGAGGCAATGGACGAACGGAAGGCCACACGCGTCCTGCTCACGCCGCAGGGAGAACCCCTCCGGCAGGGGCGCGTGGAAACCCTGGCGACGACGGAGCGACTGCTCCTGATCGCCGGACATTACGAGGGGATCGACGAGCGTGCGATCGAAGCACTCTCGCCCCTCGAACTGAGCATCGGGGATTTCGTCTGCTCCGGCGGCGAACTCCCGGCGCTCCTGCTCGTGGATGCGGTCGTCCGGCTCCAGCCGAACGTCCTCGGACACGAGCTCTCCGCGGCGGAGGATTCATTCTCCGCCAGGGACGAGTCGGGCAATCCACTCCTGGACTGCCCGCACTACACCCGCCCGCGCTCGTGGCGCGATCGGGAAGTTCCGGAGGTCCTGCTCGGCGGCGATCATGCCGCCATTGCGAGCTGGCGCCTCCAGCAGATGAAGGATCGCACGCGCACTCGGCGCCCCGATCTTGAACAACGCGACCCCTGAGCCGGCAGCAGCCAGGACTCAAGTCGCGCAACCGAACGGTCCCCGAGGGGACTGCGAGGGACAGCGGCGCAAGCCGGGATACCAGACCGATGAGCAAGAGCTTCAACCCACAAGAGATCGTCGAATCCGTCGTTGCCGACCAGCTCAAGGGCGAGGGCGACCTCCCCCTGATGAGTCCCGGGGACACCATCGATGTCCACTACCGGATCATCGAGGGCGAGAAGGAACGCATCCAGATCTTCCAGGGCGTCCTGCTCTCGATGAACAGCCGCGGCATCAACCGAACCATCACCGTCCGTCGCATCGTCGCCAACGAGGGTGTCGAACGCATCTTCCCGCTGCACTCCCCCCGCATCGCGAAGATCGACGTCGTCCGCCGTGGTGACGCCCGACGCTCGAAGCTCTACTTCCTTCGTGACCGGATCGGCAAGGCACGTCGCCTGCGCGACCAGCGTCGTGGCCACAAGCACATCCAGGCCTGGGAACAGGCACACTCGGAACGTGTCACCGCCGCGAAGCAGGCCACCGAGGACCAGGATGCGGGCAAGTAGCCCGCACACGGCCTCTCGATGCGGGTCACCCTGAGCAAGACATTCTCCTTCGAAGCCGCCCACTGGCTGCCGAAGTTCCCCGAAGGGCACAAGTGCCGTCGCATGCACGGACACTCCTTCCACGTGGACGTGCAGGTGGAAGGCGACGTCCCCGAAGAGACCGGCTACCTGATGGACTACGGCGAGATCAAGAAGGTGATCTCGCCCATTCACGACCAGCTCGACCACCGGTGCCTCAACGACATCGAGGGTCTCGAGAACCCGACCGCGGAACAACTGGCACGGTGGATCTGGGATCGCATCAAGCCGGACCTTCCCCTGCTGTCGGAAGTGCGCGTCAGGGAGACCTGCAGCAACGGTTGTACCTACCGCGGAGAAGACTGAAGTGACGCTCCACGCGTTGCATGACGCAGCGACCGTGGCACGACTGGCCGGCGCACCATGTCCCGAATGCGAATCGCTCGCACTCTCGACCGAGAACCCGTCCGAGGTTCTCTTTGCATTCGTCGGAAGCAACCCGCTGGCGCCCGACTGGCTGGTGGACCTGGATCTCCCCGGCGAACGGATCGCCTGCTGGAGTGGCACCCTTGATCCGGATGCCGCAACGAGCGGTGATCTCTTCCGGGCCCACCCCCACAACTGGATGCAACCGGGCGGCGAGGCCCTGGCCCGGCTGCTTGACGAGATCACCCCGGGACTCGAACGCCACGGCAGACGCCTGTGCCTGGTGCCCCACGCACGGCATGTCCTCAACGACGTCCAGGGTTCGATCAACCTGATTCGCGAGCGCGCCGGCTCTCCCATCGAGGTCGCACTCGCCCCCGCCTCGCTCCTGACCCCTTCGATGCTCGGCACCCTCGAGGACCACCTGGCCCGCTGCTTCGAGACCCTCGCCGAACATGCTCCGTTCCTCTTCCTGCATGACGTGCAGGTCGATGTCGAAGACGACCGCCTGCTCCCGACGCCACTCGGCGAAGGAATCCTCGATCAAGAGATCGTGAGGAGGATGATCGATCGGCACTGGCCGGAGGACCGACCGATCGTGATCCCGGCAGGTGACCTGGCAGCCCAGGGCGCCTGGCTCTCGGGATCCTGATCCGACGACTGAAAACCCGCCTCACGAGCCCCCGGAGGCCCGGTGGGCCGAACATCGGGCTCGAGACTCAAGCCAGCCCCCGAAGGTGCCGACGTCATCAACGGAGGCTCCGCCATGAGCTCGATTCCGCACAGCATGATCGAAACCCCGGCCCTGCAGGCGCAGGTGCTGGTGCTGAATCGCGTCTACACCGCGATCAAGATCGTTGATGCGAGAAGGGCCTTCACCCTGCTCGCGAAGCAGATCGCGGAAGTCGTCGCGCTCGAGGAAGGCACCTACCGCAACTACGACCTCCACTCCTGGACCGACATCGCGGAACTCCAGAAGGAACTCGAGGCCGATGCGCACGAATGGGTGTCGACCGCACGCATCAGCATCGCGGTCCCGAAGATCATCCGACTGCTCGACTACGATCGCCGGCCTCACCACGATGTGAAGCTCAACCGACGGAACATCTACGCACGCGATGAAAGTCGGTGCCAGTACTGCGGCCGGAAGCACACCTCGAAGGAACTGTCGCTCGACCATGTCCTCCCCCGCGTCCAGGGTGGTGAGGATTCCTGGACGAACCTGGTGTGCGCCTGCGTGAAGTGCAACGCACGCAAGGGTGGGCGCACCCCGAGGCAGGCGAACATGCGACTGATCCGCGAACCACGCAAGCCGAGGCGCAACCCGGCGATCACGATCCGGGTGGGTGCGCCGAGGTACAAGTCGTGGAAGGCGTTCCTTGACGAGGCGTACTGGACGGTCGAACTCGCCTGAAGTCCCGACGATCAGCCGCTGATGAACACGTTCAGGGTCATGACCACGCCGTTGTTGAGGGCGTGTGCCACCATGGGTGCGATCAACGACCCCCGCCATTCCCGACCAAGGCAGAACCCGATCGCGAGTGCGCCCAGGACCGGGACGAACACCACGCCCTGGGGATGGATGATCGCGAAGATGAAGCTCGAAACGAAGGCGGCGATGACGAAACTCCCGAACCAGAGGAGTTTCGACGTCCCGTCACGCAGGTACCGGTAGAGGAATCCCCGGAACATGATCTCCTCGACGATCGGCGCCGCCACGCAGGCCACGAGGTAGACCAGCACCAGGGCGACGATGCCGGAGCCCATGCTGTCCTGGATGGGGTGACTCGGCTGGGGCGTGTCGTCGAACAGCAGCACCCAGATCGCGGAGAGGACCATGAAGAGGATCACGCCGAAGAGCAGCAGCGGGAGCGCCGCGCAGTACGTCGCGACTCCCGCGACGATCTCCCGGAACCACCGTCCCGGCACGAGACCGATGTCTTCGCACACGTCGCTGAAACGGACACCGCGGATCACCGGCCAGACGAGAACGACCAGCGAGAGGAACATGGTGATCAGCCCGATCAGGAGCTGGCCCTGCTGACTGATGCCGGCGAGGTCCTCCCCGGTGACCAGCTGATAGAGCAGCGGGATGGCGATCGAGAAGGCCATGAACAGGAACAACCACAGGGCGAACGTCTCGAGGTAGACGCTCCCGGTCCCCGTGCCGGGCAGGAACTTCAACTGCAGGCGTCCGGTCAGGCGGAACACGATGAAGAGGACGAGCAGGACGAAGCCGCTGAAGCCGGCGACCAGGAACCACACCATGACCGCGAGCAGTCCGAAGACCGCCCGGCTGAACTGGGACTCGAGCACCGAGATGGCCTGGGTGTCATCGGTCGCATGCGCGAGCAGGTACGTTCCGTAGATGCCCAGGCTGGCCTCGAGCAAAGACCGGTCCTCCACGGGGGGAGGTGCGGCGGTCTCGCCAGCCGCGGTCGAGAAGAGCAGCCCCCCCACGACCTCGAGCAGCTGGTCATAGCCCTCGGGAAGATCCTCGAGGGTTCCTGCATCGATCGACTCGTGCAGCGCCTCGAGCGCCTTCACCCCTTCCTCGGGGGAGATGAGTTCACTGGTGAGGATCACATAGGCAAGCTGCTGCTCCGGGGTGCCGTTCTTCATGGGCGCGGCCTGATCGAGAAGCATCGGGCCGAAGGCACCGTCCATCTCGTTGAGTCCGAGAAGCATTCGGCCGTTCATGTCGTCGGCCATCGGCAATGGCTGCAGCGTGCGGGAATCGGTGGTTCCGCCGGAATCGACGGGAGCCTGCTCCAACTGCCCTCCGAGGACGGAAAGCAGGACCAGGATCATGATGACCACCCAGGCCAGAAGATGGGTCAAAGGGTGGCTGAAGGGACGTGGGCGGCGATTTTGTCCATCCACCGGCGCCATGGCATGCTCGGTGTGGCCTGGCAGGTCTGGGCGAGGGTCTGCTGGATCTGTCATGCGTTACAGCCTAACCGAGACGGTCTGGGCGGGCATTCATGGCTTTCGAACGCTTGACACCCCCGATGAGGCCACTATCCTTGCCGATTCGCTCCGGTCCACAACCGGAGGGCTTCGTGCATGGTACTCGGAAGAGTCCGACACCCCGCCTGAAGCGGGTTCCAAGGCTCATCACACAGGATCGAACGATGGCTCGTCAAACCTATTTCGCCAAGACAGGTGAACTCGAACGCTCATGGCACCACGTCGATGCAGACGGCAAGGTGCTTGGTCGCATGGCGACCGAGATCGCGACGATCCTGATGGGCAAGCATCGCCCCGAATACACCCCGCACGTCGACTCCGGCGATCACGTGATCGTGACCAACGCCGACAAGATCGTCATGACCGGCAAGAAGCTCCAGCACAAGACCGTGCACTCCTTCAGTGGCTACCCCGGTGGCCTCAGGGTCAGGACGTACGAGCGCATGATGCAGGATCACCCGGAACGCATCGTCCAGAAGGCGATCACCAGGATGCTCCCCAAGGGACGACTTGGTCGCAGCATGGCTGACAAGCTTCACGTGTACGCCGGTTCGGAGCACCCGCACCAGGCACAACAACCCCAGACCCTCGAGGTCGGCGCCTGAGTGAGCCACTTCGGAATCGAACACCCGATTCGAGCAAAAGAGCATGAACGAAGAGACCGACAACACCGTGCACGAAGATCCCAACACCGATTCAACGGCAGCCATGCCTGAGAACGACGCCACCGAAGCTCCGGCTGCCGTGGTGGAAGCACCCGCAGAACCCATGCCCGTGCAGCGGGCCGTGTCCCAGGACGCGGACGCACACGGCTGGTGGCGCGGCACCGGCCGACGCAAGACGGCCGTCGCACGAGTCCGGATCAAGGCCGGCAACGGTTCCTTCAAGGTCAACGATCGCGACCTCGACCAGTATTTCACCGAGGAACGCGACCTCAAGAACATCAGGAACGTCCTGGACAAGACCAACACCAGCTCGGCCCTCGAGATCCACGTCCGTACCCACGGCGGCGGATACATGGGACAGGCCGGAGCGGTCATCCTCGGTCTCGGACGTGCCCTGCTGAAGTACGACGCCTCGTTCGAGCCGATCCTGCGCTCCAACGGGTTCCTCACCAGGGACGCCCGTGAAGTGGAACGCAAGAAGTACGGTCAGCCCGGCGCGCGTAAACGCTTCCAGTTCTCCAAGCGCTGATCCCGAACGCCGCACGATGGCTCGGGAACCCGCGATCCGCTCACCGGATCAGGTCGGTGTTGTCACGTCCCCTCAGGACGATGGAGCTGGCGAAGTGACTCGGAGATCATGCTGGAGATCGCTCGCCTGGAGACGGAAGACCGGTCCGCGAGTTCAGCAATGGTCAGCGGGTGTTCGCTGGAGAGTCCGTACCGTGCCGTGACCAGCTTCGAGCCTTCGGCATCAAGCCGGTCCATGCGCCCCTGGAGCCGGGGCGGAAGCAGGAGTTGCGGGAACCGGGCGAAGCTCATCGATGCGGGCTGGAGAGGAGCCCCCCCCTCCTTCGAGGATCGAGCCACCTCACGCTCGCGCAGCACGATCAGCTTGTCGGTCTCGAGCGCGACGAAGCGATCGAGTCGCGGCTCGAGTTCCCCACGTGCGGTGGGATCGAACCCATCGATCGTCGAGGTCACCACCTGCACGCAGAAGGCGAACCATCGCTCGAGATCAGGGAGGTCGAGATCGGTCAACGGCGCGGCGATGTGCTGCTCCACGCGACGGAAGGCCGCCCCCAGGACCGACTCGACGACACGACGCCACAGACGATCGGCACGACGCAACCCGGTCTCGATCTCATCAAGACGCCCCACAGGTGGAGTCCTTGGCAGGACGTCGATCTGACGTGCGGCACTCCGAAGCTGCAGATGCATCGCCGGGAGCAGGAGCGCTTCGGGATGCGCATTCCCCCGGCGAAGCGACTCGACCAGCTCGAACACCGAAACCGGTCCGGACGAGGGTTCGGGCCCGTGCACGACGTCACGTGCCCCGAGGAGCACATGCTCGGCATCCTCCTGCTCGAAGGCCGGCATCTCGATCCAGACCGGACGCAACCGGCGAAGTCGCTCCGCACGGGCTTCCGCTCCGATCCTTCGCGTCGAAGGCGTGCTTCGGCCGATCCGAAATGCGATCGTCGAGCACTCCAGGCCGCGTTCGAAAGCCTTGAGAACAAGCGCTCGCTCACGCTCCCTGACGCGACCACCGAAGCCACGAACGGGGCCACGTTGGCCGCGATGGCGACGGATCAACTGTCGGATCGTCTCGTGCGCCCGTGCACTGCCTCCGGACACCTCGAGTGCAGCCTGGTTGAGCGAATGACCTTGCGCCATGAGGGCGTTCGCTCGTTCAAGGAGCTGGTGCTCCTCCTCGGCCGTGATCCGGGTGAACCCGGTGGCACGCTGGACGGAGGTCCCGCCTCGCTCGCGAAACCGCCGAAGCGCGCCTTGCAGAACACCAAGGCGCACCTGGCCGTCGGGAAAACGAACATGGGGGAAGACGAGCCCCCTGGCCCGCCAGCGCTGCAGGGTCCTCACGGACACCTCGAGAGCCGCTGCGGCCTCATGCATGTCAAGGGCGCCATCGGGATCCGTCGAGGCATCGACCGGCGAATCCTCGGTGAGTCGTTGAACGAGGATCCCCAGGTCGCCAAGCAGCGCATCCCCGGACAGTGGAGCCGAGTCATCGGGAACACGATCACCAAGCAACCGCCAGCGAACGAATTCGGCCGGATAGCCGGAAGAAGGCTCGATCTCCCAGACCAGTTCCTCGGCGGCATCGAGCGCCGCCTTGCGTTGAGTCAGAGGACGTGCCTTCAACGACTCGAAGAGTCCTTCGAGGGTTGACGTCCTGAAGACCGCGGGACGCGGCATGACTCAGATGTCCTCGAGGATGCGAACGGGACGGTCCCGTCCCTCGGACAGCTCGATGAACAGGCGCAGTCCCGCCATCGCCCGTTCGTCGAAGTCGTAGATCAGGTTCTCGACGAAATAGCGACGGGCGAGTTCGACCGGCCAACCGTGGATGGGCGCATGAATCGCAGCCAGTCGGCTGATCCGCGACTTGTTGCGCAACCGGGTTCGATCGAGGATCCGTGCGGCAAGACGGACCCGTTCGAGCTCCTCCGGCGTTCGATTCACCCGGCACAACCAGGTGGCGAAGACGAAGGGCAGGCCGGTCATCTCGAACCATGCCTCACCAAGGTCGACTTCATGTTCGTGGAACGCTTCAGGAACGGTCGCGGTCACAACCTTGTCACCGATCAGGAGGAGTGCATCCATTGCTGCATCGGTCCTGATCCCGTCCATGCCGGCATCGAGATCCACCAGTTCAGGTTCGACACCATGCACCTCGCGGAGGAAGACCCGGAGCAGCTGGACAGATGTGTGACTCTCACGATCACAGGCCACCCGACTCAATTCGGACAACGGCCGGCGCGAGAGGAGTCGTACGGTCAGGGTCGGACCGGCACATCCGAGCATCCCCACCGGTACCGCCATCAACGGTTCCGGGCAACGCACGAGATCGATCGACGAACACAGGGCCAGGTCGACCGCATCACGCTGGAGCATCCCCACCTGGTTGGCGGGCACGTCGGTCCTGACCTCCAGGGTCTCAAGGCCCTCGAGCCCGGCGATGAGCGGGATGGTGTTGAGGTAGTCGACCGCACCGACGGTGATCATCCGGGGCAGCGTGGGCTCGATCGAGGGTGGTGCGAGGGACTCGGTCCGTGACATGACAGGGAAAGTCTAGCCCGGATCATCCCGGGAAGGGAGTCCATTCCGGGCGCATGAATCAACCCGCAGCGGTCACCGAACGCGCGTTCGGGAGGGCAGCGCCGCTCGCTGAACCCGCGACCTCGCCCGCACCTTCGGCCAGGTAGATCCTGGGGACACCCGAACCCAGGCAGGCGAGCAGCTGGTGCGGCACGATCCCTGCTCGCGAAGCCAGCCTGGCCAGGCTCACCTGAGAGTCCGGTTGATCGGAAAGGAGCATGACGCGCTGATCGTGAAGGGGTTCGGCCGCATCGATGTCGCCGAGATCGACGACCAGTTGATCCATGTTCATCGCCCCCACCACGGGTGCGGCACGCATGCCGTCACGGGTCTCGACGAGGACACGTTGGGGATCCGTGGGATCGACCAGGGTGGCGGGATAGCCATCGGCATAGCCGACAGGAACCAGTCCGATGCGCGTCGCCCGGGGACTCGTCCAGGTGGATCCGTACCCGATGGTGGTGCCGGCCTCGATGGCGCGCACCTGAATGAGGGAGCTCGACCAGCTGACCGCACCATGCAGCCCTGCCTCGATGGCACGGGAACCGTCGATGTCCGACGGCAGGGAACCTGTCCAACCCAGTCCGATCCGAACGAGATCCCGACGTTGGTCGGGGCTCGTGAAACACGGCCCGGTACTCGCAGCGTGGATCCGGACTCGCGTTGGCAGCACCTCGCGCACCTCTTCCAGAACGGAGTCGAAGCACGCGGCCTGTTCGGCGACGCGTCGGGGATCCTGTTCGCTGAAGTGCGTGAAGACCCCGGTCAGGCGAAGGGAACGTGCCGCCCGAACCGCTTCGATGAGCATCGCGGCCTGCCCGGGCAGGACCCCCCCACGACCCATGCCGGTATCGATCTCCACATGCACGGGGATCGGTCGTCCCAGGCGTATGCCGGCCAGGGCGGTCATCTGCTCCAGATCACCGATCGAACATTCAAGGCGACCGGTGGCAAGCAACCTGGAGATCGCAGGATCCCGGGGGAAGTCGCAGGTCGGCATCAGGACCAGGATCCGGGCTGAACCGGAGATCTCCTCGATCTCTGCAGCCTGCCCGGGCGTGAAGACGGCAAGCATCCGCGAACCGGCCCCGACGAGGGTCCTGGCCACCCTGCGGGCACCAAGGCCGTAGGCATCGGCCTTGACCACGGAGCAGATTTCAGGCCCTGAGCCCACCACACGACGTATTGCGCGGAGATTTTCCGCGATGGCGTCCAGATCGACTCGGATGTGGCTTGTGTGGCGCATGCAGTCCGTTGCAGTCCCACTGTTTGTATCGGTTGACGCTCGACCATACCATGACAGGTCTCGGCCAGCGAACCCCACATGCTGTCCAGATCATCGTGACCGTCGCTCCAGGCTGGTCACGGGAACGAGAACGCCCGCATTGGCACGATTCGACCGGCGCCTCATCCTCGAACTACGGATCCAAGCAGACCATGACCGACAGCGCCGAAAGCGAACAGACCAGCAACCCGGAATCCGGGACCACTTCCGACAAGCCGAAGAGGAAACGGACCAGGAAGAAGAGCCCGTCGAAGGGAAAGAAGAAGGCCGAAGGCAGCGCCCCCGCGCCAAAGGTCGATGCCGCGGAGACATTCAGCCTGGACGCGCAGTTCAAGGACCTCGGACTCGACGACCAGGTGCTCAAGGCGATCACCGAACGCGGCTTCGAACACCCCACACTGATCCAGGCACGGATGATCCCACCGGCACTCGAGGGACGTGATGTGCTCGGACAGGCCCGGACCGGTACCGGCAAGACGGCGGCATTCGGACTGCCCTCACTCGGTCGCTTGAAGAAGGGCACCGGGTTCGGTGCGCTGATCCTCGTGCCGACCCGTGAGCTTGCGATCCAGGTGACGGCGGAACTCCGCGAGTTCGCCAAGTTCTCGAAGCAACGCATCGTCGCGGTCTACGGCGGCCAGAAGATCAAGCAGCAGGCGGACAAGCTCGAGAAGGGACCGGAGATCATCGTCGGCACCCCGGGCCGAGTGATGGACATGCACAATCGCGGCATGCTCCCCTACGACAAGATGCAGATCGCGATCCTCGACGAGGTCGACCGCATGCTCGACATCGGCTTCCGGGACGACATCCGGAAGATCCTCGGCAAGATGCCGAAGTCCCGGCAGACGATCTTCGTCTCGGCGACGATCTCCGATGAGATCGAGAAACTCGCTCGCAGCTACATGCGCAACCCGGAGAAGATCGTCACCACCGGGAAGAGCCTGACCGTCCAGCAGGTCGGCCAGAGCTATTGCAGCGTGGAACGATGGGACAAGGCGAGCCTCCTGACCCACCTGATCAAGAACGAGGAGGCGGCCCTGACCCTGGTCTTCTGCCGCACCAAGCGAACGGTGGACCAGGTCCAGAAGAAGCTCTCGCGCGCCGGGATCGATGCCCACGCGATCCATGGCGACATGGTCCAGGGCAAGCGGAACCGGGTCATGCAGACCCTGCGCGACGGCAACCTGCACGTGCTGGTCTGCTCGGATCTCGCAGCACGAGGACTCGATGTCGAAGGGATCTCCCACGTGGTCAACTACGACCTCCCGGAGGATCCCGAGATCTACATCCACCGGGTCGGTCGAACCGCTCGCGCAGGCCGTGACGGCATCGCCTACAGCTTCGTGTCCCCGGACCAGGGCGACCTGCTCACCGCGATCGAGATGCTCGCCAACATCGAGATCCCGCAGAAGGTCTTCCCCGACTTCAAGCCCGGCCCGGTCCCGTCGGACGTCCGTGCCCATCGAGAGCACGAGAAGACCAAGAAGGACAAGGAGATGCAGCAGAAGAACAGGTACGCCATGCCGGACAAGCCTGACGATGCCGATCTCAAGGACGAACGCAAGTTCCCCGGCGGCATCGTGCCCGCCAAGATGCCGCCGAAGCGCCTGATGGGACGAACCCGAACCGGCAGGCGTTGAGCCTTGGACTCCATGATCGCCATCCACCCCGAGGTCGAGACGGCCCTCTCCGAGGGAAGACCGGTGGTTGCGCTGGAGACCGCCGTGGTCACCCACGGACTGCCGAGGACACCTTCATCCAAAGCTCCACGCCTCGTCGAAGAGACTTCAAATGACGCTGAATCCGCCAGGAACGCCTGCTGGGCGGACGGAAGACCACCGGCGGAATGGCGAGGGGATCGACCACTCAATCTGGAAGTCGCACGCTTCATCGAGGCGACCGTCCGCAACCAGGGCGGCACGCCTGCCACGGTTGCGGTGATCGAAGGCACGCTGCACGTTGGACTCGACGAGGCGCAACTCGAACGACTTGCAGACAGGGACGATGTGGCCAAGTGCTCGACACGGGAACTGGGCCGGGTCATGGCGCGCAAGGAGTCGGGCGGCACGACGGTTGCCGGCACGCTCGGAGCCTGCCAGGCCGCGAATCGCGAACTGGCCGCGGCTGGTCTTCCTGCCATCGAGGTCTTCGCCACCGGCGGGATCGGTGGCGTCCACCGCAACTGGAACCAGCATGGTGACATCTCCGCGGACATACGAGCCCTGTCGGAAACCTCGATGGCGGTCATTTCCGCAGGTGCGAAGGTGATCCTGGATCTGCCTGCAACACGCGAGGCCCTGGATACGGGGATGGTGCCGGTCTTCGGATGGCAGACCGGAAGATTCCCCATGTTCACTGCGCCCGGCATCGAGGACGAGCACCCCCTTCCACGCTTCGATGACATCGAAGACATGGCAGCCAGCTGTCGGATGCACTGGGATGTGCTCCACCGAGGCGAGGCCGTCCTTGTCGCCAACGAGATCCCGAACGGACTGGGACTCGATCCGGAGCGACTCGAGATGCTGGTGAAGCGTGCCATCTCCGAAGCGGAGGCAGAGGGCATCTCCGGAGCGGCGCTCACCCCTTTCCTGCTCAGCCGGCTTGCGGAGAGCACGGAAGGCGACGCGCTGGATGCGAACATCACCCTGCTCTGCTCGAACGCTTCGGTGGGCGCAAGACTGGCAGCCGCCCTGGCCCGTCAACGAGGTCAGACCTCCACTTGACACCTGAATAACCCTGCGATTTGACAGGACTCCGTTCCATTGCTCCAATCAAGTCGTCCGACCGGTCCACCATCGAGTGCTGAACCGAGCGGATGAAACGAACCCCAAGAGAAACAACACGGTCACGGAGCCTGCCGCAGGACGCGAGCGTCTCGTTGAATGACACCCCACTCGAAGTGGGCGGACACCCGTTCGGTCGTCCATGGATGATGATGAGTACCGACACAAGCAAAGAACAACCCCCGGCAACGCAGACCATCAGCGGCATCCTTCAACTCCAGAATGGTGCGGACGGTCGACTGCGACAGCTCGAGGACGGCCTCGTCGAGTCCAAGGAAGATCCATTCATCCCGATGTCCCTGGAGGACCAGGTCCCACTTCGACCGGCACTGCAGATGACCGTAGAGGTGACCGAGCGGAAGGCCAAGCGCCGACGCCGCGGCGGAGGTGGACGACCGATCCGCAGGATCGCCGAGGAGGTCATCTCCATCGAAGGCATTCCCGCGGCGGAGTTCGCGGGCCGCAAGCGCTTCGAGGATCTGACTCCGATCGATCCCCAGCCGAGAATCACCCTCGAGCACGACGGGTGCCCCCCTGCCTGCCGGCTGATCGACATGTTCTGCCCGATCGGATACGGAACCCGGGGCCTGATCGTCGCACCACCGAAAGCCGGCAAGACGATCCTGCTCCAGAACATCGCCTACGGGATCAAGCACAATCATCCCGACATCGAACTGGTCGCGCTCCTCATCGATGAACGACCGGAGGAAGTCACCGACTTCAAGCGCAACGTCCCCGCCCACGTCCTTGCCTCGAGCAACGACGAGGAGATCGACAAGCACATCAGCATGGGCCTGCTCGCGATCGAACGCGCCCGACGGATGGTCGAGGCCGGCAAGGACGTGGTGGTCCTTCTGGACTCGATCACCAGGCTCGGCCGGGCATTCAACAACTCGAAGAAGTACGCCTCGAGTGGCAGGACGATGTCAGGCGGCCTGGATGCGAAGGCGCTGGAGGTCCCCAAGCAGCTCTTCGGTTCCGCCCGAAGGCCCGAGGAGGGCGGCAGCCTCACGATCATCGCCACCTGTCTCGTCGATACCGGTTCCAGAGCGGACCAGGTGATCTTCGAGGAATTCAAGGGCACGGGGAACATGGAGCTGATCCTCGATCGTTCGATCTCCGAGAAGCGGATCTTCCCGGCGATCAACCTCGCCGCCTCCGGCACCCGGAAGGAACACCTCCTGATGGGCGAGGAGGAACTGAAGACCGTGACCGCCCTGAGACGCCGACTGATGAACATGAAGCCTCCGGTCCAGGTCGAGCAGCTGCTGAGAGCACTCGAGCGGTTCAAGACCAACGAAGACATGATCAGCAGCTGACAACGACGGAGCCAGGGCCCCGATCGAGGCCCGGTTGGACATGGAGCCCTCTCCGAGGCACACTAGGTGCGAATGGGAGGAACCTTCATGGCAGATGGTTCGGAACAGGTCAACAACAATGTCCGCGCAGGTGCGTTCATCCTCGCTGCTCTGGCGTTGGGCATCTCGGTCTTCGTGATCCTCTCGGGCTGGGACCCATTCGAGAGCCGAACCTCGTACGAGCTCAGCTTCTCGGTCGAGCAGGGCGTGGACGGGCTTTCAGCGGGAAGTGATGTCAAGGTCGGCGGCCTCATCAAGGGAACGGTCACCAGCGTCTCACCCCAGTTCACGACACAGGACGGCACGACTCAGTTCGATTCGATCCTCGTCGGCTTCAATGTGGACAATGACGTCACCCTGTGGAGCAACGCGCAGGTGACCAGGTACACCCCGCTCCTCGGTGGCGGCGCCTGGCTGAACTTCGACAGCGTCGGATTCCCGAAGGGAACCGACACCCCCGGAGGCACCGTCCTCCCGTCGGGAGGGCGCCTCGACGCGACCACCGCGGGTGGCATGCTCGCCACCCTCCTCGGCCCCTCGAACGCGCAGAAGACGAGCAACGCACTCACGAACATCGACGAGTTCACGGTGTTCCTCGCCGACATCCCCAAGACCTGGAACGCCGACGTCGTCCCGATGCTCGACAACGCGGATGCCGTGGTCGCGGACATCAGGCAGGACTACCAGCCATGGTCGGAGAAGGTGACGGCCTTCCTCGATCGAATCGACACCGCCGCGGTGAAGCTCGACGAGGCACTCGACGACGCGAAGCCGGTGCTGGCAAGCGCACAGAAGGACCTCGACGCGATTGGCGAGCTCCTGGCGGAGAACGGTCCGAAGCTCACCAGCGGACTCGACAACATCCTCGTGATGACCGAAGACGGCAAGGAAGTCCTTGCGGGACTCAAGACCGACACCATGGCGAAGTTGAACGCGATCCTCGACCAGGGCGAGGAAGGGATCGGTTCCTTCAGGTCGACGATCGACCGCATCGATGCGGAACTCGCGGTTCGGATGCCCGACATCAGCATGATGCTTGCCGACCTCAGGCAGGCCAGTGCGCAGTTGAAGCTGACCTCCCTCGAGGTCAGGCGCAGCCCGTGGAAGTTGCTGTACACCCCGTCAACCACGGAAGTCGCGCACGAGAACCTGTATGAATCGGCCCGCAGCTACGTGATGGCGACCAACGAGCTGGAGGCGGCCGCCAGGGCCCTGAGAGAGGCCTTCGACCTGGACCCGGACCAGCAGCAGATCGATCCCGAGCTCCGCAGGCAGGTCCAGGAGTACGTCATGGACGCACTCGAACGATACAAGGTGGCACAGGAACGCCTCTTCTCGGAGATCGTCGACCAGCCATGACCACCCCCACGGCAGGTCGGGCATGATCCCCGGAAACGGCGGTTCGCGAGACACGACACGCAAGGACGTTCCTTGAGCGAATACGGCACTGACAAGAAGCGAGAACGTCGCGCAGGCATGGCGATCATCCTGCTCCTTGCGATCCTGCTCGCGTCGATCACCGCCTTCGCCCGCTGGCGGAACAACCCCGGCGAGACCGTCACCTACCAGGTGGTGTTCGATCTCCAGTCCGGCATCGAGGGCGTGCAACCGGGCTCGATCGTCCTCTACGGGGGCATCGAGATCGGCAAGGTCAGGAAGCTGCACTACCGGAACGAGGAACTGATCGTCGTGGCCGAGGTCATCAAGACGTACCAGTTCCGCGAAGGTGCACAGGTCTACCGGTCGACCCCGCTCATCGGAGGGGCCTCCACGCTCGTGGTCACCTCACTCGGCGGACAGTCCGAGGAGGTGCTCCCGAACAACGCCCGCATCAACGCGATCCTGCCGAAGGGTGGAAGGACCACAATCCTCGGTGAGGAGAACGTCCAGCGAGTCGACAAGATCAGGCTCGCCTTCAGCGAGTCGATGGATGGCTTGCGGGAGATGGCGGACAAGGCGAGCAGGATCGGCAGCGCCAGCAGTTCATTCACGGAATTCACCGGGGACATGGCCGACGACATCGAGGGATGGCGCCCGCGCCTCGATGCGATCGAGAACCGACTGAACTCGATCTCGAGCAGGTTGAACGCCCTGCGAGACCAGACGACGCCCCTGATGGAGAAGGGTGACTTCGTGGCGCGGGAGCTGGGAAGTCTCGGCGACACGCTCGACGAGGGGACCAGGAACCTCGGCAAGGACTTCGACGCACTTTCCATCGACTTCGAGGGACTGCGAAACGACTACGAGGAGCAGGTCATGCCCAACCTGGACGCGATCATCTCGAGGGGGGAAGCCTCATGGCTCGCCTCCCAGGAGAGCCTCGACCGCCTCAGGAGCCTCGCTGGAGAAGGCCGCTCCTCCCTGCAGAAGTTCATCGCGGACAGCACCCTCGCCGCCCAGCAGCTGAAGCTCGCGGAGGCGGAGATCATCGGATCGCTCGGACTGGAACTCCTGGAGCGACCCTCGACGGAGGACCAGGATCTCTTGATCAGGGAAGCCGCGATGGGCGACTGGGCGAGGACGGCGGTCAGGCTGGCCGAGCTGCTTCGGCTCCTCGAGTCGATCGACGCACCCGTGGAAGACGAGGGCGAGCAGTCGAAACTGCTCCGTCGGCTCATCGACGAGATTCGATCGAACCTCGCTGAATTCGACTCGATCCAGGACCGCATCTTCAAGCTCGACCGCCCATCGCCGGATGTCGGCGAAGCCGGCGAAGAGAGCTCCGGGTGAACGATGCGATGGGCTCGATGATCACCATCAGGGATGTCGAGGACCCACGGCTCGCCGACTATCGCGAACTCAGGGATGCCGACCTGCGGGGAGCTCGAAGACTCTTCACCGTGGAGTCACTTCGAGTGGTTCGTCGATTCATCCGGAGCGGCTGGCCGATCGAATCGATCCTCCTCGAACCTCAGGCTGCGGCAGAACTCGAAGAGGAGTTGTCGATGGTTCGGGACGAAGTCCCGATCTACCTGGCGCCCGAAGATTCGATGCGTGCGATCTCCGGCTACGGATTCCATGGCGGCGCACTCGCACTCGGCAGACGACCTGACATGGCCCCCGGCATCGGTTGCCTCGACGAACTGCTCGGAAGAAACCGGCTCACGATCCTCGCCGCCGAAGGCGTCGTCCACGTTGACAACATGGGGAGCCTCTTTCGCAACGCCGCGTGCCTCGGTGCGGATGCGGTCCTGCTCGCCCCGGACTGCGCAGACCCCTTGTTGCGGAAGACGGTCAGGATCTCCACCGGACGGGTCTTCTCGATGCCATGGTCGTTCATCGACCCATGGCAGGAGACACTCGACGCCCTTCGATCGGAACACGGGATCCACGTCGTCGGACTGGATACCCACCCCGAGGCCGTCTCGATCGACGAGATGACCGATGCGCCGAAGACGCTCCTGCTGCTGGGAGGAGAGGGACACGGCCTGACACCGGAGAGCATCGGTTCCTGTGATCAGCTCTGCGAGATCCCGGTCTCGATGCCGGTCGATGACACCGAGGATGCTTCGCTCAACGTCGCGGTTGCGTCAGCCATCGCCCTGAACGAACGATTCCGCAGACTTCGACTGGGGAATGATCTCGATTGAGGGCATGGACGAACCCTGCCCCTCGAGCACGGGTGGCTCCCAGAGCACTTCACCGGTCACGTCATCCGTACGCCGGATCACCGCACCAAGCGCGGCAAGCTGGCGTTCCATCCGGACGTAGCCACGGTCGAGGTGGTAGACGCGCTTCACGATCGTCTCCCCTTCCGCGGCAAGGCCGGCGATGACCAGGCACGCGGAGGCACGCAGGTCGGATGCCATGACAGGCGCTCCGATCAGGTGAGGAACGCCCTGCACCACGACGGTGGGCCCTTGCCGGGTGAATTGAGCGCCCATGCGGGTCAGCTCCGCCACGTGCATGAATCGTTCCGGATAGATCTTCTCGGTGATCACGCTGTTGCCGTCAGCCAGGCACAGGAGCGTCATGAACTGCGCCTGCAGGTCGGTCGGGAAACCGGGGTGGGGCTGGGTCGTGAGCACGGTCGGCAGCAGACGACGGTCACTGGTGACCCGGACCGTGGCTTCCGATGAACAGGAATCCCCGTCGAGACGCTCCACGCGCACGCCGATCTGGTCCATCACGTCCAACGCGGCAAGCAGGCTGTCCCAGGGGAAGCGCTCGAGGACGATCTCACCGTTGGTGGCAGCCGCCGCGATCGCCCAGGTTCCCGCGACGATGCGGTCGGGCATGACGGGATGGTCGGTGCCGCACAGGGATTCCACGCCGTCGATCACCAGCCGGGGACTGCCGGCACCATGGATCTGCGCACCCATCTTGTTCAGCATGTTCGCGAGGTCGACGATCTCCGGCTCGCAGGCGGCGGACTCGATCACCGTGGTGCCTTCCGCGAGCACGGCGGCACTCATGATGTTCGCGGTGCCGGTCACGGTCGAACCGAACGGCCCACCGAGGAAGACGGTCGCGCCCTTCAGGCGATCGGCTTCAGCGATGATGTCACCGTTCTCGAGCCTGATGCGCGCGCCGAGCTTCTCAAGCCCCCGGAGGTGCAGGTCGATCGGTCGATGACCGAATGCGCAGCCACCGGGCATCGAGATCCGTGCGGTCCCGCGTCGTGCAAGCATCGGGCCGAGCACGCAGATCGATGCGCGCATCGTGCTGACCACGTCATAGCGGGCATGGCAGAGGGTCGGATCCTCGACACGCAACTGCATGCGCTCCCCGGGAGCCCCGGTGCTGCTCACACCGAGTTCGGAGAGCAGCCGCTCCATGTTTCGAATGTCACTCAGGTCGGGGATGTCGCGCAGGGTCAGGGTTTCGTCCGCAAGCAGTGACGCCGCCATCAACGGAAGCGCGGCGTTCTTCGAACCGTCGACCTGAAGGGTCCCGGCAAGCCTTGCTCCGCCCTTGATTTCAAATTGATCCATTCGAACCTCGTCCTTGAGAATCCTCGTTGCCTTTCCATGCGGCCCGATAACCCGGGCCGCCAGCCAGTGTGGATTCTAACTGGTTGTTCTGGATGAGTCCGATCCCCAAGTTACCCCCCATACAACCGGCACTCCCGGAACAACCTCAAGGCAACCCCCAAGTTGCCCGATCCACCCCCTTGGACACCGGGCGATGAATCGTACGGTCCACCAGGAAGGCTTACCCTCGACGCGGGGAGAAAACACCATGCGACACACCATCATTCCCATCATCGGCGCCTCATGCCTGGCGATCCTCGTCGGAGGGCTCAACGCCACCCCGACCCCCCTCCCCAACACCGACGCCACGGACGAGAATCCGGATGAGATCACCCTCACCGGCGTGGTACGTGACTTCAAGGAACGGAGCGTGGACGGCGGACATACCGATTTCGAGCGACAGCCGGGGCTCGGCTACGGCCTCTACGCCCAGAACATCGCCGTCGACATCGGAGCGGACGAGAAGCCGGTCTTCACCGGCAACGGACGCAAGGTGCGTCGTTCCTACCGCGATGCCGGAGGGAACCCGATCTGCTGGACGCTCTACGACCCCAGCAGGGGCGACCGAATCGGCCGCTGGAGCGGTTACGACAGCGGAGGGATCGAATCGGCGAGCTCCTTCAACATGTGGTTCAACGACGTCCTCGGCATGAACATGTCACGAACCCTGGACCTGACCCTCGTCCGCGAGGAGGACGGCTCGTACGTCTTCGACAGCAACGAGGTCGACTGGTGCCAGGAGGTCGGGGGCTTCTTCCCGATCGAGAACCAGCTCTTCGGGAATTCCGCACCTCAGAACAACGCCCCGAACCGGAACTTCCACTTCACCTTCGAACTGCACACGGAGTTCACCTACAACGAGGGTGACGGCCAGATCTTCACCTTCCGAGGGGATGACGACGTGTGGGTCTTCGTGAACGGGAAGCTCGTGATCGACCTGGGTGGCGTCCACGCTGCGGAGGAGCAGACTGTCGACATCGACCGGCTGGATCTCGTCGACGGAGAGGACTATCGCCTCTCGTTCTTCTTCGCGGAACGCCACCGAACCCAGTCCAACTTCCGGATCCAGACCAACCTGAGACTGGACTCGGTCGACCTCCCGACGGTGACCGCAGCCTACGATTGACACATCCGGCGATTCCGTCGGCGAGCCCACGAATCACACGGGGCCTGCAGGAGCATCCTCCCGCAGGCCCTTCTTTCATGCCGGGACCGTCAGGGCTGCTAGAATCAGGGGATGCATGCCGAGCCAGCCCCCGAACGCACCCTCGATCCGGTCCTCCCGGACGCGATGATGAACCTCGTCAAGCCGACGGAGCCCGTCGTCGGACGCGTCACGCGAAACGAATCCTGCATGCGGGGCAAGAGCGCGAGCTTCGTCCGGCACATCGCCATCGATGTCTCGGGAACACCCCTCGAAGGGAACTTCAGGGCCGGGCAGGCGTTCGGAGTCGTGCCTCCGGGAACGGACGAACGGGGTCGCCCCGAGAAGGTCCGCCTCTACTCGATCGCCTCCCCCACTCGCGGCGAGGACGGGGAAGGCAGGATCCTCTCCACCACCTGCAAGCGTCTGATCGACGAGTTCACCCCGCAGACCGGCAAGGACGACAAGGAACGTCACGATCTCTTCATCGGCAAGTGCAGCAACTACCTGTGCGACCTGAATGTCGGCGACGAGGTCCTGGTGACGGGACCGTCCGGCAAGCGCTTCCTCCTGCCGGTCAGACCGAACGACCATGACTACCTCTTCCTTGCGACCGGAACCGGGATCGCCCCCTACCGTGGCATGGTTGCGGACCTCCTCGAGGGACCCGACGGCCCGGTGGAGAGCGACATCCATCTCGTGATGGGGGTGGGGTACACCAGCGACCTCCTCTATGACGACACCTGGCGGGAACTGGCCGAGAAGCACCCGAACTTCCACTACCACACCGTGGTCAGTCGCGAACTGCTTCCGAACGGCGATCGTGGCGGCTACATCCACCACTTCCTCGACCGCCAGATCGAGCTCCATGACTCACTGATCAGGTCGGATCGGACCCTGATGTACATGTGCGGCCTTGCCGGCATGCAGCTCGGCGTCTTCCAGCTCCTGGCTCGTCTCGGGCTGGGCGACGGCTACCTGAAGGTCAAGGAAGCGCTTGCGGACACCGATCCCTCGGAATGGGACAGTGCGTCGATCAAGCGGCACGTCCGCCCGACGCATCGCTGCATGCTCGAAGTCTATTGACCGACGACCGGATCAGTCCGGCCGGGTCATCCCTTCGGCGTCCAGGAGCTCGTCCAGGAGCTCCTCCTCGATCATCTCGAGCGCGAGCACGTGCTCTCGGATCGTCCGGTTCTTCGCAAAGGACTCCTTCGCGATCCGTGCAGCGGTGTCGTACCCGATCTCGGGCGCGAGCTTGGTGCAGAGCATGAGACTCCGTTCGACGAAGCCCGCCGCGTTCTCCTCGTTGACCTCGAGACCTTCGATGCAGCGTTCCCTGAACACGTTCGCCACGTTCGCCATCAGGTTGATCGACTCCATGATGTTGGCGGCCATCATGGGCATGGCGACGTTCAGCTGAAGGATCGAACCCACCCCCCCGAGTCCTCCAGCAGTGATCGCGGCGTCGTTGCCGATGACCTGGCATGCCACCTGGACGACCGATTCGCACATCACGGGATTGACCTTGCCCGGCATGATCGATGATCCCGGCTGGGTCGCTGGCAGGCTGAGTTCGAACAGCCCGGCGCGAGGACCTGAACCGAGCAATCTGATGTCGCTCGCGATCTTCGAAAGCGAGACGGCGATCGTCTTCAGCTCTCCGGAGGCCTCCACGACGCAGTCGCGGGTGGACTGGGCCTCGAAGTGGTTGGCGGCCTCGCTGAACTTCACGCCGGACATCTTCGAAAGCCTGGAAGCGACACCCTTCCCGAAGCGGGAATGAGTGTTGATCCCGGTTCCGACCGCGGTCCCGCCGATCGGGAGGTTCTCGGCGAGGCGGACCATGGCACGCTCGGCACGAACCCTGGCGAGATCCATCTGGGCGGCGAACCCCCCGAACTCCTGTCCGAGCCTGACCGGCGTCGCATCCATGAGATGGGTCCGACCGATCTTCACGATCTTGTCCCACTTGCGGGCCTTCGCGTGCAGGGCCTTCGCCAGCGCCTTCACCGAGGGCAGCAGGTGCTCCTTGATCGCCATGGCGGCAGCGATCTGCATCGCGGTCGGGAAGGTGTCGTTGCTGCTCTGCCCCATGTTCACGTGGTCGTTCGGATGAATCGGTTCCTTCGCCCCGACCTCGTTGCCTCGGGACAGTGAGACATGGTTCGACACCACCTCGTTCACGTTCATGTTGGTGCTCGTACCGGACCCGGTCTGGAACACGTCGACCGGGAACTGCTTCATCCAGCCCGCATCGAGGGTGCCATCGGCGGCCTGGGCATCAATGCCGTCGATGATCTCGTTGCAGGCCTTCATGATCATCCGAGCCTTGGTCTTCTGCAGCACGCCGAGATCCATGTTGGTCTCGGCAGCAGCGCACTTCAGGAGAACGAACGCACGAATCACCTCGTAGGGAAGCGGTCGATTCGCGATGGGGAAGTTCGCCACGGCTCGTGCAGTGGTCGCTCCATAGATCGAGTCCGCAGGGAGGGTCATCTCCCCCATCGAGTCGCTCTCGACACGAGTATGCCTGGTGCGTGCTCGTGAACGCGCGCCTGCTGCTCTTCGACGTCCTGACTTCTTGGCCATGGGGCTGTGCTCCTCTTGATGCCTGCTGAGACCGACCATGATATCGAAGCCGCGGCGTTCAGTCCGGAAGCAGGGCAGGCAGCACGCCGGCAGCAGGGGCATGAATGCTCGCATCGGCCAGGGCATCCAGAGGCGTGGGTTCGGGATTGACATTCACCACGTAGGCCCCCCCGTCGGCCGCCATCTCCACCAGCATCGCTGCCGGCTGCACCACCCCGCTGGTCCCGACGACCAGGAGCAGGTCAGTCTCGGAGCAGGCTCTGCAGGCACGTGTCCAGACCGCCTGAGGCAGGGTCTCCCCGAACCAGACCACTGCCGGCCGAGCGACACCCCCACAGCGGGGACACTCGGAACGACCTCCTCCTGCCTCCGATTCGACCGGACCGACCCAGCCACAGCCATCATGACAGCGGTCATGAACGATCGATCCGTGGAGATGGAGGATCCGTTCATCCGGCGCGCCGGCCCGTTCCTGAAGATCATCGACGTTCTGGGTGACAAGCAGTGCTTCGTGCCAGCCGGCGAGTGCGTGGTGGGCATCGTTGGGCATCGCTTCGGCGACCAGCCCTCGACGCCATGCGTACCAGCCGCGAACACGATCAGGATTGCGCGTGAATCCCTCGATGGAGGCGAGTTCCTCGGGATCGTATCGAGACCAGAGTGCATGATCGGACGCGGCCCGGAAGGTCGGGATACCGCTTTCCGCGCTCAGCCCTGCACCACAGAAGACCACGGGGCGGTTCGAACGCCTGATCCGTTCGACAAGCCCTGCATCAATCGGCTCAGTCAACCTCTGGTTCCGTCATCGAACCATCGACGATGGCGATCTTGAGAATGATGCCGTCCAGACGCTCGAGCTGATCCTCATCGAGCCTTCCATCGAAGCGGGTGCGAATCTCCTCGACGATCGTCGCGGCGCCGGCAGGCGCGATCTCGATGCTGGTGTCGAGGTAGTCGAGCCATGCATTCGGGGAATCCTCGATGTTGGCGGCACCCTCGAAGTCCTCGATCCGCATGCGCGCGGTGAAGAGCCGCTTCGGCAGGATCCCGGCGAGCTCGATGCCTGGCCGTCCAAGGACCTTGGCGACCTCCTGCCAGCGACTGCCCTCGACCAGCAGACCGGTGAAACGTTCCAGGAGCCTTCCCTTGAACACGGCGTCGGATTCGAATGCGTTGCTGCTCATCGCCGCATCAAGGAGATCGACACGCATCTGGATCGACACGCGGTCGGACTGCGAGAGGAGATCGTCGTTATTCAGGACCTGACTTTCCGGGAAACGAACGGCAAGCATCCGGAGGGATTCCCTCCAGAGGACGAGCTGGGTCTCCTCGGGCTCGATCGCGAGCATCCGAAGCAGGTTGTCGGTCGAGGGAGGCATCAGGCCGAAGGCCTTGATCGCTGCAGGCCGGACGCCTTCGTCGTCGGAACGTGCGACCACCGGTTCGTATCGCTGGCGGGCGACGAAGGAGAACGCGGATGCCCTGCGAACCGCAAGTGAATCATGATCGAGATCGAGCAATGCCACCTCGAGATCAGCGTCCTCGCCGACCAGCACGAACAGCGAAGCCGTTGCGGGAATCACGAGCCGCGCGTGGAGTTCACGGACCAGCGGTCGTGCGCGCTTGACCCAACCTTCGGGCACCATCTTCGAATCCACCATGCGCGACAGGGCACGTGCGGCGGCCGCACCGGTCATGCCGTCATCAAGCCTTGCAAGTACCGGCTCGAAGGCATCGGGGCAGGGACGAAGTGCGATCTGGTCCAGCATCACCGAGGCGACCTGGGGATCGATCTCCTCGGTCACCTTGCGAGCAAGCCGCTCGGGCAGACCTTCGATGCCGATCGCCGCAAGCAGCTGCGCGCCGAGAATGCGAAGCTCGGCGACCTCGTCGTCAAGCAGAACGAGGACCGCGGCCACCGTCTGTTCATCCGGCACGACACCGTTGCGCAGCAACCGCTGCACCTGATTGGCGGCGAAGAGGCGGACCACGCTGAGTTCATCACCGAGCATGACATGCAGCCGATCGCCACGTTCGGTTTCGGGCAGGGTCAGGAACCAGTCACCAAGCACCGACTGCAGCCGGTCGCTGAGCCTGGCCTGTCTGGTCTGGAGCAACTCGATCGACTCCCGCTGTGCTTCCAGTTGCTGGGCCTGGTTGCCGGCGCTGGCGGCACCGATCGCCTGCTCCAGGGGCATCGAATCGACGGCATCCCACCAGCTGCGCCATCGAGCCTTCTCCTCACCAAGATCGATTCGAGTGATCTCGTAGAGCGAACTGGTGATCGCAGCCAGACGCGTGGGGTCGCCGGTCGCATCCAGCATGTTGATCAGGGCTTCGACCGACGCGCGATACTGGAATCCACCAAGGGCGCGAATCGCAGCGATCCGGGTGGCGTCCGAGGCGTCGGGATCAAGCGACATGGCGAGGATCGGCGTGATCTCACTCTCGCCGAGGCGAGCAAGCGTCCGCCCGGCAAGCACTCCGAAGTCCGGGCTTGCGTCGAGGAGGGCCGCGACCAGGGCATCCGCCACGAGTCGAGGCGGCACCCCGTTGTCAGCAAGGGCTCGAGCAACGGCTTCGACCTGGGCTGTTTCTCCGGACCTCAAGGCCTCCGACAAGGCTTCATTGGCCCCGGAGCCGCCGAGCCGGAGGAGCCTGACCGCGGCATCGGTCCGCGTCGCATCCGAAATGGCCGGATTCCTGAGAATCGTGGTGAGGAAGCTCAGATCATCGTCTGCAGCCGCTGAGGGCGCATGGAAACCGATCTGGATCGCGCAGAGGCAGGCGAGAAGCCCCCCCTTGGTCAGCACGAGGCGGAAGGATCGCTTCCAAGATCGCATGGTCTGGCCCAACTCCGGTCGATGAAGTCCATGAGGAAACCCGGGCAAACCAGCCCGGGACATCGGCAATCGTACCGATTCCGACCCCCGTGGGAGGCGCCAAGATGCACTTCCTTCCATTCAATGTGACTTCATGCCTGCTGCCACTTGCCATCCGGGGGTGGAGCGCGTTCAATCAGTGAACCGAAGCCCGGTGGAGCCCCCAGGATGACCGATTGGAATGCAGCCGAGGACCATGTCGACAGAGCGCTCGAGCTCTTCAGGCGCGGCCGCCTCGATGAGGCTGAGAAGGCGCTGCGGCTCGCGCTTGAGATCGCTCCTGATCGTGGCGACTGGGTCTTCAACCTCGCCCTGACCCTGGATGCCTCCGGGCGCCTCAACGAAGCGATCGACTGCTACCTGGCCGCAGCCAGCGCACTCCCCGAAGAGGGTGAGATCAAGGCATCGGCTGGCATCGCACTCTCCAAGGCCAATCGGCCGGAGGAGGCACTTCGCCTGCTGAAGGATGCCTGTGTCCTCGAGCCGACTTGTGAGGAGGCCTGGGCCCACCAGATCGATGTCCTGTCGAGCCTGGAGCGTCACGACGAGGCCGAGGAGGTCTACTTCCTGGCCCAGCAGTACATGGACGAGTACCCGAACTGCCTCTTTGCAATGGGTGAAAGCCTGTTCTCGAGGGGCGAGCTGGACCGCGCCGCCTGGTGCTTCAGGGAGGCCGCCAGCCAGGACCCGGCGCTTCCGAGGGTCCGTGCGCGGCTGGGAGCGGTTCTTGCCAAGTCAGGTCGGACGCATCGAGCGGTCCGCATGTACCTCCAGGATCTTCGCGAGGATCCCGGCTCGGCCGAAACCCTGCTTGAATTCGGTGACCTGCTGACCACTCTGGGGCGGTATGGCGAAGCCGAGGAGAAGTTCCGTCGAGTGCTGGAACTGCAACCTGCGGACATCGGCGCACACCGACGGCTTGCGACCCTCTCCATCCGCATGGGACGACATGATCAGGCGATCTCGGAGCTGGAACTGATCCGGAGCCTCGACCCCGAAGACGGCCCCACCATCATGCACCTCGCAGGCAGCCTCCTCACCGTCAGGAAGACGCGAGAGGCGAAGGGGCTCCTGCTGGAACACGCCGACTTCCTGAGTCGTGATGCGGATCGGGAGACCACCGTCCAGCTCTGTGACCTGCTCCTGAACGCCGGACTTCCCGGCATCAGCACCGACATCCTGGCCGAAGCCATGGAACGTCACCCGAATGACGTCGAGCTGCTCAGACGCATGGCCTACGCCCGATACGACAGTGGAGACACCCGAGGTGGGGACCGGGTCTCACGCAGGCTGATCCGGATGAATCCGACCCTGACCGCCACGCATGAGAACCTGGTCCTGAGCGCGCTGTCGTTGAACGAGCCGACCCTGGCCAGACTGAGGCTGCGTCGTGCACTGAGTCACTGCCCTGCCGAAGATCGCATCCGCAGACTGAGACCGCTCCTGGTCCTGAAGTGGGTGCCGACCTTCCTGCGCAGATGGCGGGAACGGTTCGCGAAACTCCCGGTCATCAGCCGCTTCCTCGGCTGACGCAGGAAAACGAAAGCCAATGAAGAACCCCGGCAGGATGCCGGGGTTCTCGTTTGTTCCGTCGAGCCTCGAAACGGGCTCAGAGGGTTGCGTTCGTGTAGGGGAGCAGGGCCATGTAGCGGGCTCGCTTGATTGCCTGCCCAAGCGCACGCTGTTCACGCGCGGACGTCGAAAGACGCTTCCGGGAGTACATCTTCCCGTTGGGGGTCAGCATGCGTCGCAGCATGTCGATGTCCTTGTGGTCGACGTAGAAACGACCGTCGGAACCGGTCTTCATCTTGAGTTGGGGACCGGGGGTCTGGAACTGGCTCATGTATGCCTCTGCCTTCGCTTGAAATCAGTCTTGGAAAGCCCCTTGGAGGGACCTCCGCCGGATACGTGCCCGGCGGTAACCGAGCCACACAGGGTATCCAGTCCCCGCAGGAGCCGCAAACCGAATTCCCCGTTTCCGCCCTGAGCGGGCATAATGGCCTCATGACCACCATGAACGCTCCTGGAGCCAGCCCCATGACCCAGATCCGGATCGCCCTCCTCGCCATGACCCTCCCGATCCTCGCCCTGGCGGGGTGCGCCGCCCAGGACGGTGACCGGGGAGACCACATGCTGACCGTGGTCGGCCCGGCGTCGCCGGACGGTGCGCCGGAACAACTGATGCTCGAATCCGTCGTCGGTCGCGAGGAGATCATCCAACTGCCCTCGAATGCCGGGACCGGATACACCTGGTCGATGACGACCCACTCCGAAGGCATCGAGCTGGTCGGCGCACCGACCACCGAGCCCATTCAAAAGGACCTGCCCGGGGGGGAGGTCATGACCCGCTTCACCTTGAGGATGAACAAGGCGGGAAGACAGACCGCTCGTCTGGAACTCGCACGGACCTGGGAAACCGACGTTCCTGCAGCACGCCTCGTGAACGTGATCATCAAAGTGGACGGAAACTCGTGACCCGAGTCGGCACATGTCCCCGCATCGGCATCACCGTGGATGTGGAAGCGGAAAGCTACCGAAGTCGATTCCCCTACTCGGAGATGGTGGCCTCGGTGGGCGCCACCCCCCTGCTGCTCCCATGCGTGCCAGAATCGACCCCCGACTACCTGGCGTGCTGCGACGCGATCGTGCTGACCGGCGGTGATGATCCGGACATGACCGGATACGGCGTCACCAACCATCCGAAGATCACGACGATGTCACCTCGACGCCAGGCGTTCGAACGTGCACTGCTCGAACAGCTCGACGGGACGAACCATCCCATCCTCGCGATCTGTCTCGGGATGCAGTTGATGAGTCTTGAAGCCGGCGGCACTCTCGACCAGCATCTGCCGGACTCGCTCGCGACGGCCGATCTTCACTGGAATGGAACGGTCCATGGCGTCGAAGGCGCACTCGGTTCCGGTGAGGTCCACAGCCATCACCGGCAGGCGATCTCCGAGGCAGGCAGCCTGGAGGTCGTCGCCCGGGCGGAGGATGGCGTGATCGAAGCCGTTCGTGACAGAACACACCCCTGTCGTCTCGGCGTGCAGTGGCATCCCGAACGCACCAACGATGCTGCACTGGGCGTGGGTCTCTTCGAACGACTGGTCAAAGCCATTCCCTGAACACCCTGCGACACGGTCAAGGCAGGTGACTGCCGCGTCCGAAAACGCTGTGCGCCCGTTCGGTGGCTGGCACCCCCTCGAACCTTCCGGAACCGATGCGGCACGGCCTTATTCCCGTGCTAGGATCAATCTGGAGAGGTGATGCCGTGCATGAGGCACCGGAAAACTGGCACAGGCGTTTTCGCCACTATGTGCTCCTGAGACCACAGGAGACACCTTGTCCTCCGGATGTCATGCAGTCGATCCAGCGTGCCAGAGGGCAGGTCACGGAGGTTCACAACCCACTGGCCGCGCTGGCGGAACTCTGCACCTTGAATCGATCCCAGGAACCTCGCAGACGACAGAACCTCCCGAAGGATGATGCCATCGCGCTCCTGGTCTACAACCCCGATGGTCGCCTTGAACTCCTGCCCGAGCTTTATCGGTCGATCAGGGAGAAGCTCAGGGACGTCGAGTTGTTCGCGGTCGAATCGACGTCGAAGGGATTGATGCTCATCGACATCACCAACGTCACGACCCGCCAGACACGGGCCCCGCAGAGCGAGCAGGAGAAGCCGTCGGGATACGGTCAGCTGAGACTCGCAGGGACCGAACGGGAAGCCGATCAGGTCGAGGCGGAGGAGACCGGGGAGGCACAGGCCCCCGAGTCAGAACAGACCGGAGAAAGTCCGGCCGGGACGAACCCCAAGGACCCCCCGGAACGTACTCTTTCGGCAGGGGAACTGGACATGCTGCTGGGTCGAAACGAGGACGAGGATCCATCAGCGGATGAACTGGAGTGAGCCGGGATGAGTGCGATCGGTACCAATCCCAAGTCCACGAGCCGACGTCCGGTGCTGATCCGGGCGGGGCTGCCGGTCGAGCAGCTCCGGCGTTTGAGCAAGGAGCTCGAGACCAACCGGATCCGGATGGTCGAGACGATCTTCGACGCGCTCTGCGAGGCGGGGTCACCGAATCCGACCGATCGGATTTCAGCGATCCTCATGGCCCCCCCGCCCTCCGGACTCGATGATCCCGCAGTCGTCGAGGCGTTCCGGAGCACCGACCCGGACGTACGCATGATCCTCCTGCTTCCGGACGAGGAGCAGGACCGCGCGAACTCGGCACTGGTTGCAGGTTTCAACGATGCACTGACGCTTCCCGCCTCGGCGGAGCGCCTCCGTCAGGCCCTCGATCCGGTCGAAGAAGCGGACACCGGCGGGGATGACCTCGCGACATACCGTGACCATGACGAGGACCAGGAAACGAACGCCACTGGAGGCACGCGGAACTCGACCACCTACCACCGCTCGATCGTGGAGATCGTGCTCGAGGAGGCGTGCACCAGGATCGAGGAGGAAGCCTCGATGGAGCTCCCGGAACCGGGCGAGTCGCTCCTGGGTGACTACGCCTCACAAGGCGACATCGGCGACACCCACCTCATCCATGCGGTGATCGAAGGCCGGCACATCGAGCACATCGCGATCGAGCTCATCCGGAATCGAACCGGCATCACATCCCTGGAACTGGTGATGGATCGGATCACGGAGATTCCCGGGAAGGAGACGCCCTCCGGTCGAGGTCGGGGATGGACATGCGTCCAGATCGGAGAGGAGGAGTCGTTCGGATTCCTCGCTTCGGAGACGGCGGACGAGGCGACCCTCACTCCCTGGTGCCGCTGGCTCCGACACTGGCTCGTCCTTCAGCACCAGCACGCGGACTACCGACGCAAGGCGTGGACGGACGAACTCACCGGTGCGGGCAATCGCAGGGCGCTCAACAAGGTCCTGGGAAAGGTCATCGACAGAGCCCGTTCCGAACGGAGAGCGGTCACGGTGATGTTCTTCGACATCGACAACTTCAAGACCTACAACGATCAGTTCGGCCACGACGCAGGTGACAAGGTCCTGCGTGAGACCGTACAGCTGCTCCGATCGGTGATCAGGCGGGGTGACCATGTGTTCAGGGTCGGCGGCGACGAATTCGTCGTGATCTTCGCACCCGATCCCGCAGGACCGCGTTCCGCCTGTTCCAGCCCGCCGGAGTCGATCGAACAGATCGCTTCACGTTTCCAGCATCAGGTCGGAAGCCTCCAGCTCCCACAGATCGGTCTCAATGCACCCGGCACGCTCTCCATCTCCGCCGGGATGGTCAGCTACCCCTGGGACGGTCAGGATCCGGAGGAGCTGCTCCGCAAGGCCGACCAGCTCGCCCTCGAGAGCAAGCGGAGCGGCAAGAACGTGATCACCTTCGGCCCCGCGGCGAGGAACCAGTCCGACGAGTTCCCGCCACCCCCCGAGGACGAGCGCGACCGGACCGAAAGCGAGTAGATCTCGAACCGAACTTGACCCCGAACCCCTCGGTAGCCGAAGAGTGATCAACAGGCTGCCGAGAGGGCTCATGTCACGAACCATCGTCATCTCCGACACCCACATGCCGAGGCGGAACAGGGTCGCTTCGGCGAGGTTGCTGGAACCGCTCCTCGGAGCGTGCGACCGCCTCCTCGTGAACGGCGATCTCGCGGAAACCCACAAGCAGGAACTCATCGAACCTGTGGAGCGGGAGATCCGTCTCCTGCTCGATCTGAGTGAACGAGCCGGTACGGAACTGCTTCTCCTTGCCGGGAACCATGACCCGGAACTCTCTCCCTGGCGTGCGGCCGAATTCGGAGAGGGCAGGATCGTGGTCACGCACGGGGATGCCTTCCAGTCGAACATCGCACCCTGGGCACGTGAGGCTGCGGTCATGCATGAGGAATGGGAACGCATAAGAGAACTGCACCCCGGCGAGGAGACGATCGAAAGTCGGTTCGATTCGGTCCGTGGTGCCGCGATCGTGGAATGGGGGATCGACCCGACCAGTCCCGGATACTCGACGGTGCCGAGCCTGATGCTCAGGCCGGGGGCGGTCCTGAGGATCCTTCAGCAATGGCGACGTTTCCCGGAACTCGCAAGACGATTCGCACAGGCCTTCTTTCCCCGAGCGGACTGGATGGTGGTCGGTCATTGCCATCGGAACGGCATCAGCCGATCGCGCAGGCCGGGCGTGATCAACACCGGAGCATTCGGGTTTCCCACCAGTCCGCTCGCAGTGATCCTCGAGGGTGACGAACTTGAGGTTCGAAGACTTGCCAGGGGAACGCACGGGTGGACGGTCGAGGGGACCACCTGCATTCTTCGCGAGGAAGTGCCGCATGCCGAACGACTCTGCGCACTGCATGGTCCTCCCGAGGAACGACCACCGGGAGGTCGCCACATGGAATCGGCACAGGTGACGTACCCGACCCGGACGATACGGATCTCCGGCGACGACGAGGCGACGACCGCCTGATCGTTTCGCATGCTTCGAATCGTGACTCCGGGTTCAGCCGGAGGTTCGATCGCCGCGCGAGGTCTTCAGGCTCGTGATGATCGCCTGTGCGGCGGCCTCGACTCCGGCCCTGTCGATGCCGGTTTCGAATCCAAGTTCCTCGCAGAGCCGAACGAGTGCCTCGGTCCCGACGTTTCCGGGGCTTCCCGGAGCGAACGGACAACCTCCAAGTCCCCCGCAGGCCGAGTCGAACCGGCGGATGCCGAGCTCGAGCGCCCGTCGTGCACAGGCGAGTGCCATGCCGTTGGTGTCATGCAGATGCAGCACGAGATCGTCGGTTGCAACCAGGCCGTCGAGCCCGGCGAGCAGGGCTTCGATGTCCTCGGGACGGGCGGCACCGATGGTGTCCCCGAGATCGAGTTCGTCGATGCCGATCTCGAGGAGACGCTCGCAGGCATCGCGCACCAGGGCAGGTTCGATCCCGCCGTCGTAGGGGCAGGCGACGACGCAGCTGACGTAGCCGCGTACCGGCCTGCCTGCCGCGTGCGCACCCTCGATCACCGGCCGGAACCGGTCGATGGTCTCGGCGATGGATGCATTGACGTTTGCGCGCGCGAACCCTTCGCTCGCCGAGGTGAAGACCGCCACCTTGTCGACCTGCACTTCGAGTGCTCGCTCGAGTCCTCGGAGATTGGGGACCAGGGCGGAGTAGACCACGCCGGCATGGCGCGGGAGGGACTCGAAGAGTTCCGCACTGTCGGCCAGCTGGGGAATCACGTCCGGACGCACGAAGCTGCCAACCTCGATCTCCTGCAACCCGGTTGCCGCCAGGGCATCGACCAGCGCACGCTTCTGCTCGATCGGGATGATCCCCGGTTCGTTCTGCAGGCCGTCACGAGGTCCGACCTCGGTGATCCGCACTCGCCTTGCCGCCTCATCACCCGTGACCATCGGACCCTCCCTTCGGATGCCGATCGACGTCGTTGGATTCCAGCGCCCGACGTTCACGATCCTCCAGATGCATCTGACGGACGAGCCAGAGGGCGACGCCGAGGACGATCAGGGTCGCGATGACGCCGAGAAGGAGCAGCAGCAGCTCCGGACCGAGCTCGAATCCGCCCGGCTCGCTGCCCGCGGGTGCGGGAGTCAAGAACCCGCTCCCGGCAGGAAGCTCAGTTGTTCGCGAACAACCGCATCGATCCGCTCACCCTCCGCGGTGAGGTGCAGGGAGGTGCCTGCAGCAGCCTGTTCATACCGGATCATCGCCAGTGCGACGGGCCGTGCCCCGAGCATCGGTGCGATGGTGCTGCTGGTCACCCAGCCCACCTGCGGACCGAGGCCGCTCGAGCCGTCCGCCATCGCGGCACTCTCGAAGATCTGGGAACCCGCGACCGGAAGCAGCTCGCCGTCGAGATCCAGGCCGACCAGGAGCTGCTTGGCGTGGCCGAGACTCTGCAGGCGGGCGACGATCTCCTGACCGAGATAGCAGCCCTTGTTGAAACAGACCCGATCCTCGAGCACCCCACTTTCCTGTGGGAGTGCATCGGATCCGAAGTCGACGTTGAACAACGGGGTACCAGCCTCGATCCGCGCGGTGTTGAACGCGGACCAGCCGACCGGACGCACCCTCTGTTCGCCGGACCCCTCCCAGGCAAGGAGGCGATCCCAGACCTGCGCGACCTCGTCGGTGCGGACGATGACGGCGATCCCGGGTTCACCGGTTTCATCGATGCGGACGAGAACGACCCTGCAGGACCCCATCGTTCCCTCCGTCACGGCATCCGGTCCCGGCGCGCTGCCTTCATCAAGCAGGTCATCGAGAGCGGCGCAGGCAGCGGAGCCGTGCAGGCGGAGCTGGCGGTGTTCCGTGGGATCCCAATGGAACTCGGCATCCTCCGCGAAGAGATAGTTGTCGAGTGTCTTGATCGTCTCCTCCGCCTTGTGCACGTCGACTTCCAGAAGACAGCGGTCCTCGAGGTTGGCGACCACGAGGTCGGAAACGATGCGTCCCTTGCGGTTGAGCCAGAAGGAGCGTCGCACGCTCCCCGGGGCAAGGTCACCGACCTTCTGGGTGATCATCGAATCGAGGAACGAAAGACGATCGCCGCCACGAAGCTCGATCGTGGTCCGGTGCGGTGAATCCATCAGACCGACACCACGCCGGATCGCCGCATACTCGGGCTCGACCGGACCGTAAGCGGACACGATCTCGCATGAAGGGGATCCGGTTTCATCGGCGGGCCCGTAGGGGATGTACTCGATCTCGAACGACGCCCCGGAGTCGGCGGATGCCGCGCCCGGTCGTTGGGTTGAGGCGATTCTGGAGGCGATGCGCCTGCCTTCATCGGTGACCCAGTTCTGATGGCGATCTCGGAGGGGGGTGTCGAACTGCATGCTGCCTGCTTTCGGGAGGGGTGCTATTCTAGACGTTTCCCATTCGACATACCCATCGAGCACGACTGGAGCTCCAGACATGGCCCTGAACATCGACCTCTTCAGAAGACTCTGCGAGACCCCCGGCGTCCCCGGACGCGAGGAACGCGTCCGAGACCTGATCCGGAAGGAGATCAAGGGCCTGTTCGACTCCACCACGGTGGACAGCATGGGCTCGTTGATCTGCACCAGAAAACCGACCCGGAAGACCACCGGGCGCAAGAAGCCGACCAGGGTGATGGTTGCCGCCCACATGGACGAAATCGGCTTCTACGTCCGCCACGTCGACGAGAACGGTTTCCTCTGGATCAACCCCGCGGGCGGTTTCGATGCACGGAATCTCTTCTCCCGCCGCGTGATGGTCTGCACGGGCAAGGAAGACCTGATCGGCGTCCTGAACCCCGGCGGCAAGCCGGTCCACATCGCCAGCGCCGAGGATCGCAAGAAGGTCCCCGAGCTGAATGAGTTCTTCATCGACCTCGGCATGGCCCCGAAGGACGTGGCGAAGAAGGTGAAGATCGGCGACTTCGTGGTCATGCACGAGCCCTTCGTCGAACAGCCTGACGCGGTGGTCTCGAAGGCGATCGACAACCGGTTCGCCTGCTACGTCGCGATCGAGGCGCTGCGCAAGCTCTCGAAGGCCAAGGGCGCACTCGGCAGGCATTCCAGCGAGATCGTCATCGCCTTCACCACCCAGGAGGAAGTCGGCCTCCGAGGCGCCCAGGTGGCGGCCAACCAGGTCAAGGCGGATGTCGGGATCGGCCTGGACGTCACGCTGGGCTGCGACACCCCGGGAGTCCCCACCACCCAGCGCGTCACCAAGCGCGGCGATGGTGCGGCACTCGTGGTCCAGGACAGTTCGATGATCGCGAACCATGAACTGGTCGAGGAACTGTGTGCGGTGGCGCGCAAGCACCGGATCAAGCACCAGCGGGCGATCCTGCCGCTTGGTGGCGCGGATGGAGCCGCCATCCAGCGTTCAGGCTCGGGCGCACGCTGCGCCACCCTGGCCGCAGGCACCCGCTACATCCACACCGTGACTGAATCGATGGACAAGAAGGACCTCCAGGCCGCGGTCGACCTGCTCGCCGCCTGGTTGGCGACGACCAGCTGATCCACCAGTGTCAGCAACGATCGAGGAGCAGCCGGGCGATCTCGGCTGCTCCGTCGACATCGGGCCGTGCTTCGAGCACGGAGCGCATCGCGGAGCGACGAGCAGGATCGGTCAGGAGATCGATCAGGGGCACCCCGATCGAAGTTCGATTGAGCCGGACGTCGACGGCATCGGTCGCGATCGCAGCACCACCGAGTCGGACCAGGGGCTCGGCGTTGTACTGCTGGTGGACCTTGCGATCATGGGGATACGGAACGAACAAGGTCGGCACGTTGTTGGCAGAGGCCTCGGCGACCGAGTTCGCACCAGCACGACTCAATGCCAGATCCGCCGCGCCCCAGGCCAGACCCATCTGACCGAGGAACGACGTGACATGGGCCGGAACGCCCGCCTTCCGGTAGGCGGCACGCAGGGACTCTTCATCCTTCGGTCCCGAAAGATGGATGACCTGCCACCCACTCAACGCCAGGGGCGTCTCCTCGACGATCGACTGCATGAGCGCATTCAGCGAGGAGGCTCCCTGGGAAGCACCGGTGACGAGCAAGGTGTTCAGGCTCGGATCGAGATCCAGACGTTCGCGACAACCGAGCTGGTCCATGGCGGCCAGAGCGGTTCTTCGGAGCGGGAACCCGACCTGCTCGGGTGTTCCGAGCGAGCGGTGCGAGCTCAGCGGCACGGCGGTACAGATCGCGCTTGCATGACGAGCGACCCAGCAGTTGGCCCGCCCTGGGAGCGCATCGAGATTCAACAGGACGATCGGGAGTCGATTCCTGATGGCGGCACGAACGACGGGCACGCTGACGTACCCCCCCATGGCCAGTACGACACCCGCACCGACCTCCTTGATGAGATCGCTTGAACTCCGGGTACCTCGATGGTTCTCGCGGATCATGCGCATGATCCCCGATGGCGTGGGCCGAAACGGGGCAGCGGGAATCGGGTGGAATCGGGCCCCTGCTGCTTCGAGCATCGTTCGATCAATGGCTCGACTGGAACAGGCGAAGACCACCTCGGTGTCGGCTGCCATCGAGTGGAGTCGCTCGGCGACCGCAAGCCCGGGGCTGAGATGGCCGCCCGTGCCACCACCTGCCAGGACGATGGCGCCCCTCATGCCGGCCCCGCATCGACTTCTGGGGCCGACGAGGGATCCTGAGGTCCGGCCTCCTCGCCCGGTCCCCCGCTTTCGGGCGGGTCCGTACCCCGCAGGGAGCCGGTTCGCTCGATGGCGATCAGCAAACCAAGACAGAAGGCGGTCAGGATCCAACCGGTCCCGCCTCGGCTGACGAGAGGCAGGGCGATTCCCTTGGTGGGAACAAGGGACGTTGTGACGAGGATGTTGAACAACGCCTGCATCCCGACCGTGAGGATGATGCCGAGTCCGATCAGGCGAACCATGGCCTCGGAACGAATGACGGGCGTTCGTTCACCATCACCGTTTCGACGACAGATGATGGAGAGCCCGCAGACAAGCAGTCCGACGAACGCCGCGATGACCAGGGTCGCACCGAGGAGGCCCAGCTCCTCGCAGATGATCGAGAAGATGAAGTCGGTGGTGTCCTCGGCAAGATCGAACTTCTGCTCGCCCGCCCCGAGGCCACGTCCGAGGAAGCCACCCCCACTGATCGCACGCAAGGACTGGATGATGTGCCAGCCAGCCCCCTCGGGATCCACCCAGGGATCCCGAAAGATCGCGAGCCGTGCCATCCGATAGGGCTGTGCGATGATGCCGAAGACCAGGCCCCCGATCGCAAGCGGGGCAAGGCAGAGCATGTGCCAGAAGCGAGCCCCGGCTGCCAGCAGCATCACCACGGCCACGGCGCCGAGCAGGAAGGCCGTGCCCAGGTCCTCGATCGCGATCAGCCCCGTCACGAGACCGATCACCAGGAACGTGGGCAGGAGCCCGCGGAGGAATCGATGGATCTCGATGCCATCACGCGTGAGGAACCAGCCCAGGAAGACCGGGAGGGACCATTTGGCGAACTCGCTGGCCTGGAATCGAACACCACCGATATCCAGCCAGCGGCTGGAACTGTTCATGGTGATGCCCATCGGTGCCCAGACCAGGACGAGCAGCAGGATCGAACCAAGGAGCATCCATGGAGCCGGGTTCAGGCCACCCTTGAGCCCGGCGATCCGACGGACGGGCAGCATCGCACCGAGGCACAAGGCACAGGTCGCCAGCAAGGCGTGCTGCATCGGTGGCCCCAGAAAGACCAGCTGATGGGTGATCTTCTGAGCGCTGGAGCCGACCAGGAGCCCGGCGGAGTTGACCATGACCACGCCGAGGACGAGCAGTGCCAGGGTCAGGAGAGCTATGCCATGTCCGGCCCGGAGAACCATGCCCCTCTTATCGGCTGGAGGGCCACCTCGAGGTCGAAATCAAGACCGTGAATCCACGGGATCAGATCAACGCTCGCTCCGGGCATCCGATGGGCGAGTGAAGAATTCCTCGATCCGCTCGAGCTTGACACCCTTGGTTTCAGGGAGCCGCATGAGAATGAACAGGATCGCAACGACATTGGAGCCCGCGAACAGCCAGAAGACCGCGGTGGTGCCCATGGTCTTGTTCTCGAGGACGGTGAGGGAGAAGAGCGCCACCAGGAATGCCCCGACCCAGTTGGCGGACGTTGCAATGCCCACGCAGGCGCTTCTGACCCCGGCGGGGAAGATCTCGGAGATCACCAGCCAGACCAAGGGTCCGAGGCTGAACGCAAAGGCAATGATCGCCACGAAGATGAGCACCAGGGCAATGATGCCAGCCATGGAATGTGACCCGGTCGTGGCCGTCTGGGTGCTGGGGATCCAGAGGGCGGAAAGCCCGATCCCGATCTGGGAAAGCATCATCAGGCTGGTTCCACAGAGGAGCAGGACCCTGCGACCGAGTCGATCGACGAGCCAGATTGCGATGAACGTGGCCAGAACGTTGACCAGGCCGATTGCGGCGGTGAGCAGCAGCTTCTTGTCGCCAAGGCCGATCTCCTCGAGGATCGAGGGCCCGTAGAACATGATGGCGTTGATGCCGCTGAACTGCTGCAACAAGGCCAGACCGATTGCCAGGATCAGGGCTCGACGAACCGCGGGGCTTGCAAGAAGTGCATCGAACAAGCGCTCGCCGGACTCCTCACGAACCCGGACCTTGATCGCTTCCAGTTCCGACTGGGCGGCTTCCGTGGAACCAGTCGTGCGCTTGAGGACACCAAGAGCTGTCTCGGTGCGACCTCGACCGACCAGCCAGCGCGGGCTGGGGGGCATCGCCAGCATGCCGAAGACGAGCCCGACACCCATGAGGGAGCCGATGCAGAAATGGACTCGCCAGAGCTCGGTCCCGAGGAAGAGCCCGATGAGGAAGGCGATGAAGATGCCGAGGGTGATGGCGAGCTGGTAGAGGCTGACCATCGCACCCCGCGACCAGGGCGCCGAAATCTCTGCGATGTAGAGAGGGCCCGCCACGGAGGAGAAACCCACACCAAGCCCCATGATGACCCGGCAAGCGGTGATCATGGTGAAGTCCGCGGAGAGTCCGCAGCCGAGGCAGCCGAGGCCGAACAAGGCGCCTCCCCAGACGTTGGTCCAGCGTCGCCCGATGCGGTCACAGAGCTTCCCGGCGATGATCGCACCAGTGAAGGATCCGGCCAGGACCGATGCGACCACCACCTCGATCTGGAAGGTCGAGAGCTCGAAGGCCCCCTTGATCCCATCCTGGGCATCGGCGATCACCCCGATGTCGTAGCCGAACATGAGGCCGCCCACGGCGGCCACCAGGGCCACGGCAACGGTGTACGAGCCGGATCTGGTGCTGGGCTCGGTCGGCACATCGGTCTCGGTGCTGGCCATTTCGAGGTCCTTTGATCAAGGTGAGGACGAGCAACTCCCATGGAACGCCATCGTTCGGAGCCTGTCGGTCGCTAAGATAGGAGATTCCGGAGCCAGAGAGCGTGCATCAGAAGACCGTTTATCTTGAAACGTTCGGCTGCCAGATGAACGAGCTGGACAGCGAACTGGTCCAAGGTCAACTTGAGGCCCTCGGCTATCGGTTCACCCCTGATGACACCCGTGCCGACATCGTGCTCTACAACACCTGCAGTGTCCGGGAACAGGCGGAAAACAAGGCGTTGAGCAGGGTGGGCATCATCTCCCAGCGGAAACGAGATGGCGCGGACCTCATCCTCGGCGTCCTTGGCTGCATGGCGGAGCGGGATGGCAAGGACATGATCCGCCGCCACCCCCAGATCGACCTGATGTGCGGTCCGAGCGAACTCGACCGCCTCCCGCTGCTGCTCGACAATGTTGCCAAGGCGAGGGCCTCCGAGCAGGGGCAGGCAACCCTCCTGGACCGGGTCGCCCTGGCTGGAAGCCGCTCGAGGCGCTCAACGACCCTGGGAGCTGCCGAGGACTCCCTGGAGCTCCTGGACCTCTCGAGGGCGTTCAGCCCCGACCTCAATGGGAAAGCCGCCGGGCGAAGTGCCTACGTACGCATCACCCGAGGCTGCAACAAGTTCTGTACCTACTGCGTCGTCCCCCACACCAGGGGTGCGGAGGTGCACAGGCCCCCTTCCGAGATCCTCGCCGAATGCCGACAACTGGCGGAGAAGGGGGTTCTGGAAGTGACCCTGCTCGGCCAGACGGTGAACCACTATTGCTATACGCATGGCACCGCCCTCTCCATGGAGGGCCGAGAGCTGGCCCAGGTGGGCCCGGGGCTCAAGGCGTTCCGAGGTGGTTCGACGGGCACGAATGCGCACACGACGAGCTTTGCGGACCTCCTCCAGCGCATCCACGAGGAGGTTCCCGAGCTCCAGAGAATCCGGTTCGTCACCAGCTATCCGAGGGATTTCGGCGATGACATCCTCGATGTCATCGCGGCAAGCCCGAGAATCTGCCCATACCTCCATGTCCCGGCCCAGTCAGGCTCGAATCGCATGCTGAAGTTGATGAACCGGGGGTACACCGTCGAGGAGTACCTCGAGTTCATCGATCGAGCGATCAAGCGGGTCCCGGATGTCTCGATCGCAGGTGACATCATCGTGGGGTTCCCCGGCGAGACGGATGAGGACTTCCAGGCAACGGTGAACCTGCTCCGCCAGGTCCCGTTCAAGAACAATTTCATCTTCAAGTACTCCCCCCGACCGGGAACGGTCGCCATTGACCGCTTCGAAGACGACATACCGGACCCGATCAAGCGAGAGCGGAACAATCTCCTCCTTGCTGTCCAGGCGGAAGTCAGCGAGGCGGTCCATGCCCGCTGGGTCGGTCGAGAGGTCGATGTGCTCGTGGAGCAAGTGAGCAAGCGGGACCAGGAACGCCCAAATCGCCCCCTGAAGAGTCAGGAGGGCGATTCTGGAGGGGTCACCTTGACCGCACACGGCAAAGCGCTGGCCGACCACGCCAATGGTGACGCAACCATGGGCAGCGTGCGGCACGGTACCGAGAACCCAAAGGCCTCCCAGGATGCGGGACCGGTCCAGCTCTCAGGCAGAACCGGGGGAGACCTGATTACCTTCTTCAATTCGCCAAGTGGCATTGACCCGGGCGAGTTGATTGGTACCATTCAAAAGGTGCGTGTCCACGAAAGTGGGGTCTTGAGCCTCTCAGGCACGCTTCAGTCCCAGTTGCCGGGCACTTTGGCAACGACATAGGGCGGGAAAAGGGACTTGGTCACATCATTTGATGGACCGGTACCTGCCCAAACTGCCTCTTTTAACAAACCGCCAGGCTTTGGCGGGAGTTGTCGCTTTTGCAGTAATTTTCCCTTTTGTCTTTGCGCGGCCCCCGTTGTTTGCTACTTTCGACCTCGTGAGAAAAGAGTGGAAACGCGGGCAGTAACCAACCTGTGTTTCCGGAAAAGAAGGTTGTCCTCGTCGGTCTCCGACGAGAGAAAGAAAGGTTAGTTAAAGAGATGAACAAGGCTTCCCTTATCGCGTCAGCTGCCGCCGCTACCCTCGCGGGCGCAGCATTTGCAGACTTCACCGGTTTCTCCGGTGTCGCTTCCCAGTACAACGATGGCATCACCAACTGGCAGGTCATCGACATGTACGCGAACTTCAACACTGATGGGACCGAAGCGGTCCTCAACGTCTACAACGCTGAAATCGGCACCTCTGATGGCCTCGGCTTCAACCACAACGACCTGGCTGATGCTCAGGGCGGTTCCTGGAAGCCCAGCTTCTCCTTCGAGGTCCCCGGCGTTTATGACCCCATGCGGGACTCCTACGTTGACATCGGCTACGGCGTTGGCGCAGCCGCTGCACTCAACCAGACCGCTCTTGACCCGAACTTCGGCACCGGTCTTGGTGCGAACATCCCCTCCGGCGCAGGTTGGTTCAACCTGACCCCCGATAACCCCCGCTACGCCAATGGCGGCAGCCTGCACATCGGCCACTTCGTGTGGGACTCCTCCCGCAGTGATGGCAACGAGCTCAACTTCTTCACCTTCACCGCCGACATCGGCTACAACGAAGGCCCCGGCAGCGAAGTCAGCTTTGGCAGCGGTTCCTACACCTGGGATATCCCGGCACCTGGCGCACTGGCACTCCTCGGCCTTGGCGGCATCGTCGCCCGTCGTCGTCGCGCCTGAGTCGCTTCAGACCGACCTTGGCAACCTGATTTGCCGAAACATGCTTTTCGAACCCCTGGCCGCATGGCCAGGGGTTTTTCATGGCACCCCCACGAAAACACTGTGCCAGAAGGCAAAAACGGGCCCAAGGCCCCCTTCCCGCCCCGAACACCGAATGGAGTGGCAACAACCCAATTCAGCTGCCAAGAAGGGGACTCCGCACCAGCTTCCTTCCGGATAACCACACCACGACTCAAAAATATTCTGGTGCGAAAGCCCTCCCCAAAACAGCTCAGAACCACTTATGCAAAGCCCTCAAACTACCCAAAGCCCCAACCTCCCTGGTCACCCCAAAGTGGCGATCCAATGAGAGGCATGAAGATGGCGCGGGAAACAAGCTCGAGCCCCTCAGTACCGAGAACTCTGCGTCTGGAGATGATGAGAGGGGATTACGAAGCGAAATCCCCCACACCGAGGCCCAGGCTCCCAAGCCAAAAGCCCCCTCGCAAGGGCACCCCTGGTGGCCATGAAGACGGCACGGACTGCCTCCCAAACACCTGTACATGCCTCTGGACGGATGAATGGCTGAACGAAGCGCCTCAGATGCAAAACGCAATTTCTTTTCAAGCTGAGGCTTGCCTCGCATTGTGGAGACGCTAGTTTCCTTGCGGAGGGTAAGTGACTCATTCGTTGTCGAGTCATTTACAAGACAATCCGAAAGGTAGAAGAAGGGAATTGGGACCCATGAGAAATGCTCTGATCGTTGCCGCAGGTGCGGCCTTTATCGCCTCGTCCGCCGCAATGGCCGACGTTTCAGGAGTCTTTGGCCAGGACACGCTCCGCTACTACGCAGCGGATGGTGAAACCGAAGCCGGACTTGATGACGCCGCTTACGCCGTCATTGACCTGTATGTGAATTTCAACGCCACCAACACTGATGGCTTCTCCAACGCTGACTCGCACATGCTTTCAGTGTTCAACATGAACTTTGGCGCCAACAACTTCGGCCAGTTCAGCCAGAACGACCTGACCGGCGTCGGCAACGGCGAATTCGTCGGTAGCTGGAAGCCCAGCTTCTCGTTCGACATTCCGATGACTGCAAACTCGAAGATCGACTCCTTCATCACCATCGGTGGCGGCGTCGGTTCACAGGCTGCAACCAACGTCACCACGCCCGACCCCAACCTGGGTAGTGCCCTCAACGGCGCCATCTTCAATGACAACGTCGGTTGGTTCCTCAACCCCCCGACCAGCACCCAGGGTGATGTCATCGACTTCGACGTCTGGATCGGTCGCTTCGTCGTCACTGGTGATGAAGCTCGCGCCGGCGCGAACTTCGATATGGCAGGATCGATCGGCTACAACTACGGTTCCGGTACCGGTTCCTTCAACGCCGACGTCGCTGGCAACTTCACTTACGAGATTCCTGCGCCTGGCGCACTTGCACTCCTCGGTCTCGGTGGGCTCTGCTCCCGTCGCCGTCGCGCCTGAGGCTTTGCCCAGAACGCACACGTGCAACAAATGAGTTGTCTATCCCCGTGATGGATCGGTATGACCGCCCTTCACGGACAGGAGCCACGACTCCCACCCGCCGTCGCCACTTGTGGCGGCGGTCGGGTTTTTTTTGGAGATCGAATCTCACGAGGGACACCGGCATTCCCCCACGAACC
>JAKVBQ010000022.1 GCA_022447205.1 Phycisphaerales bacterium
GACCCGCCTCTTCCTCCCGATGCCAATGTCCCGATGCTGGACCGGCAAGCGCCCCTCACTGCCCCGCACACACGAGTACGGATCTACATGACGGCTGGACCCATTGAAAGAAGTGACACCGATCGACTGCCGCTTCCGGGCGCGATCGTCAAAGGGCAGATCCGCTGGTCCTATGCCGTGCCGATCCTGACCCTGCACCTGCTGGCCCTGCTTGCGGTGTTTCCATGGCTCTTCTCGTGGACCGGCCTGATCCTGATGGTGATCGGTGTCCAGGTCTTCGGGCAGTCGATCAACCTCTGCTACCACAGGATCCTCACGCACCGCTCGGCGGTTCTCCCGAAATGGCTGGAGCACCTCTTCGTGCTTGTCGCGCTGTGTTGCATGGAGGACACCCCCGGCAAGTGGGTGTCGATGCACCGATACCACCACAAGCATTCGGATCACGAGGAAGATCCCCACAGTCCCCTCGTGACCTTCCTCTGGTCGCACGTCGGATGGCTGATCATCAAGAATCCGGCGACGCACAACATCGCCATCTACAGGAAATACGCGCCCGACATCCTGAAGGACCCCTTCTACATGAAGTTGGAGAAGTCGATCTCCTGGTTCTGGGTCTACATCGCTCATGCCGCACTGTTCTTCCTGGCCGGTTTCGCCATCGGCTGGGGAACGGGAACCCTCATGAACGGCGTGCAATTCGGTGCAAGTCTCCTGGTCTGGGGCGTGTTCGTTCGAACCGTGGCCGTCTGGCACATCACCTGGTCGGTGAATTCAATCACGCATATCCAGGGCTACTCGAACTACAAGACCGACGACAACAGCAGGAACAACTGGCTCGTCGGGATCATCGCCCAGGGCGAGGGGTGGCACAACAACCACCATCACGACCCGGCCAGCGCCTCCAACCAGCATCGCTGGTGGGAGATCGACATGACCTACTACCACATCAAGCTGCTTGAGAAGCTCGGTCTCGCCACCAAGGTGGTGCCTCCGCGCCATCGCCGCCTCGAAGAACGGGAACGACGGGCGAAACAGGCGAACCTGCATGCCACGTCGGTGGAACAACAGGCTTCCGACCAGACCACTCCGTGATCATCGGGGGCGCACCCTGCGCTCGCTCGGTCTGGCCTGTACACTGCCGGAGACCGACGCCGGGTGCGGCAAAGGGGGCGGCCTGCCGTCGCTTCCGTTGACACCTCGGGTCGAAATCACCCGCTCGCGTAGCTCAGTCGGATAGAGCACCGGTTTCCTAAACCGAAGGTCGGAGGTTCGAATCCTCCCGCGAGCGTTTTCACGACACACCAGCACAGAAAGAACAACACCACCGGGAGTTCGGTGGTGCTGGGAAGGCTTCAGTCATGTACTCCAGGAGCGCGCAGTGCGTTGCCGGGGTGATGCCGACTCCTTGCAGACGGATCAGTTCGTCCAGTTCCCGAGCAGGCGCGCGAGATCCGCGCCGTCGATCAGGCCGTCGCCGTTGATGTCGTAGAGCGGGTTGGTGCCGTTCCAGTAGCCGAGGAGCTGGCTGAGATCGACACCGTCCACGATGCCGTCCTCGTTGAAGTCGCCCTCGATCGAATCGTCACTGCACCCGATCACGCCGTCGAGCGCGTGCTGCGAGACGAAGTCCCAGATCACGGTCGTCGCGAAGGACGGGACGTCGTGCCCGCCTCCCTGGCGACGGAAGTGTTCGACGGCATGGCAGCCTTCGCCGGCCACCCAGGTGTACCGGGTCACCCCACCACCGAGTGATTCCGTCTCCGGAGGCGACACGGCCTCGTTCTTCGCCACCCAGTAGGCGTGCTGCGCCGCCGCGGAGGGGACCCATCCGCCGTTGTAGGGCGCGTAGAAGTCGTTGGTGCCGAGGATGTGGCAGACCGCGGTCGGGAGCGCCGCGTCGCAGGCATCGAACGTCCACTGGTAGATGCTGGCGGCGACCGGAGCGACCGCCGCGATCTCGTCACTCTTCACGCAGGCGAGATCCCAGACGTAGCTTCCACCCATCGAGTAACCGCCGGCGTAGATCCGGGTGCGGTCGGCGTTGTAGGTGGCGACGAGGTCGTCGATCATCGCGCTGGTGAACGCGAGGTCGATCTCGTAGTTGCCGTTCGAGTATCCGCCGGGCTCCTCGTACCCCCAGCAGGTGCAGCCCTCGAGAACGTCGGGATACGCGTTGGGGTAGACCGCGATGAAGCGGCGTGAGTCGGCGAGCGAGCGGAAGTCCGCCTCGTAGTTCAGGGCCTCGTTGGCGTTGCCGCCACCACCGTGATGCCACGCCATGACCGGCATGTTCTCCGCTTCACTGAAGTCGACGGGCAGGTAGATCAGGTACTGCCGATCCAGACCGTCGACGTCGATCGTCCGGGTGAAGAGCTGCTGGGCGCTTGCCGTTGACGCGAGGAACCCACCGACGAGCAGGGCGGGAATCGCGAGATGACGCTGGCGGAGTGAAGGCATGGGGAACGGGCTCCATGGAGGTCGAAAGCGGGGCGAACTGGAAAGCTCAATCCTAAGGGCATGATTCACGGAAGCAAAGAAGTCCCGATCGGAATTGTCGAGGTCAAACAGGCAATTCAGCCCTGATGCGAGGCGAGCGGGTTCATGCCAGGGCTTATCGAACGCGACACCCTGACCGATGTGGCAAGGTCGGCTTCAGCGTGCAGGCGCGTTGCGCATGATCGCCTCGGCCACCTGCTCGGCAAGTGCCTCGGAACCGGCGCGTATGAAGTGCACGTTGACGGGACGCTGCAACGCCTCGAGGCGGGGAAGAACAAAGGTGTAGAGATCGTTCACGGCGATCCCCCGCTGCTCCATCAGGTCGACCGCCGCCGCGTTGTAGGCCACGACATCGGCAGGATCGCGGTGTGGCCGAACACCGCCTTCCGGAACCGGCGTCGTGGTGGCGAAGACCAGGACCGCACCGGTCTCCTGCATCCGATCGATGATCCGTTCGAGTTGTGTGATGTAGACCTCGAGCGTCGCCTGTCGAGGGTGATCCGGGTTGGGGGATGAACCACCCGACTCGGGATTCATCCGCTTGATGTCGTGGAGACCGAAATTGAAGTGGATGACGTCGAACCCACCGCCATCGGTCGCGAGCCACCGGTCGATCTCCCTGACGCCCTTGGTGGTTCCTTCGCAGTTTTCACCCCCCGTGCCGTCAGGCTTCCTGGGACGAACGACGACCGCCCTCCCCTTGAGCCTCTTCGCCACCGGCCTCGTGTACCCCGATGAAATCGAGTCTCCGATGATGAGCACCCTGATCGGTCCTGAAGGCGGATCGACTTTCGTGGATCCGGGTGGTGTCGCACATGCACTCAAGAGAAGTGCAATACAAGGAAGTGCCCGACAAAGAATCGTCTCGATCGACATGACTGATGCTCCAGCTGTGTGACGCATCCTACCCACTGATGCAGCGCTTCCTATCTCAGCGGGTCCGTGTCCGCTAGAATGCTCGCATGGGCATGACGAACTCCCTCTACGAGAAGAACCGACGCTTCTTTGCCGATCGCCACGCAAGGACACGACACAGTGCGACCACCATCGCCGGAGTCGTCTCTGATGTCCTCGGCACACCACCGGCACGCGTGATCGATGTCGGATGCGGGGTGGGAACCTTCCTGGATGCGTTCAAGTCATCCGGTGCGACCACGGTGCACGGCCTTGAAGGCACATGGCTCGACCCACGACACCTGGTGATCGAACGTGACGAACTGACTCAGCATGACCTCGAGGAGCCCCTGCCCGAAGTCGGTTCATTCGACCTTGCGGTGTGCCTCGAGGTCGCGGAGCACCTGACGCCGGCACGTGCCGACAGCTTCGTCGATGAACTCTGTCGCCTCGCACCCGCCGTGCTCTTCAGCGCCGCGATCCCCCTTCAGGGCGGCGTCGGTCATTACAACGAGCAGTGGCCGAGCTGGTGGGCGGAACGGTTCGCGACCAGGGGTTACCAGGCATCGGACTGCATCCGTGGACGAATCTGGAGCGATGACGCCATTGGCACCTGGTACCGGCAGAACACGATCCTCTACCTTGCCGCTGAGCACCCTGCACTCGCCGGGCTGACCGTCGTGTCCGATCCTGCCTCGATCGATCTCGTCCATCCCGCGATGTACCTCGACAAGACACCCGGAAACAGCATCCCCAAGGCCGCGAAGGCATTGCGTCGCGCGACGAAGCGAACCATCGTCTCTGGTGCAAGCAACCTCATGCGCAGAGGGTTCGGCAAGGGTCCCGAAAAGCACTGAGCGACCGACTCACTGAGTCATGACCCGGGAGAGGCCTCGACAGCCTCCTCCGAGGCAGGCGTGTTTCGCCGCTGTTCGAACAACCACGTCCAGAGCGCTTCGGTGTCGTAGGCCCTGGTCCAGGAGTTGTGGCTCACACCGGGATACTCCGTGTACTTCGGCGTCCCACCCACCTTGCGCAGGGCCTCGACCATCTCGCGTGAATACCGGGTCGGTACGACCTTGTCGGCATCCCCGTGGAACACCCAGACCGGCACGTGCTTGATGCGCTCCGCATCACTGGTCTGCCACCCCCCGCAGACCGGGACCGCAGCGGCGAAGAAGTCCGGTCGGGCGGCGATCGCACCCCAGGTCCCCTGCCCGCCCATCGACTGGCCGGTGACGTAGATCCGGTCGGGGTCGATCGGAAGTCGTTCGAGGAGACCGTCGATCAACTCGAGAACCGTCGGAATCGCCTTGATCCGTTTTCCTGCCCAGGAGAATTCCTTCGTCCGAACCGAAGGGACCAGCACGAAGCATGGTTCCGGCTGTCGCTTCCTCAACACCCGACCGGCCTGCGTCCCGCCACCAGCACCGTGCAGGCAGAGGACGAGCGGGTACCGAACCGCTTCCTCGAACTCCCGAGGCAGTTCGAGGCGATAGTCGAGTGGATGGCCTTCGGTACCGGTGAAGACATGCTCACCTTCGACTGCCTTGATCGACTCGCGAGGTTCGGTCGTCACCTCGGTGGACGCCGGCGGCTCCTGGGCCGAGGCGATCGAGGCGGCGAACAACGGCAGGACAAGCAGGCGGCAGGTGGCTTGAAGACGGATCATGGTCATCCTCGAATGCATGGTCACGGTGGAAGGGGTACGCACGGGCTGACAGGATTCTAGGAAAGGCAGGCGATCTTGAACGGGCAGGCCCCTGCACGGGCTCCACCAGCGGGTCACGCCCGGAAAAATCCGGGTTTTCCCATCAACAGGTTCATCGAGCCCGCCTGAATGCCGAGGAGGTGCAGGTCACGGGGACGCTCCCCCCATCCATCCCACCCACAGAAGAGAACAAGACCGATGTGTCAATCCAATCGCTGCCAGGGAACGTGCGCTCGACTGGGCATCAAACGGCCGGAAGGCTGCCGGCGCTCGAAGCTCACTTCGCTCACCAGCACGCAATCGGACCAGGTTCCGACACCGGCGGTGACTCCGGAAGAGACCGAGACGCCGGCGGCCCTGCCACTCGTCGAGATCACCCTCGGTGGAAGCGCAGAACAACTGCTCAAGCGTTGCGCCTGAACGCAACCTGCCGTGCAGACCATGCAACAGGGCCCCGTGACGGGGCCCTGTCGCATGCATGTCGTTCGCCGGATCAGCGTCCGAAGGAGCGGCCGAAGGAGGAGGGCGAGACCCTCGAACCTCGGTACTGCAGGTTGGAGTAGTTGATGTCGGCGACCTTGATCTGGATCGAACCCCAGAAGTCCCAGTACATGTCGTAGTCGGAGCCCCAGAGATCCCCGCTCATGCCGAGGTAGTGACCTCGAGGACCCATCTCCATCGCGATCCCGTAGTAGAGGCCGCCAGGGGTGCCGTATTCCTCGAACCGATCCCAGTGGTAGTCATAGGTGCGGTACGCCTCGTTCGACCCGAAGCGGAACCCCTTGATGTACTTGCCGGAGGGTGCGGTGTAGACCACGTAGCTTCGAGTCGGGAAGCGGAACTTCGTGCTTCCGGTGGTCTCCTCGACGGAACTCCAGATCGTGCAGACCACCTTGCGCTGGTCGACGAGCTTGTATTCGATCGAGAAGGTGTACTTCGAGGGGTTGTTGCGATGCGACCAGAGGTCGGCATCGCCCCGCAGAAGGACCGGATCATGACTGTCGATCGAGTAGTGGACGTTCTTGATGGAATCCCCGGCCTGGGCGAGGTTGGTGATCGCGGTCAGGGCGAGAAGGCAGGCGGTCAGGGCGGTCTTGAAGGTGGTCATTGTCGTGCTCCTTGTCAGGTGGTTTCGAATTGCGCCTCGTTGCGCGCCCACCCATAGGCACCACACCCGATGGTGTGACGGCCTTGTCGATGTTTTTTTCGCGAGAAAATCGCCCCGTCAGGCAAGCAGCGGGTGCACCACCCGAGCCGGCTCCACCCCGGTCAAGCGGACATCGAGCCCCTGGAACGGCACCGAGAGCCGTTCATGGTCGAGGCCGAGGAGATGGAGCATCGTGGCATGCAGGTCACGCACGTGGACCACGTCCTCGACCGCGTTGTAGCCGAGGTCGTCGGTTGCACCGTGGGTCACGCCCCCCTTGACCCCCCCGCCGGCCATGAACATCGAGAAGCCCTTGATGTGGTGGTCGCGTCCGGGATCGTCACCACCACCCTGGGACATCGGGGTCCTGCCGAACTCACCACCCCAGATCACGAGGGTGTCCTCGAGCATGCCCCGTTCCTTCAGGTCGTTGATCAGGGCCGCGGTCGGCTGGTCACAGTGGTTGCAGCAGACGTCCATGTACTGCTTGAGACCGCCGTGGTGGTCCCACCCCCGATGGTAGAGGTGGATGAAGCGGACGCCGCGCTCGGCCAGCCGGCGAGCGAGGAGGCAGTTGCTCGCGAAGGAGCCGTCACCCGGCGTCGCGCCGTAGGCCTCGAGGGTCGCCTTCGACTCCCCGGAGATGTCCATCAGGTCGGGGATCGAGGTCTGCATGCGGAAGGCCAGTTCGTACTGCTTGATGCGCGAGTCGATCTCGGCGTCGTGGGTGGTCTCGGCACGCAACCGGTTGAGGTCGCGCACCGCGGCGACGAAGTGTTCCTGCTGGTCACTGGTGATCCCGGGAGGGTTCGCGACGTAGTGGACCGGGTCCCCCTGGCCGTGGAACTCGACCCCCTGCAGGTGACTGGGCAGGAAGCCGCTCGACCACTGGCGAGAGGCGATCGGCTGCGGATTGCGGCCGCCGACACTGGTCAGGACCACGAAGCCCGGCAGGTTCTCGTTGATCGAGCCGAGCCCGTAGTTCACCCAGGACCCCATGCTGGGTCGACCGGAGACGATCGAGCCGGTGTTCATGAAGGTGTGGGCCGGGTCATGGTTGATCTGTTCGGTGACCATCGAGCGGATGATCGCGATGTCATCGGCGACCGATGCGATGTGCGGCAGGTAGCTGCTGATCGCCTGGCCGCTCTCGCCGTGCCGGTCGAACCCTGCAGGTGAACCGAGGCAGGTCAGGGGCTTCCCCTGCAGCTGGGCGATCGGCATGCCTTCCGTGAACGACTCCGGCATCGGGGTGCCGTCGAGTTCACGCAGCCGTGGCTTGTCATCGAACGTCTCGAGGTGACTCGGACCACCGGCCATGCAGAGGAAGATCACGCGCTTCGCTCGCGGTGCGTGGTGCGGTCCAGGGAGCCCCACCGATGCCTCCTGTCCCAGGGACTCGGCCATCGGCAACCACTGGCTGAGCGCAGCCGCACCGACCCCCATCGAGAGTGAACCGAGGAACTGCCGACGATTCACACGCTGCAGCTGGTCCAGGATGTGCTGCGGCAGGTCATTCACGGGTGATCGTCTCATGGAGGTTCAGGATGGTACGGGTCACGTGGGTCCAGGCCGCATGTTCGGCGGGATCAAGGTCGGGGTTCCGGGGACTCGAACCGACGGCGAGCAACGCCGCGGTCGCGTCGGGATCGGCGGCATGGATGACGCGCTGCCGCTCGAGGAGATCCATGAGCAGCGCAACCTCGGCCTCCATCGGGAAGCGAGCGACCGCCTCGCGCATTGCGAAGACGATGCGCTCCTCATCGGTGAGGCCGTCCAGTTCGAGCAGACGTTGCGCGAAGGCACGGGACGCCTCGACGAATGCCGGGTCGTTCATCAGGACCAGCGCGGCGAGGGGCGTGTTGGATTCCGTCCGGCGTGCGGTGCATTCCTCGCGCGTGGGACCATCGAAGGCCCGCAGCATCGGATGCAGGTACTGGCGCTGCCAGTGGACGTAGACTCCGCGACGCCACTGTCGTTCATCGACGTCCGGCATGTAGCTCCGCACGGGGAAGTTCAGGTGACGGTAGTACCCGGCCGGTTGCGCGGGTTTCACGCTGGGACCGCCTCGTCGATCGACGAGGAGGCCACTCACCTTGAGCGCGGCGTCACGCACCATCTCCGCACTCATCCGGTGGCGGGTCTGGCGAGCATGCAGCAGGTTCTCCGGATCCAGGCGATCCAGATCCGCCGTCGTCATCGACGACTGTCGATACGTGCTGGTGAGGACCAGCGATCGGACGAGTGCCTTGATGTCCCAACCACCCTCGATGAAGTCGAGTGCGACCATGTCCAGGAGCGGCCCGTTGCTGGGAGGTCGCCCCTGCCCGCCGAAGTCCTCGACCGAGGGACAGAGCCCCTCCCCGAAGAGCAGACCCCAGATCCGGTTGACGAAGACCCGAGCGGTCATGCCGCCCGACCCACCTTCGGATTCGGGCAGGAAGAGCCATCGCGCCAGGTCGAGTCGGGTCGCCCGGACGCCGGGCTCGACACCGGGAATCGTGCCGAGGAAGGTCGGTATCGCTGGCTCGACGAGCGCACCCGAGTCGTCGAGCCAGTCGCCACGAGGCAGGATGCGCACCTCGCGCGGCTCAGCAAGAGTCTTCGTGTAGAGGGTTCGAGGCAGGGTGTCGACGATGGAAGTCCGTTCAGCCTCGAGTGCGCTGGTCCGCGCCTCGAGTGCAGCGACGATCTCGGACTCCGCCGCCTGGAAGGCACGCAGTCGTTCGCGCTGTTCCGCGGTCCGTTCCGGCTCCACCACCAACAGCGCGTCGATCACGTCCGGTGGTGCGGGGCCCGAGGAGCGCGCACCGGCGAGATCCCAGAGGACGGTGCCCCCGAACTGGGTGAAGGCGATTCCAGACACCACATCGCCAGGTCGGAGTCCGATCCGTTCGAAGGGAACCTCCAGTCGATGCCATCGCCCCGGTTCCGGCAGTTCACCAAGGCGCTGGTAGCCGGGATGACTGGCTTCGGCGCGACCATACGGGATGTCGTCATTCCCCCAGACCGCCCGGTGATTCCAGTCACCGGCCGTGTTGCACTGGAGCATCAGCGCGGACGGTGGCGCATCCGGATCGAGACGGACCCATGCGAAGAGGACCTGTCCCGCCTCGACGGGAATGGTCCGACGGGTGGTGTCGACCGTGTAGTGCTGGACGAGACCGTCGCTCCGCTGTCTTCGATAGCGCTCCCCGCTGGCCGGTTCGATGTCGGGTTCCCGAACGAACGACCAGTCGCCCTGCGTGTCCCCACCAGTCTCGAGGATGTCATCGACCCAGGTGACGACCCTGTTCTCGCCGGCGTCGACACGTCGTCGAAGCGCCTCTTCCCATGACCCTCGGTTCGGTTCAAGCGCGGCGACGGCCTCGACGACGGCTGCCTTCGATGCATCCATCTCACGAGCGAGTTCGGCTCGCCGCTTGCGTGAGGCGTCGGTCTCGACCGGCATCTCCGGACGACGAAGGGTCGGGCTGGTGTTGAGTCCCCCGTACGGATCACGCAGGTGCTCCTCGTCGTCGATATCGGCGAAGAACGCACCGAACGCGTGGAAGTCGTGCGCGGTGAACGGGTCGTACTTGTGGTCATGGCACTGGGCACAGCCGAGGGTCGCGCCCATCCAGACCTGCGAGGCGTTCCGAACCCGATCCGCCATGTAGATCGCGCGGTACTCCTCGAGCTGCAGCCCGCCCTCGTGCGTGGTCTGGAGCAGGCGGTTGTAGGCGGAGGCGATCAGTTCGTCCTGCCCCGCTCCGGGGACGAGGTCACCCGCGAGCTGGTGGGTGGTGAAGGTGTCGAACGGCAGGTTCTCGTTGAAGGAACGGATGACCCAGTCACGATAGGGCCAGACCCGGTGCTCCTGGTCGCCGTGGTAGCCGACGGTGTCGGCATAGCGGACGAGGTCCAGCCAGTGGCTGGCCAGTCGCTCGCCGAAGTGCGGTCGAGCGAGAAGGCGGTCGACGAGTGCCTCGTACCGGGTTTCGGGGTCGGCGGCGAGGTAGGCATCGACCTCCGAGGAGGTGGGTGGCAGCCCGGTCAGGTCCAGGGTGACGCGTCGCATCAGGGTGACGGGATCAGCGGATCCGGACGGTGCGATGCCCGCGGACTCGAGCCGGTCCAGGACAAGCTGGTCGTAGCGGTCACTCGCATCCTCGCGTCCCGACTCGATGCGCACCGGCGGTCGGTATGCCCAGTGGGGTTCATAGCTCGCACCGCTCTCGATCCAGCGCCTCAGGATCTCGATCTGCTCGGGATCCAGGGGCTTGTGCGCGGCCTCCGGCGGCATCGGGTCCTCCCGATCGTTGATCCGAAGCCACAGCTCGCTCGAGTCCGGTTCACCGGGCACGATCGCATGAACGCCCGGGGCGAGTGGTCGGGTCGCAGACTCGTAGTCGAGCAGGCTGAGATCCGCCTTCCGTGCCTCGACGTCGGGACCATGACAGGCGAAGCAGTGCCTGGAGAGGATCGGACGAACATCACGCGTGAAGTCGATCGGGGGCTCGACGTCGTCGGCATGCGACGTTCCGGAGAGGAACGGCAGGATCGATGCCATGACGATGAATCGGGGAACAAGCACGACTCGACGGTACCAGCGCACGGGAGGAGCGGCAACGAACAATCCAGCGAGTCCCTGACAGCTCCCGCCCTTGCGCCGGGAACGGCAGTCCAGGACCAGCAGACCGCATGGCCCCGGAAAACGAGCCGCATCAGACGACGGCTGTTTTCAGATATGCTTGACCGATGACCAGACGCCAGCCAACCCTGGAAGCACGCCCCCTCCGATGAAGAAGTTCCTGCTCATCCTCCTCATCGCACTCATCCTGCTCCTGGTCGTCGGCTACGCCTGCAGCGGAATGCTCAAGCGATACGTCCTCGAACGGGTGCAGGAGATCGCCGCGGAGTACCTCAACCCGACGCTGGTCATCGAGGACATGCAGTATGAGTTCCCCTTCACGGTCCACGTGCAGAGCCTCAGTCTCGAGCAGGACGGCACCAAGATCGTCGAGATCCCCAGGGGCAGCATCACACTGGAAGGCATCCCCTACACGAAGGGACAGGTCCGGTTCGCAGGCTTCGAGCTCGAGGACCCGGTGATCCGATTCCAGGTCGACGCCAAGGACCGGCTCGTCGGTTGGAGTGATCTCGTCCGAGATGACGAGGACGAGGATGACTCGACCCAATCGGTCCGGACCAGTGACGCGTTCGCGGTCCGCAAGATCTCGATCGACAACGGAACCATCGAATACGCGGATGTCGACAACCCCGACCGGACGATGCGCCTGGACGACATCACGCTCCAGATCGACGCACATCCCAACGACGGTGGATCGACCACCCCCGATCCGGATGCTGCGGAGCTCCCGAAGGGCGCACCCGAGATACCGCGAGGGCAGAACTGGTACCTGATCAATTCGACCCTCGACCGCGCTCCGCTGGTCGAGATCACGGTGGACGGCGCACTGAACATCGATACCGGTGACGTGCTGGTGCGCTCACTGACCGCGAACACCTCGCTCGCCCCCGACAACGTCCAGGTCCTGCCGCCCCAGATCCAGGAGACGATCGAGTCCTGGGATATCCGGGGCGACTGCACGCTCAGGAGCTGGGGCACGATCCTGGTGGATGACCCCCTCGAAGGGCCGATCGATCTCGAGATGACGCTCACCGATGCGACGTTCGGCGGGGACGAAGGGCGCATCGAGATCGAGAAGATCGATTCCTCACTCAACCTCAACGCGGGCCTTGCGATCATGAACCGGTTCGCGGGCACCCTGCTCGGCGGAACGATCGAGGCGGACGGAGAGATCCTCCTCGAGGACGAACCCGACCGAACGCCGCGCCGACCGAAGACCGAGGCACAGGCGGCCGAGGTCGAGCGATCGCAGGAACAGCCCGAGATGATCCCCGGCCGCCCCGCCTACTCGATGATCTTCGGTGTGCAGCTGGACAAGGTCGACCTGGCGACGCTGACCGGAAATCGACCCTCGGGTGACCGGTTGCGCGGGGAGCTCGACCTCGACTTCGAGATGAACGCGATCGCGACGGACCTGCCGGGATCCCTCGCCGGGACCGGACGGTGCGACATCTGCAATGGCCGGCTCGCGAACATCCCGGTGGTCTCGGCACTGGGCAGGGTGATGAACGTGGTCCTGCTCCGGAACGTGGACAACGACAGGATGACGGTCGACCTCGACCTGCGCCCGGACGGGGTGGTGCTGGAGGACATCTCGTTGATCGCCGGCCTGATGGCGGTCCGAGGGCGGGGCATCCTTCGGTTCAACGACACGATGGACCTCGTCCTGAACGGTGGACCGATGGAACGTCTCCAGGAATCGATCGGCGCACTGGGCCGGGCACTCGGCTCGCTCACCGACCGGATCGTGCGCTACCAGGTCACGGGTGAGATCGGGTCCCCCAGGGTCCGGGTGCGCCCCTTCGGCATCAACGCGGGCGACCCGACCGCACCCCCACCGGACCCGACGCCGTCGGACTCGACGACGCCGGATCCCGACGGATCGGAAACACCCTGAGCCCTCTTCGGGAAGGTCCCGACACCCGACGACCGGGCTCGAAGCCGGGTTTCTCGTAGAATCTGCACGCGTGAACACCGAACACACTCAGGATGCCACCGTCAGGCTGAGCCTCATCGCTCCGGCCCATGATGAAGAGGACAACGTCCAGCCGCTGGTCGAGGAGGTCCATGCCGCGCTGAGCGAGCTTCCCGGTGGGTTCGAGTTCATCGTGATCGACGACGGCTCGAATGACGAGACCCGCAGCCGGTTGCTGGATCTCGCGAAGGATCGACCGTGGTTGCACGTGATGAGGATGACCAACACGCCCGAGGGACGTGGCAACGGACAGTCCGCCGCGTTCCATGCGGGGATCAGGGCCGCGCGAGGTGAACTCATCGCGCTGATCGACGCGGATCTCCAGAACGATCCCGCTGACCTGCCCCGGATGGTCGCCCTCCTCGACGAGCGCAAGGTCGATTTCGTGCAGGGTGATCGTTCCGCGAACCGGCGGGACAACATCGTGCGTCGTGCATCGAGCTGGGTCGGGCGCTTCTTCCGAAGACTCATCCTCGGGGATTCGATCCGGGACACCGGTTGCTCGTTGCGGGTCATGAAGCGGGAGATCGCGCTCCGGATCCCGCTGGAATTCCGCGGCATGCACCGCTTCATCCCGGTGACCGCGCGACAACTCGGCTACGAGGTCATCGAGATGCCGGCCTCCCACCGCCCCCGCATCGCGGGCGAGGCGAAGTACGGCATCTGGAATCGGGCGATCCCCGGCCTGATCGACTGCTTCGCGGTCCGCTGGATGCGCGGCCGACGACGCCCGACCTCCTCGGAAAGCTGCACGCCACAGCAAGAAGCGGACTGACGGATTCCCCGGAGTCGCGGTCTACTGGTTCTGGTTGGAATGATCGGGATAGGCCTTGCCGGAACGCCGGTCGGCCTTGGCCTGGGCGAGGAGCACCACGCCGTAGAACGAGAAGAAGACCAGGAAGAGGCCGATGGTGATCATGACGGGGGTGAATGCTGCGTTCATGGAATCCTGCTCCTGTGCCGTTCCGGGAAGCCCAGTCTAGCCATGATCGGCTCGAAGCGCACGAGTTCGACAGCCACTCCGGGCGGGATTCAGGATGGCTGCCGGAGCCGATGCCCACGAAGGACCCCGCCTCCAGTAGCATCCGGACCATGCACAGCACCCACACGATCGGATCCCGCCTCCTCGCGTTCCTGCTCGCCCTGGGTACGGCAGTCGCCCTCACCGGCGCCACCTTCGGCCAGGGACTCGTCCAGGACCTCGAGAAGGTGGAGAAGGACACCACCAGTACGAAGAGCACCAGCCAGACGGTTCCCGAGTTCCTGGACAGTCCGGGCAAGACGCTCCAGACCTTCATGGCGGCGATGTCGGACTCGCCCGTCAACTACCAACGTGCCGTCGGGTGCTTTGCGGGCACCAGCGGGACGGAGGTCTCGACCAGCAACCGCATCCGGGCGGACCGTCTCTACAGCTACCTCCAGAACCTCGGCTTCGAAGCCAGCTCCGCCAACGGCATCCCCTACCAGGTCCAATCCGGTGTGGACACCTGCGTGCTGCTTCCAGCTCCGGAGACCTGCACTGCCCTGACTCGCCAGAGATCGAACCAGATCGAGGAACTGGCCAATGGCAAGGCGATCCTGCGCATGTCGACCGACAGCAACGGCTCATGGCGCTTCGACAAGGCGACGCTTGATGAAGACAATCTCCAGGTGCTTCGGGACGCGAACCTGAAGCTCATCGACATGGACCCCTCGCTTCGCGACGCGGTCGCAGGCAACTCGATCGAGGGCTGGGTGCTCGTCCAGATCCCACCCGTCCTGCGCAACGAGTTCCTCCTGGTGATGTACTGGCAGTGGATCGCACTGGGCATCCTGATCTTCCTCGGCCTGCTCGCAGACCGGTTCTCGAGACTCATCACCCGGAGCTTCTTCCTCAAGTGGGCGAAGAGGACGTTCAAGATCGATGCGCTCGACCCCTCGGACAAGGCGATGCATCGGTGCGTCCGATCCACCGGCCTGCTGCTCGCGACGATCATCTGGCGGATCGGCGTGGAGCTCCTGTTCCTGCCGCTGGACGTGCTCGAGATCCTGCTGGTCGCCACCAGCGTCATGCTGATCCTCGCGGCGGTCAACGCCGGCTTCAAGTTCGCGGACCTCCTCGGCATGTTCTTCAGCCATCGCGCGAAGCACACCGAGAACAAGCTCGACGACCTGCTGGTCCCATTGCTCACCAAGTCGGCGAAGATCCTCCTGGTGATCGTCGGCTTCATCTACTTCGCCCAGGCGATCGACGTGCAGATCTCACCGCTCCTCGCCGGTCTCGGCATCGGTGGCATCGGCTTCGCCTTCGCCGCGCAGAACTCGATCGAGAACTTCTTCGGCTCCGTGACGGTCCTGCTCGACCGGCCGTTCCAGGTCGGTGACTGGGTGGTCATCGACGAGGTCGAGGGCACCGTGATCGCGGTCGGCATGCGCTCCTCCCGGGTCAGGACCTTCTACGACTCGGTGGTGACCCTGCCGAACTCGATCCTGGTCAACAACAAGGTCAACAACTACGGCATGAGGTCGTATCGGCGCTGGACCACCCGACTGGGGCTTCTCTACGAGACCTCACCGGCGCAGGTCGAGGCGTTCTGCGAGGGGGCACGGGAACTCGTCCGCGAGCATCCCTACATGCGCAAGGACTACTACCAGGTCTTCCTGAACGAGTTCGGCGACAGCGGCATCGAGGTCCTGGTCTACGTCTTCTGGGAGGCGCCCGACTGGCAGACCGAACTCCGCGAGCGCCATCGCTTCATGCTCGACCTGATGCGGCTCGCCGCAGAACTCGAAGTCTCCTTCGCCTACCCGACGCAGACCGTCTACCTCGCGAAATCCCCTCGGATCCCCGACATGCCGAGCGCCCTCGAAGCAGGACAGCACAAGGCGCACAACGAGCAGGCGGGGCGCGAAGCGGCCCGCCGCGTGACCGCGGGGGCACAATGGATGGAAGGCAAGCCTCCCCCGTATGCCTTCAAGTCCGCGGAGCAGACCCGGGCCGAGGACGCCGGCGCGCACTTCACGCCGGACGCTCCGGAAGACGTGGACACCAGAGGGTCCGAAGGCGAATGATCGGTGACGCTCTTCAGTCGACGTAGCGTTCGGTGACGTTGACGGCGGGGATCGTCACGTCATCAGGATCCCATTCCAGCGGGAAGTGTGTTCCGGTCGGCCGATAGGTCGTGGCCCAGACCGCATAGAGCGGATCGTCGGCCTTCGCCTTGCGAGCGTGTTCGGTCCACCATGCCCGGTCGTAGCCGTCCGAGCCGAGCGCTTCCACGAAATGCCAGGCCCCGTCGTCCCAGACCTCGATCCAGGTGTGGTTGCCGGTGTCGTTGTGCCACATGGGGACACCGGCGAGCCGGGTGGGAATCCCCACCGCCCGGCAGGCGTCGCCGAGGATGATCGAGAGCCCGGTGCAGCTGGCGATCCCGCAGTCGATCGTCTCCGAAGGACACTGATCGGTCTTGGGTCGCTTGGTGGCGTGGTACTTGATCCCGTAGTCCGACCAGACCCGCTTGTTCAGGAGGGCGACGGCGGCCTCCTGGTCGGGTGCGGACTGCACCAGTTCGAGGTATCGCTCACGCAGCGGTTCCCGCCAGAGTTCCCTGCGTTCCCCGACGAAGGCGTAGGGCAGCACCTCGTTGTGGAAGACCTCTTCGGGCAGGTCGCGACAGAAACGGGAGTCTTCCCTGGCCTGCAGGGCACCACGCAGGTGCGCGAGCAGGAACGTACCCTCGAGCGAGACGAGATCACGCCGAGGCATGTGTTCGAGGAGGAAGGCGACCGCACGGAGTTCCGCTTCGGTCTGGCACCCCTCGATCGCCGCCACCAGCTGTCCTCGATTGTCCCCGGCCAGACGGAGCTGTTCGCGAACCGACGCCCGGCTCGAGGCGTCGAGCCGGGCGAGCTGTGCCTCGGTCTCCTCGGCGGTTCGCTTGATCGTGGTCACCGTCGTCAGTTCCACCGGATCCGCCCGAAGGACGACCTCGTGCACTGCTCCGGCCTCGAGGGCACGGATCCCGGGAAGCATCACGAAGGTGTCGCTGATGAGTGCCCCCTCGCCGCCGGAGAGGACCTCGTGAACAAGCAACCGATGCGGCAGGATGACGGCCATGGGCCGAGTGAGTTCCACCGCCTCCTCGGCTTCGAAGCGGATGCGCCACGTGTCACCCTCGGAGGACACGCCGACCGACCAGGGCAGGCCTTGCTCCGGGGCGAGCCTCGCATCCCAGGCCGGGTCGCCATAGAACACCATCGCGTCACGATCCCAGAGGTGACCGAGGGCCTCCTCGAACGTCGCTTCGTCGAGTCCCCGTGGACCGTGCTCCGCCATGGCCGCCCGGAAGCCCTCGTCATCCCGCGGCTCGAAGGTCCCGAGGTCTGCATGCGCGAGTTCAGGCGAGATCGCGATCAGTTCCGAGATCAGCTCGACCTGGTTGAGGTGGAATGCGTCGGCGATCGAGTGCCTCCCGGGATCGGAGAGGAACCAGTCGGTGGTCCCCCACCCGGCACGACCATGCCAGGTCACCGTCGAATACCCGAGGAACTGGGTCGCGCCCGCGGCACCGAGAATCGACAGCGCCATCGAGTCATCGTCCTTGACGTGACCGAGCAGGCAGTTGCCCGCGGCAAGCCACACCTTGGGGTTCGGTGACTCGACGGGAAGCCGGTTTCGATCGAGATCGACACCGATCAACTCCCCGCCCCGGGCCTTGAAGGCCCCGGCCTTGAATTCGTAGCCGACCCGCCAGTCATCCTGGGTCGCTCGACCGCTGGAGAGGAACAGGTCCGGCTTGAAGTCGTTGAGACTCGAGACGATCCCCGGCATGGTCGCACGTGCATCGGCAGTGGTGTCCACGACACGTCCGTCCGCATGCTTGCGAACCGAGCGCCCGGCGGTCGACTCGTCCCACCAGACCGCCTCGTCGAAACGTTCGACATCGAGACTCGTCCCCGCCGCCGCACGGCGAATCACGAGAGGCTCCCGCGTGACGACCTGCCGCATCGCGGAGGACCAGTCGGATCCGGTCACCACCCCCCACTGCACGTCGGGCCAGGGATCCTCGTCGAGTCCGCGGACCAGCCGCTTGAGATCCAGATGCAACGTGCGATCGAGTTCCGAGGGCCGGGCCACCAGCACCATCCAGCGAGGCAGGTCGCCCCCTTCGGCAAGGGCATCGGAGATCTCGAGCGGGGAGTCCTCGTAGAGGAAGGTCCGGACACCTCGATCCCGATGGAAGGTTCGGAGCGCCGAGACGACCTGCTTCCAGCCGTCGGTGGCGAGCGTCTCTCTGCTGACCACGATCGCGTAGCCGTCATGGACCGCGGGCAGTTCCCGGGTCTCCTGCGCGAGGACGTTCGCTCCGGACATGACCGCGGTGCTCGTGAGCACGAGCACCGCGAGACGTGAAGTCATTGAGATGGTTGGATCAGTCTTCATCCGAATGCGGCTGGAACGAGGCGATGACTTCCTGCTGGACGTTGGCAGGCGTCGGTTCGTCATGGCTGTATTCCATGGTGAAACTGCCCGCGCCACCCGTCATCGAACGCAGGCGTCCCGCATAGTCGGCGACCTCGGAAAGAGGCGCGGTTCCGCGAATGAGGGCCTGGCCACCACCGAGCATGTCGGTGCCGAGCATGCGTCCGCGATGGGAGGCGAGATCACTGCCCACGTCGCCGATCGAATCCTCTGGACAAGTGATCTCCATCGCGACGATCGGCTCCAGGAGGACCGGCTTCGCCTTCTGGACGGCGGCAATGAACGCACGCTTGCCGGCGGTGATGAATGCGATCTCCTTGCTGTCCACCGGGTGGTGCTTGCCGTCGTAGACGCTGACCTTGACCTTCTGGAGGGGGTAGCCGGCGATCGCGCCGTCGGTCAGCACCTGGCGGATGCCCTTCTCGATGGCCGGGAGGAACTGCTTCGGGATCGAACCGCCGACAGTGGCGTCCTCGAACTCGAACTCACCTTCCTCGATCGGGGCGACCCGGAGGAAGACCTCGCCGAACTGACCCGCACCGCCGGACTGCTTCTTGTGGCGATGATGGCCCTCGGCGTTGGAGGTGATGGTCTCCTTGTAGGCGACCTTCGGCGGCTCGGAGAGCACCGGCACACCGTACTGTTCGGTCAGGCGACGCAGGGTGACGCGAAGGTGCATCTCGCCCATGCCGCGAATCACGGTCTGCTTGGTCGCGACGACGCGCTCGAGCACCAGGGTCGGATCCTCACCGGTGAGCTTGGCGAGTGCGTCGGCGAGCTTCGCCTCGGAGCCCCGCTTCTCCGGCGTGACCGCGATCCCCTGCATGGGGCGAGGCAGTTCGAGCGCACGAAGATGGAGGTGCTCGCCGAGGCTGCCGTCATGAAGCACGGAGTTTCGCTTGATCTCGTCGACCTTGGAGACCGCGCCGATGTCGCCGGCGACGAGGCTCTTCACCTCGACATGCTTGTCACCCTGGAGCTTGAAGAAGTGGGCGAGACGAACCGGCTTCCGGTCATCATCGAGGCGAGGACTGTCGCCGGCCTTGAGGCTGCCCTGGTGGACCTTGAAGATCGAGAGCTTCCCGACGAAGGGGTCGGCGGAGATCTTGAAGACGTGGGCGATCAGCGGATCGTCCGCATCCATCGAGGGCGTGATCGAGGTGGCATCATCGCCTTCACCTGACTCGAAGGGACGCGGGTTCCCCTCGGTGGGCGACGGGCAGAGCTCGACGATGGCGTCGAGCAGTTCGTCGATGCCGGCGCCTTCCTTCGCGGAGACGAAGAGCACGGGCACGAGGTGCCCCTCGCGGAGCGCCTGCTTGAACGCACTTCGAAGTCGATCCGTCGGGATCTCGCCACCTTCGAGGTAGAGCTCCATCAGTTCCTCGTCGACCTCGACGATCTGGTCGAGGATCCTGGTGTGGAACTCCTCGATCGAACCCAGGTCGCTGTCACCTTCGGTGCCGGAGAAGCAGTCCGCGACGGACGCGCCGCCTTCGGCAGGGAGGTTCACGGGCAGGCACTTGTCACCGAACGCGGTGGTCAGGGCCTCGTAGATCTCGCCCAGGTCGGTGGAGGTGTCGATCTTGTTGATCACGACCATGCACGGAAGATCGCGGCTGGCCGCGGTCTTCATCATGCGACGCGCCACGGTGTCGACACCATGATCCGCACCGACGGTGAGGATGACGGTCTCCACCGCCGCGAGCATCGCCATGGATCGGCCGATGAAGTCGGGCCCGCCCGGGGTGTCGATGACGTTCATGTGCGCGCCGCCATGGTCGAAGTGGACCAGCGCGGAATCGAGGCTTCGCCCCAGCTCCTTCTCGATCGCATCGGAATCGCAGACGGTCGAACCGTCCTCGACGGTCCCTGCACGGCCGATCGTTCCGGCCTTGACGAGCAGCGCCTCGACGAGGCTCGTCTTGCCGCCCCCGGTTCCGCCGACTATCGCCACGTTTCTGATCGTACCCGTCCGCTGATCAGCCATGCTGATATCCTCTCTAGGTCTCGATGGGTCAAGCTGGAAATCAAATCCGATGAACCGTTCAGGATACAGTGAATCGGGTGATTTCTGAAGTGGCAAAAAACCATCCACAAGCCGCCTGAAGGCAGATCGACATGGACGACCCGGCACTGAATCTGGTGCTCTACCAGCCCCAGATCCCCAACAACACCGGCAACATCGGGCGAACCGCCCTGGCCACCGGCTCACGGCTCCACATCATCCATCCAATCGGCTTCTCGATGGACGCCAAGGCCCGGAGACGGGCGGGGCTGGACTACTGGGAGGAGCTCGACGTGGTCGAGCACGAGGACTGGGCCGCCTACCTGGAGGCGACCACGCCCCGTCGACTCTGGCTGTATTCGACCAAGGCGACCTGCTCCTTCAGGACCCCGACGTACGAACGAGGAGACCACCTCCTCTTCGGCCCTGAGGACGCCGGGGTGCCCCCCGCGATCCATGACTGGGTCCAAACCCGATTCGGACCCGAACACAGCCTGAGGATCCCGATGGTCGAGGACCCCGCCGCCCGGAGCCTGAACCTGGCGACCGCCGTAGCAATTGCCGCTTATGAGGCCCTGAGAGGGCTCCCAGGCGGCTTCTAGAGGCGCCTTGGACAGCAATGCCTCAGGATTCCCGACCACTGGACAGGAATCCCGCAACAACCAGGGTCCACTTGTGCGTATCCTTTGCTGAGCGGATGAGCGTGGCGAGTGACGGGTCTCGACACGCTGCTGTTCTTTTTGAACGGCCAACAATTTCTTCCACAGCCTTCCGCCACCGCCAGAGGATCACCCGAACCATGGACAACAACGTGCTCAACTCGATGCCTCAGACCGCGAACCAGACCCCTTCCAGCCGCACCCGCCGAGCGGGCTTCACCCTCACGGAGCTGCTGGTGGTCATCGGAATCATCGTGATCCTGATCGGCATCCTCCTGCCGGCACTCGGCCGTGCCAGCGCGAAGGCCCGCGAGACATCGACGAGGACCACCCTGAACGAATTCGCCAAGTCGTGCGAGGCGTTCCAGCAGGAGTTCGGCTACTACCCGGGCCTGATCCCGGAGCAGGATCTCGCCGAGGATCCGATCATGACGAGCACCCAGAACGCGGTGCTGCACCTCGTCGGCGGCGCGGTCCGTGAATCACAGGTCGATCCGAGCGTCTGGGGCGAATACATCGGTTCGCCGAACAACGGGTTCATCTACGAACTCCCCAGTGACGACCGGATCTGCATCGTGCCCAACCTGATCGGCCGTGGCCCGCACATCAACGGCCGCGACTACCCCCCCTTCTACAACCCGAAGGATCGCGAGTTCCTGCTCGACAACTTCAGCGTGGGTGACTACCTGAACGAGTCATCGAGCGCCCAGATCGACGGCTTCTCGATCACGCGACTGATCCCGAGCGTCACCGATGCCTGGGGGCAGCCGGTCCTCTACGTGAAGCGGCTGCGGAAGACCGGCCCGCTGGTCTGGCCGATCACCGGGAACAACCCGAAGCGACCGCAGTTCTCGGCCGAGATGTTCGAGACGATCTTCGAGTTCGCTCGAATCGGCCGAAAGGCCGGTGACCAGGAGGACAAGAGCCTGGTCAACAGCAACGTGATCGGGAACGACCAGCAGAGGCAGGCGACGATCGCCCAGGCGATCCGGTCCGCGACACTCGGGGTCTGGGACAGCCAGGGACTGGGTGCGCAGGACATGGAGCTCGCCGCGCTGGCCGGCACGCCCCGCGGCGCGATCATCGTGTGGAGCCCCGGCGAGGATGCGACGTTCCTGGCCGCGACCGATGGGCCCGGTTCGGCATCCCAGAACATCTTTACGGTGTTCACCGGCGAATACTTCAACCCGAAGACCATGAGCGACTACGACGACGTGATCGTCTTCGGCGGTTCCTGACCAGGACGGCGCGAAGTCGATTCACGAGGGTTCATTCGAACCCATCGAGGCTTGCGGGCAGCCGATCCGTCGCGCCCCCGGTCTCTGACATCGAGTCACCGCTCATCGCCTGCCCCGCTTCCTCCATGGGCTGGCTGATCGGGGTCGCCTGCTCCCTGAGGCGCTTGATCGCCTCCTTGCGCCGGAGCTCACTTCGGATCACCTCGAGACGCTGGCGCAGGTCATCCTGCTGCGCACTCCCGAGGAGCTTCCAGCACGCCAGTTGAAGCTCGGTTGCCTTGGGCGATTCCGCCTGGAGGCGATCGCGCTCGTCCTTGAGGGGCCTGAGCTCCAGAAGCAGCGCTTCTTCATCAGCCGCACCCGATGCCTCGAGGCGGCGGATCTGCCTGTTCAGGTCACGAAGACGCTGTTGGGATCGCTTGCGAAACGTCTCGACGCGCTTCCGGAAGGCATCGGCTCGCTCCTCAGCCTCCGATCGCTGAGCCTCGGTGAGGTCGAGTTCCCGGAACGCCTCGAACCACGCCTGGGCCGGGACGACGGTCTGGCGGCTCGCTCGTCGACGCGCGCCGGTGTCGAGCATGCCGAGATTCGAGCGGACCGCCTCGTCAGCCACGTCAGGTCCTCGCAGCAGGTCGGCAGGAGGATCCGCCACGACAAGGGACCCGGAGGATCCCGAGGAGGGCGGTCGCCTGGATGGCTGTGTTGTGTCGTTTCATGACCCTCTTCCGGTTCAGGTGATCATCCGGGACGAGTTGTCCCTATTATCGTGCGCCGGACCATCGATGACCAGCACTTCAACAAGGAAATGATGCCAATGGCCTCCCCTCCCCCCCTGACCGAGGATCTCCTGCGCAAGGCACTCTCGGCGGTCGTGGACCCTGAACTTGGCAAGGACCTGGTCAGCCTCGGCATGGTCAAGGAAGCCTCGATCGATGGTGGGCGCCCGCGCCTCCTGATCGAACTGGCTGCCCAGTCACGCCACCTCAAGAGCCAGCTGACCGATTCGATCGAACAGGCGATCGAGGCGTGCTGCCAGGAGTCCGGAAGCGCCTGGCAGGGCGTGGAGATCGCCTTCAAGGAGTCGAGCCCCAGCGACAACGAGCGGGTCAAGGAGGAGCCCTCCGCGCTTCCAGGCGTGAAGCACGTGATCGCGGTCGGAGCCGGCAAGGGCGGCGTCGGCAAGTCAACGGTGGCGGTGACCCTGGCCCTGGCCCTGGCCCGAAGCGGAGCCCGGGTCGGCCTGCTCGATGGCGACATCTACGGCCCATCGATCCCGACCATGCTCGGCCTCGACGATTCGGCCCCGGCGGTCCGCGGATCGAACCTCCTCCCCTTCGAGGTCCACGGGATCAAGGCGATCTCGATCGGCAAGCTCGTCGATCCGGACAAGCCGTTGATCTGGCGCGGTCCGATGGCACACGGTGCATTCAAGCAGCTGGCGCTGCAGACCGAGTGGGGTGCCCTTGACTACCTCATCGTGGACCTGCCTCCGGGCACCGGCGACATCCCCCTGACCCTCGCCCAGCTCCTGCCCCTGACCGGCAGCGTCATCGTGTGCACCCCGCAACGCGTCGCCCAGGAGGATGCGCGCCGTGCGGCCCGCATGTTCCAGCAACTGGGGGTCGAGATCCTCGGGGTGGTCGAGAACATGAGCTCCTTCACCGGCAAGGATGGCACCGAGTACGACCTCTTCGGCAAGGGTGGCGCGGAGATCCTCGCCCAGACCATGGGCCTCCCCTTCCTCGGCAACCTGCCGATCCACCCCACGCTCCGCCAGAACCTTGACGAGGGCACGCCCCAGCGATGCTGGGAAGACGAGCAGGAACTGGGCACCGCTCTCGACGGGCTCGCCAGTCAGCTCTCGAACCGGATCTCGATCGCGGCCATGGCCGCACCGACCCTCGAGATCCGCTGAGCCTCGAAGAACGCAAGAACCATTGAAAACGGGCGCCGGCATGAAGCCGGCGCCCGTGTCGTCTTGCAGTGATGTCGGACGTGCCTTATGGGCCTATCTCACAGACGTCCGGCACGCCATCGAGGTTCTCGTCCGGCGGCAAGTGGATGAACGAGATGTCCCATCCGGTGATGCTGCCGCTGCCCTTGCCACCGACATCGGTGAGGATCAGCTGCCAGGAACCCGCAGCCTCGAGCCCGAGGAAGGCGCCCAAGGGGCCGTCTGCTCGGAATTCCGTCTGGCCGTCTTCACCGATCGAGCCGGCGTTTTCAGCGGCGTACCTGCAGATCGTCTTGGCGGGACCGTAGTCCTGGAAGACGATCTCGTTGCCACCGAAGTAGCCGACGGCATCGGTGCATCCGTAGGCCAGAAGCGGAATGTCAAGCGTGGTGCCGCCGGCATCGACGTGCTTCAGGCTGATGTCGATCTCATTGAGCTGGTTGTGAACCAGCCCATGAATCCGCACACGGACCGAACCGTAGATGATCGCACCGTCGAGAACCTCTTCGTAGTCCTCCGCGCCGCTTCCTTCAAGCTCGGTCTCGACCGTGATCGTGCTGGTCGCGGAACCGATCGAGGGGAAAGCCACGCCCGGACCAGTGGTCCCCTTGAGAAGGGAATCGTAGGTTCGATAGGTGCAGGGGATGTTCCCCGAGCAGAGCACCTGAGCGAGTGACGCGCAGTTCTCGTCCCAGACCGTGTCACAGCAGGTCGGATCCAGGGCACAGACCTGGGTCTCGCAGGAAGAATCCGTGCAGCCGAGGCGCGGAGGCTGCGAACAGTTGCCCGGTGCGGTGAAGTCACCCGGCAGGCAGCAGATCCGGTTCGCGATGTTCTGGCAGTCGCTGTCCCAGCCGGTCACGCAGCAGTAGGACGTGTCGACGATGACCGGAGTCGTGCCGTCGGCCTCGGTGTCATCGACACCGTCACCGTCCCGGTCGATCGGACCGAGGTAGGTGCAGACCACCTGACCGCAGCTGAGCCCACCGCAGTCCGGATCGCAGATCATGTTGGCGATCGCCACGCAATCCGCGTCCCAGATCGTGGTGGCGCAGTAGTCGGTCGTGACGATGATCAACTCACCGGTCACGTCGTCGATGTCGAACTCGCCATCACCGATGTCCGGCTCACCATCACCATCGGTGTCGATCTCCCACCGGTCGATGGGACCGCTGTAGAGGGAAACCGCGATGGTGCAGTCGGTGTCGGAACAGCCGACCTGACCGCTACCGGGGGCTCCACTGCCGCAGTTGCCGGGCACCTCGCAGGTATCGAGGATGAAGTTGCCGTTCAGGTCCCTCGGGGTTGTTCCGTCATCGAGGAAGGGATCGGCAAGGAGGTCACAGAGGTCTGGGCGATGGTTGGGGCCGAATCCGGGGTACGGTCCGAAGGCCGCAACGAGTCCGTCGATGTCGTCGAGGTCCTTGTCGCCGTCACCGTCGAAGTCCCACGGGTAGGGACCACCGCAATCCTGCCAGTAATCGGTGTACTCGCACTCGTCGAGGATACCGTTGAGGTCGCAGTCAAGGGCTCTCGGTTCCAATTCCGAGACCTGGCTCGCGATCTCGCAGGCATCCGGAGCACCGTTCTGGTTGCAGTCCTGCTGGAGGGAGAACTCGCTTTCGCAAGCATCCGGACGACCATCGCCGTCGCAATCGTCGGTGTAGGGCACCTTCTTGAATTGAAGATTCCAACTGGAGACGGAGCCCTCGTATCCGATACCGAAGTCGGTGATCTGGAGCAGCCAGACACCGCCAAGCGGTCGGCGGTCGAAGCCACTGGTGATGTCTTCCTGGGGCCGATAGGTTCCGGGGGTGACGTAGGTGCCACCAAGCCCCCCGGCTGCGGCGACATCACACACCGTGGGTCGTTCAAGGTAGTTGTAGGTCGCCTCGGAGACCGGATCACCGGGCGCATTGAAGGTGTACTGACCAAGGAAGATCTGAGCCGACCCACCAGGCAGACTGTCGCATTTGACGAGCGTCCAAACACGATCGTCCTGACCGAACTGGCGATGCACGAGATTGATCTCGAGGTCGGACAGACGCGAGTGGCGCAGGTTGTTGAGCACGATCGTCGTCGGCTGCAACGCCCAGGCGTTGTTACCGTCATCGTCGTAGGGGATCTCGATCGGGGATTCGGTCGTCGTGAAGTCGATGATCTCCAGACGGTCACCTTCGAGAAGTTGTGTGTTCTGGGCAAAGCTGTAGCAACTGTCACCGAGACAACCATCGGGGATGCGGTCGCCGTCGATGTCCGGAAGCAGGCCCTGATCGATCTCCTCGGTGTCGAGGATGCCGTTCTGGTTGCAGTCGTACGGAATCGTGTTGCAGCGATACTGCGGCGTGCCCGGGAAGTCATGGTTCAGTGGTGGCAGTCCGGGGTCGTTGCCGACCAACCCACTTGCGTAGTGACTGATCACCCAGGCGTTCGCTGCGTTCTCCGCACCATCGTCACAACAGACACAGGGGCAGTCGTCGCCTGCCTGAGGCACGAAGACACCAGTCGCGGACGTCGTTCCGAGGACGTTCACGTCGGGATTCGAGAAGTGTGGCACACGGATTGAAGGCTCTTCGTCGGCACCCACGTCGGCGGCGTAGGCCATGACCGACTGGAAGATCCGGCCGGTGGTACCGCCGCCTTCCTGGAGGACTTCAGGGAAACGGTAGCCATAGGCGTACTCGTCGACGGAGAAATGACCTTCATTCTCGAAACCGATGAACTCACGCGGGGCGACTTCACAGTCGGCCTCCGCCGGCGGGTCCGGGCAGTCGGTGCCTTCGTCGGGGTTCGAATCGATCGCGGAGTTGGGACCTCCGTGGCCACCACCAAGGAGATGGCCGATCTCATGCTGGAAGGTGAAATAGCTGGGATCGCTCGCCGCAAGGGTGCTGTAGACCATGCCTGCGGTGTGCACATCACGCGAGCCGATGCTGGAGCCGCTTGGGATGTTCGCGGCGATGCCCAGAGCACCATCCGGGGGGACATCGGCAACGAGCAGGGTCACCAGGTCCGCACCTCGCTCATCACGGAGATCGTTGAAGAGGTTCTCAAGGCCACGCCACTGGGGCTGGATGTTGCGGTAGAGGACCGCGAGGTCGGCCGGGAGCGAGCCCTTGGTTTCATAGGGGGTGCTGTTGTCGTACTCGAGGCCGAGCTCCACACCGACGAGACGCGCCTTCATCTTCATGAGCGAGTTCGTGAAGACCAGGTTCATCCTCGCGATCTCGAGAATCGCCAGCGACTCGATCTGGACGACATCGTTCCCGTAGAACTCGAGGGCGTCCACGCTGTAGCCGAAGAGGATGTCGACCACATGGTCCGTGGTCGGAAACCCGTCACAGTCATCGTCCTGAATCGTCCAGTCCGGGGTGTCGGGGCTGTCGGGAACCACATCGACGGGAGCAAGGCAGTTGCTGCCCTCGCGTCCGACGTAGTTGGCGTTGCTGCCCGGTTCCTTCAAGACGGTGAAGTCCTCATCGAGCCAGTAAGGCTGGCCGTCGATGGTCTGGTCGTCGGTGTCTCCCCAGCAGTTGAAGTCGATGCCTGCGAGTGCGCCCTGGGTGAGCGGATCGTTTTCAAGGTCGAGGCCACCGAACTCAGCCACGAAGTCATTGGTGCCGCACCAGTTTCGAGGCATGTTCTCGGGAGCGGACCGGAGCACCAGTTGCCCACGACTGTTGGGGAGGGCAGTCCAGGACCCCCAGACCGAAGAGCTCACGCTCGCCACGTCCCCATGCTTGGTCGACAGCACATGGACGATGGAGTACTCGTCACCCATTGCGCTGCCGGTCCAGAGCAGTGACTCCTTCTCGGGTCGAACGGTCACGAAGACCGGAACGCCCTGGGGGGACATCAGCATGCCGGTTCCGGTGACCGGATCGAAGTTGATGCCGGCCCGACGATCGACGACAAGGGTCTGCAGCCGTGGAGGCTCCACGACCTCCTTCACGCCATCACCGACCGGCTTCAGCTGGATGCGCCTCTCGTTCCCCTTGCCCTTGGTCGCCTCGGGGCGGGCCGGCTTGTCGGCAAGGTCCCGGGGACTTGCGAGCCGCTCGCTTCCGGCTGCCTTGCCGGTCTCGGAATCGGGTGTGACTCGGGGCTGGTCGGCGGCAAGGCCGAGTGCGCCGACGCAGAGAAGGGAACCCGTGAGCAGGGTCACTGAGGTCCGAAGAGTACGGAAGCGTTGCATCATTCTTTGGTTTCTTCCCGGTCAGAGCAGTAAAGCAGGACATCCTGCGTAAAAGCCCCCCACATCGATCTATGGACAGTATCTGATCCGTGTTCTGCGGGCAACTTTGGATGACCCCGGAAAAGCCCAAATGATGCCGCTGAGCGGAACGAAGACGTGATTCCCCTGCTCGAATCCTAGAGGCAGGAATCGAGCGCGGCCATTCCAATCAGAAAAAAAGGGGCGCGAAATCAAGGTCTGGAGAGACCCCCACCCCGAATCCTCCCCCAGTCAGGAGAATTCCTCTCGGATCACGGCCAATTGCTCCGTGAGGGCAGCCAGATGGGTCTCCTCATGAGCGGCCGATATCTGGACACGGAGCCGCGCTTCCCCTTCCGGGACCACTGGATAGCCGAATCCGATCACGAAGACCCCCAGCTCAAGGAGCCGCTGACTCATGGCGATCGCCCTGGCGGTGTCGTGGACGATGATCGGGCAGATCGCGGTGGTGCTTTCGAGGACCTCGAAACCGACCGCTCGGATGCCGTTGCGAGCCTGTTCGGTGTTGCTGCGAAGTCGCGCCACCCGGCCCGGATCCCCCATCAGGAGCTCGATCGCCTTGTCCGCGCTGCAGGCGATCGTCGCGGGCAGGGCATTCGAGAAGAGGGTCGGTCGGCCGCGCTGGATCATGAGGTCGACCATCGCCTTCGAGCCGACCATGTAGCCACCGGCTCCCCCGCCAAGCGCCTTGCCCAGGGTCCCGGTGACCAGGTCCAGCTCGCTGCCAGCCATCCCCCAGTGTTCGTGGGTGCCCCGTCCGGTCTCGCCCATGACGCCGGTGCCATGGGAATCATCGACCACCAGCAAGGCATCGAACTCGCTGCACAAGGCTCGGATGCCCGGCAGATCGGCGATGTCCCCTTCCATCGAGAAGACGCCATCTGTGATGACCCAGATCTGTCCGGTGACCTCGGGATTCGCCCGGGCGGCTTGCAGCTTCGCGCGAAGATCGTCGAGATCGGAATGGCGGTAGACCCCCTTGTGGAGCCCCTTCTTGATCACGGCGGCAAGGCGGACACCATCGATGATCGAGGCGTGGTTCAGTTCGTCCGACAGGATCAGGTCCCCGGGATCGCAGAGCGTCGGGAAGACCGCCTCGTTGGCGTTCCAGCAACTCGTGAACGAATACGAGGCCTCCATCCCGTAGAACTCGGCGATGCGTGCCTCGAGCCGCTCGTGGCAGTCGAAGGTGCCGCAGATGAACCTGACGCTGGCGGTACCCGCACCGTATCGGCGGAGGCCCTCGATGCCGGCCTCGACGACCTCCGGGTCGTTGGCCAGACCGAGGTAGTTGTTCGAGCAGAAACACGCCACCTCGCCGGAGCCACGCAACGTGATGGAGGGCCCCATCGGGCCTTCGATCATCTGGAGTCGCTTGAGCTGGCCGGTCTCCCCGAGATGCTCGAGGATCGCCGCGGTTCGGGCACCGAAATCAGGTCCTGTCATGGTGTTCATGACGGTGATGGTAGCGCAGGGGATCGATCGGGGTGGCCGTGCCTCACGAGCCGGCGTAGCGCGCCTTGACCCCGGGAATGAGGTACTTCTCGAGCGCACTCTCGAGGGAGTGGGTCGGCGTCCAGCCCCAGTCGTTCCGGGCCGCGGTGTCATCGACATCGGCAGGCCAGCCGTCGACGATCATCTGGCGTCCGGGATGCGGGGTGAACCCCACCGTCAGGGCCGGGAAGTGCGTTCGAAGCGCGGCGTGGATCTCGAGTGCGGAGGGTGCGAAGCTCCGGACGTTGTAGGCGGTCCGACCGAGGGACGACCGCGGCGCGTTGCCCAGGGTGATGATCGAGTCGATCGCCTCGGGCATCGTCATGAAGGGAAGTCGGGTGTCCTCCCGGACGAAGCAGTCGTAGGGCTCGTTCCTCGCCGCGGCGTGCAGCATCTCCGGCCCGTAGTCGGTGGTCCCGCCGGTCGGGAGCGTCTCCGCGGAGATCAGCCCCGGAAAGCGGATCGACCGGAAGTCGATCGAACCGGTGGGTCCCTCCTCGACCTGGCGATGGTGGTTCGCGTAGTAACGACCGAGATGTTCGGCAGCCAGCTTGTTGCAACCGTACATCGTGCGCGGCTCGAGGAATGCATCCTCGGTGATCACGCCGGCGGCATGCTTCGCCTCGAGGGTCGGGATGCCGTAGACCGCGATCGTCGAGGGGAAGAGCACCATCGGCGAGCGGCCGGTGGCATCACGCTCGTCGACCGCGATGTTGAGCAGGTTGCGGGTGCCCCCCACGTTCACCTGGTAGGCACGGTCCGGGGCGAGCTCGGCACTGGAAGACAGCATTGCCGCGAGGTGGTAGATCCGGCCGAAGCTGTACCGCTCGGCAAGACCCTCGAGCAGGGCCTGGTCACGAACATCACCGGCGACGGTCTCGGTGCAGCAGTCGGCGACCTCGTCGGGAAGTCCCTTCAGGTCGAAACCGACGATCGCGAGGTTCTCCTCGGCACGAGCAAGCGCATGGATCAGGCCGTAGCCCATCTCGCCACCGGCACCGGTGACCAGGACCGCCGTCCTGCGGTCTGACTTCGTGCCGTTTCCCTGCTGCCTGTCCATGGTGGGTGCCTCGTGCATTTGACGCCTCGATCCGTTCCTCTCGGGGGTTCCGTCCAGTATAGAGGAGCCATGGATCCTTCAGAAATCATCGAGATGCTCGAATTGACCCCCCACCCGGAGGGTGGCGCCTTCCGGGAGACCTGGCGGGATCAGCCGGATGACGGGGCCCGCGGGCATGGCACGGCGATCTACTACCTGCTGAAGGCGGGGGAACGCTCCCGCCGCCACCGGATCGATGCCACGGAAGCATGGCACTTCTACGCCGGCGACCCGCTGGAACTCCTGATCGAACCCCCGGAGGGACCACCACGGACGATCATCCTTGGCCCGGACCTCGCGGCCGGCCAGCGCCCACAGGTCATCGTCCCGCCTCACGCCTGGCAATCGGCCCGCCCGCTCGGGGCCTGGACCCTGGTGGGCTGCACGGTGTCCCCGGCTTTCGAGTTCGAGCAGTTCGAACTGGATGACTCTGATTCGACGACGTGAACGACCCCCGAACCAACCGATCGGAACAAGAACGATGAACCGCATGCGAGCCTGCCTCCTGATCCTGATCGCCAGTGTGCTGGCACTCACCACCTTCGACGAACGCGCCAGCGCCGAATCCCACGTGGTCGGGGAGATCGACGGCAGACCGCTCGGGATCGAACTCGTCGTCCCGAAGGGACCGGGTCCCCATCCGGTCATCGCCTGGATCCATGGCGGCGCATGGTGGGCCGGGAATCACCTGCAGATGCCGGGCTTCACGCGGGCCGCCCTCGAGGCGGGGTTCGCGGTGGCGAGCCTCGACTACCGACTGACTTCGGAAGCGGGCCGTTGGGGGCGGGCATCGGTCAGCTGGCCCGCGCAGATCCATGACTGCAAGGCGGGGATCCGATGGTTGCGTGCCAACGCACGAACCCACCGGCTGGACGCGGACCGCATCGTCGCCTGGGGGCACTCCGCCGGCGGGCACCTCACCGCGATGGTCGGACTCACCGCGGATGATCCGGAGCTCGAAGGCAGGATCGGACCACACCCCGGCGTCAGCTCCCGGGTCGCCGTCGCGGTCAACTTCGCCGGACCCAGTGATCTGCTGAACATGAACCCGGATGTCACCACACCGCCCGGCTCGCGGATCGACCACGATGGGGTCGGCTCCCCGGAGTCGAGACTGATCGGTTCCGCGATCCACAACCGTTCGATCGACCAGGTCCGTGCGCATCTCGAGGACCCGACCCCACCCTGGGCGACGCTCGCGGAACGGGTTCGCTCGGCGAGTCCGGTCGAGCATGTCGACCGGGACGACCGCACCATCCTCTACATCGCACACGGCAAGCAGGACCCGATCGTCCCCTTCAATCAGGCGGTGCGGCTCGAGGCCGCCTGCCGCGAACATGGCGTGCAGCATGTGGCGAAGTGGTACGAGAACGCGGGGCACGGGCTGCCCCGCGAGGCCCACGTGGCGGTCCTGACCTGGCTTCCCGAGGCACTCGGTGTCACGAAGGATGCGAAGGACTGAGTCTCGGGCTCAACCCTGGTCCGACCTCGGAACGGAGGAACCGCCGCTCGAAGGCACGCGGATGTCCTCGACCATCGCCTGGACCTCGGGAGGCGGCGCCTTGGTGAGGAGGGCGATCGGGATCGCCACCGCGAAGTTCACGAGCATGCCGATCGAACCGATGCCTTCGGGAGAGATCCCCCACCACCAGTCGGCCGAAGAGCCGCCGAAGAACTTGAACTCGAGGATGTACCAGGTGGTGAAGCCGATGCCGCAGAGCATGCCGATGACCGCACCCGGCATGTTGAAGCGCTTCCAGAAGATCCCGAGGAAGATCGCCGGGAAGAAGCTGCTCGCCGCCAGGCCGAACGCGAAGGCGACGACCGCAGCGACGTAGTCCGGCGGCCAGATCCCGAGGAGACCCGCGCAGACCACCGCGACCGCGGCAGCGATGCGCGCGACCCGAAGCTCCTGCTTCTCCTTGATCCCCGGTGCGATGATCCGTTTCACCAGGTCATGACTGACCGCGGAGGAGATCACCATCAGGAGCCCGGCCGCGGTCGAAAGCGCGGCGGCGAGCCCGCCGGCCGCCACGAGCGCGATCACCCACGCGGGCAGGCCCGCGATCTCCGGGTTCGCGAGGACCATGATGTCACGGTCCACGTAGAGTTCGTTGCCGCCATCGGCGAGACCTCCGGAAGCACCGAGGTCGAGGAGCTTCTGGCCATGTTCGCCGCGGATCGGATCACCGGTCTCCGGATCGACCTGGAAGACGGGCTTCCCGGCGAAGACCTTGCCGTCGGTGTGCTGGATGATGCCGTCGTCGTTGCGATCGTGCCAGGCGATGAGCCCGGTGTCCTCCCAGGTCCCGATCCAGGCCGGCGCTTCGACGTACGGCGTGTCGGGCACCGTCGCCAGCATGTTGGAACGTGCGAAGACCGCGATCGCCGGTGCGGTGGTGTAGAGGATCGCAATGAAGAGGAGCGCCCAACCGGCCGAACTTCTCGCATCCTTGACCCGCTTCACGGTGAAGAACCGGATGATGACGTGCGGCAGCCCGGCGGTCCCGAGCATCAGGGCACCGGTGATGCAGACGATGTCGAGCGTGTTCTTGTGGTAGTCGGTGTAGCTCTTGAACCCGAGGTCCGCGAGGGTGCCGTCGAGTTTCGCGAGGAGCCCCACCCCTTCGGCGTCGGTGCCGCCGAGCGCGATCTGCGGGATCGGGTTGCCGGTGACGTAGAACGCCAGGAAGAAGGCGGGAATGGTGTAGGCGAAGATCAGCACGCAGTACTGGGCGACCTGGGTGTAGGTGATCCCCTTCATCCCGCCGATGACGGCGTAGAAGAAGACGAGTCCCATGCCGATCACCACCCCGAGGGTGATGTCGACCTCGAGGAAGCGGCTGAAGACGACACCGACACCGCGCATCTGTCCGGCGATGTAGGTGAAGGAGACGAAGATCGCGCAGAGGACCGCGACCAGGCGTGCGAGCTGCGAGTAGTAGCGGTCCCCCATGAAGTCGGGCACCGTGAACTTGCCGAACTTGCGAAGGTACGGTGCGAGGAGGAGCGCGAGCAGCACGTAACCGCCGGTCCAGCCCATCAGGTAGACCGATCCGTCCATGCCCAGGAACGCGATGAGTCCCGCCATCGAGATGAAGCTTGCCGCACTCATCCAGTCCGCGGCGGTCGCCATGCCGTTCGCGATCGGGGAGACGCCCTTGCCGGCGACGTAGAACTCGCCGGTCGAACGGGCCCGCGACATGAGCGCCACGACGATGTAGAGCGCGAAGGTCGCTCCGACGATGAGGAAGGTCCAGCCCTGGACGGTCATGCGTCATCCTCCTCGGCGACGCCGTAGCTTCGGTCGAGCCGGTTCATCGCGATGACGTAGACCAGGATCAGCAGGACGAAGACGTAGATGGAGCCCTGCTGGGCGAACCAGAACCCGAGGGGGTACTGCGTCCCGGGCAGCATCCAGTTGTTCAGCCACGGTGCGAGGATGATCCCGCACCCGAATGAAACGAACGCCCAGATCGTCAGCAGACCGACGATCCAGGCGAGGTTGGCGCGAAAGTACCCTGCGCGATTCGTTCCACTCTCTGTCAAGCCACGACTCCAGGAACAGTCATCGGACCGGGATGAAGGATCACGCCAGTTTTCCCGGCGCAGGTGGTCAGGTGCGAGCCACGCAGCCGCATCGCTCGAGGAGCCGCTTCGTCAGGAGGATGCCCTCCTCTTCGGACGGGCCGCCACCCTCCCACTCGATGCCGACGTAGCCGGTGTAGCCGGCACCACGAACGATCTCCATCATCCGCGCATAGTCGGTGCGGACCTCGTTGCCGTCGGCATCGAACTCATGGCTCTTCGCGCTGACCGCCTTGGCGAACGGCATCAGCTCGCGCACGCCGGTGTACCGGTCGTACCACTTGTCGCCACCCATGTTGAAGTTGCCGAAGTCGGGCAGGGTCCCCACGTTCTCGCGGCCGACGAGCTCCATGACCGCGGCCAGCCAGGCTCCGTTGGAACTCAGGCCACCGTGGTTCTCGACGAGCACGTTGAGCGAGTAGGTCGCCGCCAGTTCGCCGAGCCGGCGCAGGCCGTCCGCGGCGCGCTGGAGCTGCTCGTCGAAGGTCCCGCCGGACTGGGCGTTCACGCGGATCGAATGACATCCGAGGATGCGTGCGGCCTCGAGCCACTTTCGGTGGTTCTCGATCGCCCGGGCACGCTTCGCCTCGTCGGGATCGCCGAGCGCACCCTCCCCGTCGCACATGATGAGGAGGCTTCGCACTCCGAGCTCGTCGCAGCGACGTCTCAGCCGGCGGAAGTAGTCCTCATCGGTCGCCCACTGACGATAGAAGCTGTTCACGTACTCGACGGCATCGAGTCCGTAGACCTCCCTCGTCACCCTCGGGAAGTCGATGGGATCGAGACGACCACCTCGGATCTCCCGGTGAAGCGACCATTGGGCGAGTGAAATCGGATTCGGTGCGTGCTCGGTCATGACCCCAGACTACACGAGTGCAACCGGTTTGCCGAATGACGATCCCGCAACGACACGACGGCCCGAAAGGGCCGTCGCGTGAAGAAAAGCCACCACGCGGACTCGAACCGCGGACCTAAGCTTTACGAAAGCTTCGCTCTACCAACTGAGCTATGGTGGCCTGCCCGCCCGAAACCACGATTTCGAGGCGGATCGGCATGTTAGCGACTCCCGCCCGTGAAAGAAACCGGCCGTCGATCCCCCCTTGGGTGCGACGGCCGGCGTGAATCATGTCCTGGAACGGAGTCCGGTCGGGACTCAGTCGATGATCAGCTTCACGGACTCCTGCGGGCCGAGATCGAGTGCACCGTAGGCACGGCCCGCGGCATCCGCGGTGTCCCCGGTGGAGTCGGCGATCAGGTCGCGAAGCGCGCTGACCTGACGGGAGGCGACGGAGTTGCCGAACCGACGCGCCGAAGCGGCGACGTAGTCGAGCATGTCGACCTGGACGCCACCCGAGGCGGCAAGTGCGGCATCGAGCAGGGCCTGCTGGCTGCGGACACCCGGGACCATCGCGACCACGTTGCCGACCTGCAGCTTGATGTGCCCGGCGGGCAGTGAGCCGTGGGCGTCGTTGCGGGCAAGTGCCTCGAGGAGCGCCGTCTCCGCATCGGAGACATCGAGGACCGTCCGGCCGTCACCGGCCACGGCCTCGAGCGCCGCGAGGGCGTTCAGCATGTAGGTGAGCTGGTCATCTTCCGAGAGCTGACTGCTGCCGGTGCGTTCGAGCAGCTGGGAGACGGCCGAAGCGAACTGGGTCGCGTCGCTGCCGGCGGTCCAGATGAGCGTGGCACGATCATCGGCGAACTCGGTGGAGAGCTGCGACTGGTCGGAGATGTTCGCGGAGGCGATCACCGGGACGGCAGCCGTCATGTTGTCGTTGCGGAGGGCGCGGATCGTGTCGCGGATCATGTCGATCTCGCCACGGATCACCACGAGATCGAGACCGACGGAACGGTCCAGCTCGCTGCGCACGTCGGAGTAGTCCTGACCACCGGTGAGCATCGTGAACCCGAGGCCCTGAAGGTCGGCGGCATAGGTCCGGCGATCCTCGTCGTTGCTCGCGACGACGATGCCGAACATCGAACTGCTGTCGCGAACCGCGGAGCCCAGGAGGGGCACCACGACATCGTCACCGGGGAAGTTCTTCCTGGGCAGCGCATTGGCGATGACCAGCGCGCTGTCGTACTGCACGCGGCGATCGGGGTAGCGAAGACATTCGAGCAGCGGCTGACGCGAACCGGAGAAGATGTTGCCTCCACCGGTGGTCTCGCCGAGGGCGGCGATCGCGTCCCGCACCAGGGCGGTGTCGTAGCGATCGATCGCCATGGCGAGGACGTCCTGGGCGACGCTGGTTCCCGCCGCGGTGGCGAAGAACTGGGGCGAGTAGCGCTTGCCGCCGAAGACGGGATCACTGGCGCCCTGGGGCAGGTCGTTCTCGCGACGGAGGTCCGCCGCCACGTAGAGGGCGAGCGCCTGACGGGAGCCCTGGTCGTAGGTGAGCGCGGTCCGGGCCATCTTCATGGCCATCACGTCACCGTAGATCTCGGTCACGACCGAGGTGGGCGTGAGCCCGGCATAGGTGTCGTAGTGCCAGATGTTGTTGGCCGGCTCGTCGGGCCAGGCCACCAGGGACATCTGACCGTCGAAGAAACGACGGCCGAGCGCGGTGAACTGACCGGACACGGAGGTCGAGTTCCCGCCGATGCGCCTGAAGGCGGAGTTGGCGGCAGCCTTCACCGTGTCGGGGGTCTTGTCATTCTGGGCGAGCTCGAGCAGGAACGGCTCGGCAGCGGGGTACCCGATCTCACCGAGCATGTTGCAGATCTTGCGCTGGGCGTTGGGATCGACCGCACCGAGTGCCGCGCAGAGGGGGAAGACCGCCTGACGCTTGATCTGCTCGATCATCGCCGTGCAGGCGACCTCGAGCTGGGGATCCTTGCCGTTGACGATCTCCTCGAGGAGCGCGGGGACCGCGTACTCGCCGGCGGCAAGCAGGCGATCCTTCGCGAGCATCTTCTGTCTCAGGGTGCCGGTGAGCATGCCCACCGCCTCACGGACGAGGCCCGGGTCTCGCGCCAGGGCGATCCGTCCGGTCTCGACCTTCTTCTCGATCATGGCGACCAGGTCGCTCACGCCCTCCATGCGACGACCACGCCGCATGACACTGATGAGCTTGTCCTCGAGTTCGTTGTCGAACACGATCATCGCCAGGTCGGAATCACTCACTCCGGAGTCCAGCAGTGCGTTGCCGGCGGCCTCGGCGAGGTCGGGCTTCGCGATGCGGATGTAGTGGAGGAAGTCCTCGAGCAGCGTCGCCGGGTCCTTCGCCGACTGGTCACCTGATCCGGACTGGGCATGGGTCTCGGCAGGGCCGATGACACCGAGCACGAGGCAGATCATCGCGGTGAAGACGAAGGCCGACAGGCGTGAATACGGACTCATTCGAGGCATACCTCCAGGAGTGGAACCGTCCGGGACGGCCCGACGACCGGTGACGAGTCACCGTCGATGGTTCAAGCTCAGGAACGGGGCCTCCATGCCGGGACATGGGGACACCGCCGATCCGGTGGACGATACTCGGCCGGAAGAGCCAGTGTCAACGCATCCAGCGCCCCGAACGCCTGATACCTCTCTATACTGGAGCCGGTCGCGGTGTGACGATTCGAATCCATCAGGTCGTTTCTGACTGATAACAAGGATTCGATTCGGCCTGTCAGGGGGTTCCCGGGCAGGTGGGAAGGCGGTGAAAATCCGCCACGGACGCGCCGCCGTGACGGGTTCCCAGCCCGGATGCCCCGGTCCTGATGGGAAACCCGAAGTCGGAAGACTCACCTCGCGACCTTGAGTCCGGCCTCCCTCGCGCTCAGGGAGTTTTGGTACCGATGCTCCGACCGCCCCGAAACAGGGGTGGAGCCAGGAGCACTGCCCGATTCCCGAGCGCGACGAAGGCCGGCGCTCGATGCAGACACCAGACAGGCACCCCCGAGAGTCCACGAGTCCGTTGTTGCGGACCTCGTCGCTCCTCCTCATCATCGCCTGCACCGCACATGCCGGTGCCCAGCACGCGGTCGAAGTGATCGACTACGTCCCCGGTCAGGGCAACTCCGGTGCGTATGCAAACCCTGCCTCCGCACTCGGCCCCCCCACCCGGATCAGCAACAGTGCCGTCGACCCGAGCGTGGTCACCCCCTTCCAACCGGCGTGGCGTCCGGACGAACTCGTCACGATCGGTGTGGGAGGACGCCTGGTCCTCGCCTTCGAGGAACCGGTCCTCGATGATCCGGCCAATCCCTTCGGCACGGACCTGATCATCTTCGGCAATTCGTTCTTCACCGCGAGCAATCCGCAGTCCCCCTGCGTCGGCAGCATCTACGAGGAAGGCGGGCTCATCGAGGTCAGTCTCGACGGCATCGACTTCCGCCCGATCGAGGGTGCCCTGGCGGACGGCCTCTTCCCGACACTCGGCTATCTCGATGCGGAACCATTCGGAACCATGGCCGGCACGGAGGAAAGCGACTTCACCCGACCGGTCGATCCGGCGATGGCGGAGCTGATGCTCGAGGGCATGTGCTGGGACGAACTCCTGACGAGCTACGGCGGATCGGGCGGCGGCACGCCGATCGACATCGGGCCGACCGGCCTCGCGGCGATTCGTTTCGTTCGCATCACCACGCCGACGGGTTCGATGTTCCTGCCGGAGATCGATGCGGTCTCGGACGTCGCCCCCGGCGGGGTGGCGAGCGATCTCGACGGCAACGGCACCGTCGACGGCGGTGATCTCACGCTCCTGCTTGGTGCCTGGGGCGAGACCGGCTCGCCCTTCGACCTCGACGGTGACGGCGTGATCACCGGAAGCGACCTGACGCGGCTCCTGGGTGACTGGACCTGATGCGACACACGAGGCGAGCCATCACCCTGGTCGAGACGATCACCGTGTTCGGGATCATCACCCTCCTCCTCGCCCTGGCGGCGGGCGCGGCCACGAAGGTCGGGCGCGAGGCGCGCTCGGGCACCTGCCGATCGAACCTGCGACAGATCGCGCTGGCCACCGAGAGCTACCGGAACGTCAACGACGGCGAACTTCCCGCGGCGATCCTCTTCTTCGATGAACCGGGTGGCGGCGTCCGCACCGTGGCATGGGACTTCGAACAGTCCTCGAGCGGCGAGGTGAAGCCCGGCCCCCTCTGGTCGTACGTCGACGGCGGCATGGAGGTCCATCAGTGCCCGGAGTTCAAGGGACCGAGCACCTTCGGTTCCGACCCCTGGACCGGCTACAACTACAACACGAGCTTCCTCGGCGCGGAAGGTCAGTACCCCTGGACCGGACAGGACGGTCGACGCATGCAGGGTTGGGATGCGGCACGCCCCGGCCTTCGGTCGAGCAGCCACCACAAGCCCGACCGATGCGCCATGTTCGCCGATGGCGGCTGGCATGGCGGCGCGAACAAGTTCATGCGCGCTCCCGGCAACACCGTCGAGTACGACCTCGGCCGGGTCTATGCGGGCGGGCAGGCGTTCCGACACGGCGGATGCTGCAACGTGGTGCACCTGGACGGTCACTGCTCCGGCCTGTGCGAACCCCGAGAGGGCGTCCATGCCCAGGCATGGTTGCTGAAGGACATCATGGCGTTCCCGAGGAACGGTTTCCTCAGCGATGATGACAGCCTCTACGATCCTCGTTGAGCGCCACATGACGAACACCACCTCGACCAGTTTCGAACTGCCGACGACGGGAACCGAGGAGCTCGCCCGTGCGCTGGGTGAACTCCGCCCGCTGCCTTCCGAACGCGTGCCGTTCGAACAATCGGTGGGTCGGATCCTCCGTGACGCGGTCCCCGCCGATCGCGCCCTGCCCGCGTGCAATCGCTCGCGCATGGACGGCTACGCGCTTCGCGCCGCGGACCTGGTCCCGGGCGGCTCGATGCCGGTCTGCGGGGAGGTTCGTGCCGGGGAGGACGGCGCGGTCGAGGTGCCCGTCGGAAGCTGCGTGAAGATCGCGACCGGTGCCCCGCTGCCGGTCGGTCTCGACACGGTGATCGAACACGAACGAAGCGATCGAGGCGAGCCGGTCACCTTCGACCTGGACACCGTCGAACCATGGCGCTCCGTGCACCGCGAAGGAGTCGACACACCGGCGGGAGCGGAACTGATCGCCTCGGGCACGAGGATCAGGGCGCATCACGTGGGCCTGATGGCGACGGTCGGCTGCACCACGCCGGTCGTCGCACGACTGCCGAAAGTCGGGGTCTTCAGCAGCGGCGACGAACTGGTGGGTGTCGAGGACGTCCCGCTGCCGCACCAGGTCCGGGAAGGCAACGCGCCGATGATCGCTGCCATGCTTGCGGGGCTCGGCACGGAGATCGTCCTTCGAGGACATGCCCCGGACGAGCGCGAGGCGACCCGACGCGTGCTCGAAGAAGGTCTTGAACGCACCGACCTCCTCGTCACCATCGGCGGGATCAGTGCGGGGGACCATGACCTGGTCCGACCGGTCCTCGAGGAACTCGGCGTGCGGTGGTGGGTGGCGGGCATTCCCATCCGTCCCGGAAAACCGGTCCACATCGGCCGAACGGAAGACGGGACGATCGTCGCCTGCCTGCCGGGCAACCCGGTCTCCTCCCTGGTCACCGCACACCTCTTCTGCCGACCGATCATCAACGCGATGACCGCCCGCACCGACGCACCCGGCTGGGAACCACGCCAGCTGGCCGAACCGGTCCGGGAGGCACCACGACGAACGACCTACCGTCCGGTCCGACTGCTTGAAGACGGTCGGGCACGCATCCCGGCGTGGCAGGGTTCAGGGGACCTCGCCCACCTGGCGCACTGCACCGGCATGGTCGAACTCCCGGCCGGACGGACGGTGGACACCGGGACCGTCCGCCACCTCGACTGGCGAACCCCATGAAGCACGAGATCCTGCTGCTGGGCGTGACGCGCGAACTGCTCTCGACCGACCGGATCGCGATCGAACTGCCCGAAGAGGCGACGGTCGCGGAGCTCCGGACCATGCTGGCCACCAGCCACCCCGAACTCGAGTCGGTCCTCCCGACCTGCGCGGTCGCGATCGACCATCGCTACCGGGACGACGCGACACCGCTCTCCCGAACGACCCATGAGATCGCGATCGTGCCGCCGGTCTCCGGGGGGTGAGGTCCTGGTTCAGCTTGAACGACCGAACTTGCGATCGAGTTCCGGGATCGTGATGCGCAACGAGGTCGGTCGACCGTGCGGGCAGTTGCTGGCTCGTTCGATCTCCTCGCGTCGGGCGATGAGTTCGACCAGTTCGTGATCACTGAGCCGATCGCCCGCCTTGATCGCGGCCTTGCAGGCCATCATGTCGAGGACCTCGGCGAGCAGTGGTTCGATCTCGTCGACGACACCCTGCTCCGCACCGAAGGCCAGCACCTCGCGGAGGAACGGTCCCGCCTCGACGTTGCGCGAGAGGAGGAACGAGGGCATGCCCCGGATCGCGATGGTGCGCGGACCGATGACACCCGCATCGAAACCGAGCCGGTCCAGCAACGGTCCGAGCTGCTCGAGGGCCTCGATCGACGCGGCATCGACCTCGATCATGTCGGGGACGAGGAACTGCTGCACTTCAAGCGGCCCGGACTCGATGCGCGCCTTCAGCTGCTCGAACATCATGCGTTCATGCAGGGCATGCTGGTCGATCACGAGCACGCCTTCGGCATCCTCGATGAAGAGGTACTTCGCATGCACCTGGAGGATCCGGATGTCGTTGCTGATGCGAGGCATCAACTCGGGCGTGGCGTTCTCCTCGCCGGTCGGTGCCGGTTCGATCGGAGCGAGGAAGTCGACCGGTGAGACCGGTTCCTCGAGACCCTGGCGAAGCGACCCGTAGCTGGGCGTCCCCCCGCCGGCCCCTGCCGCCGGGAAGGTCGGTGCCCCGCCACCGGATCCGGCTGCACGGAGCTTCCCCGCACCCCAGTCCCGGGCCGGTCCTCCCCCGCCGCCGCCCAGTTCGATCGACGGGACGAGGTCGTGTTCCGACAACGTGGCCTTGAGTGCACGGCGCACCGCCTGATGCACGGTGCCGCTGTCACGGAACCGGATCTCGGTCTTGGTCGGGTGGACGTTCACGTCGACGAGCCGGGGATCGATCTCCAGGAAGAGCACCACGGTCGGATGACGTCCGGGTTCGACCAGTCCTCGATACGCCTCGCGGAGTGCGTGCTGGATCGCACGGTCCTGGATCGGACGACCGTTGACGTAGATCCGCTGGCGCTTGCTGGTCGGTCCCGCGATCGACGGCGTGCCGGCAAGTCCCCAGATCGTGATGCCGCCCCCCTCGAAGTCGACGGTGAGCAGTTCGTCGGTCAGTTCACGGCCGAGCACTTCGACGACGCGCCGTCGCGGATCGTCGGTCGCGGCGAGCTCGAGGACGGTGCGCTTGCCGAAACGCAGCGAGAAGCCGCAGGCCGGATGGGCCATCGCGATCGTCTGGAGCAGTTCGGAGATCCGGGCGTGTTCGGTCGCATCGGTCTTGAGGAACTTGCGCCGTGCGGGCGTGTTGTGGAAGAGCGAACGGATCTCGACCAGGGTGCCCTCGGGTCCGGACGTCGGTTCCGGTTCGAGGGTGCCGCCATCCTCGGAACCGATCACCCAGGCTTCCTCGGAACCACGCACCCGTGAACGCAGCGTCAACCTCGAGACCGAGGCGATCGAAGCGAGCGCCTCGCCGCGAAACCCCATCGTCGCGACCGACTCGAGGTCCTCGAGGCTGGTGATCTTGCTGGTCGCGTGCGGAGCGAGGGCGAGTGGCAGTTCCTCGGGCGTGATGCCCCGTCCGTCGTCGCGGACGGAGAGCAGGTCCCGACCGCCGCCCTCGGAGACGACGTCGATCCGACCCGCGCCGGCATCCAATGCGTTCTCGACCAGTTCCTTCACCACGTTGGCGGGTCGTTCGACGACCTCGCCGGCGGCGATCTGGTTGACGAGTTCGGTTGGGAGACGCTTGATGCCCATGGCTGTGCGGACAACTGTAGCGAAAGCATCGGAACCGGTGCAGACCCGTTTTCACGCCACCTGGAGCCGCCTGATGCCGTAAACGGCCCGGGGGCGCGGGCGATCCGGCGCCCCGGGCGGAGGAGAATGACACGTTCAGTTCAAGACGGGAGCGAGTATGAACCCGTAGTTTGCATCGCTGCCGGAGACGTTGAATGAGTAGGTCGAACCATCGCTGATGCCGAGCGAGAAGGTGTAGATCCCGAACCGATCCTCGGGAGCGACGAACAGCTGGGAGAGCTGCTCATTGACCCAGACCGCCTCGGCACCGTCACCGGAGAGCCACTTCGACCATCCGACCACGACGGTGTCTCCCGGTGACACCCAGAGGGTGGCGGTGAAGGATGAGACGTCGCCCCGCTCCCCGGTGACGTAGTCGAAGAGGCTGATCGGCCAGCAGTCGACATCCCCGGCAGTCAACCCGCCAACACCGGGCAGCGTGCCGTGACCGGATGGAAACGGCAGGGTTCCTTCGGCGGGAAAACTGGGGTTGCCATACCAGTGCTGGAAGGTTCGGTCGCCGGTCTGCCAGGCGGTCTCGGGATCGCCGTTCGGTTCGTCTTCGGGCAGGCAGCCGGTCATCAGGCCTGCTCCGGTGATGCATGCAAGCATGCAGGTCCATGAGTTCTTCATGATCACGTGTCACTCCATTTCTCTTGTTTCTTGTCCGGAAGAGGGACTTCACTTGCCCCTGTTACAAGCGTAGAAGGGATGGAGGAGGGGCCATCAAAATTCGAAAACAAAAGGCAAATCGATGCTCATCCTGGTCTGAATAGAGACCCGATGCGCCCCAGGCGCCGACGCAAGGGCTGGAGCGCTCCGGACGGAGTGACCGATGGAAGGTGGAAGCGGCCACGACTCAGTCACCAGGGACCGACCATCGTCATGCAGCACTTCGTCATCGGGGACATCCACGGCTGCGGAGAGGAATTCGGCTGGCTCCTCGGGGCGATCGATCGAATCCTCGAACCGGAGGACACCCACCTCGTTCTCCTCGGTGATCACCTCGCGAAGGGACCTCGGCCCGATCTGGTGATTCGCAAGATCATCGACCGACGACATCTCGGCGGCAGGGTGACCCTGCTGTGCGGGAACCATGAACTTCGCTTCCTCGAGGCGATCGGTCGGCTCGGAACAGGCATCGCTCACCCGAAGCTCCCGAGGTCGGATCGGGAGACGATCGAACTCCTCGAGAAGGCGCAGCTTTTCGAACTCGCTGTCGAACTGATGGAGGAGGCGGCCCGCACCATCCAGTACACCATGGTCTCCGCCTGCGGGCTCTGGACGGTGGTGCACGGTGGGATCGACCCGGATGAGGGGCTCGACGGGACCTCCGATCACGACAAGATCCACATGAAGACCCGACGCGGCGAGCCGAACTGGTGGGACCGGTACGACGGCTCGGACGGCCTGATCATCTGCGGACACAAGCCGCTGCCCGAGCCGGTGCTTCGCCGCGACTGCCGGGACCGCCCCACCGCGATCAACCTCGACACCGGATGCATCTACGGTGGACACCTCACCGCGTACCACGTCGAAGGCGACCGCCTGCTCCAGGTCCGGTCCCTGCAACCGATCGATCGGGAACGAATCGAGTTCGCGGTCAGCCCGACGGTGGCACCCAGCGAAGCGCCAGCGGCATGGGACGCCCGCGGCCGAACGTACGCGAGCTGACCTTCAGGACGATCGCCGCCTGGTGTCGCTTGTACTCGTTCCGATCCAGCTGGACGACCCAGTGCGCGACCACGTCATGATCGAGTCCGGTCAGGCGGACGATCGAATCGACCGAACGTTCCTCCTCGACACGAAGCCGGACGATCCGATCGAGATCCTCGTAGGGAGGCAGCGAGTCGCTGTCCTTCTGATCCGGTCGCAGTTCGGCGGAGGGTGGTTTCTCGATCGAGGAGACCGGGATCGGCGCACGATCGAATCCGGCGCGCTCGGGGTGCCGGTTCAACCAGCGGGCCAGTGCGTAGACCTGGGTCTTCAGGACGTCACCGATGACCGCGACCCCCCCGCACATGTCCCCGTAGAGGGTGCAGTAGCCGACCGCCATCTCCGACTTGTTGCCGGTGGGCAGCACCATCGCCCCGGTGTCGTTCGAGAAGCCCATCAGCAGGAGCCCGCGCAATCGAGCCTGGATGTTCTCGTCGGCCACGCCTCCGAAGTCACCGAGGATCGGTTCGAGTTCCGACCGCACCCCGGCATGGAGATCACTGATCGAGATCTCCCGCGCGGCGGCGAGACCGAGGTTCGCCGCGAGTTCGCGGGCATCGACCAGGGAGGACTCCGAGGAATGGATCGAGGGCATGAGAAGTCCGGTCACCCGGTCCGGGCCGAGTGCGGCAGCGGCCACCGCGGCGACCACTGCGGAATCGATCCCACCGGAGAGGCCGATCGCGGCGCTTCGCTGACCGGTCTTGCGGCAGTAGTCGGCCAGTCCGAGCCGGAGGGCGTGGAAGAGATCCTCCTCCTCCTCGACATGGCACGGTTCGCAGGTGGAGTCACCCTCGAGATCGACGACCGCGACGTCACTCGCCCAGTCGAGGCATCGATGTCGGATCCGGCCGTCGGCACGGACCACCATCGAGCCACCCGAGAAGACGACGTCGTCATTGCCACCGACCTGGTTCACCGAGACCACGTCGGCATCGAGCTGACCGGCGACGGCGGCCAGTCGTTCCTGGTGCAGGGCGCGCTTCCCGAGGACGAACGGCGACGCGCTCGAGACCACCAGGAGGTCGCATCCGTCTTCATGGATGGACGCGATCGGATCTTCCGCATACCCGCGACCGAAGGCGACGTCCTCCGCACGCCAGAAGTCCTCGCAGATCAGGACCGCGACCCGCCGCCCCCGATGCTCGAAGGTGAAGGGCGCATCACCGGGTGCGAAGTGGCGGAGTTCGTCGAAGACGTCGTAGGTCGGCAGCAGTCGCTTGTCGAACCACTGTTCGACGACGCCCCCGCGGCACAGTGCGACCGAGTTGCGCAGGGTTCCGTCCCCGGCGCGGCGCGGTGCACCGACCAGGGCGGCCAGTCCTTCGGGCAGGTCGGTCGCGAGTCGCGCCACCGCGGACTCGCACGCCTCGACGACATCTTCTCGAAGGAGGAGGTCACGCGGGGGATAGCCGAGGAGCCCCAGCTCCCCACCGACGACCAGTTCCGCGCCGGCCTCCGCCGCGGAGCGTGCCGCGACGAGGGTGTCCTCGAGATTCGACTCGAGGTCGCCGACCAGCGGATTGAGTTGAAGCAGTCCGACGCGCATCAGGAAGCGAAGCGTACCGCAAGCGCTCGAAGAGAAACAGGGGCAGCGGACCGCCCCGTCAATGAAGAACCCCGGCACCACCCGTCAGGCGGGTGATGCCGGGGTACCGGCGTGCTCCCTCCGCACGCCGATGCTGGCCTGACTCGCGGTTGCCCTCCCTGGCCTGCGCGAGTGAAGCCGTCGATCGGAACCGTCCATCAGAAGAGGACGGAATTGACCTCTTCGAGCGACTCGATCACCTGGCGGACGGTGAACGGCTTGCGAAGCACGCCGTCGAACCCGCGAGTGCCCATCTGGGCGATCTGTCCCTCGGTGAGTCGCGAGGTGACCGCGACCATCCGGATCCCCTGCAGTTCGTCGCATTCCCGCAACGATGAGCAGATCGAATCGGCCTGGTCACCGGCCATGTCGACGTCGAAGAGGATCACGTGGGGCCGGAAACGTTCACACTCGAGACCAGCCTCGAAGAGGTTGGTGCTGATGTGCACGTCGTAGTCGGCCTCCTCGGCCAGGACGCGCTGGAGGGTCGAACCCACCTGCTCGTCGAAGTCGACCACGAGAACCCTGGGTCGGCCGCTCATCAACCCGTCCATCGGGATGTTGTGCAGCTTCATGAAGGTCATGAGATTGGCGACGGGGATGCGTCGGTCCTTGGAGCCCGGAATCCGGTAGCCCTCGAGCTGGCCGGAGTCGAACCACTTGCTGACCGTCCTGCTTGCCACGTTGCAGATCTTGGCGACCTCGCCGGTGGTCAGGACATCCTTTTCGTTGAAGCCGTTGTTGTCACGCATGGTGTGAATCCTCGAATACTGAACAGGGAAGGACGCTCCCCTCGCTCACCCCTGATCGGCGTTCCGAGGGGGCGAGTTAATCCAGTCCTGCGGATCAGGCATTTCTTCCCGGTCGATTGAGGTGTTCACCCCATGCCGGTCAGCCCTTATCGGGCACTGCCCCCCCGTGAGGCGCGAAGGGTCGGACATCACGCAAACGGGGTCGCTGTTCGAAGACTCAAAAAACAACGAGCCCCGGCTGTCGCCGGGGCTCGCATCCATCGAACGGCTCGGTGTTCGACTGGTGATCATGATATCGGATATCAGGCGTTCGGACCTGCCGAACGGACTTCATCGGTCAAGTCATATTTGCCGTCATTGGCCTTGAACCGGGACGCCAGATCCCGCGCCTTGGCCTCGTAGGCGGCCTTGTCGGCCCAGGTGTTGATCGGATCGAGCACCTCGGAGGGCACGCCATCAACGCCTGAAGGCATGTGAAGGCCGAAAATCGGGTGCTGGACGGTCTCGGACTGCCGCAGGGAACCATCGAGGATGCCCCGGACGAATGCCCTGGTCCAGGGCAGGCTGAAGCGGGAGCCGACCCCGTAGGGGCCGCCGGTCCAACCGGTGTTCAGGAGCCAGACGTCTGCATCATGCTCCTCGATGCGCTTGGAGAGCCATTCCGCGTAGACCATCGGGGGTCGGGGCAGGAATGGTCCGCCGAAGCAGGGCGAGAAGCTGGGCTGGGGTTCGGTGACCCCTGCCTCGGTGCCCGCGAGCTTCGAGGTGTAGCCGTTGACGAAGTAGTACATCGCCTGTTCACGGGTGAGCTTGCTGACCGGCGGCAGGACGCCGAAGGCGTCGGCGGTCAGGAAGATGACGTTCTTCGGATGTCCCCCCATCGAGGGGATCTGCGCGTCGTCGATGAAGCTGACCGGGTAGGTGACCCGGGTGTTCTCCGTCTTCGAGCCGTCGTCGTAGTCGGGAACGGTCTGTTCGTCGAGGACCACGTTCTCGAGGACGCTGCCGAAGCGGATCGCGTTCCAGATCTCCGGTTCGCCCTCTTCGGTGAGCTTGATGCACTTCGCGTAGCAGCCGCCCTCGATGTTGAAGACGCCGTCCTCGGACCAGCCGTGCTCGTCGTCACCGATCAGTCTGCGTTCCGGATCGGCGGAGAGCGTGGTCTTGCCGGTGCCGGAGAGGCCGAAGAAGAGCGCGACGTTCTCGGGATCGTTCTTGTCGATGTTCGAGGAGCAGTGCATCGGGAAGACGCCGAGATCCGGCAGGTCGTAGTTCATCGCGTAGAAGATCGACTTCTTCATCTCGCCCGCGTAGCGGGTGCCGATGATGATCACCTTGCGCTGCTCGAGGCTCTGGATGATGGCGAGCCCGTTCTTCACGCCGTAGGCCTCGGGGTCGTCGATCTTGAGGTTGCAGGCGTTGTAGATGACCCAGTCCGGTTCGAAGCTGTCGAGTTCCGACTGGTCCGCGTTGATGAAGAGGGTCTTGGCGAAGAGGTTGTGCCAGGCTTCCTCGGTGAAGACGGAGACCTTCAGGCGGTACTTGGGGTCGGCTCCGGCCTGTCCGTCGAACCGGAAGAGTTCATCGCGGGTGCGGAGATGGTCGAGCGCAAGCTGTTCGAGCTTGGCGAAGTTCTCCGGCGAGATCGGCTGGTTGACCTTGCCCCAGTCGATGTTGTCGTGAACGCCCGGGGTGTCCTCGAGGAACTTGTCGCCGGGGCTGCGGCCGGTCCGCTCACCGGTGTCGCACATCAGTGCGCCGTTGGCGGCAAGGACACCTTCGCCCCGCTTGATGACCGACTCGAAGAGCCGGGGCACAGGGAGGTTTCGGTGGATCTGGACGCCGCCGAGGTCGGCGACTCTTGACTCGGATGCGGTGGTCATCTCGGGGGGTTCCGTTCGTTGCGGGGCAAAAGGAAGATTGTACCCGAACCTCAATCGGCACAGCCCCCTCCAATTCAGGAAAGTATGCGAACTGATGGCGGAAATCCATGCCCCACCCGTTGCTGGAAAGGCGGGTTCAGCGTACGCTCCCGGGTTCATGCGGCGGCCGTAGCTCAGTTGGTAGAGCACCTGGTTGTGGTCCAGGATGTCGCGGGTTCGAGCCCCGTCGGTCGCCCGTTCCAGACGAGCCAGGGGCACCCGCAAGGGTGCCCCTTGTTCATGGACCGCTCATGGACCGCTCTGTCTGGACGAGAGCGGCTTCTTTATCAAACCCCGCGCCCGGCAGCCTCGTCGGAGGGCGCCCCGCCCGCGCTCACCCGCCCCCACCGCACGCCACACTCCGGACAGCAGGGCCCGCTCTCGGGATGCCGCTGGTAGCCGCAGATCAGGCAATGGTCGAGCCGGACCCCCGGGGGTCCCCCCCGTCGCCGATGCCAGAGCAGGATCGCCCCCGGTCCGGTGAGGGTGAGGAGGGCCGCCATCGAGAAGCACACCGCCCAGAGGCTGGGCAGGGCGCACCAGCAGTCGAATCGTCTGCGGACGATCAGGTAGAGCGGCAGGGCGACCGCCAGCTCGATGAAGCTGCCGATGAGGAGCCAGCGGATCGCCTTGCTCAACCAGGTGTTCGGCTGGCTCCGCATCGCATGGAACAACGCCCAGGTCCAACCGATCCAGGTGCAGATCATGAGGCCGAACGCCACCAGCCAGAGCCAGGAGGTCAGGTCGTCGACGGTCTGGTCCGCCTGTGCCTCCGGGTCGTAGCCGCCGCTCGGCGCGACGATCTCGAGCGCGTACGGCAGCCGGGGCAGTTCCGCCATCAGGCTGAAGAAGCCTCCGACCAGGAACGCCCAGAGCAAGCCGGCGAGGACCGCCGCGTACCAGGGTCTGCGTGGCCTGCCGTTCTTCTTGAGCGGCCTGGCCAGCGGCAGGATCAGCAGGTACTGCATGAGGACGATGACCGCGGCCGGGATCCAGATGAGGTAGACGACCTCGTCGTTCCGTGGGAACGGGGTGAGGATGTCCAGGAAGGACTGGAGGTCCGGGGTGTCGTCCGACAGCAGGTAGATCGCCGCCGACAGGATGACCACCACCACCACCCAGGCCAGCACCGCGACGAGGACCTGGCTGGCGAGCCTCCGTGGTTGGAATCGGCGTGCGGCCATGCGTGCAGTCTAGACCCTTCGCAGGAACGGGCCGGGAGCCGTATCCTTGTGTCCATGGAAATCGCACTCGTCCAGTACGACATCGCCTGGGAGGACAAGCCCACGAACCACGCCCGCATCGAGGCGATGCTGGAGGAGGCCTCGGTGCCGCCGGGAGCGTTCGTCCTGCTGCCGGAACTGGGGGACACCGGGTTCACGATGGATCTCGATGCCGCCACCGAGGTCGATTCGATCGAATGGGCGGTCTCGCTGGCCCGGCGCCGGGACTGGACGATCCAGGTCGGCCATGCGGAACCCAACCCGGACGGGCTGGGCCGCAACTGCGCGACGATCGTCAGGCCCGACGGCACGGTCTGCGCCCCCTACCGCAAGATGTTCCCGATGACGATCCTCAAGGAGCACCATGCCTACGGTGCCGGCGACGGGTTGGTCCTGGCCGATATCGGACCGGTCACCGTCGCACCGCTGATCTGCTACGACCTCCGGTTCCCGGAGCTCTGGCGCCTGGCCGCCCTCGAGGGCGCGGAGGTCTTCGCGATCGGCGCCTGCTGGCCGAAGGAGCGGACGGCGCACTGGCGCCACCTCCTCGTCTCCAGGGCCATGGAATGCCAGGCCTGGGTGCTCGGTTGCAACCGTATCGGAACCGACCCAAATCTAGAGTACATCGGGAGTTCCATTATCGTCGCCCCCGACGGGACGATCGTCGCGGACGGGGGCTCTGAACCCGGCGTGGTCCGTGCCGACATCGACCTCGCTGCGGGCCGGGAGTTCCGAGAACGATTCCCGGTCTTGAAGGATGCACGGCGCGAACTGCTGGGCTCGGTCCGAATCCATCGTTGCTGAAAACACTTTGAATCAAGTGCCTCTTGTACGAAAGACTTGATTCATGAATTGGATTCTCGATGAAACACCGGATGTATCGAGATAGGTCCTTCCGTTCGGGTGCGGGGCTCCGCTAGGATGCGACCATCGCAGGACGCGAGCGAACTCACCAGGCGACCGGATGACCCGTTCACCGTGATTCGAGACACCAGCCGAGGAGACGGCACCATGCCCACCAGGACCAACTGTTCACCGGAACGACATGGGCATGCGGGTGACAATTCGAACCGACCCGCGCCAGTTCGTGGGGAGAAAGGCAGTCGAAGCGCCGTGACCAGCGCATCAGTGACATTCAAGAAGAAGCGACTGTCCTCGATCGATCCTGAAGAGCTTGAATCAAGCATTCGCGAAGCGTATTTCGCCATCGCGTCCTGGGTCGCCATCCGATACGACGTCAAGATCGATGAAGTGATCGAGCACCTGAGGCGCGCCGGCGTGCATTCCGCCGCGAGGCCCGGTTCCGCGGTCCATTACGTCGAGGACATCGTCCTCGCGGTCGCCGGTTGCAACGGCAACGCCCAGGCCTGGACCGACGCGGCCCAGATCTTCGACCTGACCCTGGTTCGTGCGTGCAGTCTCCGTCTTCCGGAGCAGGACGCCGTGGTCTACGTCCGTCGGTTCCTTGCCGACCTCGAGCGCGAGACGCTTGACCAGGAGATCATCCCGACTCGTCCCGAGGACTCGACCTACGACGACGAGCCCGCGGAGGGCGACGGTGGCCTTCGCGCCTACGCCGGTCTTCGACCGCTTCGAGTCTGGTTGACCGATCGTCTGCTCGCCCAGTTGGAGCGCGAGGTTCCCTCGATGCGCGTCCGCCTGGTGCCGACCGATAGTGTCGACACGCTGCTTCGTCTCGCCGACTGACCGGTTGACGGTCCCCCTTGCAGCTTGACACCGCCAGCGCAAACCATACGCTTGTGCCTTCGACCCATCGGGTCGGGTGGGCGGCTTAGCTCAGTTGGTAGAGCACGGCATTGAAAATGCCGGTGTCCCCGGTTCAAGTCCGGGAGTCGCCATTCTCGGGAAACCCACCGAACGAACGAAAACGCCCCGCGCATGCGGGGCGTTTTTCGTCGGTTTTGTGGCTGGAGCGCCGTTGGATGGCCCCCACTCTGCCCATGTCGCAGCTGTTGCAATATGCTGAGCCGGCACCCCTGGAGATGAACCCATGCAGAAACTGATGCTCGTCCTTGTTGCTGTTGCCGGCTGTGTGCTTGCTGCGCCTTCCCTTGGGCAGGAGGAAGCCACACAGGAACTCAATCAGGCGACCATGGCCCTGCTAGGTGTCTGCCAGGACGAGAATGCGACCATCGAGGATTTCAGGCGGGTTCTGAACAACGGGGACGTGAACGTGAGGGCAAGGGGTGAGGATGACTGGACTCCGCTGATGCATGCCGCCAGCCGGAATCCCAGGCCGGAAGTCATCACTGCACTCATCAGTGCCGGAGCAGACGTCAATGCAAGGGATCATTTCGGGGGGACCGCGCTGATGTCTGCTGCCGTGGGAAACCCCAACCCAGAAATCTTCACCACACTCATCAAAGCTGGAGCAGACGTCACGGCAAGGGATGAAGATGGTTGGACACCGCTGATGTTCGCAGCAGGCAATCCCAATCCCGAGGT
>JAKVBQ010000023.1 GCA_022447205.1 Phycisphaerales bacterium
TGGAAGCGCGCCCTGGGCAGCGCCACCGGTACCGGCACCACGCTTGCGGATTCACCCGTACTCAGGTCGATGCGCCCCTGGTTGATCGAACAGCCCGACTTCGAGCTTCTCATCGGAATGGGCACCCTGACGAAGTTGTTCGAGCAGCTGAGTCGGACGCTGCCCGTCATCGATCCCGAGATGATCCCCGACATTCCTCCAAGCACTCCGCCCATCGCCTTCGACCTCTCCGCCGATTCCGGACTCTTCGAGACGGCGACCGTCATTCCCACCGGGGTCATTGCGCTTGTCTTCGACCAGGTCATGGAGGGGCTGATGCAGGGATTCGGGGGGGGACCGATCGACCAATGACCAGGTCAGGTTCGAGCCACTGGGAGATCGGAGAAGGCAGGTCCCTGGATCTGACGGCCCCGCTCATCATGGGCATCCTGAACGTGACCCCGGACAGTTTTCATGACGGTGGGATTCACGATGAGGCGTCTTCAGCGATCGAACGCGCGGTCCAGCTGGTGTCCGAGGGAGCGGATGTCGTCGATGTCGGCGGCGAATCCACCCGACCTGGTGCGGACAGGATCGATGCTTCGGAACAGATCCGTCGGACGGTGGGGGTGATCGCCGGCTTGCGGGCCCGAAGCGACGTGGCGATCTCCATCGACACCACCCTGGCCTCAGTTGCCGAAGCCGCGCTCGAGGCCGGTGCCGACATCATCAACGATGTCTCCGCCGGCACCGATGACCCGGCGATCTTCGACCTTGCCGCGGCTGCCCGGTGCGGCCTCATCCTGATGCACCGTCTGAAGAGGCCTTCGGAGGACACCTGGAGCGATCAGTATCACGAGGAGCCCGACTACGGCGTTTCCGGGGTGGTCGACTCGGTGCGAGCGGCCCTTTCGGAACGTGTCGATGCCGCCAGATCCGCGGGGGTCTCCGAGGCGGCGATCGTCGTTGATCCAGGGCTCGGCTTCGGGAAGTCCGTCGACCAGAATCTCGAGCTCCTCAGCGGGGTGCCCAGACTGTCGGCCGACGGGAGGCCGGTCCTGGTGGGAGCGAGTCGAAAGAGCTTCATTGGTGCGGTGAGCGGTGGGGAAGGCCCCGGTGACCGCCTGCCGGGATCCCTGGCCGCGGCGACGATCGCGGTCTGCGGTGGCGCGTCCCTGATCCGAACCCATGACGTCCTCGAGACCGCCCGCGCCGTCAGGCTCGCCTGCCTGGCACGTGGTCCTGCCGAGGGGTGGATGGGGACATCCGGGGGCTGTTAGTATCTGAACTCTGCTTGACCCTCCCGGACCGGCGTGCCGGTCCGGCTCAATGAAGACTCTTCCTCTTTGGAGCGTAGAACACCATGGCGAGTGATGTGATGATCGAATTCACCGACGGCAACTTCCAGACCGAGGCAATGGAATCAGATGTCCCCGTTCTGGTGGATTTCTGGGCGGAATGGTGCCAGCCGTGCAAGATGCTCGCACCGACCATCGAGGAACTTGCCAACGACTATTCCGGTCGTGCCAAGATCGGGAAGCTCGACGTCGACGGGAACAAGGAGACTGCGATGAAGTTCCAGATCCAGTCGATCCCAACGGTCGTTCTCATCAAGGGCGGGGAAGTGGTCGGCAAGTTCGTCGGAATGCAGCCCAAGGACGCCTTCGCCAACGCCCTTGACGCCGCTCTGGCCTGATCACGTTCTGGAATCCGCCGTTCGGGGTTTGCGATTCCAAGGGGGCTCGATTACCTTTCGGGGATCGGTGGAAGTCTCTTCTTGAGGCCTCTGCCGGACAATCAGATCGCTGCAGTCAGTGCAGCACCATGGGGCCGTAGCTCAGCTGGGAGAGCGCTTGTATGGCATACAAGAGGTCGTCGGTTCGATCCCGATCGGCTCCACTTCCCGACTCCGTCGATCTTCAGTTCGCGAGTCTTCCAATCAAGGACAGGATTCTTCCATGAGCAGTGGCTTCGACCAGCGCGAAGAGGGCTTCGAGACTCAGTTCAAGCTTGAACAGGAACAGAAGTTCCGCGCCACTGCCCGCAGGAACAAGATGCTCGGTCGCTGGGCTGCTGAACGCATGAGTCTTCCGGCCGAAGAGGTCGATGCGTACGTCATGGACGTCGTGAAGTCCGATTTCGAGGAGGCTGGCGACGAGGATGTTCTTCGCAAGGTCATGTCCGACCTTGAGGCCAAGGGCGTTCCCGTCTCTGCAGAAGAACTCCGCAAGGTGATGGACGACTTCTACTTGGAGGCATGCAAGGAAGTCAGCCAGGAAGGGTGAGGCTTCGAAGTGCCTGAGAACATCGTTGAGACTGATGTCGCGATCATTGGTGGAGGGCCCTCCGGTTCCACCTGCGCATCCCTCGTCCTGAAGTACGCGCCTGACATGAAGGTGATGGTTCTCGAGAAGGAGAAGTTCCCTCGGGATCATGTCGGCGAGAGCCAGCTTCCCGTCGTCGGTGCGGTGCTCGACGAGATGGGTGTCTGGGACAAGGTCGAAGCCGCCAATTTTCCTCTGAAGATCGGTGTCACCCTTCGCTGGGGCAAGGAGTCCAAGCTCTGGGACTTCGACTTCGCCGGTCACGAGGAGACCAAGGACCTGCCCCGTCCCGGCAAGTACGAGGGCGTTCGAAAGCAGATCGCCTTCCAGGTCGACCGGGCCGTCTACGACAAGATCCTGCTTGACCATGCCGGTGAACTCGGCGCCGACGTGAACGAGGAGTGCCAGGTCGCCGAGGTCCTGCGAGACGGTGACCGCATCGAAGGCCTTCGTCTCCGTGACGGGCGGATCGTCAAGGCTCGCTGGTATGTCGATGCATCAGGTCACGTCGGTGTCCTGAGACGAGCGATGGGTGTCGAGGCGGATCCGATCACCACGCTCCAGAACATCGCGATCTGGGACTACTGGGAGAACACCAAGTGGGCCGTCAAGATCGGTGTCGGGGGCACTCGAGTCCAGGTCCTGAGCCAGCCATCGGGTTGGATCTGGTTCATTCCCCTCGGTCCGACCAGGACCTCGATCGGATTCATCTGCCACTCGGAACACTACAAGAAGCAGACCAAGACGCCTGAGGAGCTCTACCTCGAGGCACTGGATCGCGACGATCGTGTCAAGAGCCTCTGTGAAGGCGCCACTCGTCGAGGCATGGTCGAAACGACCAAGGACTGGTCGTTCATGGCTGAACGGACCACCGGCGAGAACTGGTTCCTGGTCGGGGAGAGCGCAGGGTTCGCCGATCCCGTGCTGGCTGCGGGCATGATGCTCGCGCATGTCGCGGCACGCGAGCTCGCCTACACCCTCGTCGAACTCAACTCCGATGAGTCACGAGCGGATTGGATCAAGGCAGGGTACGACTCGAACCAGCGACGCCGGGTCTCCCAGCACATCCGCTTCGCGGACTTCTGGTATTCCGCGAACGGCCAGTTCTCCGATCTCAGGGAGCAGTGTGTCCGGATCGCCAAGGAATCCGGTCTCAAGCTCACCCCCGATGCGGCCTGGAGATGGCTTGCGCAGGGCGGCTTCGCCAACGACTTCGTCGAGCGTGCGAATTTCGGGACCTTCGATGTCGCATCGATGAAGCATGTCATGGGCTTCGTCCTGGACAAGCAGCTCGACTGGAAGCTCTCTGATGTGAACGTTCTGACCCTGAACCTGAAGAATGCCGAGAAGCTGGAGATCCCGAAGTTCCACAAGGGACGCATCGAGACGATCGAATGCTACGAGCGTGCGGGTCGCAGACTCCCCATGACCGGTTTCTACAAGACAGTGGTGGAAATCCTCCAGCAGACCAGCAATGCCGAGGAAGTGATGGGCCTGCTCAAGAGGCATTACGGGGCTTCGAAGGGGGCCACCTCCGACTTCAACACTGCCGTCCAGACCCTCGAATCGCTTCTTGATGAGCACTGGGTCATGGGCAAGTTGAACAAGAAGAACAAGCGGATCACCGTTTCGACGGAAGAGGAGACCGATTTTCTCCACTTCAACCGTGACGAGGAACCCGGTTCCTGAGCCTTCCGGCAACGAAACCTTGAATTGACGAGAACCCGGCACATGCCGGGTTCTTGCTGTTCGTTGTCTTTCCGAACCTCCGACGATGGATGCGGGATCATCTCCGCCGTCGGGTTCCTCAAGGACTTTCTGATCGAGCAGGGTTCGTGCCCTTGCTCGGAAGTGGTCCGAGCAAGACACCGATCCAGCGCAGGTCGTCGGATCGATCAAGCATGATCTTCACGATCATGGTGAGTGGCACCGCGAGGAACATGCCGATGATCCCAAGCAGCCATCCCCAGAAAACAAGGCTCAGGAAGACGACCAGTGCGGAGAGCCCCATGCGTCTTCCCATGATCTTCGGTTCGAGGATGCTGCCGAAGACGGTGTTGATGCCCAGGTAGATTCCCAGCACGACGGCTGCCCAGAAAAGGCCACCGGTGGCCCAGGTGATCAGGATCGCCGGGATCGAGGCGATGATCGATCCGAGTGCCGGAATGTAGTTCAGCAGGAAGGTGATGAACGCAAGCAGCGGCCAGTAGGGGACACCTATCAACCAGAGTGCGAGCCCTGCGCACACTCCGGTTGCCACGCTCATCTGGGTCTTGACGGCAAGGTAGACCTGGATGTCCTGGTAGACGCGACTGAAGCGTGACATGTCCGCTTCCGGATCCGCGGAAGCGTACCTGATCTTCTCGGGGATCGAGGATGCCTCCGTCAGGATGAAGAAGACCGTGAGCAGGACGAACAAGGCATTGCGAAGCAATGATGTGAGCGATGAAAGCAACGAGCCGAAGACCCCGACGAGCCGGGATGGGTCGAGCTGCTGTTCGAGCCAGGTTTCATGCGGCACCTCCTGTCCCGGCGGGAGCGGTGCGGCATCTGGTGCGGTGGGATCGATCGGTGTGATCGGTGGATGTGGTTCGAGGATCGTCAGACCGAGGCCACGTGCCCTGTTTCTGAGATCCATGACCAGGTTGTCGACCCGTTCCTCGATCTCGACACGGTATTCAGGCAGGGCTGAACTCACTTCCGCCGCGTATCTGGTGGCGAACGCACCGGCGATGAGGACGAGCAGGACGACGATCATGAAGACCAGTGACCCGGCAAGCCAGCTCGGCAGGCCCTTCCTTCTGAGGAACTGGAGGGGTGGAACGCTGATGATCGCCACGAACATCGCCGCAAGAACGGGCACCACGACCTCCGAGGCCGACTTCAATCCGGCACAGACGATCACGAAGCAGGCCAGGATCAGGAGCAGTCGAAGGCCGGTGTCTGTTCGGGCTTGTGGCATGCATGGAGTGTATGCACATATGCTGACAACCGTGAAACCGACGCAGCTGGAATCGGAATCAAGTCATGCCTGAGACCATGATGCAGCAGAGACTTCTCGAATCCCGTGATTCGCTCGTACGCCAGCGCACGGCCGCCTTTGCGCTGGCTGCACTGCTTCTCTTTCCCCTCGGCATCCTCATGCCGGTGGTTGCCATGGAACGCTTCGGGTTTCGTCAGGAAACGAGCATCATCGGCGGGACGTCCGAACTCCTTGCATCAGGCCACGTCGTTCTGGCGATCATCGTCCTGGTCTGCAGCATCCTGATTCCCGTATGCAAGTTGACCGGTCTCCTGGTTCTCTCCAGCCGGCACCTGCCCATCGGTTCACGTGGTCGCGATCTCGTCTGGCGTTTCCTCGAGGTCACCGGTCGGTGGGGCATGCTTGATGTCCTGCTCGTCGCCGCACTGGTCGCGGCGGTCAAGCTCGGCGACCTCGTCTCCATAGAATCCGGTCCCGGGCTCTACGCCTTCGCCGGGACCGTCGTGCTCAGTCTCCTTGCGTCCGCTTCCTGGGATCCCGCTCTGGTTGGAGGTCGTCGATCATGACCACCGATGTCGGCAGCCGCTTCTCGGCAGCCTGGTTCGTTCCACTCGCCGTCCTGTTCGTCGTGATCTGGATCATCATCGATGCCTATCGCGCACGAGGTGTCGAGGTGCTCGTGGACTTCCCCGATGGCCATGGACTCGGACGAGGGGATTCCGTTCGTTGCCGTGGTATCGAGGTCGGTTCGGTGTCATCCGTCAAGCTCGTCGGCTCGGGCGTCGAAGTCGCGCTCGAGATCGACCCACTCAATGCGTCGAAGCTTGCACGCGAGGGTTCTCGCTGGTGGATCTCGAGGCCGGAGTTGGACTGGTCGCGCGTGAGCGGTCTTGACTCCCTGGTCGGGCCGAGGTTCGTCGAGGTCGATCCAGGTGATCCCACCGGAGGATCGAGCACCAGCTTCCAGGGCCTCGGCGAAGCGCCGATCCTCGAGCAGATCGAACCGGGTGATCTGACCATCGTTCTGGTCGCCGAGACGCGGGGGAGCCTTCAGCCGGGAGCGGCGCTGCACTACAGAGGCGTCCAGATCGGGACGATCCTCTCGACGGCCCTTGCCGGTGATTCAACCGGCGTGGTCGCGAGGGTCCTGGTCCGAAAGCGATTCGTGCCCCTGGTGCGTGCCAATTCGAGGTTCGCACAGAGCGGCGCCTTCGATCTCGACATCGGACTGACCGGTCTCCGTGCGCGACTCGATTCACTCGAGACGCTCATCGTGGGAGGCGTTTCGATGGCCACCCCGACGGATGCCGGTGAGCCGGTCGAATCCGGTCATGAGTTCGAGGTCGCGACCGAACCGGAGGACGACTGGTCCGACTGGCGACCGGTGATCGACACCGGTTCGGACGACTGAGTTCAGAACTCGAGTCCGAAGAAGAGTGCCACGAACGGAGCAGGCTGTGCGTCCTGATCCTCGATCACGATGCCGTCGGCATTCTGCAGTTCAAGGCGTTCCCCGAAACTGACGCCGCCGAGCAGGTGGAGCCTCGTACCTCGCGTCGGACGCCATTCCAGCCTCAGCCACATGGGGAAACTGCGTTCGGTGCCGACGCCGCCTCGGATCGCGGCGGGTCCGCTGTCATCGAGCCTGAATCTCCGGTAGACGTACCGGAAACCGATCGAGAAGCTCAGGTCCTTCTCGAAGTTGTAGAGGATCTCGACTCCGGCACTTGCCGGGTAGGTTGCCGGGCCTCGCACGTTGGTGACGACGAGCTTGTCCGTGATCCTCCAGTCGACGAGCAGGGACGGGATGAAGAGCACGCTGCCGTCGAGTCTTCCCGAGGCGAGCACGCCGGCTCCCAGTGTCAGGTCCCTGCTGAAGGCATAGGAGCCCGCGATCACGCCACCGGTCGAGAAGGAGTCCCCCCAGTCGGCATCGGGTTCCCCCGCCCAGCGTGCGGTACCGGAGCCGAACACGCTCCATTCACGGTCGATGTCCCACCTTGCCGAGACCCCGATGGACAGTTCCTGCGTCGTGGTCCAGGGCGTTCCGCCGGCAGCGCTTGCGAAACTCCCTTCACCACTGAACCGGTAGCGATCGACCTCGGTCGCGATCTTGAAGCCCATTGAGAGTGCAGGCGTGAAGCGATAGTCGAGTCCCGCCCCCAGGAAGGTTCGGTTCACCGAGAAGGAACCACCTCCGTCGATCTCGCTCTGGAACTGGTAGAGATCCCCACCGAAGACCTTCCAGGTCACACCGAGGTCCTGCCCCGGGCGGCCACCTGATTCGGGCGGGGGAGCGGCTGCAGCCTGCCCGTCAGCCTCGTCCTGCCCGACCACCGGGTCGATGGCGAGCATCATGCATGCACAGGCGCAGAGGCACGCAAGTCGCGTGAAGTTCATGTCGAGATCCTTCAACCTGTTCGAGTCAGAACTCGAAGCCGAGGAACACGCCGACGAACGGACTCACGTCGACATCGGCCTTCGAGAGCTGGTTGCCGTTGCGGTCATCCAGCTCGAGCTTCTGTCCCAGGGTCACGCCACCAAGCAGGTGGATGCGGATCTCTGGAATCGGACGCCACTCGTAGCGCAGCCAGACGGGGAAGCCGCTGTTCGTCCCGACGCCGCTGTGGATGATGTTCGGCCCGCTTTCATCGAGCCTGAACCGTCGATACTCGTATCGGGAGCCGACCGAGACATTCATCTCCTTCGAGAGGTAGTAGATGAGCTCGACTCCCAGGCTGGCCGGGTAGCCGACCGGCGCACGCACGTTCGAGAGGAAGAGCTGTTCGGTGATCCGCCAGTCGATGATCGGGGAGGGGATGTACAGCAGGTCATCCTCGATCCGGGTGGAGACCTGCATCCCGAGACCGATCGTGAGGTCCTCGGAGAAGGTGTAGGAGGCCCCGAACAGTCCGCCGGCGGTGAATGCGTCCGTGAGTTCCGCATCGGTTTCCGCGGCCCAGCTGACGACGCCACCGAGGAAGACCCGCCACGTGTCGTCGATCTTCCATCGACCGAGGCCTCGCATGGTGATGTCCATGGTCGTGTCCCAGGGATCTCCGGCGGCAGGTGCCGCGAATGCGCCGCCGCCCTTGAAGTCGTACCTGTCGATCTCACTGGCGATCTTGAAGTCCAGGGAGATTGACGGCGTGAATTCGTAGGTGATCCCTCCCCCGATGAAGAGCCGGTTCTCCGTGAAGCTGCCGCCTCCGTCGATTTCGGAATCGAACTGGTACACGTCACCGCCTGAGATCGCCCAGGTGGTGGTGTTCTCGTCGGTCTGTTCCTGTGCGTCGTCGGCATGCAGGCTTGCGACCCCGACGTGAATGAGCGACAGGGCGAGCGTGGCGGTGGTCTTCTTCTTTGACATCATCATGGTTGGAGTCCGTCTCGATCAGGTTCGGTTCGGGGAGCCGACCGGCGGCTCGTGAGTGGGAATAGGATACGTCGGAGTACCGCCTGTCGTGCGACCACGACGCGTCGGTGGGACGTGTCCGTCAGGTTCTCCTGTCACGATCGATGTGGGGGGTCAGCCTGCGGAGAGATCCGACATCGCGGCTTCCGCTGGCAGGGTCTCGACGATGTTCTCGATCACGCTGTCGGTCGAGATGCCCTCTGCCTCCCCCTCGAAGTTCAGGAGGCAGCGGTGCCGCAGGGCCGGGAGTGCGATCTCTCGGATGTCCTGGATCGAGACGTGGTTCCTGCCATCGAGCAGGGCACGGACCTTCCCGCCGAGCACCAGCGTCTGTGCTGCTCGAGGGCTCGCACCGAAGCGGAGGAAGCGATTGACCGTCGGCGTGGCGAAGTCGCCCTCGGGGTGCGTCGCCAGGACCATTCGGACCGCGTAGTCCCTGATCGCAGGCGTGATGTCGACCTGCCGGACGACCCTCTGGTGTTCGATGATCCGTGCACCATCAAGGACCGAACTGATGTCCGCGCTGTAGCCGGTGGTGGTCCGATCAAGGATCTCGGCCAGCTGCTCGCGGCTCGAGTAGCCGACTTCGAGCTTGAAGAAGAATCGATCGAGCTGCGCTTCCGGCAGTGGGTAGGTTCCCTCCTGCTCGATCGGGTTCTGGGTCGCCATGACGAAGAACGGTCTTTCCAGTTCGTGGGTGGTGCCGCCGACCGTGACCGAGCGTTCCTGCATTGCCTCCAGGAGCGATGACTGGGTCTTCGGTGTCGCACGGTTGATTTCGTCCGCAAGGACGATCTGGGCGAAGATCGGGCCGGCACGGAACTGGAAGTCACGTCCCTGTTCGGTCTCGACGACGATCGTGGTTCCGGTCACGTCGGCAGGCATCAGGTCCGGAGTGAACTGGATCCTGCTGAAGTTCAACTGGAGTGCTTCGCTCAGGGAGCGGATCAGGAGCGTCTTGCCGAGCCCCGGGACACCCTCGAGGAGGGCATGCCCGCCCGCGAACAGGCAGGTGAGGACACCGTCCACGATCTGATCGTGGCCGACGACGCTCTTTCCAATCTCCCGCCGCACGTTCTCGTAGTCGGCCTTGAAGGCCTCCGCCTGTTCCTGGGTCGGGAGATTGTCCTGATGCGTGCTCATGGCATGTCCATGGTATGCCCTGGATCCGGTCCTGAACAAGAAGTCCAGGAAGTCTCCATCAATCCTTGCCGCTGCTCGGCAGCTTGGTCAGGATCTCGTCGATCAGCCCGTATTCGAGCATCTCCTCGGAGCTCAACCAGAGATTGCGTTCGCAATCCGTTTCGATCCGTGCCCGATCGTGCTTGGTGCAATCGGCATAGATGCCGTAGATCTGGTCACGAAGCCGGAGGATGTGCCTTGCCTCGATCTCGAGGTCGGTGGCCTGACCCTCGAGCACCCCGCTCAGCAGTGGCTGGTGCATGAGGTTCTCCGCGTGCGGGAGGGCGTAGCGCTTGCCCTTGGTTCCCGAACATGCGATCACCGAACCCATCGACGCAGCCTGGCCGATCACGTAGGTCGACACGTCGCAGGGGACGAAGCGGATGGTGTCCACGATCCCGAGGCCCGAGGTGACGCTGCCACCCGGACTGTTCACGTAGAGGCTGATGTCCGCGGTCGGATCCTCGTTCGCGAGGAACAGGAGCTGGGCGACCACGAGGTTTGCCATCTCATCTCCGACCGGTCCGGCGCAGAAGATGATTCGGTCGTTCAAAAGACGGGAGAAGATGTCATAGGCGCGTTCGCCGCGGCCAGTCTTCTCGATGACGATCGGTACGAGACTCATCGATGTCTCCGGTGCGCGCTTACGCGCCCTTCTTGTCCTGGTGCTGGAAAACCTCGTCGACGAGGCCGTACTCCTTGGCCTCGTTCGCGGTGAAGAACTTGTCACGTTCGCCGTCGGCGACGACCTTCTCGACGTCCTGTCCGGTGTGCTTGGCGATGATCTCGGCGAGGGTGTGCTTCGCCTTGATGATCTGCTCCGCCTGGATCTGGATGTCGGTGGTCTGGCCGGTCACGCCGCCGTAGGGCTGGTGAATCATCACCTTCGCATGCGGCAGGATGTGGCGACGGCCCTCCTGGCCTGCGCACAGCAGGACCGAGCCGCCGGAGTAGGCCCTGCCGATGCAGTACGTCGCGACCTCGCTCGAGATGAATCTCATCGTGTCGTAGATCGCGAGCGTGTCGTCGACCGAGCCGCCCGGACTGTTGATGTAGAAGTTGATCTCCTGCCCTCGCTTCTGGTTCTCCAGGTAGAGCATCTGCATGATGACTCGAGCGGCGGAGGAGTAGTTGATGTCGCCGATCAGGAAGACCACTCGGTTCTCGAGCAGGAGCTCGTCGATGGTCATCTCCCGAGTGCGCTGGTAATTGACGGAGGCGAGCATGTCCGGGGTGACCGGACCTCCCGCCCTGACGTCAGGAATCAGCGAAGTCGGCTCGAACGGGTTGCTTGGATGCATGAATCAGGGCTTTCAGCGGTTTGGGTCATCGTTCGATCGTCGCGGGGGCAGAGGATAACAAGCTTGTGCCCGGTACGTGCCGATTCGGGTCGGAACCTCAATGTTCAGGCGCCCCGAACCTGACGTCGAGGTCGGATTCGGGCATGCCCCGGGGACCATGGGTGTCATCCGGTTCCTCCCCCGTGCCGTCTGCCGGAAGCTCGATTCGCATCCTCGTTCCATTGGGTCCGGTCTGGGCACAGGTCAAGGTTCCGCCATGCCGCTCCGCGATCCTGCGGCTGACCACCAGCCCCAGCCCGGTCCCTCGCTGCCCCTTCGTCGTGACGAACGGCTCGAAGAGATGGTCTCGGACCACCGGGTCGATGCCTGGCCCGGAATCAATCACATCCACTGAAACAGTGGCTTGCCCGGGATTGAAACCGAGCTTCAGCTCGATGGCGGATCCCTTGGGAGCGCTTTCCACCGCGTTCGAAAGGAGGTTGATGAGCACCTGCAGGATGGCGGGGGAATCGATCGGAATCGGAGGGACGGCCTCCTCTTCATGGAACTCGATCGAGACGCCTGACCGTTTCGTCAACGCCTCCATCATGTCCACTGCCTCTCGGGCGACCTTTGAAACCGATGTTCGCTCCAGTTCCAAGGCTCGCTGTCGAGCGAAGCCCAGCATGTTCATCGTCAGTGCCTGGATACGCTCGATGTTTCTGGAAACGATCGGCCACCCCTTGGCGGCAAGATCCAGGTCCTTCCGTTCGATGGCAAGCTGCACGGCATCAGCCCCCCCTCGAAGGCCCTGCAGGATGTTCTTGATCCCGTGGCTGATCGCTGCCACGGTCTCGCCCATCGCTGCAAGTCTTCCTTGTGCAAGGAGTTCTGACATCAAGGCGCCTCGCTCAAGGGCCATGCCGGCCTGTCCGGCCAGGGCATGGAAGAGGTCGAGGTTGCCATCAGATTGTTGCGTGCCTTCCGCCGAACCGTCGAACTCGAGGCAGACCACCCCACAGACTTCCCCGGCTGCTCGAAGGGGGCTCCCGATGAGCCAGTGCGTGGTCGCCTGTGCGTCTGCTCCGGCATCCCGACATTCCCGACCCAGGATCGTGCGGTCCTCGGTCTGGACCAGGCGGATCAGTTCGCGGCTCAGCCCGATGCGCTCCTCTTCGGATCCCCTGCGACTTGCGACCTTGATCGTGGAGGCCTCCTGAGCGCTGCCCATGAAGTGGATCATCACCACATGCTCGGCTTCGAATGCACCCAGCAGCAGGTCCATGAACGCCGGCAGGTAGTCATCGGCGTTGATGCTCGAGACCGCGAGGTCATTCGCCCTCAGCAGGACGTCCAGTCGCTCCATGGCATTCGAGGCCTGATGCTGGAACGGTTGGTCGCCTCCCAACCCTCCGGGGTGGCGCTTGATCACCTCGAAAGTTGATTCGCCTGGTTCAATCGCCCTGATGGGGATGGCCCCGGCTGGTGCCTCGTCGAAGAGGAGCGTCGTGCCGCCGCAGCTGATGCGATCGCCTCGTTCCAAGCGGGCTCTCCCAGAGAGGAGCTGCCCGTTGATCGAGGTCCCGTTGGTCGATTCAAGGTCCCGGAGGTACCAGGAACCTCCATCAGGGGTCAGTTCCGCGTGTCGACGACTCACCTCCCGATCGGTGATGGGGAGGGCCTCCGTCGATCGGCCGATCAGCTGCGGTTCGTGGTCCGGCAGCGCGTAGGTCGCGCCTTGGTCAGGGCCTTCGATCACGTGGAGGAATCGCACTGGATTCCGGCCTCCATTGGCTGGCTGGACGTCAGGATCTGCAGGTCATGCTAGCAGGCAGGACTGCTTCGACGCTCCTGACGTACGATGGCCCCATGGCCCGGAAGTCCGCAGCCCCGATCACCCCACCCGATGCGTCGATGCGCGTCGTCGTGCTGCATGGGACCGAGCTCTTCCTCCTTGCAGAGTATTCCCGAAGGCTGGCAGAGAGCCTGCGGGAAGCACATGGCGACATCGAGCAGTTCGAGTTCGACGGTGCGCAGGTGCCTCTCGCGACGGTCCTCGACGAGCTGCGCAGTTGGGGACTCATGCAGACCCACAAGCTCGTCATCCTCGACAACGCCTCCGACTTCATGAAGGCGGCCGGGAACAGGCCTGCGATGGAGCGTTACGCGCAGGATCCCATGAGCGAAACCACCTTCCTGCTTCGTTCGCGCGAATGGAGGCCGGGCAACTTCGACAAGGCCGTGAAGAAGGTCGGTGCCGTCATCAAGTGTGACGTTCCACGCGAACACGAGGCAGTCGGTTGGTGCATGGCCCGCGGACGGAAACACCACTCGGCGGAGATCGACCGCGATGCGGCCGAGCTGCTCGTCGAACGGATCGGCCCCGTCCTTTCGAGGCTCGATGGCGAGCTGGCGAAGCTGGCTGCTTCGGTGGATCCCGCTCCCGATGGGGGCCAGGTCCGAGTCACGCGTGCTGCCGTGGTGGAACTGGTCGGACTCGGTCGCGAGGAACAGGCGTGGTTGATCCAGGACACGGTCCTGAGCGGCAGCGCGGGCGAGGTGGTTCGGAAGCTGCATGCGCTCTACCAGGTGGGGCGCGCTCCGAGCGTTCTGCTGATGTGGGCGCTTCTCGACCTGGCACGCAAGCTGAATGAAGCCGCCAGGCGGAGCGAGCATGGTGAATCTCGCGCAACGGTCGCGAAGGCCCTCCGGCTCTGGGGACCATCCGCCCAGATCATTCCCGACGTGGCGGGGCGACTCGGCTCCCTGAGGATCGGGCGGCTGTTCCAGGAAGTGCTCGACCTCGATGCTCGGAGCAAGACCGGGCGGATGCCTGCCCTGTCCGACGCCCCAGCCAATCGAGTCGCGACTCTGCGGACTCTTGAATGCGTTGCGGTCCAGATGGCCGATAGGCTCCGATGAAGTGAAAGACGGGCTCCGCATGGGGCTTGTCGCCAATACGGCGGGCCAGGACGGCCCCATGGTCGCAGGAGCGCGCCGAATGCAAGATTCCCCCGGAAACCCACTTCCCACCCTTCTGACCGCCCTTCGGCTGTTTGCTGCCGGGGTGCTTGGCGCCAGTCTTCTCGCCGGCTGCAAGAGCCTGATGTCCCCCTTCACGGTCACCGAAGCGCCCGCGAGCACCGAAGCGCCCACGAGCACCACCAGCGCCACCAGCGACCCTCCGGCTGCCGATGCGCCGCTCAATGATGTCCTTGCGGTCCAGGAAATCACGACCTTCCTCGACAATGCCCGTCAGGACCTGATCGAACGAAGGGCCTCTGCCGAGACCGATGCCCCGGATGCCGCCGCCTTCGAAGGGACGCCCGAGAGCATCGCGCCAGATGGTTCAGACCCACTCGTGATCGTCACCGCTGAGCCTGCAAGTGATTCAGCCACCAGTGCTGTCGAGACCGTTCAGCCTGCCTCCGCGGACCCGCAACTCAGCAAGGAAGAGCCGGATTCGGACGACGGTTCATTCCAACCGGATCCGCTCAAGGCCTACATTCGCAACCTTCTGGATGTTGCCTCCACCAGTGATGCGCCTCTGCGACAGCACCTGACCCTTGCCATCCTGCTGGCCATGACCGATCCGGATCAGGCCTTCAAGCCGGAGGGTCTTGCCGAACTGACCGATGCCGAGCAGGATCTGATTCGGATCGTCCATGAACGGTTCCGGGACCTTGGTGAGGAGCTCGAGCAGGGCGGGGACACGGCATCATTCATCAGCTTCATGACCGAACTGATCGATCAGGTGGAAGCGGAGCAGCCCTTCAGGATCTCGCGACTGGACCTGTGCACGAAGGTGCAGGACTACGGGGTCGTCGAGAGCGTCGATCCACCGATCTTCGATCCCACCGAACGACCCGGCTTCATCTGGTACCTGGAACTCGACGGCTTCGAGCCTGCCCAGGATTCGAAGGACGACACCTGGGTCTATGAATTCGATCTTCGTCTCGAGATGCTCACCAGGGATACGGGTATCCCGGTCATCGCCCCGATCGAAGGCACCGTTCGTCACAAGGCGACTTCCGAGGTGAGGGATTTCTATCTTCGAGACCTCTTCAGGATGCCCTCCGACCTGCAGTTTGACTGGTACACGGCGAAGATCACCGTGGTGGAGCGCAGGACCGGTGCACAGGCCCAGAAGAGTGCCGACCTGCTCTGGGTTCCCAACCTCGCGGCTGGTGAGGCACATCTGCAGCGCCAGGCGGTCGTCTCACCCTAGGAATCCACGCTCCCGCACACCGGAAACGAGCCACGGTTGTTAGCATTCCCGCCATGGTGCTTGACGACCCACGCAACCTGATCGGACTTGAAGGCCTGCCCGCAGAGGAACTTCGACGGATCCTCGACCATGCCAGGGCACTTCGAGCAGGCCGGGACGGTACGGAGCTGGCAGGACGGATCGTCGCCAATCTCTTCTTCGAGGATTCGACCCGCACCCGTTGTTCATTCGAGACGGCTGCCGTCCGCCTGGGCGCGCACGTCCTGAATCTCTCGGCCAAGGGGTCCAGTGCGAGCAAGGGGGAATCCCTCGTCGATACGGCGCTGAACATCCAGGCGATGGGTGTTGATGCGATCGTGGTCAGGACCTCGGCCAGTGGTGGTCCCGCACTCATCGCGGAGGCGTGCTCGACCCCGGTCGTGAACGCAGGTGACGGTCGACACGAACATCCAACCCAGGCCCTTCTCGACCTCTGTGTCCTCGAGGATCGGCTCGGTTCCCTGAGTGGCAGAAAGATCGCGATCGTCGGGGACATCCTGAATTCCAGGGTGGCCCGTTCGAACCTGCATGGCCTGACGGCCCTGGGGGCTCAGGTCGTCCTGGTCGGCCCGCCCACTCTGGTGGATGAGTCCTTCATCGGAATGGTTCCTGCGGTCAGCGGATCGGTCGAGGTCAGCCATGACCTCGATGCCGTGATCGAAGAGGTCGATGCGATCATGATGCTGCGGATTCAGCGGGAAAGGGCCTCAGGAGGCCTCATCAGCAGTGATTATCGGCGCATGTATGGCATGACCACGACACGAGCAGCTCGGCTCAGGCCTGAGCAGTGCGTTCTCCACCCCGGGCCGGTCAATCGCGGTGTCGAGTTGGATGGTGCCGTCCTGGATGATCCAGAGCACTCCGTGGTCCTCGATCAGGTTGCTGCTGGCGTCTGGGTTCGAGCGGCGGTGCTGATGCGGGCAATGCCCTCCTGAACCCCGCCAGCGCGGATATTCCGTCCGAGAATCCGGGCTTTCCTCAACGGACAGGCTTCGCTTTGCCGATTCTCAGCACATGGGATCGCCTCTCCTGATGTGGTGAGGCTGTTCCCATGGTTGGCTGGATCGGGGCCTTTCTGGGAGGCCCATGGAAGTGCCCATACCAACTGCTCCGTGCGGTTGTTACAGAACGAGGAGTCGATCGTGATCATTCGGAATCAGCTCACATCCCTCATGGTGCGTTCGTTGGCACTGTTCGGGATGCTGATGGGCTTCGTCGTGTCCTCCGGCTGTGAGGTCGACAACTACATGGACCCCAGCAAGACGGGCTACTTCGAGTTCGCTCCGACCACGATCCCCGTCCTCGATCGTCTCGATGTCGTCGAGGTTGATGAGCTTCCCTTCGGTGAGATCACCGAACCGAATCCCGAGGATCTCGTCCCCAGCAGTCTCGTGTACCGGCTCGCGCCCGGTGACGTGGTGAAATGTGAGATCTACGAGCTGGTATCTGCCGGTCAGATGGACATTTCGGTCCGTATCGTCGACCAGGCCGGCCAGATTCGACTGCCGACGCTTGGGGATGTCCCGGCGGCAGGCCTGAGTCTCGAGGAGCTTCAGAAGGAGATCGAGGATCGACTTCAAGGGTTGATCAATGATCCTCTGGTCACGGTGGCGATCGAATCCGGTCGCAGTTTCCAGTTCACCATCTACGGGTCGGTCAGCGGGACCGGGATGTACTCGCTGGATCGACCGGATTTCCGGGTGATGAACGCACTCGCACTTGCCGGGGGAACGATGTCGACGACCCAGTACGTCTACATCATCAGGGAGCTTGCACTGAATGAACTGGTCAAGCCCGCCTTCGACCGACGGGAGAAGGATCCCGGGGAAGCCTCCGGCACGGATGCTCCCAAGACCGATGCGGAAATCGAAGCCCTGATCAACCAGCTCCAGAGTGAAGATGGAGCTGCACCATCACCCGGCATGGTTGCGAGCCAGGACGACCCCCTGGTCGACCTTGATGATGTCGAATCAGCCCCGACCCCCGTCGCTGATGGTGGCAGCCAGGCCGCGAAAAAAGCAGATGACAAGCCCGCATCAAGCCCTGCGAGCACCGGTGCGGCTGTTTCCTCGTCCGGGTACAGGTACGACGAGGAAAAGAGGGCGTGGGTTGCCGTCGACGGTGGTGAGGAAGAGGAGGACGTCCTGCTTCCGATCGCTGGCGAGGAGGACACCAGCCCTTCCTATGCGACCCGGATCATCAGGGTCGACTACCAGCGGCTTGCTCGCGGCGACAGCAACCTGAACGTCGTCATCAGGCCTTCCGACCGAATCTACGTCGCCCCGCCCCTGACCGGGGTCGTCTACGTTGATGGTGAGATCGCTCGACCTGGGGTCTATGCGCTTCCCACGACTGGTCGCCTGACGCTCAGCCGGCTTGTTTCGGCTGCTGGCGGGCTCGGTCCGATTGCCATACCAGAGCGTGTGGACATGGTGAGGGTGGTTGCACCTGAACGAGAAGCAGCGGTACGGGTGAACTTGTCTGCGATCAGAAGTCGTTCAGAGCCAGATATTTACCTTCAGCCGGATGACCACGTGATCATCGGAACCAACTTCTGGGCCCAGCCCCTCGCGGTCGTTCGAAATGGATTCAGGGCCAGCTATGGCTTTGGCTTCCTGCTTGATCGAAACTTCGGCAACGACGTGTTCGGTGCGCCTCCCGTGAACTTCGTTCGATGAAGGGCACCAGGGGGTCAATCGGCATGGGCCGATGCGGCATGCCGCTGTCGCAACGACGACCACGATCCCGAGCATCTATTCCAGCTGACTGCGGCGGGTGGACCATGGTCCGAAAACTCATCGAGAAAATCGCATTTTCATCGACCCCAAGGGGTTCGGTGGTCGTACACAGGTTCGGTTGGGCGTGGTGAGCGTCTGACCTGGGCCGGGTCATGAGCCTTGGAGAGCGCTCATGACCGATAACCAACGGGACAGGATGTCCAAATGGCTTTGGGGGAGAGCACTTGTTCATTGAATGAGTGTGTTGATTGAGTCGATGAGAAGCGTATGACACCCCACTCAGGTCAGAGCGAGGCACCAGCTTTGGAGGAGCGCACCCTTCAAGGTGATCGCGTGCAGTCCTGGCCACTGATCATCGCACTCGTCTGCATGCTTGGCGGGATCGTCTGGGCCTTCTACGACTTCTTCAGGGTTGAGGCATACATCGCCACGACACAGCCGTCGGACTGGGGACACATCTTCGTGATTCCCCTCATCGCGTTCTGGTTCGTCTGGCTGCGCCGTGACGAGCTCCTCGAACGCCCCCTCCAGCCCAGCTGGTCGGGCATGTGGTTCGTCCTGCTGGGGATCGTCTTCTACATCATCGCCATGATGGGCCCCGGCCAGTTGATTCACCATCTCACCAGGTCCTTCGGGGTCTTCGTGTCCTGTTTCGGCCTGGTCATCCTGCTGCTCGGGTGGGGGTGCCTCAGGGTGGTGGGGTTCCCGTTTCTCTACCTCTTCGCATTCAGCGTGGTCATTCCCGATCGGGTCATGACTCCGATCACCTACCAGTTGCAGGATATGTCGGCCAAGGGCGCCTGGCTGGTGCTCACCCTCTTCGGCTTCGATACCGATCTTTCCGGCAACACACTGACCCTCTTTGAAAACGGGGTCTCCTATCCGCTCAACGTCGCGGAGGCATGCTCCGGCATGAGAATGCTGGTGGCATTCCTCGCACTCGGCACGGCGATGGCCTACGTCGGACTCAACCGGACCTGGCAGCGCACCCTACTGATCCTGCTTGGTGTCCCGGTGGCGATCTTCGTCAACGTGCTGCGCGTGGTCACGCTTGGACTGCTCTCCAGGTATGACAGCGCGTTCGCTGCGGGTGATTTCCACACGTTCATCGGTCTCGTCTGGCTGTTCCCCGCGTTCATCGTCTTCATCGGCCTGATGTGGGCGGTTCGGAAGCTCGTGGTCGAGGCGCCTGCCGCGATCCAGCCTGCCAGCCCGACCCCTCCCGCGCTTCGCTTCAAGGGTGGTTTCTCGGGTTTCCTGACCAAGACCATGACGGTGACCTTCGTGTATGCCGCAAGCGCGGTGCTGATGGCTCTCATGATGTCCGCACTGAGTGGTTTCCTCGCGAAGAAGCCGGTTCCACTGCGAGCTTCGCTCGACTCGCTCTCCTCGAGCTTCGACGTCTGGCAGCAGGTCGGTGAGGAACGGGAATACGATGCCGCGGTCATCGAGTCTCTCGGCACCTCTCAGTTCATTGATCGGATCTATGCGGTGAACGGACAGCCCGAGAAGGGCTACCTGACGCTGCACATCGCCTACTACTCGGGAACGATCGACGATGTCCCGCACATCCCGGAACGATGCTGGGATGCCGCGGGCCTCGACCAGATGGGTGACTCCACGCGTCTTTCGCTCGCGGTCGACCAGTCCGACTGGGTCAGCACCGACGTCGTGAACGTCGGTTCCGGTCTCTCCTACGATGCGGTGAAGGTGGTCCACCCGGTGACCGGAGCGGAACAGATGGTCAATCTTCCGGTCGGCGATCTGGAACTCATGACCAGCGTGTTCACCACCACCCAGGACCCGGACATGCGACGGGTCGGGGGGTACTTCTTCATCGCGAACGGCCGCACCTGCGCAAGTTCGTTCGCAGTCCGAGGCCTTGCCTTCGACTGGACCCAGGAGTACGCGTACTACTGCAAGGTCCAGTTCTCGGGCGCCTTCAAGGTCTCCGTTCACGGCGACGACTTTCTCGATACATACCAGGGTCAGGTCACGGAGCTTTCCGAACAGCTCCTTCCCGACCTGATGCGTTGTCTTCCCGATTGGTCCGAAGTTGAAGCGGTGTCCAGTTCCAGTACTGGCTCGGACTCTGAAACCAATTCCCAAACCCAAGCGAGCTAGAAGATGGCTACCCGTCTCAACAAGAAATTCATCCTCATCCTGACTGGTGTGATCATGATTCTCGGCGTCGCCGTCGCCGGGGTTGCGTATGTCGCAATCTCCGGTGATGCGGATCGACAGATCCGCATGGGCCAGGAAGCGGAGGCCATTGGTGACATCGAGGAGGCGCTCGACCGTTACGGGCGTGCGATCTCCAAGGATCCGATGAACCTGAGCCACTACAACGATTTCGAACGGATGCTCCTCAAGGTCAAGCCTTCCAGCCGCGTCGATGCACGTGAGAAGTACAACCAGTTCCTCGGCATCCTCATCAAGAGAAAGAACGTCTCGGTCGACAATCCCGCCTCATGGGAGCGCCTCATCAACGAGTTTCGAAGGCGTGCCGTCCTGATGTCCGCGGGTGGAGGAGACCCATGGATGGACATTCAGGATCAGTCCGAGCGAATGGTCAGTCAGTTCGAGAATCGTTCGGATTCCGAATCGGTCGCGGCCGCGGAAAGAGCCAAGGGTTACCTGCTGCAGGCGATGTCGAAGAGGATCGACCTCCTCAAGCCCCAGGAACTCATCGAGTACGAGGCGCTCTGCAAGAGCATGACGGATGCAGGGACCACCGATCCGCTGGTCTGGGAGGCGGTGCTGGGCCAGAGGATCAGCGAGGCACTTCGTCACCAGGCCAAGGGTGACATCCGATTGCTGAACAGATCGATCAGCGACGAGGGCGGATTCGATCCGCTTTTCGCAAGGATGACCGAACTCGGAGTGGAGATGACCCCGGAGCTCTACGGCCTGCAGGCCCTTCGGCTTCGCATGGGTGGGGAGTTTCAAGGATCCGATGCCGAGTTCCAGGCCATGTATGCACGTTTCAAGGAGGATGTCGATGCACTGATCGATGAGATCCAGTCCTTGGACGATTCAGTGAACAACCGTACGCTTCACGACACGCTCAGGAGGGTCATCCTGGCGAACGTCCTGACGGCGGAGGATGCCGTCGAGGCGATCGTCCCCCTTTCCGACACCGGGGACCTGAAGCTCGACATGGCCATGGTCCTCTTCCAGAACGTTGCTCAGTCATCGCCCGATCAGGCAGAAAGACTTGCACGGTACACCCTGGCCGCCGAGCCCCTGACCGTGGGCCTCATCGCGATGATTCAGCCGGTCGCACGGCAGCAGGCGGCCATCAGCCTTTTCGATTCGATCTATGCGAAGGTCGTGGCCGAAACGGAAGGTTTCTCGGTCGTGGATCTGAAGGTCGCTCGTGAAGAGGCTCTCGTCGAGTTCGCCGGTGACCCGTTGCTCGATGAGGTCATGCGCTACATGGATGGCAGCATCGCCCTGTTCGAGGAGGACTACGTCACTGCACGATCGAAGCTCTCCGAGATAGCGAACGGGAACCTCGTGAGAAGCTCCTTCATGCAGCGAAGATTCACGCCACGATTCGTGGCGGCTTCACTGATGTCGGGCGAGCGAGGCGTGGCGATCAAGAACCTGCAGGAGTACGTGGAGGACATGCCTCCGACCGCAGTCCTGGGGATCAGGAACTCCCTTGCAAGGGAGCTGGCGTCCATCGGCCGACTGGAGGATGCCCGGGCCGAGATCGAGAATGTCCTGTCCATCGATCCTGAAAACGAGGAGGCCATCGGCATCAAGGCCCTCCTTGATAAGCGGGAAATGGACATGGCCACCAACGCGACCGGTGGCTTTTCCGCGTCAGCCAGAGCCTATGCGCGTGCATCCGCGGCGATTTCAGAAGGTCGTTTCGACGACGCACGCGTCGTGCTCCGTGATGCAGTGAAGACGTTCGAGGACGACATGATGTTCAAGCGGATGCTCATCACCGTCGAGACGCTGTTGGGGAACAACGAGGAGGCAATCAGCTTCGCCCGTACGATCGATGGTTATGAGGATGACGAGGTCATCCAGAGGCAGATCGCATACGCCAGCGTGAACGACCCGATCGAGCGGATCAACCAGATCGTGGAAATGAGCGGTGATGACGAGGCTTCAAAGAACGCCCTGAAGTACCTCTACACGATGGACATCGTGGCCCAGGGCCAGGAAGGCTCCGATGTCGCCCTCGGACTGCTTCCCGCATTGTTCGAGGAAGCCATCTCATCGATGTCGCCCAACAGGTCCCTCCGTCAAAGGGTGCTCTTCGCCACATCCAGGAACACGCAGTATCTGAGTGGGGTCGATTCGCCCGTGGATCGTGCTTTCGCCGCCCTTCAGGAGGTCGAGCCGGACGAGGCCGTGGCCGTGACCACCAAGGCCCGTCTCAGCACGATGATGGGAAATCACTCTGAAGCACTCGAGATCCTCATTCCCCTCACGGAACGCGGCCTCGACAATGCCGAGAGCTGGTACACGAGAAGTCTCGCCTACGAGGGGCTCGGCAGGACCCAGGATGCACTTGAGTCCATGTCCAAGGCCGTCTCTCGCGCCCCGGATCGTGCGGAGTTCGTCGTCGAGTACGCAGCGCTGCTCGAGGCATCCGGCGACCAGGACAAGGCACTCGAGTTGCTCAGGTCGGCGAGGCGCTCGGATGCCATGGCCTTGCTCGTGCGTGATCCATGGCTGGTGGCCGAATCCGCGTACGGAGACCAGCGTCAGGCACTTACCCAGCGCCTGTCCATCTACAACTCCGATATCGAGGAGTCCGCTTCAGGACGTGAGGTCATCAACAACGGAAACGCCCTCGAACTTTCAAGGCTCCTTCTGGTTGTCCCTGTTGAACGACAGGACATTCGCGTTGACGGCAAGGTCAGGTTCTCACCGGCGGCCTGGTCGGGTCTCAAGAGCCAGGCCCGACGTGAGTTGATCAGCAGGGAGCGAGCTGCCAGACGGAAGTATGCCTTCGACGTCATCGGCAAGGTCGATGAGCTTGCCGATGAGAAGTCGATTCGTGATTCGCTTCGGCTCGTGCGAGCACAGGCACATCTCCTTTCCGACGACAGAATCAGTGCGCTCGCCGAATTGGATGGTCTCATCGAGTGCTGCGATGAAACGCTTGAGATTGCGCAGCGGTACAGGCTGATCGACATGCTCCAGGAATTCGACAGGGTCGATGATGCAACCAGGCAGTTCGAGCTGATCGCCGAGACCGAGGATCCGGCGGCCCTGAGGGAGCTGGCGATCGTGGCTGCCCGAAGCGGACGTGCGGAGATCGCGCATGAGGCATGCACACGCCTCTATGCAACTACAGTGAACTCCGATGACGCCGTTCTCTACATCCAGTCGCTTCTCAACATGTCCGATCTGGATGAGGCGGAGAAGATCCTCGACGAGCTCATCTCGGGCGAACGTTATGCCAGCGACAGTGATTTCCAGTACCAGTGCCTTCTCATCGATGGGAATCTCCAGGCACTGAGGGGACGTGCTGCCATCGACGAGGCCATCCAGCTCGAGAAGGACGTGGTGGTCCTCGAGGATGCAGGAAAGTCCGACGAGGCCCGGCAGGCCTCAGCGAACATCAGCGCCCTGATCGAGACCACGAAGAATCGCTTCGAGCGCGGGGTCGCGGCGATCAGGGAGGCGCAGGCTCTCTATCCGGGCCGGTTGCTTCCGTTCATTCGACTGCATGAACTGCTTCGCTCCCGCGTCATCCTGCTGAAGAATTCCGCCGTGGAGGCCGACCTTCTCGCGAATGGCAGGGCCGCACGCGAGCTTTCGCCTGCGGACTGGCGTGCCGTGAGATGTCTCATGGAGTCCCACATGGTCATGGGCAACCCCCGTGAGGCGATGTCCGTGATCGACCAGTACTTCCGGAACGGCGGCATGTCCGAATCCGCCAGGGATTCCCTCATGAGCATCGCGCGCATCGAGGGCAAGACCGGCCTCGCCATTCCGCCCTTCGAACGAGCGATGGATCGGGATCCGGCCAACCCCGAATGGCCCAGGGCGATTGCCAAGATGCTGGTGGAGAGTGGAAACAAGGAAGGTGCCTCTGACATGTGGTGGAAGGTGATCGAACTCGATTCCTCCACTGCTGCAGTCACCGAGTTCATCGAACTCGAGTTCGAGACCGATGACTTCAACATCGCTCGTGTCACCGAAGCGTTCTCCCTGCAGCCGTCCATGGTCGAGGAGTTTCCGAGACTGAAGGCCGCATATGCCGCTGTCCTGTACAAGCAGGGCGAGATCCGGCGAGCCGAGCGCATGTTCGATGAGGCCTACAAGAACGCTCGTGATGCGAAGACGTCCGGAAGGGACATGCTCTCGGTCGACAAGACGCTCGTCTACTTCAAGCATGTCTACCCCAATGACACCCTCCAGCAGGCGGAGGCTCGACTTGTCGCGATGTCGGGGAACGACATGTGGGCGAACGACTACAACGCGCTCTCGTCTCTCGCCGACGGAGAAGATTTCGAGGATATGAATCTTCCCGAAGCCATCAGGTACCTGACGCTCGCGAAGGAGAAGTCCGAATCCGACCCGATCTATCGTCGGGCGATCCTGGATCGACTCTCTCGTCACTACTATCTCGATGGCAACTGCGAAGGTGCTGTCGATGCCCTCCAGGAGATCGTGGACATGGGTGGTGCCGCACCCCCGACACTCAACAACCTCGCGTACATGATGTATGACTGCAAGGGGGATGCGGCTGGTGCGGTCTACTACTCGACGCAAGCACTTCAGGCATCCCCTGCCTCGCCGATCTACCTGGACACCCATGGGGTGATCCTCATGGCGATGGGGCAGCTCGAGGATGCAGAACGCTATCTCTCGCGTGCGGTGTCGATCAAGGCATCCCCTGCGAATCTTCTTCACTATGCACAACTCATGCACGAGACCGACCGTGACGACGAGGCCGGGATCCTGCTCGAGAAGATCGGCAAGGACTTCCCCGTTCTCCCTCCTGACGTACAGGGCAAGGTGAACGCGCTGATCGCCGAGATCGACTGACTGACTTTCCGGGCACAGGTCGCTTTTTCACACATCTGGACCATTCCATGGCAACGACGACGAAACGAACATCCTCGACCCCACAGCGGCAGCAAGGTGCTGCCCGTGCAAGCACGGGGACCAGGGTGATTGATCCCATCCGAATCCTGAGACAGCACGTCTGGCTGCTCATGGGTGCTGGCGTCGCGGGCGCCTTCGTGGGTCTCGGAGCATTCGTCGTCTGCCTGCTGTTCTTCCCGAGATACAACGGATCCGTCGTCTTCGAACTGAGTCCGGATCTCCAGACCGCGGATGCCGTGGTCAGCACCGACCGTCGAACCGCAGACACCGTCACTCGTCTTGCTCGAACGGAGACCGGTCGAGTCATGACCCAGAAGGTGCTGACCGCCGCCCTCGAGGATCGTGATGTCAGGAGAACGGTGTGGGCCGATCAGTTCAAGGTCGACGGGACCAACTTCGACCTGAACGAGGCGCTCGTCGAGCTCGAGGACGAGTTGAGCGCCTATCACGTTCGGGACACGAACACCTTCGTGATCTCCTGGAGCGGTTCCTCCGCATCCGACATCCCCGTCATTCTCGGTGCGGTCCAGGCCTCCTACATGTCGTCGCTGACCGACATCACCGATGCTCGGTACAACAGCAATCTCAAGACGTTCACGGACCAGAAGGACGACCTTGACAGCCTGATCACGTTCCTCGAGACCGAAAAGCAGAACTTCGTTCGTGAGAACAACATCACGTCCCTGAACGAGGCGGTCAACGAGAGGCGTGAGCGGATCGCGGAGTTGGTCCGTCAGATCTCCGAGGCGAGTTCGAACGTCGAGATGCTCGCATCGAGAATGGAGCAGCTCCAGGCGAAGATCACCGGTCGCATGGACCCATCCAACGACGACATTCGAACCGCGGAACAGGACCCGATCGTGATGAACATCCTCGGGCGCATCCGCAGCCTCAGGATCGAACTCAACACCGCCCGAAATCGCTTCCATCCCGGGCATCTTGCCGTCAAGCAGGTCGAGAGGATCCTGAAGGCATCCGAGGATGAGAAGGAGTCCGCGGTTCAGGAGATCGTCCACCGGGATCTCAATGCCAAGTTCAAGGAGACGAGCGAGAGCCGCGAAAGCTATGACCGTCTGTTGCAGACGCTCGAATCCGACTACACCGAGGCCCAGACGAGTCTTCGTGAGTACTCCTCGGCACTCGGTGAGCTCCAGTCGATCGACCGTCGCCTCGAAGCCGCGAATGCGGATCGCGACGACATCAACCGGACGATCGCCGACATCAACAAGGTTCGAGTCCGCTCCGATGCCTCCAAGGTGGTGGTCTTCCAGGAGGCGACCCTGCCGAAGGAGCTGGCATTCCCCAAGATCAAGCTGATGATCCCCGCCGGCTTCGCGCTGTTCCTCGCACTCGCACTCGGCATCGTGTTCCTGCGCGAGCTCCTCGACAATCGGGTCAAGTACCCGAGTGACATCAACTCGATCGCTGGTGCAAGGCTCCTCGGCGTCATCCCCGATTCCGATGATGATCCCACCGGGGTGGAGTCGGTGGAGCTGGTGGTCCGGAACGAGCCGGATTCGGTCATGGCGGAGTCGTTCAGGCAGACGGCGGCACATGTCTACAAGGAGATGCATGCCAGCGACCACCAGTCCCTGCTCCTGATCAGCGGCATGCCCGACGCGGGCACCACCACGATCTCGAACAATCTTGCTGGAAGTCTCGCGGCGACCGGCAGGAAGGTCGTGGTCGTTGACGCGAACTTCAGACGGCCCCGACTCGAGGAGGCCTTTGGAATGGAGCAGGCAGCCAGAGGTCTGGGCGACGCCCTTGCCGGGGAGGCACCGGTCGACAGCGTCGTGGTCACGACAGGCGATTCCGTCGACATCATCGGCGCGGGCAGCGAGATCAACCGTGTCTTCGAGCGATTGAACACGAGCGCCATGGACGACATCCTTGCGACGCTCCGACGTCGATACGACATCGTCCTCATCGACGGGCCTCCGGGAGTCGTTTCCGGTGATGCACTCGTCCTGGCCTCCAAGTGTGATGCCACTGCACTCATCGTGCGTGCCGGAAGCGAGGAGCGCGGCTTGATCGGAAGACTCATCGGTCAGCTGAAGCAGATGGAGGCATCCTTCATCGGCGTCATCTTCAACCGTCCGAGGCACACCGCCGGCGGCTACTTCAAGAAGAACTTCCAGACCATGGCCAGCTACTCACCCAAGGCCTGAGGCGAGCACATGATCGATGCCTGATCCAGCAGGACAACATGCACTCGTGACCGGAGGTGCGGGCTTCATCGGCTCGCATCTGGTCGAGCATCTTGTGGCATCGGGCCAGTTCGTGACCGTGGTCGACGATCTTTCGACGGGAAGTTCGGCCAACCTGGAGCAGGTCATTGCGAAGCATCCTGATCGGGTCGATTTCATCAGGGCCGACTTCGCCGAGTGGGCACGGGGCCATGCAGATGCCTCGGTGTTCTCCCGCATCTACCATCTCGCTGCCGCGGTCGGTGTGCAACTCGTCGTCGATGATCCCATCAGGACGATCGAGACCAACATCCACCAGACTTCAGCGGCCCTCGAACTCGCTCTGTCCGACCGGATCCCTCTTCTTCTGGCTTCGACCAGCGAGGTGTATGGGAAGGGCGTGAAATCACCCTTCTCCGAAGATGACGACATGATCTACGGACCGACTTCGAGGAGTCGATGGTCCTATGCCTGTTCGAAGGCCATCGACGAGTACCTTGCTCTCGCCAATCACCGTGATCATGGTCTTCCGGTCACCATCGTGCGATTCTTCAACACCGTCGGCCCAAGACAGGTGGGGAAGTACGGCATGGTGCTTCCACGCTTCGTCGAGAGGGCACTCGGTGGTGAGGACCTCGAGGTCTATGGCGATGGAGCGCAGTCCAGATGCTTCATCGACGTCCGTGACGTGGTCCCTGCCCTGCCCATGCTGCTCGACAGGGAATCATGTGCCGGTCGTGTCTTCAACATCGGCAATGATGAGCCGATCTCGATCCTCGAGCTCGCGAATCTGGTCAGGTCCCAGACCGGATCTCGTTCGAGCGTGCGGATCATTCCCTACGACCAGGCGTACACCGATGGTTTCGAGGACCTCAAGGTGCGTGTCCCTGATCTCACACGCATCCGCGAGGCGATCGGCTTCCAGCCGCTGACCGATCTGTCCTCGACCATTCAGGACATCGCCGAGGCCATGTCCGTCGAGGGGTTGAAGTCATGAAGGGCCCGGCAATCGATATCGACTTCGGTGTGGACAGTGCATTCTTCGACTTCGTCGGCGGGTCCGCGATCAGTGACACCGGACCGACCGTGACGGGACTCCTCAACAGCTATGTCCCGGTCTTCATCATCGCATTCATCGTGACGATCCTGGTCACGCCTCTGATTCGTCGCCTCGCCGTGAGCGGAGGTGTCGTCGACAAGCCCGATCAGCAGAGAAAGCTGCACAAGTTCCCCATCGCCTATCTCGGTGGACTTGCGGTCATGATCGGCATTTGCGCCGGGCTCGTCTATTCCTACCTTGTCGTTCCCAATGTTCCGGTCGAGTACGACCTGGTTCCCCTCGGCGTCCTCCTCGGAATGTTCGCCATCTGCATCACCGGTTTCATGGATGACGTCTGGCATTGGGATCCTCGGCTGAAGATCGCCGGCCAGCTGGTGGCGGCTGCCGGGCTCGCGATATCCGATGTCGGTGTGAAGGTCGCCTCGGGATTCCTCGTCCCGTTCTTCGGAATGGATGACACGGTGCTCTTCGAGATCGGCGGCTACATGTTCCAGGCCGGCGAGCTCTACTACTGGGTGGGCACCTTCCTCATCGCGGTCTTCGTGATCGGCGGATGCAACGCCGCCAATCTCCTGGACGGTCTCGATGGCCTGCTGACAGGCACGACCGCCATCATGTCCATCGGGTTCCTTGCCATCGCCATCCTCATGGCCGTGAACGAGACGGGATTGAATCCCGACGAGGGCACCTTGTCCGGTGCGAGGATGGTCGTCGCCTTCGCCCTGTTGGGTGGGGTGCTTGGATTCCTGCCATACAACTTCAATCCTGCAGCGATCTTCCTCGGTGACTGCGGCAGCCTGCTCATCGGATACATGTGTGTCGTCCTGATCCTGATGTTCGGGGACGCCGGGCAGACCCACCTGGTGATCGCCGGCCTGATCATCTTCTCCCTGCCGATCATGGACACCGTGCTCGCCATCATTCGCAGGAAACTGAACGGTCTTTCGATGTCGGAAGCGGACAACGGCCACATTCACCACATGGTGCTTCGTTCGGTCGGTTCCGTGAAGCGAGCGGTGCTCTCCCTCTACTGCATCACCCTGCTGTTCACCCTTTCGGGTGTCGCACTGGCCTGGATCTTCCTCGCGGGCGTGGTCCAGGGACGCTTCGTCTACGCATCCTTCGTCGTACTCTTCAGCTTCATCTCGGCCATGGCCATCAAGACCGCGCGGCTCAAGCAGTGGGAGTCCGCAACCGCTCCCTCACTCTCGGAAACCTCCGACAAGGATGGCGACCCGGCCTCCGACTGACTTGTTCATTCGCCGCCGATGACGACCGGCATGCCCTCGGTCCTCAAGGTTCCCGCGATCCGTCCTGACTGATCCGCGCCCTCGATGTCGGGCTTGACACCGATGTAGCGCAGTGTCTGGTCGACGACGTCCCTGACCACGGGCCCCGCGACCGTGCCGCCGTAGTACCCGTTCTTCTTCGGGTCATCGACCACGCAGTAGACCACGATCCTCGGTTCCTCGAACGGTGAGGCGGCGATCACGTTCGATGTGTACCGATTCTTGAAGTAGCCACCAGCTGGATTCGGGAGGTCCGCGGTGCCTGACTTCCCGAACATCGAATAGAGCTCGGATCGACCATGGTTCTTCAGCGTGCCGCTCAGGACCACGCGTTGCAGTGCACGCTTGGTGCGAAGTGCCGTCTCCGGCTTGAGCGCACGCGCCATCAGCCGATCGGCGACATCGACACCATCGACCTCGAGCGGTCTCGAGATCCTGAGCTGTGGCATGAGACCATCGTTGCAGAAGGCGCTGAACGCACGGGCCATCTGGAGGGTGGTGACCGCAACCTCGTGCCCGAACGAGACCGAGATCGTGGTGTTCGCGAACGACCAGTTCTTCAGGGAGGTGATCTGGCCGGGATGCTCGGCCTGGCCGCCCAGTCCGCATTTGGTGCGCGTGCCGAACCCGAATCGGGTGAGTATCGATCGGGCCTCCTCGTCGGTCAGGGTCCTGACCATCTCGGCCATGCCGGTGTTGAGGCTCTTCTCGATGATGTACTCGATGTCCTTGACGTTCTTCTTGTAGGGGTTCCTTCCGGCGTCCTTGACGGTCGTCCTGCGGCCCTTGATCGAGATCGGAGCCACGTTCACCTTGCTCAGGTCGACAGGGCGGGCGGGCGTGGTGACTCCGAGTTCGAGTGCTCCCGCCCACATGATCGGCTTGAAGGTGGAACCAGGTTCGAAGGCATCGACCACGTTCCGGTTGCGTGCCAGACTGGGTTCCACACGTCTCTGTGGATCGTCGAGGATGACCTCGTCATGTCCGTCTCGTCGTCTCAGGATGTCGACCATGGCCAGGATGTCACCGTTGTTCGGATCGATGACCAGGCAACGTCCTCCTCCGGCATCATGCTTCTCGAGTTGTTCGTTCAGGCGGTTCTCGACGAAAAGCTGGATCCTGGCGTCGATGGTGAGTGCGAAGTCATCACCATGACTCCCACGGTCGTAGGTGCCGGCAGGAATCGAGATGACCGCTCCCCGGCTGGTGTTCCTCGTGTTCAGGACCCCCCTGGTCGACTGGAGGTTGCTGTTCCGGAGCTGTTCGAGACCGGATCCTCCCTCGCCGTTGTCCCTGCACTTGCCGACGATCATGTGCAGGCTTTCCGGTCCGAAGAAACGTCGTTCCGTGCGCTTCTCGAGCAGGAGTCCGAGGTTCCTTCCGTCGAGCCAGGCTCGCACCGCATCGACCTGCCACTCATCCAGGAGCTTGTCCAGCACGACGTACCGTCTCGACTCCGGTGCTTCGAGCAGCTTGCGCGTGACTTCCTGTCGGGAGATTCCGATGAGGTCGTCCAGTTCACTCGCCAGTGAACGCATCTTGATGACCCGGAGATGCCTGTCCGCCAGTTCGAGCGGTGCGGCGATCGCCTCCAGCTGCTCGTCGAAGTCGGTCGTCAGGACCTCGTTCCTGGCGATTGAGTCGGTCGAGGTCTCGAGATCGTCTCCCCGGACCATCTTCTCGAACCCGTGTCGGCAGAAGTAGTCCGGATCGATCGCAAGGCGCCAGCATGGACTGTCGATGGCGAGGGTCCGTCCGTTGCGGTCGCAGATCTCCCCTCGAAAACGTTCCTCGTACCTGACTCGAGCCTCGGCACCACTCCTCGCGCCGAACTTCCCATCGGGATCGAGTTTCAGCCAGCCGACCCTGACGACCGTCAGGGCGATTCCAGCGACGATCATGCCGACCGCGATCCGACCCCATCTTGAGGTGCTGTCGATGATCGCCTGGTTCCGGTTCGTGGCGTTCTTCATTCATCCCCCCGGGCGGAGGCGTCGCCACCTTTCGGGCCATCGCCCGACATCATGAACAATCTGGAACGTTCCCCGACCGAGATCCACTGGATGCCGAGTGCATCCTTCATCCTTTCCAGTTCCGCGGATCGGGTCGATTCAGCGACCCGGACCTTGCGTTCCTGGATGGCACGTTCAAGCTGCTCCAGCTGGGAATGGAGCTGGATCGTCTCGTTCACGATCTCGTACCTGCGCTGACGGTTGACCAGAAGCATGGCTGCGAGCAGGCCAAGTCCGAGGATCAACATCATCAGTTTCGCAAACATGTCGGCGGTCGAACCTCTCCTGGCTGGAGGCTGCTCGTGGGTGTCAGTTCCCTGCGGTCACCACGGGAATGCGCAAGGTCATCCCGACACGGAGAACGTCCGGGTCCGGGAGGGAGTCCTTGTTTGCGTTCCAGATGACGGCCCAGAGATTCTGGTTGCCGAGTTCACGCTTCGCGATGTCGCTGAGGTTCTCGCCATCGCGCACGATCGTCGTCCGGGGTCTGGTGTTCTGCGTCGCGACCCGAGTCTGGTTGCCGCCACCGTCCGTCAGGTCGGGAATGATGAGGCGGATGCCGACTCCCATCTGACTGGGATTCGCAAGATCATTCGCTCTCTGGATCCGCTTCCAGTGTGCGGAGGTCCCGTAGAACTTCTGGGAGATGCTGCTCAGGGAGTCGCCCTTGCGGACGATGTGGGTCCGCTGGGAGGGAGTCCGGTCCGGTGCCCTCGTGCCGGCATCGGTACCGGATCGAGATTGGCTGTTGCCCATGACGATCCGGTCCTCGGCTTCTCGGGTCGGTACCGGAGCCGGGGTGTTGCGGTTCCTGGTCCTGGGGGGTTCCTGGACCCTTGAAGCCTCCGTTGCGGCAATGGTGCCCGGAGCCGTGGAGCCATGGTCCGTCCGGGCATGGTCCTGCTGATTGACGTGCAGGATGTCCGGATCGGCAACCCATCGGGTCTCGGCAGCCTGAAGCGAATCGTCATCCAGGCGCTGGTCGTTGGAGAGGTGGTCCGACAGGAGGACCCCCGCCAGGAGGAGAAGGCCGAATCCGATCACCAATGCCAGTTTGTTCTCTCGCGTCATTCGGGCAGCGTCCGTGCTGTGTGCCCCTCGTTTCGAGGGACTCTAGTTGCGCGGAGTGCCAACCGTGGCACTCCTGAGTTTCGCCGATCTTGCCCTTGAGTTCGAGCGGACCTCGGCCTGGGTCGGAGTCAGGGGCTTGCGGGCTCGATCCTTGAGCCACCCCTTGTCATCCATCCTGGCGAATGCCTGCTTGACCAGTCGGTCCTCGAGGCTGTGAAAGCCGATGATGGCGAGTCGTGCACCAGGGCGAAGCCAGCCCGTCGACCCGGTTGCCAAGTGCCGTGCGGTTCGTTCGATTTCCTCGAGCAGGGCCTCGAGGGCCCCGAGTTCATCGTTCACCGCAATCCGCAACGCTTGGAACGTTCGGGTCGCCGGATGCAGCCGTGCCTCCCTGGTGCGTGACCCGTAGGCTTCGCAGACAAGTCGAGCAAGATGCGCCGTATCCAGAATCGGCTTCTCCGCACGGTTTGCGACAATTTTCCGGGCAATGCGCCTGGCTGCTGGATCCTCGCCGAATCGCCTGATGAGATCGGTCAGTTCGTCCTCCGAGAGGCTGGCCAGCAGGTCGGATGCCTTGAGTGGTGAGCCGGGGTCCAGCCTCATGTCCAAGGGACCTTCCCGACCGAAGCTGAGGCCGCGCTCGGCCTCTTCGAGTTGGTTGCTGGCGAAGCCGAGATCGGCGATCAAGCCGTCTGCCTGGAGGGTTCGGGCCCGCAACTCCCGCCCCACGGATGCGAAGGAACCCTGGATCGAGATCGGATCGAGGCCGGTCTCATCCCGCACCCGATCGGAAGCGTAGGTCAGGTTGCCCGGATCCAGATCGAGGAGGATCAGGGTCCCGTTCGGGGCGATGCGCCTGGCCAGCTCGACGGCATGGCCGCCGCGCCCTGCAGTGGCGTCGATGATCGTCTCTCCCTCACTGGGATTCACGGCCTCAAGCACCTCGTCCAGCATCACTGGTAAGTGCCCGTGAGGCAATGACTTGCCATCGACACCGGCGCCATTCGGTCTGGGATCAGGGTCGTTGAGGTTGGTCACATGTCCAGCATGAGGCGAGCAGGATCCTCGATGCACTCCTTGATGTGCTTGAGGAACCCGACTGCTTCGGTGCCATCAATGATCCGGTGGTCGTAGCTGAGGGCCAGGTACATCATCGGTCTCAGGACGATCTGACCCGGGTTGTCAGGGTCCTCGACCGCCCGCTTCTTGATCCCGTGCATGCCCAGGATGCCCGACTGGGGCGGGTTGAGGATCGGGGTGGACATCATCGATCCATACACGCCCCCATTGGACACCGTGAAGGTGCCACCGGTCATTTCGTCGACGCCCAGCTGCCCATCTCTGGCGCGCCGGGCGAAGTCGGCGATGGTCCATTCCAGCTGTGCGAAACCCATGGATTCCGCATTTCGGATCACCGGAACCACCAGGCCTCGGTCGGTTCCCACGGCAACAGCGATGTCGCAGTAGTCGTGGAACTGGATCTCCTTGTCCACGATGTAGGCGTTCACCTTGGGATAGTTCTGGAGTGCGGACACCGCGGCCTTCAGGAAGAAGCTCATGAAGCCCAGACGGACACCATGCTTCTTCTCGAAGCCCTCCTTGTGCGTGCTTCGAGTGTTCATGACCGCACTCATGTCCACCTCGTTGAAGGTGGTCAGCATGGCGGCGTTCTGCTGGGAGGCGACCAGTCGTTCCGCGACCTTCTGTCGCAACTTCGTCATGCGCTCTCGCCTGATGCCGCGAGAGCCACCAGTGGCAACGGCAGGTGGTGGCGGGGGGGCAGGCGAAGGAGCAGAAGTCCTTTCATGGGAAGGACTTGGCGGAGAATCCGTGGCAGCCGGAATCGCATCCACCGCTGCCGAGAGGACATCAGCCTTCATGATCCTGCCAGCAGGTCCGCTGCCGGGGATCGTTTCAAGGTTGACTCCCTTTTCCTCCGCAAGCTTCCTGGCCATCGTCGATGCGCGGGCGGTTCCGGCATCGCCGGCTGCAGCTGCCGGTTCCAGTTCGGTTTCCACGGGTGCAGCCTGCTTCTTGCTGGAGGTCTTCTTCTTCTTCTTGCCGGCGGCCTTCTTCGCCGAGGTATCGATGGTGCCCAGCACGGCACCCACTTCCAGTTCCGTGCCGACATCCGCGGCAGCATGAAGCACGCCCGCGGCGGGAGAACCCACCTCGAGGGTGGCCTTGTCGGATTCGATCTCGCAGATCGCTTCATCCTGCTCGACCCAGTCGCCATCCTTCTTCAACCAGGTGCCGACCGTGACTTCGTTGACTGATTCGCCAGGACTCGGAATGGTGATTTCAACACTCATGGTTCAAGCCTGCTTGTACCGCCATCGGCCCGAGCCGAGGTGGTCAGTGTGTGTTCAAGAAGCCTTCTTCTTCCGGCCCTTGGTGTTCGACCGCCTGCGACGTTTGCTTGCGGTCTTGCTTGCGGCCGTATCACGGGAGGCCGCTGGTTTCTGCTCGAGACTTGTCGATGGTTCGGTGCTGGGAAGCGAGCCGAGCGCATTATCGAGGATCGTCGCGTGTTCCCGGTTGCTCACGAGCATCGAGCCGACTGCCGGGGATGCGTTCTCTTCACGTCCGACGTAGTCGAGTTCGATGCCGAACATGTGCTTCATGGAATGTTCCATGAACCGCCATGCGCCGCTGTTCTCCGGTTCTTCCTGGACCCAGCGGACGATCTCCCGTCCGTCGTAGCGGTTCAGGATGCCCTTCATTGCCGTGGCATCGATCGGGTAGAGCTGTTCGAAGCGCACGATGGCGACATCGTCCCGGCCGAGTTCCCTTCGACGGGCATCGAGTTCGTAGTAGATCTTGCCCGAGCACAGGAGCAACTCCCTGACCTTCGAGGGATCGTCGGTCTTGTCGTCGATGATCGTCCGGAATTCGCCCTCGATCAGTTCACGTGGCGTGCTCTTCGCCTGCGGGAGCCGGAGCATGCTCTTCGGGGTCATGACCACGAGTGGCTTGCGGAACGGCTGCTTCACCTGCCGACGCAGCATGTGGAAGAGCTGGGCTCCGCTCGTCGGTGCACAGACCTGCATGTTGTCGTCCGCGCAGAGGGAGAGGAAGCGCTCCAGCCGTGCGCTGGAGTGTTCGGGTCCCTGTCCTTCGTAGCCATGGGGCAGGAACAGCGTGAGCCCGGAGGATCGCTTCCACTTGGTCTCGGCGCTTGCGACGAACTGATCGAAGATCACCTGCGCGCCGTTGGCGAAATCTCCGAACTGGGCTTCCCAGATGATCAGCATCTGCGGATCGGCCAGTGAGTAGCCGTATTCGAATCCGACCACCGCACACTCGGTGAGTGGGGAGTTGTGGATGCAGAATCGTGCCTGGTCCTCCGCGATCGCGTTCAGACCGGTCCATGATTCACCGGTCTCCTGGTCATGGACCACCGAATGCCGGTGACTGAACGTCCCGCGTTCGACGTCCTGTCCGGAGAGCCGGACGGCGTGCCCCTCGAGGAGAAGCGAACCGTACGCGAGGAGTTCAGCCGTTCCCCATTCGATCGGCTTGTCGATGTCCTCCTTGGCGGACTCCCTTCCCTTGAATCCTCGAGCGACGGTCTTGTGCATCTTGAATTCATCGGGCACGCTCGTGATCGCATGGGTGATCGAGTCCAGCGTGTCCTGGTCCACGCGGGTGTCGACCGGTTCGAAGATGTGCTCGCCCTGGATCTTCGACCACATGCTCTTGAAGGGATCGATGGAGGGGTCCACCGGTTGTTCCTTGGAGCGGGCCTGCGCTTCCTCGAGGCGGTCGTTCAGTTCGCCGAGTTGTTCCTCGAACTCGTCCATGGTCAGTTCGCCACGGTCGATCAGCTTGTCGCGATAGACCTCGAGGACAGGGGTCTTCTCCCGGACCTTCTTGTACATCATCGGTTGCGTGAATGATGGTTCGTCCGACTCGTTGTGTCCGTTCCTGCGGTAGCACCACATGTCGATCACGACGTCGTTCTTGAACGTCTGTCGATACTCGAGAGCGACTCGTGCGACCCACGCACAGGCTTCCGGATCGTCGCCGTTCACGTGGAAGATCGGCGCATCGATCATCTTGGCGATGTCCGTGCAGTACCGGCCGCTGAAGGAATCCCGCTGGTTGGTCGTGAATCCCACCTGGTTGTTCAGGACCAGGTGGATGGTTCCGCCCACCGTGTAGCCATCCAGGCTCATCATGTTGAAGCATTCCGCCACGATGCCCTGTCCCGGGAAGGCGGCGTCGCCATGCACGATCAGCGGGATCACCTGCTCGCGATTCTCGTCGCTCTGGACCCGCTGCTTGGCACGGCAGCGTCCGAGGACGACGGACGTGACGAACTCGAGGTGCGATGGATTGGGTGCGAGGGTGAGGTGGATCGACTGTCCGCCCCTGGTGGTCAGTGTGTTGGAGTAGCCGCTGTGGTACTTCACGTCACCGCCGCCGTCGAGGTAGTCCTCGACCCAGCTCTCCTCGAAGTCGGTGAAGATCTGTTCGAACGACTTCTGAAGGATGTTGACCAGGACGTTGAGCCGGCCCCGGTGGGCCATGCCGATCGCGAATTCCTTGATCCCGTTGGCAGGTCCCTGGTCGATGATCTGGTCCATCATCGGGATGAGGGATTCGCCGCCCTCCAGTCCGAACCGCTTCTTGCCGACGTATCGCTTGCGCAGGAACGCCTCGAACCCGTCCGCGTTGACGAGGCTCTGGAGCAGCTGCATCTTGTTCTCGTGCGAGAACTCGGGCTTGTTCCTGACCGTCTCCATCCGACGCTGAAGCCATCGGCGGCGGTCACGGTCCTGGATGTGCATGTACTCGGCACCGATGTGCCTGCAGTAGGTCTCCTCGAGATGTTCGATGATGTCGCCGAGGGTCGATGGGTTGTCCAGTGGAAGCGTGCCGGGGTCGAACTTCTCCTGGAGGACCGTGTCATCCAGGCCGAACGACTCGAGGGTCAGCGTCTCCGGGAAGGGTCGTTGTGTTCCAAGCGGGTCGAGGTCCGCCGCGAAGTGCCCGATGTCACGGTAGTGGTAGATCAGGGAGTCGACCCGACCTTGTGCGGTGTTGGCGACGCTGACCGGTTCGCCGCCTGAGTGCTCGCCGCCTTGTCGTCCGAGATCGAAGCCCAGGAAGAACTGCTTCCAATCGTCGGAAAGAGCGGACGGATCCTCCCGCCACTGGGCATAGAGACGCTCGATGTACTCGGCGTTCCATCCATTCACGGCAGGGCCCGAACCGGTCGAGGGGTCACTGCTGTTGCTTGGATGTTCGGCAGGATTCCCCGCCTCAGGGGTGGCCATCGTCCATGCGCTCCGTGCCCACTCGCCGGGGTCTGTCCGTACCCCCGCGGCGGGCTCTTGCACTCATGGTCAATTGTACGTTCCAGATGCACCTGACGCAGGTGCCGATGGCCTCAGAATCCCGTGAAAACGTGAGTTCTCCACCATCCGGTCAGCCTGCCCGAGCGATGCGTCCGATCACTTCCACGATCACATCAGTCCAAGCGGATCCACGTCCACCGCGATGCGTTCCCCGGGCTTGATGACGTCGGCCCGACGGGCGGCTCGGAGCACCGATCTCAGGGTGTTCGCATCCGGTGCGAGCAGGAGGATCTGCCATCTCGTTCGCCCGCTGATCCGGCCGATCGGGCATGGCTCGGGCGGCTGCAGCTCGACAGCTTCGACGAGGTGCGGTCGGAGTCGCTCCGCGAGTGCCTCGGCCGCAAGCCGGCAGGCGTTGTCGTCCTGGTCCCTGATCACGATGCGGGCCATCCTCCTGATGGGTGGCAGTCCGAATCGCTTCCGCTCGACCAGTTCGCCGTTGGCGAAGGTTTCGTAGTCGTGCAGGGCTGCGATCCTGATTGCCGGGGCATCAGGCTGGAAGGTCTGGATGATCGCGATGCCGGACTGGGTGCTGCGTCCGCATCGACCGGTCACCTGGGACACCAGCTGGTAGGTCCGTTCCGTGGCACGGAAGTCGGGGAGATTGAGCGCCGTGTCGGCGTTCACGACCCCGACCAGGCGGACGTTGGGAAAATCCAGCCCCTTGGCGATCATCTGGGTGCCGAGAAGGACCTTGATCCGACCTCGTGCGAAGCGGTCGAGCGTCTCGTGGAAATCGCTCGCCCCACGCATCGTGTCCGAGTCGACCCTCTTGACGGCTTCGGGACCGACGGACGGTCCGAGGAGTTCCCTGACCTCCTGCTCGACCCGCTGGGTCCCGAGGCCGAAAACGGTCGTTTTGCGACTGCACTGCGGGCACTTCGAGGGCAGGCGCTGCTCGGTGAGGCAATGGTGACAGCGGACGAATTCATGGAGCTTGCTCGCCGGCTGCCGGTCACGGTGGTAGACCATGCCGGCATCGCACTGTTCGCACTGCATGACCCAGCCACACCGGACATCCGGGCATGAGATGTAGTTGGCGTAGCCTCGCCGGTTGAGCAGGATCAGGGCCTGCGCCCCCGAGGAGACGGTTTCGGACAGGGTCCTTGCCAGCCGAGGCCCGAGGAGATGTATCCTCTTGTCATTCCAGCGCTTGCGTTCTTCGGCGAAGTCCATGATCTCGACACGTGGCAGGGCCAGGCCTGGCGCACGCTCTGGAAGGCGATGGAGTGTCATGAGGCCGCGATTGACCGCGTTGTGCCAGGTTTCAAGGGAAGGGGTCGCACTGCCCAGGAGTATGGGGCAGGCGGCCAGCTGGGCTCGTCGGATGGCGACATCGCGTCCGTTGTATCGAGGCGCGGAGTCCTGCTTGTAGGACCCATCATGTTCCTCGTCGACCACGATCAGCCCGAGCCTGCCGTCCGGAATCGGTGCGAAGATCGCGCTGCGAGCGCCGATCACGATGTCGATCTCTCCTTCGGCCACCATCGTCCACTGCTGGTTGCGCTGGGCCTGAGTCAGTCCCGAATGAAGCAGCGCGACCCGTCGGTCTGGAAACCGGTTGAACAGTCGACCCGCGGTCTGCGGGGTCAGTGCGATCTCCGGTACCAGGACCAAGGCGATCTTCCCCCGCTGGATCACGTGATCGACCAGTCGGATGTAGACCTCGGTCTTGCCTGCCCCCGTGACACCAAAGAGCAGGTGCTGACTGAATCCGGCATCGAGGGTGCTTGCGATCGATTCGATGGCGTCGGCCTGGGCCGGTGTCGGTTCGGGTGGGGGGGCTTTCCCCGCAATGGCCTCTGATCGCTGCATCCAGTCGGCGTGGATGCTGGATCGCGTCGCACCGACGACCAGCCCCTGTTCGAGAAGAGCTCGAATGGGGCCCTTGGTCCTCAGACCCGCCCGCTCCGCCAGGATTCCGATTTCAAGGGGTCGCTCTTCGGCGGGCATGGCATGCAGGATCTCGAGGACCTTTCGTCGGCCGCGTCCGAACCGTGCCGGCAATGTCGTGGGGTCCGGGCTGTCCGGTGGCAGGTCGATGAACTGGCGGGTCACCTTGCCTCGTTGCTGCCTGACCGCGGCAGGCAGCATGGCGGCGAGGGTCATGCCGATCGGGCAGATGTAGTACTCACTGATCCAATGGGCCAGGGAAAGCAGGTCACCCGGGAGTCGGGCTCCGGAAGGATCGGCCTTCAAGACCGCCTTCAGTCGATTCGCATCCATGCCGCCGAGCTGCTCATCGGCCTCTCCGGCCTCGATCGTTCGCACGATCCAGCCCGAGGTCGGCACGTTTCCCCTGCCCAGGGGGACCACCACCCTGTCACCGGCGGTGAGGTGCTCCAGCCCTTCCGGCAGTGCATAGCTCAGACCGTTCGGATAGCGATCAATGCCCCGTTCGATCGCCACCTGGGCGATGCGGGTCGGTCCGACTTCCAGAAGCATGCCGGTCTGGTTCACGCCTTGATTCTACGCCTCGGACCGGCCCGGGGCGGGTTGACGTCTGCGGTGGGCAACTCGTGCATGTTCATGCCGCCTCCTCATTCGTATAAACTCCCTCCCGATGCCTACAGAAACACCACGTCGAACGGCTCGGCTCGTCCTGGAGGATGGCTCGATCTTCGAAGGCCCTGCCTTCGGGGCGGATGCCACAACCACCGGAGAGGTGGTCTTCAACACCGCGATGTGCGGCTACCAGGAAGCGCTGACCGACCCGAGTTATCGAGGTCAGGTGTTGGTGATGACCCCCTCGGAGGTCGGCAACTACGGTGTCGCCGAGGAGGACGTCGAATCCGGCGCGATCTCCGTCAGCGGCTTCGTGGTCCGTGAGCTCGCCCGGAAGCATTCGAATCACCGGGCGTTCACCGATCTCGACGGTTGGATGGCAGCAGAAGGCGTACCCGGCATCGCCGAAGTGGACACCCGGGCCCTGGTCCGGCGCCTGCGGGTTGGTGGCGCGATGCGCGGGATCCTCTCGACTGATGCAAGCCTCAGTGATCAGGAGCTTCTCGCCCGTGCTCGTTCCTCGGAACCGATGAGCGGGCGAAACCTGGCTGCCGAGGTCACGCCATCGGGACCAGGTTCCTTCACTGAGGATCTCGGTGAATGGGGGATGCCCTCGAGACCTGCGGTGAACTCCCGTTACCGGGTGGTCGCCCTCGATTGTGGCGCAAAGCATTCGATCTACCGACACCTCGTCGACCGAGGTTGTGAGATCCACTCTCTTCCGCTCGATGTGACGGCCGAAGAGATCCTGGCCTCCGGTGCCGATGGTCTCTTCGTCTCCAACGGTCCCGGAGATCCCGCGGCGGTCGAGGGCACCATCGAGACGCTTCGGCAGGTCGCCGGCACCCTGCCCACCTTCGGTATCTGCCTCGGACACCAGCTCCTCGCCCTCGCTCTTGGTGCAAGGACCTGGAAATTGAAATTTGGCCACCGTGGAGCAAATCAGCCGGTCCGGAACCTGCTGACTGGCAGGGTCGAGATCACCAGCCAGAACCACGGGTTCTGTGTTGATGCGGAAAGCCTGGTCGCCGCTGGCGCAGAAGTCACCCATATCCACCTCAATGACGGCACCGTGGCGGGGTTCAGGCATCGCGAAAAGCCGATTTTCAGCGTGCAGTACCACCCGGAAGCCTCACCCGGGCCTCATGATTCCGCCTACCTCTTCGACTGCTTCATTCGGTCAATGGCCTCGGGCCAGCCTGTCGGAGCATCGGATTTCAGCGCGATGCAGGAAGCTCGAGCTGGTGTTGGGCACCAGGCCTGACCCGCAGCCCTGCAGAACCCCCGTTTGCCTGCCCAGAAACTTTTGCCCTCTCACCACCTCCGGCACCCCAATTGGTTGCGCCGCGTGCCGTCGATCAAGTAGGGTTCCTTAATCTTCAATGCCCTCTCCTCGCCCTGGAAGCCCGGGTCGGGGGCTTGGCATGTGGAGTTAAACCTGTTCAGAGGTAGTCGAGCGCGCATGCGACGGACGTTGCCGGCGACTGCAAGGAGCCCCTAATGATCTCTCAAGAGAAGCTTCACGAATCGTACGCCGCATCCTTCAGGCGAACGTTCGCTGCCATGACTCCGATCGCCATTGCGGTTCTTGGCGTGGCACTGACAGCACCTGCGGCGTATGCCCAGGACGGCAGTTCCGCCGTTCCTGTCGAGACCCAGGAGCCGAGTGCCGCCGATCAGGCTGCCGTCGAAGCACGTGCTGCGATGAGTCAGTCCAACTGGGAAGACGCCGTCGACGCCTGGAACAGGGTGCTCGCCGACGAACCTGACAACGCGGAAGCGAAGCAGGGGCTCGCCGATGCACAGGCCGCACTCGATCAGGCTTCGACGATCCAGGGCGTGGAGGACGACCTCGCGCTTCGTCGTCAGCGTGCCGTGGTCGAATTCAACGACGGGCTCCGGCGGGCGGACAGTGAATTTGATGCGGGCGACTACGACGGTGCACAGCGAACCGCACTCACCGCGAAGGTCCGGCTGGACCGAAACCGTTCGATCATCCCAGCCTCCGCATACAGCGACATGTCCGCTCGCGTCGAGGCGATGCTGGAGCGAATCAACGACCAGAGGATCAACGAACAGCTCCTCGAGGTCGAACAGAAGCGTGAAGAGGCCCGAAACGCGGCCACCGAGGCACAGCGCATCGAGAAGGCGACTCGGGAGCGCCAGATCCGCGAGAACATCATTCGCGTTCGTCAGCTCCAGATGGAACTGAAGTACGACGAGGCACTCCAGATCCTCGACCAGATCCTCTTCATGGATCCCATGAATCCCGCCGCCCTCGCGCTTCGGGACGTGATCCACACCAGCAACATCTACATGGACCTCACGGAACTCAATCGTGAGCGTGCCTACGCCTACGAGGAATTCTCCGTCCAGGGCGCACAGTCGATGGTGCCCCCGCGTGTGAACATGCTCGGCCCCGGTCCGAAGTCGACCAACGGCGTCGTCACCTACCCCGAGGACTGGCCGCAGCTGAGCGTCAAGCGGCTTGGCGGTGGTTTCGAGGACTCCCCCGCGAACCAGCGTGTCCAGGTCCAGATGCAGAACCCGGTGTCCGTGAACTTCAAGCGCAACTCGCTTGGTCAGGTCATCAACTACATGAAGACCGTGACCGGTGCGGAGATCTACGCCGACTGGAAGGCTCTCGACACGATCGGGATCCGTACCGACGATGAGATCTCACTTGAACTCGGCCGGGTTCCCGCCGAGGTCGCCCTGCGTCGCGTGCTCGAACAGATCGGCGACAAGCTCGATCGTCCCCAGTTCGGCATCGAGGACGGCATGGTCGTCATCACCACCGAGGACGCTCTCCGTCAGCGAAAGGTCACGCTCGTCTACGACATCCGTGATCTTCTTCTCGAGGTGCCCTACTTCGACAACGCACCCGACTTCAATCTCGGTTCCGCGATCTCCGGAGGTCCTGCACGGGCCGACGGTGCCTTCGGCTCCGGCGCGAATGCCGCCGATGGCGATCGTGACGAGGTCTTCGGTGGAGGTTCCAAGAAGACCGATCCCCGCCGTCGATCGAGGGACCAGCTCGTCAACGAGATCGTCACGATCATTCAGGACGTGGTCGACCCCGAACGTGGCTGGTTCGAGACCAGTGGCGAGGGTGGCAAGATCCAGGAGCTCAACGGCAACCTGATCATCACCAACACCCCTCGGAACCATCGAGCGATCGAAGGTCTCCTCAACAAGCTTCGTGCGATCCGTGCTCTTCAGCTCAATGTCGAGGCGCGTCTTCTGACCGTCGACATGGAGTGGTTCGAGGAAATCGGCATCGACATGGACATGTACTTCAACACGAACCCGGACATGCTGGACGCCGCTCGAGTCGGCAACCCGTTCTTCCAGATCTCCGACTTCTTCGATCCCGATGCACCGGGTGGTTCCCGAGGTCTGCCTCAGGATCCGTTCTACTGGGTTGCCGGTGACACCGATCCGCTTCCCCCCGGCACGAGGCCTGCGGCTCCCTGGTGGGATCCGGCCACCGGACTCGTCTATCCGAACGCTCCTCCCGGAGGATTCGCTCCTGTCGGGCGTGAATCCGGTTGGGATCCGATCTCCGTCCAGCAGAGCTCCCTCGGCCTGATCAGGACCATCGCCAGTGGTGCGCTCAACTCCGCAGTCGCGACCACCGCTCTTTCGAATCCGGCGCTTGCCGTCGGGATCAGCTTCCTCGACGACATCCAGGTCGACCTCCTCATCGAGGCCACCCAGGCCGATCAGCGCAACGCCGTCCTGACGGCTCCGCGTCTCACGCTCTTCAACGGGCAGCGGTCCTGGATCTCCGTCGCCAAGGGCATCAGCTACGTCGCCGACCTCATTCCGGTCACTGGTGACGCATCCGGCGCGTTCCAGCCCGACATCGACGTGGTCTACCAGGGCTTCGTCCTCGATGTCGAAGGCGTGATCAGCGCCGATCGCCGCTACGTCACGATGACGGTCAGCTTCAACCTGAACCAGGACGTCACCTTCCGTGACGAAGCTGTCCAGGGTGCTGCTGGTGGCGGTTTCAACGGCGGAACCTCATCGGTCTTCTCCGGCAGGATCCAGCTGCCGACCCTCCAGGGTACCCAGATCCGAACGACCGTCTCCGTGCCCGACAAGGGAACGATTCTCCTCGGTGGACAGCGAGTGGTGAATGAGATCGAGATCGAGGCCGGTGTGCCGGTCCTCTCGAAGATTCCGGTCGTCAACCGATTCTTCACGAACCGGATCACCAGCAAGGTCGAGAAGACCATGCTCCTCCTGATCCGCCCCGAGATCATCATCCACACTGAGAACGAAGAGGACCTCTTCCCCGGTCTGAATGAGAGCCTCGGCATCTCATCCGGATTCGAGGGCTTCTGATCGACGACTGCCATGGGGACTCTCGCCGCATGCGGCGTAGAGGCCTTCCTCACCGCCCCCGCGCGCACCAGACGGTGCCTGCGGGGGCGGTGTTCTGTTTCTTGCAGTCGCTCGGTTGCGCCCACCCGACCCTCGCCATACGCTTTTCGAGCGCTTCTTCACTGATTCATGGGCTATGGACACGGAACAATGGCTGCACAGATGGCACGACTCAGGGTTACCAGGATCGGCGAAGTCACACAGGTCGAGTTTGTTGATCGCAACATCCTCGACGAGTCGAACATCCAACAGATCAGCGAGGAGCTGACCTCCGTCGTGGACGAGCTTCCCACGCCGAAGCTGTTGATTCGCTTCTCGAACGTGGAGCATCTCTCCTCGGCCGCACTTGGTGCGATGATCACCATCAACAATCGGGTGCGTGGAAAGGACGGGCTGCTCAAGCTCTCCGAGATCGCACCGCAGATTCGAGAGGTCTTCACGATCACCAAGCTCGACAAGATCTTCGAGATCCACGACGACCATGAAGATGCCTTGAAGAGTTTTTCCTGAACCCGTCCAATCGGTCCTTCCGGTCGTTTGCCTGCGTTGACTTCGAGGGTGCTTGTTTCATGAACACCACTGGGTCAGACCGTTCAAGTGGGGAATTCAGCACCGTGGTCGAGTTGTCTTTCGACCGTTCGGAGATCGAGGCGGTGCAGTCCGAAGTCGCTCGCGAACTTGCCGAGCGTGGTTTCGATGAATCCGCGGCCTTCGCGGTCCGCCTGGCCATCGAGGAAGCGCTTGTCAACGGTTTTCGCCATGGGAACGGTGGTGATCTCACCAAGAAGGTGCGCTTCGAATGTCGGATCAACAGCTCTTCGATCTGCATCGAGGTGATCGACGAAGGGCCTGGATTCAATCCGGACGGCGTGCCTGACCCCACGCATGAATCGAATCTGGAGACCCCCTCCGGCCGCGGGATCATGTTGATGAAGGCGTACATGAGCGAGGTCGAATACCTCCCTCCGGGCAATCGCGTTCGCATGTCCTACCACCGGACACCTGCCTGAAGAGCCAGGTGAACGTCTTTCAGTTGTTCAATTCGTACAGCTCGACCATCGCCTCGATCGAGAGTTCCTCGGGCCGCATCGTGGGCTCGATGCCTTTCGGGAAACCGGCATCCCGTCCGATGATCGTGCCGAGCTGCTTTCTGCGGCGGCTGAAAAGGCGGTGCAGGAACGCTCCGAAGTCGGCCGCGTCCTCGACCATCGGCCTTTGGTGTGGAATGATCGAGACCATCGCACTGTCCACCTTCGGTGGCGGCCAGAAGCAACCCGGTGGCAGGATCCCGATCCGTCGAACCGACGCCAGTGCCCCGATGAAGATCGTCAGGCTTCCGTAGGCCTTGGTCCCTGGCACTGCCAGGAGCCGATCAGCGACTTCTCGCTGGATGGTGACATGCTGGGCCGTGCAGTCCTTCCTCGACGCCAGAAGGCTCATCAGCGGGCTGGCGGCCCCATACGGGAGGTTCGAGACCAGGGTGAACGTTCGCCCCGAGAGGGCCTCCTCGAGTTCCACGGAGAGCGTTCTCTGGTCCTCGAGGCAATCGGTCCTGACCAGGGTGATCCGGTCCCCCAGCCGTTCCTCGAGGATGGCCGCAAGGTCCCGATCGAGTTCGCAGGCCACCACGGAGCAGCCTCGGTCCAGGAGAGCTTCTGTCAGGGTTCCGGTCCCTGGCCCCACTTCGAGGACCAGATCGGAATCACCAACAGCTGATGCCTCCAGCAGGCGTCGAAGCTGGTTCTGGTCGTGGAGGAAGTTCTGCCCGAGTGCCTTCTTGGGATGGAGCCCTCGCTCCGCCAGGATCGATCGTATCTCGCCGAGGGTCTGCATCGCCTACCAGGTGTACTTGACGGTGTAGGTGATCGTTCGTGAACCTTCTGCAGGCACGTCGAGGTCCCATTGGATCGTTCGGGCGTTCAGCTTGGTGTACTCATCGGAGCTCTTGGTGATGGCCCAGTTCCGCCATCGATAGAGTGGTTCGCGAACGATCACCTTCTGCGACTCGGACTTCTGGTTCCGGATCTCGATCGACCAGGTCTCGGTCATGGTCTTCGCCGTGGTGTTCACCTTGAAGTCGACCTGGGTTCGTTCGCCCACCACGTCGAAGGCGTTGCCGATCTTCAGCCGGACCGTCTCGTTGCGTGGGGTGTGGTCGATCACGTCCTCGCCGATGAAGACCAGGGAGCCGTCGCTGGGGTTCTCCTTGTAGGCCCTGATCTTGCCGGCAGGCATCGGCATGCCGAGTCCGTTGTCCTTCTTGTTCTCGAACTCGACGAAGATCTCGATTTCACCGTCGCTCACGACGCCGTACCCGGCATTGGTCGACGGGTTGTTCGGCCAGTTGCCGCGCATCAGACCGGGGGCACCCTGAAAGAGAAGTTCCTTCGTGACCTTGAAGCCCCGGATCGGCGGGAACAACGTCAGCTGCTGCGTGCCGTTCGCCTTGACGTCGGTCCGTCGCGGCAGGGTGTAGAGGTGATACTCGAAGAAGGACTCCTCCTCGAATCCGCCACCGCCTCCGAAGCTGTCCGCCTCCATCATCCGCGCTCCACGCGCCATGCCGGCGAGCCGTTGCGGCTGGATGCGCTGGACGTCACCGGCAACAAGCTTGAGGCGTGCGTTCTCGTAGGACGAGCCGGAGACATTCAACAGCGAGACCCACGCCGTGAGGTCGGCGCTGGTCTCGTCCTGGCCGAGGACCAGGTTGTAGTCCGCTCGCCAGGTGATGCCTGCGGTCTGGTAGCTGGTCTGGATGTCGTGCTTTCCGGCAACGGGCGAGTTCACCTTCCAGACGAGTGTGGGGCGCGTGATCAGGCCCCCCGGCAGCTCGCCCATCGAGATCCTGGCGTCCTTCGTCGGGACGATCTGGATGGCCGCCCCCTCCATGTGCTCGCTCACGTCCAGCACCGCCATGCTCCCGTTGGCAGAGAGGAGGGTGCCCGTCATCGACTGGCCCCCGGCATCCCAGTTCAGGGTCACTTCGCGGTCGATGTACTTCTTGAGCAGCTTGGCCGGGCTGACGAGGTCGAATTCGAAGTTCTGCTCCAGGACGGTGGTGCCGCGCGAGGTGAGGTCCGTGAAGCCGACCGACGTCGGATCGATGAAGGCCGCGACATCGGTGAACCGAAGCTCACTGAGCCCCTTCTCGATCTCGAGCTGTCGTGTCTCCCGGACCACGGCGAACCCCGGGATGAACCTCGCGTAGCTCGAGCTGTCATTCGTCCCCTGGCTGCTGATGAATTCCTGTGGATCGAATCCCGCCGGGTCCGCCGTCGAATAGACGGTGAGTGCGGGACCTTCCGAGTCCGTCGACTGCTGTGTGCCGGCCACCGCCAGTGAAGCGATCGAGCAGAACATGCCGGTACCGGCGAGAAGGTGGGCGATTGTTCGTCCGGTGGATGCAGTTCCGGGCGTCTTGGTCATCATGATTGGTCTCCTTGGCGTCCGGGACGTCGTTGTCCGGGTCGTTCGCCATTTGATGGCCGCTCGGAATCGCTCGTCCACCCGAAAGAGTGAAAATCCCGTCTGCTCAGAACCACTGCTTGTCACCGGCGATGTAGAGCTGGTGGAAGTCCTCGTCGGTCTTGGTCAGATAGATGATGCCCTCGACCAGGGTCATGATGTTGAAGATGACGGCTGCGGCACCACAGGTGCAGATGCTCACCAGGAGGGTGATGAGTCCGGCCTTGTTGAACCCCAGCATGAACTTGGGGATGCCGATCCAGCCGAGTCCGATCACCGCCAGGATGATCGAGAGTATGCCGACCGACATCTTGCGACTGTGTGCGATCTGCTGGTTGAACGGCTGGGGGGCCTGGGACATCATTGGGTCGGTCATCTGTGCAGCTCCTTGTGCGATGTGTTTCGTGCTTCCGAACGAACCGGCACTTGCCTGATGCTGTCGGGCCCGAGGATAACATCCCTCAACGGGCTGCGGCTTCCGCTCTTGTTTCTCGCAAGACCGTCACCTTGATTTCACCCGGGAAGGTCATCTCCTCCTCGACACGCTTCGCGATGTCCTTCGCGATGGCGAAGGTCGTGTCGTCATCCGCCTTGCTCGCGTCGACGATGACCCTGACCTCCCGGCCGGCCTGGACCGCATAGGCCTCGTCAACCGGTTCAAATGCCCGTGCGATCGCTTCAAGCTGTTCCAGTCGCTTGACGTAGAGCTCCATCGACTCCCGACGTGCTCCGGGGCGGGCGCCTGAAATGGCGTCCGCAGCCATCACGATCGGGGTGTACGGGGTCGTCGAGGGGATGTCGTTGTGATGACCGCCGATGGCATTCAGGACCGCTTCCGACTTTTCGCCGAACTTCTTCGCGAATTCCATGCCGATCGCCGGGTGTCCGCCCTCGATCTCATGATCCATCGCCTTGCCGATGTCGTGAAGGAAACCCGCTCGTCTCGCGATCTGGCCGTCGAGACCGAGCTGGTCGGCGATGATCTGCGAGAGGAACGCGACTTCGACGGAGTGCCTGAGAACGTTCTGTCCGTAACTCGTCCTGAAGTGCAGCTTGCCCATCGCCTCGACGACCTTCCCGTGCAGGCCACGGATGTTCGCTTCCACGATGGCGTCGCTGCCAGCCTTCTTGATACGTTCGTTCACGTCACGGCTGGTCTGGGCGACGAGTTCCTCGACCCGGGAGGGGTGGACCCTGCCGTCGGCGACGAGTCTCTGGAGGGACTCCGCGGCGATCGTTCGCCTGATGGGGTCGAAGCAGGAGACGCTGATCACGCCCGGGGTGTCATCGACGAGGACATCGGCTCCAGTCGCTCGTTCGATTGCGCGGATGTTCCGGCCTTCACGCCCGATGATCCGCCCCTTCATGTCATCCGAAGGAATCTTCACGGTCCGAACCGTCGATTCCGAAACGTTCTCTGCGGCGTATCTCTGGATCGCCATCAGGGTGATTTCCTGTGCCTGGACCCGCGCCTGGCTCTCCGCTTCCTCGAGGATGCTCCTGGTGAGGTGGTTGCCTTCGTGGGCGCATTCCTCTCGGATCTGCTGCATGTAGGCCTCGACGGCTTCCTCGCGCGAGAGTTCGGACACCTGTGAAAGCCGTTCGGACAGGTCTTCAAGCTTCCTGTTGACGTCCGCTTCACGTGCCTCCGCGCGCTCCAGGGCCTCCTTGCTCCGGTTGTCGCGGTCCTCGAGTTTCGATTCCCCCCGTTCAAGCTGTTCGAACCGCTTGTCCAGGGTCTCTTCGCGCTTCGTGGCACGTTCCTGGCTCTTCTTCAGTTCGTTCAACGAGTCCGCGACCTCCTGGTCCACGCGACTTCGCTGTTCGTTGGCCTTCTTCTCCGCATCGAGTTCGATCTTGCGGGCGCTGGCTTCCGCTTCAAGCTGTGCTTCCTTCAGGATGCCGTCCGCTTCGACCCTGGACGAGGAGATGCTTCGCTTGGTGATGATGGCGTGGATCAGAGCGCCCAGAAGCAGGCCGGCGATCAGTCCGATCCAGATGAGCGCATCCCAGAATTGATCGCTGCCTGTCGTCGGAGCAGTTGCCAGGTTCGACATCAGGTTGTTGAGTGTTGCATCGAGCATCGACAAGGACCTCTCCTGTCTCTTGACCGGATGCTGCGACAGCCTCCGGCAATTTCAATCCGGTCGGAGGGTCGGCGTGGTAGGAAGATGACCTGTATTCGATGCCTGTCGTCCATGGATTCGGACTTCAGGCGGTGCACATCTGACCTGGCTATCCCCGGTTGATGGCAGACGATTCAACTGTTCGGTGCTTCCGCGTCGATTCGCTGCCGGGATCTCCTCTGCTCTGGTCTGCTGCCCTTGGGCAGTGGGTGTCTTCGTGCTCGTTCGAACGATGGTTCTGAAATCGGGTCAGCTTCTGTTCAATCTATCCAGCACGCCAGCGGGCGCCGCCCGCAAGCACTTGTGCTGTCAGCACTTGCATTCGCGCAAGGCCGAGTGATCGGTCCACAGCCGCAATCCGGCCGGTAGATACCGTGGAACTCCGTTCCTGGGGGCCAGGTACGGGGGTGAGCCCTCAAGCGTACGTGGCCGTCTTCCGGGCTGTCAAGGGTAGGATGTCCTTTCGAGGGCTTCCGGGGCCTTCCAGCCGTCTTCCTACCAAGGGAAATCGAGATGCCAGCCTTTCTTGACTGGGCCCTCAGGCTCGGACCACTCAACCCCATCAGTGTTCGGCTGGTCCAGACAGGCTCACGCAGGGTTCGTCACCTCACGATCCGGTGTGCGTATCTCGGGGTCCTGATGGTGGTCCTCTTCTTCGGGCTGCTTGGCGACACCGGGACCCTGCGGGAAATGGCGCAGCGAGGCGCGGCCGCCTTCACGGTGATCAGTTTCGGTCAGGTCCTGCTGATCTGTCTCCTGACCCCGGTGTTCATGGCCGGGGCGATCGCACAGGAGGCGAATGCCCAGACCTGGGACATCCTGCTGACCTCCCCGTTGAATTCACTCCAGGTCGTTCTCGGCAACCTCTTCGGAAGGCTCTTCTTCATCATCGGGTTGCTTGTCTCCACGCTTCCGGTCTTTGCCGTGACCCAGTTCTTCGGTGGCGTCCCAGCGGAGGCGATCTTCGAATCCTTCTCGATCACCGGCTGCAGCGCACTGCTCGTCGCGGCCATCGCGATCACCCTGAGCGTGACGCGCACCGCAGGTCGCCGCGCGGTCTTCATCTTCTACGTCTCGGTGGTCCTCTACCTCTTCGCCACCTGGGCGATCGACAAGCAGCTTCGCGCCCCGGTCTCGCCGGGTTCCGCTGCGATGAGCACGACCGTCCTCACGCCATTGAACCCGTTCCTTGCGATGGAAAGTCTCCTGTTGTCGAAGTCGTACGTGCCACTCGACGATTCCCAGGCGGTGTGGTTCCGCAAGCTCTGGCTCGGCCATCCCGTTGCATCGTTCAGCTGGCTGTGCATCATCCTGAGCACCGTTCTCGTCGCTTTCTCGACCCTTCGTCTCAGGGTGATCGGTTCGAGTACCTCGGGATTCGCCCGCCTTCGCAGCATGTTCCGACGCGAGTCGACCGGAGCCAGGGGGCCTCGCAAGGTCGGCAACAATCCGATCGCCTGGTGGGAACGAGAGGGTCGTGGTCGCACCCTCGGAGCGGTCATCGGGCGCTGGTCGTTCTTCGCACTCGGCATCTCCGGGTGCATCGTGCTGCTCGGTCTCTACGCACAGGGTTCGATCTCATCCCAGGTCCTGCGCGTCTCCCTGCTCACGCTCCTTTCAGCCGAGACCATCATCATCGTCCTGACCGCGCTCAATCTCAGTGCGACCGCGGTCAGTCGGGAACGGGAGGATGGAACCCTCGACCTGATCCTGACGACCCCCATCCAGCCGGGCCCCTATCTCGCCGGGAAGCTGCGAGGCGTCATCCAGAACCTGCTCCCGATGATCCTCGTCCCGTCGATCTCCCTCGGTCTGGCCTCGCTCTTCATCGTGACGGGGGGATTCGGCGCTCCGACCACGGTTTCCTCGATGGTCGACACCCAGAACGTGACCATGCCGCTCGTCCTGCCCGAGGTCGCCCTCGTCTTTCCATTCGTGCTGGTCGGCTTCACGGCCTTCTGCGTCATGGTCGGTCTGCAGTGGTCGATCAAGAGCAAGGGCACGATCGGTTCGATCATCGCCGCCGTGTGCGTGGTGGGGGTGGTCGGCGGGATCCTTGGTTTCTGCGGTCTCGTCGCAGGTCAGTCGATCGAGGTGGTCGGTGGGTTCATGGCGGGATTGAGTCCCGTCAATCTCCTGCTCGCCGCGGTCGATCCCGGTGAATTCCTCGCGAAGAGCCTGTCCAGCGGGCAGGAGGGGGCCGGCAGGGTCTCGCTCATGATTGGTGGTGTGCTTGCGGCAGCCGGATACGTCGGCGTCGTCTTCGGAATGCATGCTT
>JAKVBQ010000024.1:0-31219 GCA_022447205.1 Phycisphaerales bacterium
CGTGATGTTGGCGTGGTGGTATGCGGCGGTGAGCCTGCGGCCCTGGCTCGCGGTGTTGGTGGTGCTTCCATTGGCGCTGAACCCCTACGTGCTGGGGAACTCGATCTGGGTGATGACCGACAACCTGTCCCTGGCCCTGATCGCGATCGTGGTGGGCTCCAGCCTGTTCATTGCGCCCGAGCCACGGCGGCTTCTTGGCACGTCCATGGCCATGGTTGCCTCGGTGCTCGTGCGACAGATCAATCTCTGGACCATGGCAGGCGCCATCCTGGCCGCGATTGCCGGTGCCCCGGGCATTCGCGGTCGGATGCCGTGGCACGACAAGCTGGACGACGGTTGGACGCCGACGCGATTGGCGATGATCAGCGCGGGCGCATTGGCGACCGTGGGGTTCCTGGGGGTCTTTGTCTTCCTCTGGGGAGGCCTGGTGCCGCCGACCTATGCGGAATACCACGCGGGGGGCATCAACGTCGCCGTGGCTCCCTATGCCCTTGCGCTCTTCGCGGCCTATGCGTGTCCCATTCCCATCGTGTGTCATCGAGAACTGGCACGCAGGCCATCGGTTCGAAGGAACGCGATTCTCGGTTGCCTTGTCGGGCTCGGTATCGGCCTGGCGCTGGAATCGGCACCCGGACTTGAAGCCGGGCGCAACGGGGGATGGCTCTGGACGCTCGCCGGATTCACCCCCGACATCGCGGGGCGTTCGCTCCTTCTGGTGCTGGGGGCCACGGCTGGTGGGGCGATGGCGGGGATGATCCTCGGGATCATCTTCGAGTCGGGCAACGGTCGTGGAGGCGTGCTGCTCGCCTTCTTCGCCCTCTCGTTCCTGGCCGCCTACACCGCGAACACCCAGGCGTTCCAGCGGTACTTCGATCCGCCGGTCCTGCTGGCGATCGCCTGGGCTCTTGCCCTCATGCATCGTGAGCGATCCGGAATGGATCGTCGCATCACGATCGCCGCCGCGGCCTGCGCAGTCATGCAGCTGGTGTTTGCGGGGTGGGCCCTCTATCGGCCGCTCATCGAAAACGGCGCGGCGGGCTGACGCGGTTCAGGCTTCGGTCTTCTTCCTGGGCTTGAAGATCCTGAAGAGCTTGGTCAGCGGGTCGTAGAACTCGTCGACCACGCGTTCCTTGAGCGGAATGATCGCGTTGTCGGTGATCTTGATGTGTTCGGGGCATGCAACAGTGCAGCATTTGGTGATGTTGCAGTATCCGATCCCCTGAGTCTTCTTGAGGTCGGAAACCCGGTCCGCGGTATCCAGAGGATGCATCTCCAGGGCGGCGGTGTACACGAAGTGGCGAGGGCCAATGAATTCATCCTGCTTGTGGTGGTCTCGAAGGACGTGGCAGACGTTCTGGCAGAGGAAGCATTCGATGCACTTGCGGAACTCCTGCACGCGATCGACGTCCTCCTGCTTCATGCGCCAGGTGCCGTCCGCGGCATCCGGCTTCCGCGGCGTGAACGGGGTCACGCTCTTCTTCATCCGGAAGTTCACGGAGACGTCGGTCACGAGATCCCGGACACGGGGGAACGCACGGAGCGGTTCGACGGTCACCGGCTGGCTCGTGTCGATGGTCTCCATCCGGGTCATGCACATCAGGCGTGGATTGCCGTTGATCTCCGCGGAGCACGAGCCGCACTTGCCCGCCTTGCAGTTCCATCGCACCGCAAGGTCGCTCGCATGCTTCGCCTGGATCGCGTGGATGGCGTCAAGGACGACCATGCCCTCGCTGATCTCGACGGGGTACTCCTCCCACGAGCCTTCGTTGCCGGTTCCTCGCCAGATCCTGAAGGTTGTGGTGGTCATTTCTGGTTCTCCTCGATGATCGCCTGCAGGTCCTCGCGGATCGCGGGTATCTGCTGTTCGGAGCGCTCCATCGACCCGTCTGCCTTCATCCTGACCACCGTGTTCCAGGTGCCATGCTTCTCGCACTTCTGGGGGTAGTCGTCATGGAAGTGGCCGCCGCGGGACTCACGACGTTCGATAGCGCTCCTGACGATCATCTCGCTGACATCGAGCAGGTTGTCGAGGTCGAGTGCGGTGTGCCAGCCCGGGTTGTAGTCCCGGTTGTCATAGGCCCTGGCCCTGGCAGCCCGCTCCCGCAGGCCGGTGAGCGCATCGAGTGCGAAGGACAGGTTCTCCTCGGTCCTGACGATGCCGGCACGTTCCTGCATCATGTCCTGCAGGTCGTGCTGGATCTCGAAGGGGTTCTCACCATCGCCGCCCGTCTCGAAGGGGCGAAGGGCGTGTCGCTCGATCTCCTCGACCCTGCCGGCATCGATCGTGGGCATCGACTGTTCTGCGGCATGTTTCGCGGCGTACTCGCCGGCTCGCTTGCCGAAGACCACCAGGTCGCTGAGGGAATTGCCGCCGAGCCTGTTGGCGCCGTGCAGTCCACCGGCACATTCGCCTGCGGCGAAGAGGCCGGGGACGATCGACATCTGGGTCTCACTGTCGACCTGGATGCCGCCCATCACGTAGTGGGTCGTCGGTCCGACCTCCATCGATTCCTTGGTGATGTCGACGCCACCGAGTTCCATGAACTGGTGGTACATGCTTGGCAGCTTCTTCTTGATGTGCTCGCTGCCGTCCTTCAGCTGTTCCTTGATCCAGTGGATGTTCAGGAACACGCCGCCATGGGGGGAGCCCCGGCCTTCGCGGACCTCGCGGACGATGCATCGGGCCACATGGTCTCGAGTCAGGAGTTCCGGTGGTCTCCGGGCCTCCTTGTCCCCGATGATGTAGCGCCAGCCCTCCTCCTCGTTGTCGGCGGTCTGGTGGGTGTAGGCATCGGGGATGTCATCGAACATGAAGCGACGGCCTTCGCTGTTCTGGAGGATGCCCCCCTCGCCGCGCACGCCTTCGGTGACCAGGATCCCGCGGACACTCGGTGGCCACACCATGCCGGTGGGATGGAACTGCAGGAATTCCATGTCGCGCATCATGGCCCCTGCCCGATACGCGAGGGCATGGCCGTCGCCCGTGCCTTCCCAGCTGTTGGAGGTGATCTTGTAGCAACGTCCCACGCCTCCGGTGGCGAGGATGATCGCCTTCGCCTTGAAGAGGTGGAAGCGACCGTGGTTCCGCTCGTAGGCGAACGCTCCGGCGATCCGGTCGCCGTCCTTGAGGAGTTCGACGACGGTGTACTCCATGAAGACCTCGAATCCCTGGTGGATGCCGTGGTCCTGGAGGGTCCTGATCATCTCGAGTCCGGTCCGGTCGCCGACGTGCGCGAGTCTCCGGTACTTGTGTCCGCCGAAGTTGCGTTGGTTGATCTTGCCGTCCTGGGTGCGATCGAAGACCGCGCCCCAGGCCTCGAGTTCACGGACTCGCGCCGGGGCCTCCTTGGCGTGGAGTTCGGCCATGCGCCAGTCGTTGAGGTACTGTCCGCCGCGCATGGTGTCCGCGAAGTGCGTCGACCAGTCGTCGCGGTCATCGGAGTTCCCCATTGCGGCGGCCATGCCACCTTCGGCCATGACGGTGTGGGCCTTGCCGAGCAGGCTCTTGCAGATCAGGCCGACCGACTGTCCGGTGCTGGAGGCCTCGATCGCAGCGCGGAGCCCGGCTCCACCTGCTCCGATCACGAGGACGTCGAATTCATGTGTCTGGTAGGAACTCATGACTCAGATGATCCTCCAGTCGGTGATGACACCGGAGGCGCACATCCTGATGTAGAAATCCGTGAAGCCGACCCAGAAGAGGCTGATCCAGGCCCACATCATGTGCTTGCCGTTCAGGCAGCTGACCGCCTTGTAGGCGCTCCCACACGGACCCGAGCAACTGCCGCAGTCCTTGCGTCCGCCGATGATGTGGCGGAGGGAGTGGCAGCCGCAGGTGTACATGGCCAGGAAGAACGCGTTCAGCAGCATCACGATCGAACCGACCCCGATCCCGAAGGAGTGGGTGCCGTCCTGGTTCATGAAGATGAAGCCCTTGATGGCGTCGAAGAGCAGGATGCCGATGAAGGCCAGGGCGAGGTAGAGGAAGTACCTGTGGATGTTCTGCAGGATGAGGGGGAGCTTCTGCTCGCCGCGGTAGCCCTTGCGGGGTTCGCCCACGCCGCAGTTCACGGGGTCCATCCAGAACGACTTGTAGTAGGCGCCTCGGTAGTAGTAGCACGTGAACCGGAATCCGCCGGGTGCCCAGAGGATCAGGAGCGCCGGAGTGAACGGGAGGAAGTCCGGCCAGAACGAGGGCGTTCCGACTCCGATCCAGGGGTGTGCTCGTGCCTCGCCCCAGAGCAGGGGGGAGTAGAACGGGGAAAGGTAGTCCGCACCACCCTGTTCAAGGCCGCCGTAGAAGTAGTTCACGCCCTGGAACGCCGCCCACGTCGAATAGACGATGAACGCGGAGAAACCAAGGAAGACAAGCAGTGGCTTGAACCACCAGTTGTCCCTGCGCTCGGTCGCTCCGAACTTGCGCTGTTGCGGGAGTGCGAGTTCGCTCGCCGTCATGTCGTGCTGCTCCGGGTCCTGGTGTCTGTAGGCCTTGGTGCGTGCAGGTTCATGTCCTGATCACTCGATCAGGGCGTCTCGATCACACCGCCGGGCGGCGGGGTGTCCGCCTGCATGCCTTCCGCTCCGGCCTTCATCTGCTGCTGGGCGACCGCTTCCGCGATCTGGACGAAGCGGGAGCGGAGCTGGGCGAGGACCTCCGAGAGCTCCTTCGATTCCTCGTCAGAGATGTTCCCGGCAGTCTTCTGCTCGAGGACTCCGAGGAGGTCGATGGCGAACTTGCTGCCGACCAGGTCGACGACCACCTGCCCGGTCTCGGGGTCGGGATAGGCGCCGAGACCCATGACCGCCTGGGAAGCAAGGAGGCCCATCAGTGACTTGAAGTTGGCTTCCGGGAGTTCCCCGGGCGCTCCGGTGTTGCCATCGGGGTTCGTGGAGGCTTCCGCCTCCTTCGCCGCGAGACGTTCCTTCTCGGCCTGTGCTTCTGCCTTCCAGTCCGCATCGACATGCAGCTTGGGAGCTGGTTCCTGGTCGCTCATGGAATGGGTTTCCTTCGGTTTCGCCCGGAGAGGGCGCTGGATGGGGTGCAGTTCTCGTGATCCGTGATTATAGTCACTTCAAGGCCCCTTATCTTCACCTGCTTCCGGGATTACGAGGTCACCATGTTCGCACGGACGCTGCTGGTTCTCTGCTCCACAACCCTCCTTGCGGGGTGCTTCAGGCCCACCGAGGCGGTCCCCACCGGCGCCAGAACGGTCGAACTGCGGGATTTCACCACGCGGTCCGATGTGGAGGGTTCCCATGTCATCGAGCTGCCCGAATCGGTCACCGCACCGCCGGAGACCGTTCAGGAGGTCGTCTCGACCGAGATTGGCGACACCCGGATTTCAGAACAGGTCGATCGAGTCGTCGAACGAGCCCCGGATGGCGCCGTGACGTCATCGATGGCAGGCCCACTGGTCTTCGAGGAGTCGGTCCGCCCCGGCGTTCCCTGGCCGGTGGACGGCCTGATCGGTCAGATCAACGGTCGGCCGGTCTTCGCCGCCGAGTTCTTCCTGCCGATTCAGGACCGCCTCGCCCAGATCGGGGCGCAGGGTGATCCGGCGGGCACGCGGCAGGGGATCATCCAGCTGGTTCGCGAACGCTTCTCCGTCTACGTCAACAGTGAACTGATCATCGCCGAGGCGGAGTCCGAGCTCTCCCCCGAGATGCAGCAGGGGATCTTCGCCTGGCTCGGCGTCATGGAGGAGGAGGTCACTGCCCAGAGAGGCGGTACGCGCTTCGCCGCCGAACAGAGCATCATGGACGAGACCGGGCTCACCATGGAGGAGTTCCTCCAGCAGCAGAAGAACCTGGGGCTCGCCAGCCAGTTGCTCCGCAAGCGTGTCGAACCTCGTGCGATCGTCTCGTGGCGGGACATCGAACAGAACTACCGTTCGAGGTACGAGGAGTTCAACCCGCCAGGGTCGGTCGCGATCGGCAGGATCCTGCTCCTGAAGTCCAGGGACGGCGAGAAGATCGAGCAGGTGAAGGCATCCTTCTCGGAGGGCGCGACCTTCACCGAGGTGGCACGTGGTCTCGAAGCGCCCGACGACGGTTTCTGGATGGACTTCGTCCTGAAGGGTGGCGCGATCACCACGGCCGAGGATCTGCGCAGTTCCATCCGGGAAGCGCTCCAGGGGCACGACATCGACGAGCCGACCGAAGCGATCGATGGCAGGACCTCGGTGTCCTGGTACGCGATCCTCGGCTACGACGCGCCACCGATGCGGAGCATCTTCGATGCGGATGTGCAGCTTGGGATCAGGAACAAGCTGGTCTCGGTCAGGTACGACCAGCAGGAACAGAACTACCTGGATTCGCTCCGTCGAAGGTGGGTGAACGACGACATCCGCAAGATGGAGGTTCGTCTGGTCGAGCTTGCCCTGAGGCGATACTGGCAGCCCTGATCGCCCCGACCTCGTTGGGATCGTTTGTTCATCGCGGCGGCAGCCGGCGTCCCGGCAGGTGCTCGATCGCAGCTCGTTTCGACGACGTGTCCACCAGGATCCCGTCGACCCGGAGCGCGAATCCCTCGAGCAATCGGAGTCTCTCCAGTGTCTGGATGGCCTTCCCGATCCGCCTGCGCTTGCCGGCGTCGAGGGCGCCTCGCGCTCTCATCATCCCCATGGCGCTCGACTTCACCTCCACGACGACCACCGTCGTGTGGTCGGGGGCCAGCATGACCAGATCGAGCTCGTTCCGGCCCACCCTCAGGTTTCGTGCCAGGGTGGCATAGCCTCGCTTTCTGAGGTGGCGTTCCGCGGCTCGTTCCGCACGTGCTCCTGGTGTCATGAATCGACCGTACCACGTCCCGTTCTAGCGGCTTCAGCGACTGCGAAAGGGCGTTGGGTTCGATCCCGTGCTAGGCTCGGGACATGGACGAGCACGTTCCAGACGCACGGGAAGACGATCCCATCGAGCCCTATCGTCAGGCGATCGCGCGAACCGGAAGCGGTTTCGCCGCGACCCTCTGGGCCTCCGAACGGACACAGAAGCTCAGGTTCGACGTCCTGATCGACCTGCTCGGAGTGGAGCACGTCCGGGATGCCGTGGTGCTCGATCTCGGATGTGGTGACGGAGCCCTGGCGGCACATCTCCTGGACCGATCGATCCGGTATCGCCGCTACATCGGGGTGGATGCGATCATGGAACAGGTCGAGGCTGGTGATGCTCGAGGACTGCCGGATGCCTCCTTCGCCTGTTCGAATCTTCTGGGATCCTCGGATTCGCTCGGGCAGTGGGGTGCCGATGTCGCCTTCATCTCCGGCACCCTGAACACGATGAGCCAGGATGTCGCGATGTCGTTCGTCGACTCGGTCCTGCCGGCGGTGCGACATGGCCTGGTCTTCAACTTCCTCTCCGATCGCCCCGTCAAGGCGCGCCTCGACGTGGATCTCGGCCCGGCACGTCGTCACGACGTGGTGCGCTGGCTTGATCACGCCCTCCGGTGTTCACCGCTGGTCGGCTTTCGCCAGGATCATCTCGAGGGGCATGACGCCGCGATCTTGATTCGTCGCGGGACTTGAGCGAATGGGGGGCTTCGACGTAGGCTCTCCGTCATGTCGACAGTATTCATTCAGCATCATCCCGCCAGCCCACCCGGAAGCACCCTGGACGTCCTGAGGTCCCACGGTCATTCGATCCGGATCATCAAGACCCATGAAGGCGACGAGATACCAGACTCCCTCGACGGGATCGACGCCATCATCAGCTGTGGTGGACCGCAGTCGGTCTGTTCGCCCGATGCGGCGATGGAACGCGAGTACGAGCTGCTCCGTCTGGCGCACCGGGCGGAGGTGCCGATCCTCGGTCTCTGCCTCGGCGCACAGATGCTCGCCCATGCACTGGGTGGAGAGGTCGGCAAGCTCGAGAGCGGTCCCGAAGTCGGCTTCCATGAGGTCGCGCTCACGCCCGCAGGTCGTGAGGATCCGCTCTTCAAGGGGATCCCCTGGTGGACTCGACAGTTCGAATGGCACGAGGATGGCGTGCTGACCGCGCCCCCCGATGCCCGGGTGCTCGCCTCCAGCAAGAACGCGCCGATCCAGGCGTTCTCAGTGGGGATCTCCACCTACGGGATCCAGTACCACCCGGAATACACACGGGATCTCGTCGTCGAGCACTGGAACCGGCCCGATCCCCTCACCGAGGCGGGTGGAGGCATCGAGGAACTGGCAAGGCAGACCGATCTCCATTTCGATGAGTTTCATCGTCACGGCATGCGGTTCTTCGAATCGGTCGCACTCTTCCTGATGCCGGTCGATCGCCTCAGCGAGGGCAGCATGAGGGAGCCGGTCGAACACTGAGTCGATCAGCAGTTGGTCACGCTGGTGTCGGCGTCACGTCGATCGGAGCTGGTGCCGTCGGTGGTTGTCGGCGTGTCGAGCATCGTTCGGATCGATCGTGCGATCGACTTGGCGTCGATGCCGATCTCCTCGAGCTGCTCCTGACGGGAACCCTGACGGATCCAGCGTTCCGGCATGCCCAGCCGCATGACCTTCGATGAGTCCAGGCCTGCCACGTTGCACGCCTCGATGACGTTCGCCCCGAAGCCTGCTCGGATCGAGTGGTCCTCGACGGTGAGGATCGGGACGCCGCTGCGCAGGAGTCGGCTGACCACGGACATGTCGACCGGCTTGGCGAATCGAGCATCGTGGAGTTCCACCTTGTATTCACCGTCGAGCAGGTCGAGGGCCTCGATCGCCGAAATGCCGCAGGTTCCATAGGCGAGAACCGCCACGTCCGGCTCCTCGTGCGTGACCAGTGGTCGAGAGCGGCCGAGTTCGAAGGGGGGACACGGGCCGAATCGCTCTTCGGCGAGTCGACTCACGTTGTCTCGCGGGTACCGGACGGCGCTGAGCCCCTGGTCATGGCCGGCCATGAAGGCGAGCGCGGCCTTGAGGCTCGACTCGTCCATCGCCGCGGTGATGCAGGCATCGGGAAAGACGGAAAGCAGGCCGATGTCGCAGAAGCCCTGGTGGACCGCGCCGTCACCACCGACGCAGCCTGCACGATCGAGACACAGGCGGACCGGGAGTCCCTGGAGGGAGATCTCCTGGAAGATCTGGTCGAACGCCCGCTGCATGAAGGTCGAGTAGACCGCGAAGAAGGGCTTGAATCCGGTCTTCGCAAGACCCGCCATCATGTCCATCGCGTGGGACTCGCAGATGCCGGTGTCCCAGGTTCGGTCGGGGAAGTTGTGCTGGACCTGGGTGATCCCGGTGCCATCAGGCATCGCCGCGGTGCAGGCCACGACCTTGTCGTCCTCACGCATGAGTTCGTTCAGCGCATCCGAGAACGCAGTCGTGAATGAACGCCCGGACTTTCGGAGCTCGACCCGGCAGCCGGTGCTCACGAAGTCCTTCTCCTTGCCGGAACCCTCGGTGACATTGAAGGCAGGGGGGGAGTGGAACTGCGTGGCATCACCTTCGGCGAACTCGAAGCCCTTGCCCTTGACGGTCTTCACGTGCAGGACCATCGGTCGTTCGAATCGCTTGCATTCGTTCAGGAAGTCGACGAGCGTCGGGATGTCATGCCCGTCGATCGGGCCCACCGTCACCAGTCCGAACTTCTCGAACCAGGCGTCCTCGGCCAGCATCGCCTTGCTCATCTCACCCATGCGGTGGTAGAGATCCGCCGCGATGTTGCCGCCCGGGACGTGCTTGGCGAACTCCTTCGCGGCCTTTCGGAAGCCGCTGTAGGTGTCGCTCAGTCGCACACGATCGAAGTACTGGGCCACGGCACCCTGGGGCTTGGCGATCGACATGCCATTGTCGTTCAACACCACCAGGAACTGGCGCTTGAGGGTACCGGCGTTGTTCAGGCCCTCCATCGCCAGGCCGTTCACGATCGAAGCATCGCCGATCAGGCTGACCACGTGGCGACCGGAGGTGTTCCGGTCGGTGAAATGCTCGCCATTCAGTTCGTCGCCACGTGCCATGCCGACCGCAGTGGAGATCGCGGTCCCGGCGTGTCCGACGCTGAAGAGGTCGTAATCGCTTTCGTTCGGTTCGGGGAAGCCCGCCATGCCGCCTCGCTTGCGGAGCTTGGGGAGCATGTCGAGTCGACCGGTCAGCAGCTTGTGCGGGTAGCACTGGTGCCCCACATCGAAGAGCAGGCGGTCATGTCCGAAGTCGAAGACGTAGTGGAGGGCGATGGTGAGTTCGACCACGCCGAGATTCGGCGCGAGGTGGCCTCCGGTGCGCGAGATCTGGTCGCAGATCGACCATCTGATCTCGGCAGCCAGCTGCTCCAGCTCCTCGAGCGAGAGGGCCTTGAGGTCCGCGGGTCCTGAAATGCCGGGGAGCAGTCGAAGTTCCATCTGGTTCCTCTGTCGACATCATCTGGTCGGATGGTGCCTGGAGCGAAGTGGCCCGATTCGTCAGCAGTCTGGTGTCAACCAAGGCCGGGCCCGACCTGGTCCAACACAGTGTAGCCCCACGTGTGGTGCCGCTACCGGGTCAACATGTTCGATTTGCCAATTCCTGGGTCATTGTCCGGAGTGGATCCGCAGCTTCCGAGAACCCGGAGAGTGCATCGAGGGCTTCCGTCCGCAGACGCTGGATCTCGGATCGGGCGCCATCGAGCCCGTGGATCGCGGTGTAGGTGAGCTTGCCGGCATCACGGTCCTTGCCGGCCGTCTTGCCGAGATGGTCGCTGGTCTGGGTCTCGTCGAGCAGGTCGTCCACGACCTGGAACATGAAGCCGATGGCGGTGCTCCAGCGATCGACGCGGTCAAGGGCCTTCTCATCGGCGGCACCCGCAATGGCACCGGCCCGGGCAGCTCCCCTGATCAGCGCGCCGGTCTTGTTCCGGTGGATGAGCTCCATTCGCTCCGCGTCCGAGAGTCCCTCCGGGAATCCACCATCGGTGTCCCAGGCCTGGCCTTCGATCATCGCGTTGGTGGCCGAGGCGAGTTCGCGGGTGATGGCTGGTCCGTGGACGCTTCCGGCTGCGGTCTCGAAGGCCAGCGACTGGAGCAGATCGCCGCAGAGGATCCCGATCGATTCGCCGAACGCCTTGTGCACGGTCGGTCGTCCGCGTCTCATGTCGTCGTCGTCAAGGGCGGGCAGGTCGTCATGGACGAGGCTGAAGGCGTGGATCAGCTCGAACGCGCAGCCTGCGGAGAGCGCCTGCTCCCAGGACGTGCCGACCATGGCGCAGCACCTGAGGCTGAGAATCGGACGGACCCGTTTTCCGCCCGACAACGCGGCATGGCGGAGTGCGTCCCGGAGCAATCCGTGGCGGATGGTCTCGACGATCTCCCCCAGCCGCTCGTCGATCGCGGCCTTCAGGGTGCTGTCTGACGGGCATTCCCTGGTTGTTCCGGGCACGGCAGGCATGGCTGGATTCTAGCCGGATCACTTCCCACGCGAGCGAAGGGCTGCTCTGGCGTATGATCTTCCCCATGAGCGACCTTCTGGACAGGTTCATCGAGTTCATGGCGCGAGGCGGTGCCGTGATGTGGCCACTGCTTTTCATGAGCGTCCTCGTGATCGCACTGGGTTTCGAGCGCTGGCTCTTCTGGGGGGTGCTCAATCGATCGGTTCGCAGGCATTACGAGCGATTCCTCGAGGCCCTTCGCTCGGGTGATCGTGATCGAGTGAACGCGATCGCATCGGACGACCGCACGCCGTACGGCAGCCTGGCGGAACGACTGTCCGAGGGTGGGGACCCTGGTGCGGCCAGTGTCGAGGTGGTCGAGTTCCAACGTCCTCGCATCGAGCGCTACCTGCTGGTCTTCTCCACCATCGTGACCGCAGCGCCGATGCTCGGGATCCTCGGGACGGTGCTCGGGATCATCCGCAGCTTCGAACTGCTCGGGACGCAGGAGACGATCACCGATCCACGGGACATCTCAGCTGGGATCGCCGAGGCGTTGATCACCACCGCATTCGGTCTCGTCGTCGCCTTGATCGCCCTGGTCCCCCTGATGGCTCTTCGTGGACAGGTCGAACGCGCACTGGGACGATTCGAAGCGATGACGGCAGCTGCGACCGACAAGTTCGGACGACGATCGTGAGGTTCGAGCGGGTCATCGCAGTGGCGTGCCTGCTTGTCATCGGGATCTCCTCGCATCAGGCATCCTGCCAGGACACCTCCGAGTGGATTCGACTCGTCGAGGAGTTCGAGCAGGACGGGGCCGAGGAGTTGCCCGCACGGGTCCGTCTCGAGATCGCGTCAAGACGATTCGAACGGATCGATGGTGGTTCAGGTTCCGTCGAACTGGTCGGTGTCACGCACATCGGTGATGCTCGCTACTACGAGGCACTGGCGTCCGCCCTGTCCGGGTTCGACATCGTGCTCTACGAGTCGGTCGCTCCCGACGGCGCACGAGGGGTCGGGGGCGACGCTGATGAGGACCGTGTCGCGGGCACTCGGATGGCGATGCGGTTCGTCGGCAGGGTCATGGAATGGCACCGCATGCAGGTCGGCACGCTGCCCGCGGACCTTCCTGCACTGGTGGAGGCATCCTCCGAACTCGACTCCCGGTTTCCCGGGTGGCTTCGGGAAGCGATCGTCGACGGATGGGGCGAGTCTCTTCAGATGACCGTCATCAAGCCCGTGCCAGGCGAGCGTGGCGAGGCGTCCCTCCAGGATGAAGAGCCACGAGTGGAATGGCGATTGACGAGCCTCGGTTCCGATCGTTTGACCGGAGGGGAGGGGCATGCCGCGGACATTCCCTTGGACTCGGTCGATCTCGATGTCCCGCGACCTTCTCGTGGAGGCATGCAGGCGGAGATCGCTTCGGCCCTCGGGCTCGACTTCCAGCTTCACGCGCTCGACTACGACCGGCCCGGCTGGGTGCTCGCGGACATGACCGACTCTGAACTGCGGTCAGGTGCGGACGAACTCGGGGTCGATACCGCACCATTGCTCGAGGGTCTGTCCGGTGGTGGGCTGACCGCTCGAATGGGCCGAATGCTGCTGATGCTCATTCGCCTCGCCGACTTCATCAGCGGCAACCAGGTGCGCGACATCGTGAAGGTCGTGCTCGTCGAATCACTCGCGAATCCCGCGGCGCTCGACATGGCTGGAGCCGGGATGGCGGGCATGGACGGCCTGATGGAACTCATCCTCCATGAACGGAACATCGTCGCCCTGGAATGCCTCGACGAGACACTGGCTCGATCACCTGGGACCTCGATCGCCCTCTTCTACGGGGCCGCACACATGCCCGGACTGGCGGAGGGTCTTGTCGAACGTGGCTGGAAGGCCGTTGATCGTCCCTCATGGCTGCCTGCGATCGAAGTGGATCTGATTGCATCACAGGTCGATCCTGAAACAATGGCGATGGTCCGTGCTCGATTCAACGGATCGATGGGAATCGTGCCCCGACCGGATCGAGAACGCCCCGGTGATGGAGATGAGAGCCCTTGAGCGACCACGACCAGACATCGCCCGAGCATGCCGTCGAGATCCTCGTCACCGGTCCCGACATGCAGGATTCGGTGACCCTCGAGGGTGAGGGTGAATTCCTCGTCGGTCGCTCGTTCGATGCGGAGATCGGCCTCTCCGAGGCCGCGGTCTCACGACGTCATGCACGTTTCTTCCGGAAGGATGGTGGGTGGTACCTCGAGGATCTCGGGTCACGCCACGGGACCGAGGTCGGAGGGATGCCGCTTGAACCCGGTCGGCCGCTCGGTGTCCTGCCCGGCCAGCGCATCGTGATCCGACCCTACGTCATCATCGTCCAGGGCGAGCCGACCGAGCGCACCACCCTTTTCAGTTCCGATGACAGCAATCGCATGCTCGAGGACTCGGTTGCGGCAGTCTCGGCCGAGGAGCTTGGCGAGCTCGCGTCACGCCGACTCGGCCTGTTGATGGATTCCGCGGCCTCGATCCAGCAGGCGCTCGACGAGCCTTCCCTCGCTGAAGCGGCGCTTGATGCGATCCTCGCCGGTTCCGAGTTCGGTCGTGCACTCCTGCTCCGTCCCGTCGATGACGTGGATGAGATCGAGATGATCGGCTCGCGACTTCGGGTCGGTACCGCTCCCGATGGCGAGGATCGACCGATCAGCCGCACGCTGCTTCGAGCGGCGACGAGTGGACGGGTGGTGCGCCTTCGGGATGAGCCGGACATCCAGGCCGCGGTCTCGATCGTCGGGTCCGGCGTCCAGGAGGCCCTGTGCGTGCCCGTCCGGATCGGGACCGCGATCGAGGCGTATCTCTACCTTGACGCCAGTGCGAGTGTCGGCTCGGACAGCGCGGACACCGCCGCCTTCTGCAATGCGATCGGTCGTCTCTGCGGTCTCGCGCTCTCCAACATCCAGCGTGTCCAGCTCGAACTCAAGCAGGCCCGCCTGGTCCAGGAACTCGAGGCGGCACAGGTCGTGCAGCAACGCATGGCACCGCCCGAATCCGGAAGCGAGAACGGCATCAAGTGGCACTCGAGGGTCGTGCCCGGCACGTTCGTCGCGGGTGACCTGGTCTGTGTCTGCTCCTCGAGCGACGACCTGCCGATCGTCTTCCTCGGCGATGTCGCAGGCAAGGGTGCGGCAGCCGGTCTCCTCATGGCCGCGCTCGAGGCACGCATGATCGCCGAGAGCGAACTCGATGGGGTCACGGCCGCTCAGATGGTGTGCAAGGCGAACGATGCGATCATCCGGGTGACTGACGCGGCGGAGTTCATCACGCTCTGGACGGTCTTCCTCGACAGGGAACGTGGGCTCGCCCGATGCGTCGATTCCGGACACGGCTACTGCGTGGTTGTTCGAAAGGACGGGACGATCGAGCGGGTGATGATCGATGGCGGGCCTCCCGTCGGCATCGTGCCCGGGTTCGCGTACGAATCGGTCGATGTGCCCTTCGCCCCGGGGGACCGACTGGTGATCTTCAGCGACGGACTTGCCGAACAAGCCTGTGCGGATGGCAGCGAGATGTTCGAGTTCGAACGGGTGATCGAGGCCCTTGGGAAATCGACCTGCGAACGAGAGGATGTCGAGCTGCTCTTTGCCGCTCTTGAGGCGTTCGCGGGCGGAACCGTCTGGCAGGATGATGTGACCGTGATCAGCCTGTCCTTCGACGGGGAGGCTGATCTTCAGGGCGGGGCCTCTGATGACGAGACCTCACTGACGAGGAGCTAGTCCTCGCCCGAGGAGCATGGCGCAGGATTCGCGCGCATCCCCGGGTCAGGGGTCGGTGCCCGGCACGTCGCAGTCATGCTGGAATGACGTGCTGTTTCGCCCGGACTCCATCGCGGCCGGCGTCCATCGGTTCATCTTGAGCAGATCCTCGATCGTGCCCTGCTGGGTGCTGCCGTCGCAGTTGATCAACGGCACGGTGAGCCCGTTTCGTCGGAAGGGGACCGCTTCGGGGACCAGGACCTCGAGGCCTTCGCCGGCAAGGCGCATCGGGTTGAACACGGCGCCGCCGTCGATGCCGATCCGGCCATCACCGAGGTAGCTGCGCCAGATCTGTTCGGTGCAGAGCCTGGGCGCGGTGACCCACGCTGCGCCTGACGGATTGCCATCATCGTCACGGACGTACGCCCCCGGATCACGGAAGACGGCGGAACAGAACGCCATCAGACTGGATGGGTCCGGGATCTTGTTCATCGTGGTGGCGACGAGGCGTCCCTTGATGGTCCGGGTGTTCGGTGGGTTGCCGATCTCCGCCGCGGTGTCACCGAAGATCAGGTGCGCGTAATTCGCGTCGATGTCCGGTCGGGAGCGCGCCTCCCACCAGCCACCGACGTAGTAGGCGTTGTAGCCGAACGCAGGGGTGTCTGCGAGTTCGCTCAGCACGGCCTGGTGATCGGCGGATTCTGCGTTCGCGAAGTTGTTCTCGAGCACCTGCAACCGGCTGCTGTACCCGTACATCGGGTCGAGGCTGAAGTCGAGGTAGGGGAGCAGCCGCAGGGGGTAGGTGGTGCAGTCGCTGTTCTGCAGCCGTTCGCCGTCGGCACCGCGGTACCTCACTCTCCAGAGGTCCTGGACCTCTTCGTCGAGGTAGCCCGGAAGGAGGCGGTCCTCGTAGGCGTTCGCATAGGTCGTCCAGGCGACGTGGATCTGCTTGAGTCGGCTCATCGAGCGCACGTTCTGGCTCATGCGGGAGGCACTTTGGAGCCCGACGAGAAGGACGCCAAGCAGGATCGCGATCGCGCCGATCACCGCGAGGAGTTCGACGATGGTGAATCCGTGCTTGTTCTTGCGGCCTGGCATGGTCAGGTCTCCTGGCAGGGCACTGGTTCCGACTGCGGTCGGATCCCGGGTCTCGATGAATGGATACGTCTGATCATCGTCGATTGCTGCCTCGAATCATAACCTTCGGAGCACCTTCCTTCGAACGAGGCGGGTTATCCGGGGGTGGAGGTCCGGATTCGAGTCGTTTCAGGTCTTTCCGATGGTGATCTGCTCGACGTCCCCGGACCTGATCTTGTCCTCACCCGAGCCCAGTTCCCCGATCGGATCCGGCGGGATGATCTCGACGTTCTTCTGGCCGAGCGTCGCTTCGCCGTTCAGGATCCTGGTCTGGAAGCTGGTGCATTCGGCCAGGAGGCATTCGAGGATCTCCTCCTCCTTGACGTTCGCGACCCGCTCTCCCTGGACGTAGATGATCCCGCGCTTGTTCCCGGCGAAGACCGCGACGTCCGCACCCTCGGCCTCGCCGGGGCCGTTCACGACACAGCCCATCACCGCCACCTTCATCGGGACCGTGATCTCGGTCTCGAGGGTCTTCTTGACCTCCTCGACGAGGGTGAAGAGATCGACCTGGATTCGGCCGCAGGTCGGGCAGGCGATGAGTTCGATCCCGGTCCGGTCGCGCATGGCGAGCGAACAGAGCAGCTCCACACCGTCCTCGACCTCGTAGACCGGGTCGCTCGCGTAGGAGATCCGGATGGTGTCGCCGATCCCGTTCGCAAGGAGCGTGCCCAGTGCGGCGATCGACCGGATCGAACCGGTCTCCCTGGTGCCGGCGTGGGTCACGCCCAGGTGCAGTGGATAGTCGAAGCGCCGTGCGATTTCGGTGTAGGCATCGATGACGAGGGTCGCGTCCATCGACTTCGCGCTGATCACCACGTCGTGGAAGTCGCGTTCCGCGAAGATGTCGAGGTATTCCTCGAGCTTGGCGATCATGATCGCGAGGAGGTGTCCGGAGCGGTGCCCTTCGAAGTAGGCGCCGAGTTCCTCCATCCGCTTCTGCTTGTCCTTGCGCTCGATGATCGAGCCCTCGTTCACGCCGATGCGGATCGGGATGCCGGCGGACTTGCAGGCGTCGATCACCTCGTTGACCTGGTCTCGATCGCTGATGTTGCCCGGGTTGAGCCGGATCTTGTGGACCCCGGCCTCGACCGCCTCCAGCGCGCGCTTGTAGTGGAAGTGGACGTCGGCCACGATCGGGACCGGCGTCTGCTTCATGATCTCCGCAAGTGCTTCCGTGTCCTTGCGTTCCGGAACCGCCACGCGCACGATGTCCGCGCCCGCAGCCGCGAGCTTGTTGATCTCCGCAAGGCAGGTGTCGATCTCGTGCGTGAAGACCGAACACATCGACTGGACCGAGACGGGGCTGTCGCCTCCGATCCCGAGCCGACCGACCCGATCGTCACCGACGGTGACCTTTCGGCATGTTCGTCGTTCCTGCATGCGATCATTGTAGACGCTCCGACCGTCCCACGAAGCCCCGAGTCGAGTTAGGATCTGTCAGGTTTCCGGACCACGCATACCGCCCCTCAGGAGCATCAGACATGTCCGCACAGGTTTTCGTCCCCCTCGCCAAGACCCGTCTCTCCTTCATGATGTTCCTGCAGTACGCGATCTGGGGAGCCTGGCTTCCGATCCTGTACCCCTTCCTGATGGGGCATCGCGGCTTCAGCCTCGAAGAGACCGGGGCCTGTCTGGCGGCCGGTGCGGTCGGCGCGATCTTCGGTCCGTTCGTGGTCGGTCAGCTCGCCGACCGGAACTTCGCCACCGAGAAGCTCCTCTTCGTGAGCCACCTGATCGGCGCAGTCCTGGTCTGGATGCTGGCCGAGGTCGACAGCTTCAACGCGTTCCTCGTGCTCTCCCTGGTCTACGGCTTCGTCTACGCCCCGACCATCGCCCTCACCAACTCGATCACCCTTGCGAACATCAGTGACCGCGATCGCGACTTCGGTCCGGTCCGGCTCTGGGGCACCCTCGGCTGGATCGCCGCGGGCATCCTGGTCGGGCAGTACCTGCTCCGCTTCGCGATGCCGGAGGGTGTCAGTCCGGAGGAGGCCGCCGCGGCACTCGATGCCGGGCGTGCCATGGCGTTCAAGATGAGTGCGGTGCTCGGTCTGATCATGGCGTTCTACTGCCTGACCCTGCCGCACACGCCGCCGGCCAAGGGTGCGAAGGAGAAGCTGGCCTGGGCCGAGGCGTTGGGCGAGATCAGTGTCCAGCCCCTGCTCACACTCTTCCTGATCGCGGTACCGGTCAGCATGATCCACCAGTTCTACTTCGTGTACACCGCGGACTTCGTCAGCGGCATCCAGACCGCGGCCAACAGCGAAGGAGCGAACAAGTTCGCCTCGGCCATCAACCAGGTGGTCGGCGTCGGCGGTGGCGGACTCATGACGATCGGCCAGATGAGCGAGATCCTCGTGCTCGGGCTGATGCCGTTCCTCACCAAGATCTTCAACCGCAAGATGCTGCTCTGCATCGGGCTCCTCGCCTACGCCCTGCGCATGGCGATCTTCGCCTACATGCCGGACCTGGTCCCGGTCCTCTTCGGTGTCGCGCTCCACGGCCTCTGCTTCGGTTGCTTCATCTTCGTCGCCTTCATGATCGTCGATGAACACACCACCAAGGACGTCCGCGCCACCGCGCAGAACCTCTTCAACCTGGTGATCGTCGGGATCGGCATCATCGTCGGCAGCTACTTCGCGACCGGCGTGATCGGCAACTGGGCGATGATCGATGGCGAGATCGACTTCGTCCGCCTCTTCACCTTCCCGATGTGGATGGCGATCGGCTGCCTGGTCATCATGCTCGTGGCCTACCCGAACCGGGCGAAACCACTGGAGAGCTGATTCAGATCAAGGTCAGCCCGCGATGGCGGGGGAGTCCTGGTGCTTCCCGCCGTCCGGGTGGAGGGGGAGTTCCTCGACGCCACCGGGAACGAGCAGCTCCGTGATCGGGGTGCCCGCCTCGATCGGGGTGTCGTCCATTCTCGTGATCACCGGCATGGGGTGATCCTTGAGGTGGTTCTTCAGTGCGAGTTCGAGTGCCTTGCGTTCGTCGTCCTCGAGCTTCGTCCAGCCCATCCGGCCTCGACACTTCGGGAATCCGCTGCAGCCGAGCCAGGGACCGCGCGCACCTTCGCGAAGGTACATGGGACGTTCCTCGCACTTGGGGCAGGTGAGTTCGGTCTCGAAGGGTGGAGGTGCCGGAAGCTTCAAGCCGCCCTTCTTGTCGATGTTCAGGACGAACTGGACGTCGGGGTAGTTCGGGCTCGCGATGAAGGGACCGAACCGACCGGTTCGCTTGATCATCTGGGACCCGTCCTCCGGGCACTTGATGTCGACCTGCTCCGGGAGGAGCGGGCGACCCTCGCGATCGACCGGTGCGGCGTAGTCGCAGTCGGGATACGCGGTGCAGGAGAGGAAGCGACCGTTCTTCCCGAAGCGGTAGCAGGTCGTCGCACCGCACTTGGGGCAGGCGAACATCGCGGGCCGCGTGACCGCCCGGGCGTGCATCAGGTTCTCGTGGGCATGTTCGAGCGAACTCGAGAAGCGGCCGTAGAAGTCCCCCAGCATTTCGCGCCAGTCGTTGTGCTCGGTCTCGATCTTGTCGAGTCGTTCCTCGAGTCCCTTGGTGTAGGAGACCTCCATGAGGACCGGGAACGCCTCGATCAGCATGTCGGTCACGACTTCGCCCATCGCTGTCGCATGGAAGCGCCGCTCGAGCTGTTCGACATAGCCGCGGTCCTGGATGACGCGGATGATCGATGCGTAGGTGGAGGGTCTGCCGATCCCCTCCTCTTCGAGCTTCTTGACCAGCGAACCCTCGTTGTAACGGGGGGGCGGGCTGGTGAACTTCTGGCGGGGGTTGATCGAGAACGGTGCACTCTCATCGCCGTCGGCAAGGGCGGGCAGGGTCTGTTCGTCGCTCGCGGTCGGGATGCCGGCGACCCGCATGAAGCCGTCGAAGACGAGCACCCTGCCGTTGGTCTTCAGAACCGCGCCGGTGTCCTTGTCGGAGCGCTCGAAGAGCACTGTGGTCGAGTCGAACTTCGCCGGGGTCATCTGGCAGCTCACGAACCGTTCCCAGATCAGGGTGTAGAGCTTGAGCTGGTCTTCCTTCAGCGCACCGCGCAGCGAGTCGGGGGTTCGCATGGCATCGGTGGGTCGGATCGCCTCGTGCGCCTCCTGCGCGGCCTTGTTGGTCGAGCCGAAGAAGTTGGGCTTCTCCGGGAGGTACTCGTCACCGAAGGTGGTCTTGATGTACTGGCGGGCGTTGTTCAGTGCTTCGCCCGAGAGATGCGTCGAATCGGTACGCATGTAGGTGATGAGTCCGACCTGGCCCTCACCGGGCACCTCGATGCCCTCGTAGAGGCCCTGTGCCAGCCGCATGGTGCGGTCGGTGGCGTAGCCCAGTCGATTGGAGGCGTTCTGCTGCAGGGTCGAGGTGATGAACGGGGCGTAGGCACGCGAGGTGGTGCGCTTGGTCTCCGTCGACTTCACGGCGTAGCGGGTGGTCGGGTCGAGTGTTCCGCCCACCGTACGCTTGAACCGTGCCGGTCCCTTGCCGGACTCGTCCTCGACGGTGGTGACCGTGACGTCGGTGAGCCCGACGGCTTCGGCGACCGAGGTGATCGGGGCGCCGAGGTCCTTGATGTCCTCTGCGGTGCATCCGAGGTTGAACTTCTTGCCGCCGAGCTCGACCAGTTCGGTGCGCAGGCCGCGATGTTCAGCGAGCCAGGCGTTCTGGAGCTTGATGGTCGGCCCCTTGCCCTTCTCATCGGTGTTGGCGAGGAACGTCGGCCACGACTCGGACAATCCGCCGGCCTTCGCGGGGTCCAGCGCGAGCAGGGCCTCGACCGCCCAGCTTTCGTCCGGAACGAAGGCATCGATCTCTCGCTCACGCTCGACGACGAGGCGGACCGCGACCGACTGGACGCGTCCGGCACTCAGTCCACGGGCGACCTTCTTCCAGAGCAGGGGCGACGCCTGGTAGCCGACGATCCGGTCGAGGATGCGTCGTGCCTGCTGGGCGTTGACCTTGTATTCATCGATCGGGTGGGGGGTCTCGAACGCGCGCTCGATCTCCTTGCGGGTGATCGCGTTGAACATGACGCGCTTGGCCTTGCTCGGTTCGACGCCGACGATCTGGGCGAGGTGCCACGCGATCGCCTCGCCTTCACGGTCGAGGTCGGTCGCGAACCAGATCGTCTCCGCCTCCTTGGCAAGCTTCTTCAGCTGGGTGACGGTCTTCTTCTTGTCGGTGAGGACCTCGTAGGTCGGCTCGAACCTGTTCTCGAGGTCGACGCCGGGGACCGGCTGCTTCACACCCTTGGGTGCACGGGCCGGGAGATCCCTGACATGCCCGACCGATGCGGTCACGACGTAGCCGGGACCCAGGTACTTGTTGACGGTCTTGGCCTTGGCCGGGCTTTCCACGATCACCAGCTGCTTGCCCTGGGCGGAACCCACGCGCGGGGCGGACCCTGCCTTCGACCGCTTCTTGGCGGTCTTCTTCCCGACCTTCTTGGTGGTCTTCTTGGTGGTCTTCTTGGACGTCTTCTTGGCCATGGACGAATCGATCCGGTGGATTGGAGGCCTCTCTACACGTCCGAGGGGCTTCAACCGACCCGGTGAAAGGCTTGTGGCGGGGAACTATGAGAAGCAGAGGGGGGTCCCGTCAAGTGGGCACCTGATTCCTCGGCCCTTGACTGGGGATTAGGGGAGGTTTTTTCCGCAGGAACGGAGAAAATGGTTATCGGACTGGAAGAATGTCCTCAGAGCCAGGTCAGGATCTCATCGACCAGTTCGGTGGGGGTCCGATCCTCCGGTTGCAGCTTGAGGGTCCCCTCGATGGCATGGAACCGGCGCATCCAGGTTCGTTGCTGCTTGGCGAAGCGTCTGGTCCGGATCTTGGTCCGTTCGAGGGCCTCTTCCAGCGTGCACGCTCCCTCGAGATGACGGGTCATCTCCCCGTAGCCGACGGCGCTCGCAGCCTGCTCACCGAGCGCCCCTCGTTCGAGGAGCGTCCGGACTTCCTCGAGGAACCCGTCCTCGGCCATCATCTTCACACGGCGGTTGATCCGTCGGTTGAGCGCCTCCGTCGGCCAGTCGAGGCAGATCACGCGCGCATCCTCCCTGGGTCGGATCACCGAGCTCGACCACTGGACCTGCTGCTCTGAAAGGGACTGCCCCGTTCCGTGGAACACCTCGAGTGCGCGAATCGTCCTGCGTCGATCATTGGGATGGATGCGCCGGGCGGCTTCCTCGTCCACGGCCTCCAGTTCCGAGCGGAGGTCCTCGGAGGTCCTGGCTTCGAGGCTCGCCCTCAGGGCAGGATCGGGCGGGGGGCCGTCGATCATGCCTTCAAGCAGCGCACGGACGTAGAGATTGGTGCCTCCCACCACGATCGGATGTGCCTGCCTGGCGCGGATCGCCTCGACCGCCTCCTCGGCCAGTCGGATCCAGTCGTGCACCGTGAACGTGTCGACGTGTGGATCAGCGACATCGATCAGGTGATGTGGCGCACGTGCCTGCTCCTCGGCGGTCGGCTTCGCGGTTCCGATGCTCATGTGCCGGTAGATCTGCATCGAATCCGCACCGATCAGCTCGCCTCCGCCCGGGAGTCGGTCCGCCAGTTCGAGCGCCAGCGACGTCTTGCCCGATGCGGTCGGGCCCAGGAGAACGATGAGTGGTGGAGGCTGCGAGGTCATCACTTCCCTCGATCCTAGTGCACCGCGGCCGGTGTATCATTCCCTGCCGTTCCACGGGTGAGCCCGAGCGCACCCCCCAGTTGACTCGAACCATCCGGAGCCTCGACTGCAATGGCCTTGAAGACGATCGAAGACGTGGACGTTCGAGGCAGGCGTGTCCTCATGCGCGTCGATTTCAACGTGCCTCTGGATCCCGACGGTGTCGTCATCGACGATTTCAGGATCAGGGCGGCCCTGCCCTCGATCCGATCGGTCCTCTCCCGGGGCGGGCGTCTCGTCCTGATCTCCCATCTGGGTCGGCCGAAAGGCACGGGCTACGAGCAGGCGTTCTCACTCGCCCCGGTTGCTGCCGTGCTCTCGGAGCTGCTCGCCGATCTCCTGCCGGAGGGGGTCGTCTTTCCCGGCAACGACTGCATCGACGAGGCGGCATCGGCCGCGACGGGGTCACTCGAGGACGGCAGGGTGGTCCTCCTCGAGAACCTGCGTTTCCATGCCGGTGAGACCGCCGGTGACACGGTGTTCGCGGAGCAACTCGCCGGTCATGGCGACCTGTACTGCAACAACGCGTTCGGCACCTCCCACCGGCCGCATGCCTCCATGTACGGCGTCCCGCTCGCGATGAAACCGAATCCCTGTGTTGCCGGAAGCCTCGTTGCCGAGGAGGTCGCCTTCATGGGTGATGCCCTCGAGCATCCCACCCGGCCGTTCGTCGCGATCACCGGTGGGGCGAAGGTTTCCGACAAGCTGACCGCATTGCGCAACCTGATCGGGAAGGTGGACACCCTCCTGGTCGGTGGTGCGATGGCCTACACCTTCATGAAGGCGCTCGGCCAGGGGGTCGGCTCGAGTCTCGTCGAGGATGACCGACTCGATGATGCGAGGGAGATCATCCGCCTCGTCGACGGCAGTGCGACCGACCTGGTCCTGCCGGTCGATCATGTCTGCGGACGTGAACTCTCCGACCAGAGTCCGGTGCTCGTGGCGGATCAGGAGATCCCCGATGGTTGGATGGGGCTCGACATCGGTCCGGCAAGCACCGCTCGCTTCACCAGCGTGGTCCGTGAGGCCGGGACCGTGGTGTGGAACGGTCCCCTTGGTGCATTCGAGACCCGGCCGTTCGACGTCGGCACCAGGCAGGTGGCGGTGGCCCTGGCCGCCTCGACCGAGGCCGGGGGCCTGACGGTCGTCGGTGGCGGTGACACCGCGTCCGCGGTCGAGCTTGCAGGTGTCTCGGGCCGCATGAGTCATGTCTCAACCGGCGGTGGTGCCAGCCTCAAGCTCCTCGAGGGAGCGTCTCTGGTCGGCCTTGAAGCCCTTGATCGGGCCTGAGCCTTGATCAACAAGGCTGAATCCTGCTGCCCGGGGGGCTATACTCGATCAGTCGTCAGTACGACCAGTCATTCAATCGACCCAGTTTCCGGAGGAGTCTCCGATGTCCACCACAGCAGCCCCCATCAGTCGGTTCTTCGCGTTCCTCGCGATGGTTGCCGTTCTCTCCCTTGCCACCTCGTCCGCTCACGCACAGCGAGGCAACAACAAGCTGCAGGTCGGGAGCAAGGCGCCGAGCGCCACCTTCGCAGGTGCGAAGCTGATCTCCGGTGACGCGCCTCCGCCCTCCTTCGAGAAGGGCAAGACCTACGTCGTCGAGTTCTGGGCGACCTGGTGCGGCCCCTGCCTGAAGTCGATCCCCCACCTGAACGACCTGAGCCAGCGGCTCAGGCGCAAGGGCGTGATGTTCATCGGCGTGTCCGACGAGAACCCCGACAAGGTGTCCGACTTCGTGAAGAAGAAGGGCAGCGGGATGAGCTACACCGTCATCTCCGATGTCAAGAAGGACTACAACAAGGCGTACATGTCCGCGGCCGGCCAGAAGGGCATTCCGACCGCGTTCATCGTCGGACCGACCGGGAACATCGTCTACATCGGACATCCGATGGAGGATGAGTTCGAACGCGTGCTGATGCTCTGTTCGGACGGCAAGTACGATCCCGAACTGAGTGAACGCGCCCAGCCGCTCATGGATGCGGTCGAGGTCTCCATCGCGACTCGTGACTGGCGACAGGCCCATCGACAGCTGGACTCCATCATCCAGATCGACTCCTGGATCTTCTCCGACCTGATGATCCGCAAGTACAAGATGATGCTCAACGAGCAGGGACTTCCCGGCGAGGCCGAGGCGTACCTTCGCAAGCAGCTGAACGTCTACCACAACAAGCCGGACGTGCTCGAGGACATCGCGTTCCTGATGATCAACGATCCGGACATCGAGAACGGCAACATGGAGATCGCCGAACAGGCGGTCGCCCAGGTCGCTGCGATCAAGGGTGAGAAGTCCCCGGAGGTTCTCGAACTCGTCGCGACCCTCGCCTTCCACAAGGGTGACCTCGACCAGGCGATCGACTGTCAGTTCCAGGCCTGGATGGCCGCGGATGCCGGCTACAAGGCCGACCTGAAGCGTGGACTCGATCGCTACAAGTCGGAGAAGGCCAAGTCTTCCCGCCAGGGCGTTCGTCGGGGCGGCCGACGCTGACTCCCGAGGCGTGACACATCGTTATCATTGGACGGGAGCGCCTGGAGGCGCTCCCGTCTTTCTTCGCATGGAGGCTCGCATGACCATGACCGAACAGAAGAATCTGCTGGGCGCACCTCCCGCGAGGCCGTTGATCGCGCCTTCCATCCTGTCCGCCGACTTCGGGCGACTCGTGGAGGATTGCCGTGACGTCCTCGATGCCGGCGCCGACCTCCTCCACGTCGATGTCATGGACGGCCACTTCGTGCCCAATCTCTCGATGGGTCCGGCGGTGTGCGGTTCGCTCAGGCGCCACTTCCCCGAGGTGTACCTGGATGTCCACTTGATGGTGGAGGATCCGGGCATGTTCCTCGAGCCGTTCGTGAAGGCGGGTGCCGACCACATCTCGTTCCATGTCGAGGTCGTCGACGACCCGATCGGCATGGCGGAACGGATCCGTGAACTCGGTGCTTCCCCCGGACTCGCGCTCAACCCCGAGACGCCGGTGGATGCGGTGCTCCCGCACCTCGAGTCATTCGACCTCGCCCTGGTGATGAGCGTCCACCCCGGGTACTCCGGCCAGGCGTTCATTCCGGAGGTGCTTGACAAGGTGCGCGTGATTCGCGAGCGCTTCGGCGATGCGATCAGGATCGAGGCGGACGGTGGCGTCTCGCCGGAGACCGCGCCGATCTGCCGTGATGCCGGCTACGACGTGCTGGTCTCCGGATCGAGCGTGTTCGGATCCTCGGATCGAGCCGGGGACATCGAGGCCATTCGAGGCCGGGGCTGATTCCCCGGACCTTGATTGACCGATACTCCCAGGAGTTCTGCCGTTTTTCCGCCCGGTTGGGTATCCTCTTCCCGTCCGACGGAACCCGTTTTCGGAGCCGAGCCTTGTCCGAACAGACCACCCCACGTACCTGGGATGACGTCCAGACCGTTTCGCACACCAAGAAGGCGGTGCCTGAAGGCCTCTGGATGAAATGCCCCTCCTGCGGGGAGACCGTCTTCCGCAAGGCCGTCGAAAGCAATCTTCGGGTGTGTCCGAAGTGCGAGCATCACCTTCGGGTGGGTGGTCCGGAACGCGTTGCTCAGATGCTCGACCCGGGCACCTTCGAGCCGCTCAATCCCGACATGGCCCCGCGCGACCCGCTGAACTTCGTCGACCTGAAGCCGTATACGGAGCGAATTCGATCGGCTCAGGCAAAGAGCCGCGAGAACGACGGACTGCAGACCGGTTCCGGCTTCATCAAGGGTCGGAAGGTCGTTCTGGCCGCGATGGACTTCAACTTCCTCGGAGGCTCGATGGGATCCGTGGTCGGGGAGAAGCTCGCTGCCGCGATCGAGGCGGCGGCGGATCGTGACCTGCCGTTGGTCGTGGTCTCGTGCTCCGGCGGCGCAAGGATGCAGGAATCAGGCTACTCGCTGATGCAGATGGCGAAGACTTCGGCGGCGCTCGGGCGCTTCCATGACGAAGGCGGGCTGTTCATCTCCGTCCTCAGCGATCCCACCTTCGGTGGTGTCACCGCAAGCTTCGCGATGCTTGGTGATGTGATCCTCGCCGAACCGAACGCCTTGATCGGCTTTGCCGGCCCCAGAGTGATCAAGCAGACGATTCGTCAGGATCTGCCTGAAGGGTTCCAGACCTCGGAATTCCTCCTTCAGGCCGGGTTCGTCGATCGAATCGTCCATCGACACGAACTGCGCAACGAGATCGGTCGCATCATCGACTACGCAGGGAAGTGAGCGAAACGCGACCATCTCCGAACCGCGTCTCGGCGGGGCTCGGTCCCGGGATGGTGTTCGCGCTTGCCGTTCTCCATTCAGCCTGCTTCCTCCTGGCCTATCCGGATCCCGGCATCTGGTGGCTGGCGTTCATCGCACCGATTCCGCTTGCCCTCGCCTGCCTCCTCGCCGTTCGGGCACGAGTCGTCTTCGCGGCGGTCACGGTCAGTCAGCTGGTCGTCTGGGCGATCATCCAGGGCTGGATGCGGGACGTCACCCTGCCCGGATACCTCGCCTTCGTGGTCTACCTGTCGCTGCTGGGGGGGCTCGAGGCGCTCTTCCTGAGGGCATTGGTCCGAGGCCGCCTGCGGCTCTCCCTGGGCATCGCGCTCCCGCTGGTTCTCGTCGGCATGGACTGGTTGCGAGGGTACGTGCTCTTCGACGGCTACCCCTGGTACCTGCGCGGTCAGCCGCTGATCGAGTTCCAGGCACTCGCCGAGCTCGCAAGGCTGGGCGGTGTCTGGCTGCCCACCTTCGTCGCACTGGCCGCTTCGGGGCTGGTGGCCGAGTTCCTTCGTCGCAGCGTCCTCGGCCGGGTGGCGCCGAAGATCGCGCCCGGTGTCCGGATCCACGGGATGCTGGTTCTCCTGTTCGGCGCAGGAACGATCCTGTTGACGGGGACTTCGAGTGGCAAGGCGGATGAATCACGCTCGGTCCTGATGGTCCAGACCAATCTGTCCACCAGCAACAAGATCGCCTGGACCTACGAGCAGCAGCAGGTCGACGTGCGTGGCTTCATCGAACTGACCACCGACGCGCTGGACGCTGCCATGGAGGTGGGGGAGACCGTCGACCTCGTGGTCTGGCCGGAGACGATGCTGCCCTCGGTCGGGTTCGAACGCGGAGACATCTTCACTCGAGCGATCGAGGACGTGGTTGCCAGGTACCAGGTCCCGATGCTGATCGGCAGCGGGTCCTATCTCGGCATCAGCAGTGATGGCAACGGCGAGGTGACCTGGGAGGAGCACTACAACAGCGCCTACCTCGTCGGACCATCCGGACCGCCGTATCCTCGCGTCGACAAGATCTTCCTCACGCCGTTCGGAGAGACGATGCCCTACATCTCCAGCTGGCCGTGGCTGGAGGAACGGATGCTCGCTTTCGGGGCCGGTGGCATGAGCTTCGATCTCGATGCAGGCAACTCGATCGTCCGCCCGGAGCTGCCGGGCGAGACACCGGTTCGCATCGCGGTCCCGATCTGTTTCGAGGACACCATGGCCACCGTGGTCCGTCGGATGGTCTGGCGGGACGGCGAACGTGCCGCCGATCTTCTCGTCAACATCTCGAATGACGGCTGGTTCGGCGATGACGATGCCGGGCGCAGGATGCACACCCTCTGTGCTCGCTGGCGATCGATCGAGAACGATGTCTGGCTGGTCAGGGTGGCCAATACCGGAGAATCGGTGGTCATCGATCCGAATGGCCGTATCCGTGAGCGCGTCACGCCGGAGCCACGAAGCGCCGGGACCAGGCTGGTGCGAATCGGAGTCGTGACGGGGGACGCACCTGCCCATGCCCTGCTCGGGAACCTGTTCGGAATGGGGTGCGGAGTTGCCATGTTCATGGCTCTCATGGTCGAATGGGGCTGCCGCAGGCGTTCGGAAGCACCGTGCGCCTCGGCATGAACGTCAGCACAAGGAGGTGCGAAGTGCAGCGAAGTCGATTGAGTCCATGGTGTCCTCGGCGATCCCTTTCCGGGAGCCTGCTCCTGGTTGCGGGTGCGTCCGCGTTCCTCGTTGGATGCACGCTGGGTTCTCGGGACGTGAGATCGACCAGGGCAACCGGAATGACGGCTCCGGCCCTCGTCTTGTGGGAGGAGGATCGTGAGGCGACGCCGGTTCCCGAGACCGCACCCGACCCGGTTCGAACCGAGAACGTCGACGAACGGTCTTCGGAGCAACCAGTGCTCGCGGAATCCGCCCGTCCTCCGGTCCGAACCGAATCACCCGCCATCGAGGTCGAACCGATCGTGGTCTCGCCCACGGAACGGGCGATTGCCGTCCTTCAATCCGCGGCCGAAAGCGAGTGGCCCTTGCTCCGTGCGAATGCGCTCGAGATGCTCGCGACCAGACCGGATCTCCTTCGACCGCGTACCGCCGAGGGACTGGCCGATGACAATCGTGGTGTCCGCTTCGTGGCGGCGATGACCTGTGGCGAGGTCCGCCTCGAATCAATGGACGCATTGCTCGAGCCACTGCTCGAGGATCCCTCCGATTCGGTTCGCGCGGCGGCGATCTACGCCCTCTCTCGCTGCGGCGAATCGGTCAGTCCGGCACCGCTTGCCGAATTCGTCTCCTCGAACGATCCCGAGGTGCGTGCCAACGCGATCGTGGTCCTCGGGCTCCTTGGAGATCCAAGCGCACGGCCGCTGATCCGATCAATGCTCGGACGTGGCATGGAACTGGTCGACCCGACCCGCATTCGCCTGGTCGATCTCCAGGGTGCCGCGGCGCTGGTCCGCCTTGGTGATGCCCAGGAGATCGAACCGATCAGGGCCGCGCTCTTCGCACCATCCGAGCAGGCGGAGCTCACCGGGCTCGCGATCCAGCTGATCAGCCAGCTCGGGGACGAGGGCGCCCGTCAGATGCTGGTGCGGCTGGTGGAAGCGCCATCAAGGGAATCCAGGCCCCCCGAGATCAGGCTGGCTGCTGCTCGGGCAATCGCCGTTCTGGGGGCGAGAGAGCCGGGTCCGCTCCTCCGACTGGCCTCTGAATACATCGAGAGCCCCCAGGCGGAAATCAGGGCTCAGGTGGCGGCACTCCTCGGCGAGGTGGATGATGGGACCGCAAGGGGCTTTCTTTCGGACCTCATGGAGGACCCCAATCCGGTGGTCCGGGTCGCCGCAGCGGGTTCCTGCCTCAAGCTTGGGGCGGATGATCGGACGGCTGCAGCGCCCGTTCATTGACACCCATTGGTCTTCTTGGGTACAAAACCAGCAGAGCTCCTTGCGGTCTCCGGTCCATGGAAGGGTCGGACGCACGGATATGGGCCCTGCAGGCGCCCGTATGCCTCTGCCTTCACGAGCCCCAGTCCAGGGTGTCTCCTGAAGAGAACGATCATGTGACGCCCCGAACGCGTCATGATCAGACATGAATCGAATGCCCGTCGGGCAAGGAATAAGACAGTGAACGTCGTCACCAAGATCTTCATCGTGCTCGTCTCCCTTCTTGCCGTCCTGATGGTCCCCCTGGTCGCCGTGAACGCATCCGGCGCCACCGCGCTCAAGGAGCGCATCGTCGAGAGAGAGGCAGAGCTCTCCACGCAGAAGGCCAATTACAACGCGCTCGTCACCGAACGTGACAACGCGGAAGCGGCATTGAGGCAGAGCATGCTCATGCTCGAACAGCAGCTCGCCCAGGCCAAGCAGGCCCTCACCGCCGAGCAGCGCAGGATGATCGACATGCAGACCGGCGTCGCCGGCAAGGAAGAAACGATCGCCAGCCTTCAGGCCAGCATCGACGTCTTCGCCCAGACCGATCTCGCCAAGGCCAACCTCACGAAGGCCCTGGTCACCGAGTTGAAGGATGTCCGGGTGCTCGCATCCAGCGCGCAGCGCAACGCGATCGACCTCGACCAGGAACTCAGCGAAGTCCAGAACCAGCTCGATGTCGCCGATGCGGCTCGTCGCAAGCTGCAGGAAGAAGTCGTCCGGCTCACCGAAGAGAAGGACCAGGCGCTCGGTACCGTGGCCAAGTACGTGGCCTTCGTCGGTGACCTGCCCGAAGCCCGCGCCGGTGCCACCGGTGGCGGTGCTCGCGTTCCCGCCGACCGTGACCTCTCCTCGACCGTGATCGCGGTTCGACGCAGCAACGACGGCACGCTCGCTGAAATCAACGCAGGCACCCGTGACGGCGTCAAGGACGGTTGGGTCCTGGCGATCACCGATGGCAGCCAGTTCATCGGGAACCTCCGGGTCATCGAGACCGACGTCAACCGTGCGACCGGCGTGGTCGAACTCGAGGACCGTGGCGCACGTGGCGAAATCAAGCCCGGCATGCGCGCGATTGCTCGCAAGGGCGAGTAAGCCTCACGCACCGCGTTCAAGACCTGGATTTTTTCCCCGGCCTCGCGGCCGGG
>JAKVBQ010000024.1:31229-46909 GCA_022447205.1 Phycisphaerales bacterium
GGGTCCTCGCCATCACCGACGGCAGCCAGTTCATCGGCAACCTCCGCATCATCGAGACTGACGTGAACCGCGCCACCGGCGTCGTCGAACTCGAGGACGCCTCGGCACGTGGCGAAGTCAAGCCCGGCATGCGCGCCATCGCTCGCAAGGGTGAGTGACCTCGGTCGCTCACCACGCACTCCGGCCCGCCCGGAGTGGAGGCAGTTCGCGGATTCTCGAAGAAGACCTACGAAGGACACCCGATGACCCAGATCTCAAACACAGGACAGTTCGCATCCGGCGCCCAGGCCAAGCGCGGCGCCCCGATGGATGTCTACACAGGCCTGCTCCTGGCGGCCCTGGTCGTGCTGCTCACCGGATTCATTTCCATCATCTCCGCCAACAACAGGCTGGCGGAAGGTGAGACGAGTGCCGGTGGCATGCTGGATTCGATTCCCGGATTCAAGATCATCGAGAAATGACCGGCGGCTCGTAACCGTCCTGTCCACAGGAAGTTCGTTCAGTCCCCTGCGCCTGCCGATTTCGGATGGGCGTGGGGGAGTGTTCGTGGATGAACCTCCTTCGGTCAGATGTTCTGGTACCGTGCCCGGCCCTCGGTACAGCATGTGCCCAGGTGGTGGAGTCCGTTCCGTCGTTCGCAAGCGCCCACGAGGCGCGGGAGGTTGCACCGGTGTTCATGGATGCGTTGCTCGGCTGGTTCAGCGTCGACATGGGTATCGACCTTGGAACCTGTAACACGCTCGTCGCGGTTCGCGGTGAGGGCATCGTTCTGAATGAACCGTCGGTGGTCGCGGTCCGCAAGGGCACCAACAAGGTGATCCACAACGGAACCGCCGTCGGCTGGGCGGCCAAGGACATGCTCGGCAAGACGCCTGGCGCGATTTCAGCGATCCGTCCTCTCAAGGACGGCGTGATCAGCGACTTCGAGATCACCGAGGCGATGCTGAGCTACTTCATCCGCAAGGTCAACGGCCGGAGTCGGATCCTGAGGCCGCGGGTCGTGATCGCGATTCCTTCCGGCATCACCGCCGTCGAGAAGCGTGCCGTCCTTGATTCCGCCGAACGGGCGGGTGCCCGTCGCGTCTACCTCGTCGAGGAACCCATGGCCGCCGGCATCGGGGCCGGACTTCCGATCGTCGAACCCACCGCGAGCATGATCGTCGATGTCGGTGGTGGTACCACCGAGGTCGCCATCATGTCGCTTGGCGACATCGCCACCTGCGAGAGCGCTCGCGTCGCGGGCGATGACTTCGATGAGGCGATCATCGGGTACATGAAGAAGAACTACGCCCTGACCATCGGCGAACAGACCGCCGAGCGCATCAAGATCGAGGTGGGATCAGCCTCCCAGCTGGACGAAGAGCTGAAGATGGAGGTTCGTGGGCGCGACATGTCATCCGGCATGCCACGAAAGACCGTCGTCACCTCCGAGGAGATCCGCGAGGCGCTCAGTGAACCGGTGGATGCCATCATCGAGACGGTGATGAAGACCCTCGAACAGGCCAAGCCCGAGCTTGCCGGTGATCTCGTCGACAACGGCATCACCATGGCGGGTGGTGGGGCGCTCCTTCGCGGTCTCGATGTCGTGCTCTCGAAGGCCACCGGACTCGATGTACGCATCGCCGACGATCCCCTGACCTGTGTGGCGCGGGGCACCGCGATCTACCTCGAGAACCTCGAGGACTGGGGCGGGGCGATGGAATCGGACGTCGACGAGTTGTGACGCGCTCCGTGCGGCACGCCGAAGTGAAGGCTGCGCCATGTTCAGCATCTTCAGGCTGCTTCAGAACGACCGACCGCTGGTGATCACCACCATCATCGTCGTCGTGCTGTCGCTGCTTCCGACGCGCTGGCTGGTGCCCTGGACCTCGGACATCGGTTCGATCCTCGCACTGCCATTGACGCCTCTCGGGCATGCTGCAGGATCCGCGATGGCATTCGTTCGCCCGTCCTCGGATCCGGACCTCCCGAGCCTCGCGGAACTGGACCGGATCCTCGAGGAGCGAGATGCCTACCGAGGCCGTTGGCATGCCGCCAGGTTGCAGGTCGAACAGCTCGAACTCGAACTTGCCCAGTTGCAGCGTGCTCGCAATGCTCCAGAACTTGGTGTCACCACGGAGTGGACCCCGCGCACTGCCACGGTGGTCCGGCACACACCTGGCGGACAGGGGGGGCTTCTCCGTCTCAACGCAGGATCAAGGCAGGGTGTTCGTCAGGGGACGGTCGCCGTCGTGGACGGGGACCAGCTCGTGGGTCGGATCGCTGGTGGTGTCGGTCAGCTGTCCAGCACCCTCATACCGATCGGAAGCATCAGCGAGGGCACCGGCAACGATCTCCTGGCGCGCATCTATCCGCTTGATGGGGTGAATGAACAGTCAGTCGGTGTCTCGATCCGAATGCGTCCCGTCGGTCGTGGCCTGATGCAGGGACTCGTTGCACGTGAGCCCGGGCAATCCAGCAACGTCCAGATCGGCCAACCGGTTCGCCTGGCCCGAGACCCTGCCTGGGACGACACCGCGTGGGGGATGCAGATCGGAACCGTGCTCGGTGTCGAGGCCAGCGAGGAAACCCCGCTTCGCGAACGGATCACCGTCCTGCGGACCGTGCTCCCCGAGCGGCTCCTGAGCGTGACCCTGAAGTTGAAGGACCCGACCGACGACTCATCTCGTCAGGCATTCGAGAAGGAAGGGGGGACGCCATGAGGATCGGCGTCTTCATCATCTTCCTGATCGCGGTGGTGGTCCTCGACACCCGCTTCATGGAAGTGCTTCGGATCGGCGGCACGGTCCCCGGCCTGGCCGGGACGCTCGCGGTCTTCCTGGTCCTTGCAGCGCCCCGGAGAGCCGCGCTGTGGGCCTGTCTGTCGATCGGCCTCCTGCTCGATCTCAACGTCGAGGCCCTCTACAACGGCAGTCCCTACCACCTCATCGGTCCCTACACCCTGGGCTTCCTCTTCGGCGCCAACCTGCTGCTTCCACTCCGTTCGATGGTCTTCTCTCGAAACCCCCTGACCTTCGGCCTGCTGACCTTCCTCTTCCTGTTCGCGGTGACGATCATCTACCTCGCCCTCTGGCGAATTCGCGGGTTCTACGCCGGAAGCCTGCCGGTCTGGGGCACGGACAGCGCGGTCACCCAGTTCGGTCGGCTCCTGCTCTGGGCGCTCTATTCGGGAGGGATCGCGATCCCGATCGGCTGGGCGCTCGTGCGTACCACGCCGATCTGGGGATTCAGCGCGGGCCCGATTCGTCGCTGAACCCGATCCACGACGCGTCTGCCGGGAAACCGGTACCTTGCACGCATGTCACGACTGATCCTCTTCGATGACGGACGTGCCGAGCTCGGCCCTCTTGGCGACCTGCGGTGTTCCTTCGAACAGCGTACCGGGATCTTCACCGGCCTCGGTCGTGCCGAACGTTCGCTCGAACTGCAGGCCGAACTCCACCTCATGGACGGTGATGGTGCGCTGGCTTCCGAACGGACCGGTCGTACGCTTGTGGACCCGACTGATTCCGCCGATGCGATCATCGTGAACGGACGACTTGCCGATGGTGGAGCGCTCCGGGTGCCTGATCCGGGTGTCGTCAGGACCACCGCGGACGGGTCGATCACGATCGGTCGGCTTGCCGGGGATGCGCTTCTCGCGTTTCTCGCCGATGGTTCGACCGGTGACGCCAGGGTCGAGGTCGACGATGCAGCGACCTGCTTCACGCATCCCTGGGATCTCCTCGGGGCACTGGGGGATCGGGTCGCTGCTGATGCGGCGCTGTCCGACGACTCCCTTCCGGTACCCGACGGCGTGGTCCGTTTCGGCGAGCATGCCGTTCACATCGGTGCGAACGCCCGCGTGCTGCCGACGGTGGTCCTTGATGCCACCGATGGTCCGATCTGGATCGACGAGGGTGCCGAGATCCGTCCGGGGACGGTTCTCTGCGGGCCGTGTGCGATCGGTCGGGAGTGCGTGATCACCGATCGTTCGCTGATCAAGCGAGGGACGTCGATCGGACCGGGATGCAAGGTCGGGGGCGAGGTCAAGAACACGATCTTCCAGGGCTTCTCCAACAAGGGGCACGACGGGCATCTTGGTGACGCGCTCGTGGGCGAGTGGGTCAACATCGGCGCCGGCACCGACAACTCCAACCTGCTGAACACCTACGCCGAGGTCCTGATGCGACTGGAGCACGACGGTTCCCTGCATCGAACCGGTCTGGTCTTCATGGGGTGCGTGCTTGGGGATCACGTGAAACTCGCGATCGGCACCCGGGTGATGACCGGTACGACGATCGGCACCGGTGCGATGGTCGCCTCGAGCACGCCGCCCCCCGCGTTCACGCGTCGCTTCAGCTGGCTCACCGATGCCGCGCCGAAGACCTACCAGTGGAGGAAGTTCTCCTCGGTGGTCGAGACCGTGATGGCTCGTCGCGAGATCACACCTGGTCCGGCATACCTCGCCCGGCTCGCCGCACTGCACGTTGCAGCCGCGGGTGACTGATCACTCGAAGGATCACTTCGATTCGAGGATGATGCACATCCCTGATCGCCAGACCGGCAGTTCCATCTCGCAGCGGAAGCCGATGAACTCCTCGGCATCCCAGCCGTGGTGTTCGAACATGTGCGCGGTGAGTTCCTGATGGCGTGCATACCCGGCTGACTCGGCGCAGGTCGCACCGGCACCGAGTCTGGTGAAGCTGATCTGGTCCGCGAAACGAGTCATCCAGAGATCTTCCGGTGGCGCGAGCAGGGACGTGCCCCACAAGTGGCAGTCGCCGGAGAGGACATTCTCCGCTTCCATGGTGTGGTGCAGGTGGAGGTCGAAGGTGCAGTGGCGCGTGGGGTAGTCGATGTAGAGCCAGATCGCCTTGTGCGGGTGGGGGCTTTTGATGTTCCATTGGCTGTGCTGCGTCGCGAAGCAGTCGAAGGGTTCGCCGGTGGGGATGTGTCCCGGATCGACGATGTGGGCCAGGTTCTCCTCCTTGATGATCCGACTGTCGATCGACGGCAGGGGGGTGGAGCAGAACGCCTCGACCAGCTCCTGCGGTTGGCGCCTGGCTTCGTCACCCGTGACGTTGCGATAGTCGGAGTAGGCCATGTTGATCGGAAGCCGGATGGGCATGGCGGAACCGCTGGCTCGCATGCCGGCATAGCCGCGCACCACGATCTGGTCGAAGTTGAAGCCCGGGTTCTCGTTCGGTCGGATCGCCATCATGCTGATCGTGGCGTCCGCAGACTGGCCGGTCACCATCGAGGCGGCCTCGAAGAGCTGGTTGCGTTGTTGCCGCAATCGCTGCGGATCGCTGCCTGTCTCGTGCAGCAGGAGTGCGGACGTGAACGCGGTCTGGGTGATGTCCAGTGAACCGAGGAAGCCAGCGAAATCTTCAACCGCCGTCCGGGCATCGCTCAGTTCACCTGCTGGTGTACCGGTCCGCTCCATCGCGGCAAGAAACTGTCGGAGTCCTGCGACGCCCGGAAGTTCGGCGAGCAGGCGGGGACCCGGCGATTGCTTGCCGAGCCGTGTGATCCGCTGGCAGGTCATCCTTCCCACGTCGAGCTGGGTGGCCAGGGTGGCTGCTCGTCGACCCTTGAGGTCCGGTCCCTGCAGGAGTTTCGTGAACGCCTCGTGCAGGCTGTTTGCCACCACATCGGCGTCATTGATCATGTTCTCGGTCAGGATGATCGTCATGGCTAAAAAAGCTGCTTTCGGCCTCCTCGATCATTGCAATGATACCGGGATCCCGCATAATTAATATGCACTCAGTGCACATCATATTTGGAAGTGCACTGGGTGCTGATCTGCACGAATCACCTTGGATCGGGAGAGAGTCCATGTCTTCGTCCATCACCCCCCTCTCCACGCTGCTCGGCGCCTGGGGTGACATGGGTGGACCAGCCGACATTGATGGCTCGGGACTCGTCGACGGTGCGGATCTCCCCGCGCTCCTCGGTGAGTGGGGCGACTGTTGAAAAGACGGTCGGGGATTCATTCAGACTTCATGCGTGCCGTCAGCACGTTCAGAAACGATTGGTTTTTAGAGAAAGACAAGTCCATGCGCATTGCAACAGCTTCGGCCGTAGTCATCACGATCCTCGCCGGCAACTCGCTCGCCGAAGAACAACGTGTGAACATCAACAGCGCTGGGTTCGATCCCGACGTGATCAGGGCCGCTCCGGGTGACTCCGTGACCTGGCGGTGGGTTCAGTTCGGTGGTGGCGTGTCGTTCTCATCGGGTGAACCGTGCACGGCTGACGGCCTGTTCCAGTTCAACCTCACCGGAGGTCCCTTCGGCAACCCGACGGGCACCTGGGAGGTTCCCATTGACTTCGCTTATGGCGAGGTGCCGTACTTCAACAATGCAACCTGCGAGGACGGTGGCACCGCTCTGGTGCTCGTCGTCGAGCGTCACGAGGTGCCGGGGGAGTTTGCCACCATCCAGGCCGCACTCGATGCGTGCGTCGACTACGACATCGTCTCGATCGCGCCCGGAACCTACTACGAGACCGACCTCCGTCCGACGACGGCATCGAACGTTCAGATCCTGGGTGCGCTCGATGAGGACGGACTGCCTGCCGTCTTCATCGGTCCCGAGCCCGGCACGGTCTCCGCGCCCTCGATCATGACGATCGATGGTGTGGAAGGCCTCGAGATCGAGGGGATCCACTTCACGGGTGCGCGGGGGACTGACGGTGGTGCCCTGGCCGTCGCCTCCAGCAGCGTCGTGGTCCGGGACTGTCGGTTCACGGACAACACGGCGAGCCTGGGCGGTTGCGTGTCCGCCTTTGATTCGGACCTCGCCATTCAGGACTGCCATTTCGAAGGCAACTCCGCCGACGAGGCCGGGTGCGTGCACCTCGATGCCTCCGAGGCCTCCCTGATCAGCTGCTGGCTTGCCGGCAACGATGCCAATGCCGGTGGTGCGCTGTCGTCACTGAACAGCACGCTTCTGGTCGACGACTGCTGGGTCCGATCCAACATCGCGTCCTCGAGCAGTGGCGTGTTTCTCCTCGAGACGAGCACCACGACGATCGCCAACTCGCTGTTCTGTGCCAACACGCCGAACGAGATCGTCGGTGACTGGGTCGACGAAGGCGTGGCCTTCTATGACGACTGCCCGGTGTACGACTACACGGTCCACCACGTGAGCGGAGGCAATGGCCAGTTCACGCCTCGGATCGTCCGCGTCCAGCCGGGAGACACCATCACCTGGTTCGTGGATGTGACTTCGGGGGAACCCTGCACCCCGGACGGCCTGTTCGAATTCACAAACATCTCGGGACCGCCCTTCGGCAACATCGCCGCGTGGGAAGTTCCCCTGGGCGTCGCGTACGACGACATTCCCTACTTCAACCCGGATGGATGCAAGGACGGGATGACGGGCATCATCCGTGTCGCGAACACGCTCGAGGTTCCAGGAGAGTACGCCACCATCCAGGGTGCGATCGACGCGGCCAGTCCTCGTGACATCATCTCGATCGCCCCGGGCACCTATGCCGAGAGCGGACTCGTGGTTTCCACCGACGATCTGCTCTTCCAGGTTGCGCCTGACGATCAGGGCGACTCGTCGGTCGTCATCGGTCCTGAAGCCGGCACGACCTCCTCGCCTTCCATCGTGACCATCGACGGCGCCGACGGCGTCGAATTCATCGGCATCCACTTCACCGGGGCACGAGCCGTCTCCGGGGGTGCGATTGCGATCAATGACGGCAGCGCGGTCATCACGGACTGTCTTTTCACCGACAACGAGTCTCTGGTCGGTGGCGCTCTGTCCTGCATCTCGGGGGCCGCGACGATCACCGACTGCACGTTCCGGGAGAACGCATCCGAACTCGGCGGTGGTGCGTTCTTCGAGGACTCGACCGCGACGTTCGACGATTGCGAGTTCGAGCTGAATGCCGCCCTCTCGAGCGGTGGCAAGGATCAGGGACTGGGCGGCGCGATCGCCGCGAACGGCGGCACCCTCACCATCTCCGAGTCCATTCTGAGGGACAATCAGGCGGACTCCGGTGGTGGACTCCATCTGACTGGTGGCATGACATCGATCGGGGAGACTCGCGTGTGCGGCAACACGCCGGACCAGATCGTCGGCACCTGGACCGATGTCGGTGGCGCGCTGGTTCGTGACAGCTGCAGCATTCACTACGTTCCGGAGGATTTCCCCACGATCGAGGATGCCTTCGACATCGCCGAGGACGGTGACACCATCTACATCGCAGCCGGTTTCTATCAGGTTGACACCCAGTACGGCCTGCTCCTCGAGGAGAAGTCGGCCTCGCTGATCGGCGAGACCAATCCTGACGGCTCCCCGGCCGTCGAGATCGACGCGGCGATCGGAGTCTACGCCGGCACCACGACCCCGTTCGTCTTCGAGAACCTGAATGTCAGGACTCTTGTCTTCTATGACTGCACGGGCGTGGTCACGAACTGCAACATCGAGTTCGGGTACGAAAGTCAAATCGGCCTGTTCCTCTCGCACTTCGTCGGCACCATCAAGGACTGCCGCGTCGCGAACTGCAACTCCAACTTCCTGCCCGGTGGCGTCTACATCACCGATCAGCTCGATGATGCCGTCATTGCCGGAACCGATGTCGACTTCATCGACGTCATGGTCGAGAACAATTCCGGCGGCTGTCCGGTCTTCGGTTGCTCCTCCAAATCCGGTGTGCGCATCGAGAACGGCGTGGTGGACTTCGTCAGGTGCGTGGTCAGGAACAATTACTCGACGTACGCCGGCGTGTCGTTCGCGGGGTCGGTGCAGTTGTCCCTGACCGATACCACGGTCTGCGGAAACACGACGCCTGGACAGATCAATGATGGTTGGGTCGACAACGGGGGGAACATCATTGCCGACGAATGCCCGCCGGACTGTCCCGCCGACATCAACGGAGACGGGATCGTCGACGGTGCCGACCTCTCCTCGCTCCTCGGCGCGTGGGGAGAGTCAGACGGATCCGCCGACATCGACGGTTCCGGCCTGGTCGACGGCGCGGACCTCGCGGCACTCCTTGGTGACTGGGGTGACTGCTGATCAGGCCTCGATTGGTTCCTTGAGCGAACACATATTCTGGAAAAGACAAATGTTCATGCGCTTCCTTTCTCCCTGCATCGTTTCGATCACGCTCGTGTCCAGCGCCTTCCTCGCCCATGGATCCGGTGGGTCCATTCAGCATGATCGAATCGTGGGCGCGCCCGCGATTGAGCAGGTCGACGGATTGATGTCGGCTCCGCAGGACTTGCCTCCGCGATTGGACCTCACTCGCATCGCAGTCCGGACCGGCCTCGATGAAGCCGAGCCCGGGACGCTTCTGGGCGAGGTCTTCGGGACCGGTCCCGTTGCATTCGAACAGATTGCGGTGGGGGGCTGGTTCTTCATCAACGTGCCCGTGTCGGAACAGAAGGAAACACGCATCGAAGAGGTGCTGGCGACGCTTGCCGAACGTGATGGCATCATGATGGCGGCACCGGTGTTGCTCAGCAGCGAGGGTTCCCCGGGCATGCCGACATCGACGATCCTCGTTCGTTTTCACGAGGACCTGCTGCCACATCAGGCCAACAGGGTGCTGGCAGGACGCGGTCTGGAACCGGTCGCTGAAGTGACCTGGCCGTCGTTCCCGGGCATGTACGCGGTCACCTGCTCGAGTCGCAACGGTCTTGAAGTCATCGAGGCGGCACGTGAGCTGTCCAATCATCCAGCGGTACGTCATGCCGAGGTCGACATGCTCTTCCGGGGCCAGAGCGGGGGATTCGACTACCCCAACGATCCCGACTTCGAATTCTGCTGGGGCCTGCACAACGACGGCACCCACGGCACGGAAGATGCGGACATGGACGTGCTCGAGGCATGGGCCATCACGACCGGGGATCCGTCCGTCGAAGTCCTCGTCATCGACACCGGCGTGCAGCAGGATCACCCCGAGCTCAATCAGAATCCAGGCATCGACTTCACGACCGACGATGGCGACGGTGGTCCCCGTAACGGATGCGACAGGCACGGCACCGTCGTGGCAGGCTGCATCTCCTCCATCGTGAACAACGAGTCGCTCATGGCCGGTGCCGCCCCGGGCTGCAAGACGGTGTCGGCTCGCTGTTTCGTCTCCGACTGGATCTTCTGCTCGAACGGCTGGTGGAGCCAGTACAGCCACACGGTCGGCGCCCTGGACTACGCCGTGGTGTCCGACATCGAGGTCACCAACAACAGCAATTCGTACGGGGGCTGGCGCTCGCACACCATCGACGAGGCCTATGCGCAATCCCGAGAAGCCGGCGTCGTGCACTTCGCCTCGGCAGGGAACACCGCGGACTGGTACTTCGCCTATCCCGCATCGTTGCCGTCGGTGATGTCGATTTCCGCGCTCAACCAGTACGGGGACTTCACTTCATTCAGTTCGTACTGTCCGGGAGTCGCCCTGTGTGCACCCGGTCAGTGGATTCTCACCACGGACCGAACCGGTGAGGATGGCTACACCGATGAAGACTACGCCTACGTCGAGGGAACCTCCTTTTCATCGCCCTATGCCGCAGCCGTCGCCGCGCTCGTCCTGTCCGTCCGTCCCGACCTCACTCCCCTGGAGGTCGAGAACATCCTCAAGGATTCCGCCGTGGACTACGGTGATCCCGGCCTGGACCTGCTCTACGGGTGGGGTGTGGTCAATGCGAACAACGCACTGAATCAACTTGTCTCGGGGGTGACGCATGAGGTGTGTCCGAGCGGATGCACGTACGACTCGCTCCAGGATGCGATCGATGCCGCTTCGAACGGCGACACCATCCTGGTGGGGCCGGGGGTCTACACGGGTGACCCGCTCGCTCCCGCGGTCATGCAGACCTACGGCAAGCAGGTCGTCATCCAGTCCACGGACGGTCCGTACGAGACCATCATCGATGGTCAGGGTTTCCAGCGGGGCTTGCTCTGTGACAGTGGCGAGTCCATCGACACCGTGATCGACGGCTTCACCTTCCGAAACGGTCAGGCGGTCGACTACGACTGGGGGGATGGCGTCCTCTGGAACCTTGGTGGTGCCCTGTGCTGCCTGAACGCCTCTTCCCCACGCATCCTCAACTGCATCATCGAGAACAATCATGCCCAGTTCGGCGGTGGCATCTACGGATACACCACGCACATGAGGCTGGACAACTGCCTCATCCAGAACAACACGGCCGACGACTACGGTGGTGGAGTCAACACCTCCCATGAGTCACGTCTCCTGGCCACCAATTGCCACTTCGCGGGGAACACCGCCGGTCTTGGTGGCGGGGCCTTGAGTTTTTCCGAGGATGACGAGCCGCTCATCAGCAGTTGCCTCTTCACCGAAAACAGCACGCCCCTGGCTGGGGGCGTCGCCTTCGTGGAGGAGTCATCCCTTCCCACCTTCATCAACTGTCGATTCGAGGACAACGACTCGGATGACTCCGGCGGGGTGTTCCATGTGACCTTCGCGAGAGTCGAGGTCTTCGACTGTGCCTTCGAAAGAAACACGGCGCAAGCCGGCGGGGTCTTGTGGGTGGAGGCATCGAACGTCGAGTTCGACAACATCAGCGCCATCGACAATGTCGCCACCTCCGGTGATGGTGGCGTGTTCTGCTTCGCCAGCAACAGCGGTGGTCTTCTGAGGAACTCCGAGCTCATAGACAACTCGGCTCGCGAGCACGGCGGCGCGGCGTCGCTGATCAGCTCGAATCTCAACATTCAGGACTCCACGATCTCGTCGAACAACGCCGGCACCGATGGTGGTGGCCTCTACGTGCTCAATGGAGGCCTGACCCTGATGAACACCACTGTCTGCGGCAATTCACCGGAGCAGATCGCCGGCACCGGCTGGGGGGACCAGGGTGGTAACCTCATCCTTGAACAGTGTCAGGCGTGCGGTGGCGACCTGACCGACGACGACACGGTGAACGGTGCCGATCTCTCCCTCCTTCTCGGCGCCTGGGGTAATGCAAGCGGTCCGGCCGACATCGACGGTTCCGGGCTCGTCGACGGAGCCGATCTTGCGGCGCTTCTGAGTTTCTGGGGTGATTGTTGACGACCTCGGCATCACCTCGCACCCTTCCCGGACCCGCCGCTGGGCGCCTTTCCGGGACGGTCATTTTCCTGAGAAAGATGATTCACATGCGGATTTCACTCCTGGCACTCCTCGTCTCCACCGTCGTCGTCAACGCTGCGAATGCGGAGGATCGTCTCGTCGTCGTCTACGAGAACGCCTATGAGCCCCAGGTGATCCGCGCCGTGCCCGGTGACACGATCCGGTGGGGGCTGTTCCAGTTCTCCGGGTACTCGATGATCACCTCCGGTGCGCCCTGCACCCCCGACGGTCTCTTCCAGCTGGAACTCACTCCGCCTCCGTTCGGATCTCCTGCGATTTGGACCGTCCCCGAGGATCTCGGTCCCATGGTCATCCCGTACTTCGACCAGGATCGATGCGGCGAGGGCATGACCGCCTCGATCCGCATCGTCGACGTCCATGAAGTCCCCGGCGACTATCCGACGATCCAGCAGGCGATCGATGCCGCCGACGCGTACGACATCGTCTCGATCGCACCCGGCACCTACCACGAGACCGATCTCTCCTTCGCGGTCGACAACATCCTGCTTCGTGGCGCGGTCGATGCCGACGGTGTCCCCACGGTCGTCATCGGACCGGAATCAGGCACCACCTCGTCACCGTCGATCATGACGATCGACGACGTGGACGGTATCGAGATCGAGGGCATCCACTTCACCGGCAGTCGGGCGACCTCCGGCGGTGGCCTGGACATCGTCTCAGCCAGTGTCTCCGTCGAGAACTGCCTCTTCACCGACAACACCGCATCGGACCGTGGTGGTGGCCTGGCCTTCGATGGCGGTGACCTGTCGCTCGTCGACTGCGTCTTCGAGGACAACACCGCCAACTCCGGTGGCGGCGCCTCCTTCGTCGGCGGCACCGTCTCCGTCATCAACTGCCTGTTCGAAGACAACGATGCCGAGACCGGTTCCGGAGGCAACGGCGCCGGTGGCGGTTTCTCCGTCCAGACCTCGGATATCTTCCTGACCGGTTCCTCGGTCATCGACAACAGCGCCGATGGTGGAGGGGGCGGCATCCTCGCCAGCTCGGGCACCCTCGCCGTCTCTGACAGCGTGATCTCCGACAACGAAGCCGTCGTCGGTGGTGGCATCTACGTCGTTCAGGCATCTGCGGCCCTCGCCAACTCCCGCGTCTGCGGCAATGATCCCGATCAGATCGTCGGCTCCTGGACCAACGAGGGCGGCACCCTCGTCGGCCCCGACTGCGGCCTGCTCTTCGTCCCGCAGGACTTTCCGACCATCCAGGGGGCGGTCGATGCCGCACGCGATGGTGACGTCATCGTCATCGCCCCGGGCACGTACTCCGGTGAGCCCGGTGAACCGACGGTCCGCGTGAACGGCAAGACGCTCACCATCACCGGCGCCTCCAGTCCGCAGAGCCCGCCCCAGGTGATGATCGATGGCGGCGGTGTGGCCGAGGCGTTCCGGGCGGACGAATCATCCGATGGCGATGAGTGCTCGCTTGTGCTCCAGAACCTGCACTTCATCTCCGGCGGACTGTCGCTCAGGTCGGGCACGCACGTCGTGACCAACTGCATCGTCGAGGACGCCCCGGGTGGCGCGTTCTTCATGAACAGCCAGGTCACGGCGACCGACTGCATCTTCCGTGGGAACTACTCCACGCAGTTTGCCGGCGTCATCCTCTTCGCCAACCCGGTGGAGACGCATGTCACGATGGTCGACTGCCTCATCGAGGAGAATACGGCAGGGCCCGGTGGCACCTCCGGCATCTATGTCGCCATGGCGAAGCTCACCCTTGACGGCTGCACGGTCCGCAACAACGCCTCGGACGCCCCTGGTCTCAGCGGGGTGTGGAATGAAAGCAGCATCCCGGCCGAGGTACTCGACACGACGATCTGCGGCAACACTTTGAACGACGAGCCGAGTGATCAGATCTTGGGGCCCTGGACCGATCAGGGTGGTAACACCGTGGCCCCGGTGTGCGCCTCGGACTGTCCTGCCGACTTGAATGGTGACGGCATCGTCGACGGTGCCGACCTCTCCTCGCTCCTCGGCGCGTGGGGTGGTTCGGGTGGACCGGCCGATATCGATGGTTCCGGCCAGGTCGATGGCGCTGATCTGGCAGCCCTGCTGGGTGACTGGGGCGACTGCTGAGGAATGAGCCGCCTCTTTTCCGGCTGGAACTGGCAGATGCAGTCTCGTGCATTAGCATGACGATGTCCTTGAGGGAACATCGTGTTCAAGCCGAGTGGAGAGTTTCGATGAACCACGGAAGCGTCCTTGCAGGTTGTCTTCTTGCCACGGCAGCGTCATGCGCAGCCGTGGGCGACTTCGACTGCACGCCCGACGACGGCCTTGTCAGCGCCTGCCCCCCGGAAGTGGCCAGTGGGCGCCTGGTCGCCAATTTCGTCACTGACCAGGAGACACTCGTCCTCGACGGCATGAATGTCATCAGCTGGCAGGCTGCGAACAATCCTGCGATCACGCTCGTTGCTGGAGGCGCCCCGGCGAGCAACATCACCTTCGACCCGGATGGCCTGGGGGGGCATGGTGTGCTGGCGGTCAATGATCGCACCGGGGACAATCGGTACCTGCGCGGTTCGCTGGGCGGCGAACTCCTGGGGGACGCGACCATCTTCTGGATCGGTCATTTCGCTCCGGAGCGAGATGGTTCCCTCGGTGACGGATCGGGTCAGTACGTCTACACCTTCGGCCGAAGCGGATCCGCCGGATCGCAGTTCGACAACCAGGTCGACGACGGACGATTCGAGGTCTACGGTGGAGCCGGGAGTCAGGCGGGACGCGACATCACGTACCTGCATGGAGCGGATTCCGTCTGGATGACGCGCTTTCACGCTGCGCCGACCGAGGTCGGACACGTGGCTGAAGCCAACGGGATCGACCTCTACCTGCCCGTGGATGAAAGCGGCTATTCGGCGGGAGGGACCGGTCCCGGCGAGGACGACCTGCTCCTCTTCGGTTGGCAGGATTCGAGTGGCGCGGCGGCAGGGTACAACTTCGTCGGCGACATTCACCAGTTGCTGGTGTATGACGGCATCCTGGATGAAAACGACACTGTCGCGGTGACCAACTACCTGCGTTCCAAGCTCCAGGAGGAGCCACCGCCACCGGGTGACGATCAGGATCCGGTCACGCGCGTGGTCGAGCTCACGGGTATCAATGCGCCCGACGACGGTGTCCCGGACATCTTCTTCCCGCACGGTGATCCCTCGTTGTCGGGGCAGGCGACATTCGTCCTGAATCCGAACAACAACACGATGGACTTCGAGATCACGCTCGATGACGACCGCTACATCGTCACCCAGGCTCACATGTACAGCGACCACTACAAGCCCAACGGCGATTCGATCTTCTGCTGGGGCGGGCGTTGGTCCCACAACGAGTTCCTCTGGGCGAACGGGTATTCCGTCCACGGAGCCTACCTGCAGGAGATGATCACCGACCCCGGGATGTGGACGCTCGTCGTGCACACCGAAGGCGGACATTTCGCACTCGACACCGACGGCCGCCTGATTCCTTACGACGGGTCATTGCATGAGACGAGTGTGAGCGGGCAGGTCGAATCGGACGGGCGATACAACAACCGCGTTCCACGCCGACTCACGGATCGACTGCTGCGCGAGCAGAATCCTCATTCGGGCCACTTCG